>CAXXFJ010000010.1:0-63532 GCA_963677415.2 Bacteroidales bacterium | reverse complement strand
TTGGATGCTGAGGCATTACGTATCATCAGTATAATGCCAAACTGGAAGCCCGGGATACAAAACAATAAGACTGTAAAAGTAAGATTCATTTTGCCCATTACATTCAGACTGACAAATTAAATCGTTAAAGCTCAAAACGAGCAGTTGCCTCCAGGCAAAGAGAACACACTCATATGTTATTGTATTCAACGAACAGTCGTCTATGTGAAGAATATTTTATATATTTGACGCGAAATTGCAAGCTATAGTTGCAGTTTAACATCTTTGCAAGACAACAAAAAACGATTGATGCGAAATACAGGCATATATACCCGGATGTTGTTCATACTAACGTTAACAGGAGTCATTTTACTTCTCCTGTTTTCTGTTTTGTATTATGTGAATTATAAGAAGGAAAAGCAAATGCTTGATGAGTCTCAGAAACTATTCAAGAGTGAGGTCAATTCTTTATTCACATTCAAAACATCTTCACTCAAACAAGTAGCTTACGACTATACGTATTGGGATGATTTTGTGGACAATATGGAAACAACAGATGCTGACTGGTTCGATAATAATATTACCACCATTATCAAATCTTTTCATATTGATTATGTGTGTGTGTTTGATACCTCTTTTAATCTTGTTCATGAAGCATATTCTCCCCAATTAAGTAATAGAGGATTTATTTCAAAAGAGGTCTTGGCAAAATTGAAAGAAACCCGATTCTTGAACTACTTTCAGAATTCTTCTGATGGAGTGATTGAGATAAGTGGTGCATCTATTCATCCAGACTTTGACTCAACCCATACGTTGACAAAACCAAGTGGCTATTTGTTTCTGGCAAAAAGCTGGGATAACTCTTTTATCAGAGATTTAGCAACCTTGAGCGGTACGGTGATACATGTTTTGAATTCTTCCGATTCGATTGCAAATGTTGATAAATTCTCTCTTTACAAGATTCAGGAACTATCCGGCTGGAATGATAAGGTGGTAGCTAAACTCTTTTTTAGCAGATCATTAGATTCTTACAAACTCTATCATAAGATGTCCGTATTTATGCTTCTGATTATTCTTGCTTCAATATTAACCACCCTGCTTATTTTCCATTTTGCATCACGCAAGTGGATAAATATTCCATTAACACTAGTAACGAAGATTCTTGAATCGAATGATCCAACCCTAATCAAAGAGCTTCAAAAATGTCCCGGTGAGTTTAAGCATATCGGCGGTCTCTTTAGCGATTTTATCAATCAAAAAGATGAACTCTTACGTGCCAAAGAAAAAGCAGAAGAGAGTGACAGACTGAAAACCGCTTTTCTTGCAAATATGAGTCATGAGATCCGAACTCCCATGAATGGAATCTTAGGCTTTTCCGCATTATTGAAAGAGCCAGATCTGATAGGAGAGAAGCAAAAGGAATATATTGAGGTAATTGAAAAAAGTGGTGCCCGAATGCTCAATATACTTTCCGAAATTATTGAAATCTCGAAAATAGAAGCTGGGCAGATGTTAGTCCGCAATACAGAAACGAATGTCAACGAACTGATAAAAAGTGTCTTTGTTCTTTTTAGACTTGATGCAGAAGCAAGAGGGATAACTCTTAGGTTTCATAACGGATTACATACTGATGAAGCTTGTACAAAGACTGATAAAGAGAAATTATATTCCATATTGACCAACCTTGTAAAGAATGCTATTAAATACACAGACAAAGGCAACATTGATTTGGGTTATACGAAGAAAGACCAGGAACTTACCTTTTATGTCAAAGACACAGGTATTGGGATTCCCCTCAAAAAGCAGTCAGTAATCTTTGAACGTTTTGTTCAGGCTGATATAGCAGACGTACAAGCAAGAGAAGGAGCAGGATTAGGCTTATCCATTTCTAAATCCTTCGTCGAATTATTAGGAGGTAAAATCTGGGTTGAAAGCGAAGAAGGAAAAGGCTCAACCTTTTATTTTACACTCCCATATACAGCAATGTCTGAAACACTAACTACTACGAGTGAGATTGTATCAGATGAAAAATGACTTGCAGGTCAGTAGGTCAAGCGACAGTTGTCAATTAGGTGATTAAGGGCACTAACGCACCCTACAGCTTTCTTTCAGCCGATAATGTTCCGGCAATTCAACCACACTTTTCAATTACCAGAAGTTCCTTACCCATTAGAGGACTGCTTCTTGCATTATTTACAATTATTTCTTAGTATTTAGTTTTATATTGAATAATAATGTATATTTGCAAAGAGAATAAACATGAAAAACGGTTTGCTGTGTAGTAAGAACGTGTGTAATAAAAACAAACAAAATGATACCAATCAAACAAATCAATCCAATTAGATTATTTACATCATTACTGATCGTAATGTTGTGTGCAGGTTTAACCGCTTGCAGTGACGAAAGAGAAGAAACTGAGAAATTAGGAGAAGTTAAAGATGGAAAGATAACCGTGAGACTTGAAAAAGCCGGTTCTTTACCCTCCTTTATCTATGATATTGATGCCGATAAAGTCTACTCACTTACGGTAATAGGAGATATGAATGGAACTGATATTAGTTTTATCAGGGAATTAGAGATCCTTAATACGTTAGATTTGTCAAGAGCTAATATCGTATATGGAGGCAAACCATACAGTTCCAATTACCCTACTACAGACAATGTCATGGGAGCTTCGATGTTTTCAGGTATGGCACTCTTACAATCAGTCAAATTACCCAACAGTCTCACTACGATTGGTACAAGTGCATTTTCGGAATGCAAAGACTTAACGTCTGTCACCATCCCCAATGGTGTTACTTCAATTGGTACAGGTGCATTTCAGGGTTGTAGTCGATTAACCTCTGTCACTATTCCTAATAGTGTCACTTCAATAGGAGATGCTGCATTTTCTGGTTGTAGCGGATTGACCTCCGTCACTATCGGTAAGGGTCTCACTGCGATAGGAGGATCTACATTTCAATCTTGTACTGGTTTAACTTCCGTCACGATTCCCGACAGCGTCGTTACTATTGGCACTAATGCATTTAAGTCTTGTAGCGGATTAACGTCCGTCACCATCTCCAACAGTGTCAAATCAATTGGTACGTATGCCTTTCAAAATTGTAGCGGTTTAACTTCCGTCGTAATTCCTAATACTGTCTATGCGATCGACGAAGGAGCCTTTTCAGGTTGTAGCGAATTAACAACGGTCACTATCGGCAACAGAGTCTATGCCATTCAAGACCGTGTCTTTCAGAATTGTGGCCGATTATCTTCTGTCACAATCGGTAAGCTTGCCACTGCGATTGGTGCTTATGCATTTGCCGGTTGTACCGGACTAAAGTCCATTACAATCCCTAATAATATAAATTCGATTGGTTACAATGCATTTGGAGGCTGTTCCGGATTAAGATCCATCAAGATCTCAGATGGTGTATCTTCAATTGGTGATCGTGCCTTTCAGGGTTGTAGCGGATTAACCTCTGTCACTATTGGTGAAAGAGTCTCTTCGATTGGCAAATTTGCATTTTACAATTTAAGTGCTTTAACATCCGTCACTTTCGGAGATGGCGTCCATACGATAGGCGAATCTGCTTTTCAGAATTGTACCGGATTGACCGCAATTACCCTTCCGGAAAGTATCTTTTCAATTGGAGATCTTGCCTTTCAGAATTGTAGCGGATTAAAAGAGATTCATATTAAAAGAGTGATACCTCCTCCTACAGTAGGAAATAGTTCTTTCGACGGTGTTAATAAAGAGACCTGTACTTTTTTTATTCCAAAAGGTACATATCTGAGCTATTGGCAAGTGAATGGGTGGCCCGCTTTTTGGTGTGACTTTGTTAATGTCGTAGAAGATTGAGTATTAGCAGGATCCATGTTTCCGGAAACATAATTATAAAATAGAAATCATGAAAACTTATTTACTATTCGTTGGAATGTTTTTTATGGTTGTGGCTGCCAGATCGCAAACACCAAAAGCAGACTTTGACTTTGTTGTCGATTATCGTTGTGGGTGGGCAACGGTGGGTGTTGAGAATAAATCCGTGGATGCTGATAGTTGTTTCTGGGATCTCAGGGGTGATAGTAGTTACCGTTATTCCACTGTATCCAAAAAATCAATAGGGAATATTCAAATAGATAAAGACATCAGAGTCTCCTTGATTGCTCGTCGGAATGGTTTGTGTGACACGATATCCAAAGTTTTTGAGTTAAGACAGACAAACCCCCGATTTAATTATACGATGAGTGATACCCTCTGTTATGCACCATTGACTGTTGACTTCATCAATACATCGCAAGAGCTCAACGGTGATTCATTGACATATATATGGGACTTTGGCGATGGTGATACATCACATTTAGCAAAGCCATCACATACTTATACAAAGCCAGGATTGTATTATCCAAGGCTGATGTCTACTTCCCAAAGTGGTTGTGGACTCATTTATGGGGTAGAACTTATAATAAAAGACACCCTTCAGAAAGGTGAATTTGATTTTCTAACAAGTGGATGTAATGAATTTTTGACTCTAAGTTATGACGATACAAAGCATTTCGAATATAAAAATGACACGTTGAGAATATTTGGTATCTATAGTGGCGATTGTTGCAAGGAAAAAACTGCTGTATATAAAAATGCCGGCGATACAATTGTCGTACGTACATTTGAGGTTGGACCTGATTGTGATTGTATTTGTGATTATAGTTTTTCAATCAAAGTACCTAACGTTCACAGAGATTCTGTTGTTGTTTTATTTGACTGGCAGACGTATAACGTCAAACTGTTGACTTCCATAGTCAGCATTGAGGATGATCCCTCTTTCTCTATCTCTCCCAACCCGATTGAAAATGAGTTCATCCTCTCATGCAACAAGTTGACCAATAAATCCAGTCTGGCAATATATGATTTATCCGGGAAAGTAGTCTATAAGGCAAAATTCATCTATGACCAGATGCTTATCAATTGCAGTCATTTAAAGTCAGGTGTTTACGTATTAAAAGTAACTATAGATAACTCAAATACGAAGGAACAAAAAATAGTGATAAATAATGCCCGCTGACAACCGTGTCTAGCTACAGAAAGCATTGTCAGAATCAATGTTTCCCGTGGACAAACCTATCTGATCAAGACAGTGGGAAAGACTTTCAAGATCGCATTATAAAAACAACTTATCAGCTCGGTTTTTCCGGACTAGATACATAAATAGATAAAACTATGAAAAAGCTACTTGTGTTACTTTTGCTTTTGACTCCGGTATTTGCAAAAGCAAATCCTATTGAAGTTGGAATTTACCTTTCGGAGATTTCTTTTGATAAATCAGGCGACTGGTCGTTAGAAATAAACAATATGTTTATAGATCCACTCTTAGGATCTGGTTTATTCATGGAAACCTGTAGTGGAAGAGCCCAAGTTTTAAGTTTTGATTCTGCCTCAGGTTTTGGCTATTGGGGATATCTTGTTATTACCAATAAAAATCTCAGCAAAAGCCTGACAATAAACAAAGACTACGATTGTATAAAACTAATTTCTGATTCCCTGATCGGTCATAAAAGCGTTAGTATAGGTAATTACCCCGGTTCTTATTTACATAATATTGTCAACGGACAGTCTATTGCTTGTTTAGGAGGGTATGATTCATTTTATAAAGATAATACTCCGACAATGGGTGAAGCGAATGACTTGAGCGGAGCTATGGCGCAGATTTATGGACAAGTGTATGGCTTAAACAACCAATTGATAACTAATAAATATTTCTGGATAGATGACGGACATTGGGGAGGATATATCGACATTGACGAACAAGGATCATATAACGCCAAAATAACGTCAAGAAGTTATTCAATCAATGAACTGTATATTTGTACAAACACGCCAAAATACCATTCGGAGTTAGTTCAGTTCAAGCCGGTACACTTTGATTTGGAGGAGAATGATAGTATTCGCGTTGATTTCGTGCAAACAATAGCATCTGTTGAAAAGACCAAACAGGAGAATGTCTTACTATCCAACTATCCCAATCCGGCGAAAGATTTCACCTACTTCATTTTTGATACTGACAAAGATCTCTCTTCCTTATTGATTACAGTATATGATTTAGAAGGCAGGAAAGTTGATTCATTTGTTCCGGGTTCCACAAAGCAAGTATGGAATTGCAGCAAGTTGGCACAAGGCACCTATGTGTATGCCTTAAGCAGTGGTAATCAACTACTAGGAACAAATAAATTCCAGGTAGTAAAATGAGTAAACTCATCTCATTACTTACCGCATTGGTTATTCTGAATACCCTGTGCTATTCGCAGGATTACTTGTCGTTTGATGAGGAAGATCTAACTTTTGAGATACGCGACAGCACATTTATTGTTGAAGGATTGTATTATTTCAATTCAGGGACGTCAAAACAATACCCTATCCTGTATCCATTCCCCGTGGATTCCATCTATGGCATCCCTTCAGATATCGCAGTAAAGTACATCAATACGGGAGAGACCATCAGCTATAGGATGAAGAAAGATGCCTCCGCGATCATTTTCTCAGCTTCCATACAGGGTAAAACGCCGATAATGATCTCCTATCACCAGCGATTGAAAGCAAACAAAGCGCGATATATCCTGCTCTCCACGCACTATTGGAGAAAGCCTCTAAAGCAAGTAAATTACAAGTTAATTACCAAGCCGGATTTCACTGTGAAACGATTTTGGGAACGTCCTGATAAGGAGATCGAACTGGATAACAAGAAAATGTATTTGTGGCAAAAAGTCGATTTCATGCCTACTCGTGATTTTGAGATTGAGTATTAAACTAATTAATATACAACTAAGATGAAGACTTTCAAGATAATCGATTCGTTACATTCATGCCGAGCTTGTGCACAGATCTCCATCAGGCAAATAGCAATCTTTCTACTTTTTGCCGGGAGTGTAGTGGGTGCCAAAGCTTCCACCTTAGACGTGCGGGGCGTTTCTGAACAAACAGATCAGCTAACACAAGTTAACCCCGTAGAGCCACTCTCAGAGGATTATGAGGTATGGATAAACGGAATCAAAGCAGTGGTTTATATTGCCAGGGTGCAAGATGCTCCATGGACAAAAGCAACCACCAATCTTGACTTTGGAGGTAATTATTCGTTTACCAGTTTTGATATCAGTGGCCCTGTAGTCGTTAAAATCCGCTCATCGAACAAATCCTTACTACACACAATAATACGTCCGGAAAAGTCTCAAGTCAAACACTACGTCCCAGGAGAGAATGAAATATCGTTTACGATTGACAAGCCAATCAAACTGAGTATTGAGCCCGATGGTAAGAATGCCCCCTTACTATTATTTGCTAATCCCATAAATGATGTTGTCCCTGATCCATCCGATAAAGATGTAATCTATTTCGGACCGGGCATTCATAGACCCGAATCAGCACTAGTCAGAGTGAGGGACAATCAGACACTCTACCTCGCAGAAGGCGCCATTGTCAAAGCAGGAGTTATCCTTTCCGGCAATAATGCAAAGATCTGTGGGCGTGGCATTTTGGATGGAAACGAATTTGTATGGGGTAAGAATGCCCGTAACATGGTAGAAGTCACCGGCAATAATGTCGTTGTGAAGGATATTATTATCAGGGGAGGAGCTACATGGACGATGCCTGTTAGAAATTGCCATAATGTCTTCATTGACAATGTAAAGATACTCGGTGGGCGAGCACAGAATGACGATGGCATTAATCCTTGTAATGCACAAGATGTCTGGATCAAAAACTGTTTTATCCGCACGGATGATGATTGCATTGCATTAAAGGGACTGCAAGATCCACCCAATGTCCAAAATGTAGAACGAATCACCGTTGAAAATTCAATCCTTTGGAGCGACAGGGCAAGAGTCTTCCTGTTAGGTCATGAAAGCCGTGCAGAATATATGCGCGATATTGTTTTTAAGAACATCGACATTATTCATTTTGTAATGACCGCATTTCTTTTGGAGCCTGGAGAAGATATGAAAATGCAACATGTGCTCTTTGAGAATTTCACTATTCATGGAGAAGGGCAGAGGGAGCTTATCAGATTAAAGCCTACCATCAATCAGTATATGCACACAAAGACACCAGGACATATACATGATATTACCTTCAAGAACATAGTCGTTACAGGTACCATTGCAGGAGAATACAGTATCGAGTTAGCCGGAGCCGATGAAAATCACAGTGTAAACGGTGTTAAACTGTCCGGTATCTCAATTATAGGGAACAAAATCAAACCAGGAGCAAAAAACCTGAAGATCGGAAGCTATGTGTCTAAGGTAACTATCAAGTAAAGTCTATGTATTGGGCAAAGGTTATTTATCTGTCATTTAATGTATTAGTTTAT
This sequence comes from Bacteroidales bacterium, assembly GCA_963677415.2. GTDB lineage: Bacteria > Bacteroidota > Bacteroidia > Bacteroidales > JAQUTK01 > JAQUTK01. The sequence continues at coordinate 55,214 of CAXXFJ010000010.1, read as the reverse complement.
ATAAAACATAATATAGAAAGCAGATAAATAATCACAAAACCTAATCCATCAGAGATATTATGACAAAGTATGGGACCTAATAAACTTTTTGTTCTGAAAAATATTATGGCATAAAAAACACCCAATACAAAAGCAAATATCAATTGCCCTAAACTAAAATAGATTTTAAATGGAAAAATAGTATAGCTTATATGAGCATAAGTAAAAATTAAAGCTGCTATTAATCCAGAAACCGGAATTGCAAATTTACCAATACTTAAAATACTTTTCCATGATTGTCCTAAAACTACCATGACAAAACCTCTAAACAATGTTTCTTCAGATAGACCAGGCATCAAAAACATAAATCCAGAATATCCCAAAACGTTTCTAGTCGTCAACTGAAAAGGTAACACTGATGTTTGATTGGACAATTTTATTGTTATAAATGCTCCAATCGCGTACAAAACGAACCATCCAAGCGAAAACTTAAGAAATATGCTAAGGCTTAGTTTGCTATTATTAAGATTAAATCCCCAATCTTTAAATCTTGCTTTCGGATATAACAACATAGCCAACAAAGCCAACAATAATTGAATTATGTGGTGTATCCAACTCCAAATAAATACTTTGTCTGGATCGATAAATACAAAATACGGAGTGAGAATATTTGATAAATAGCTAGATGCTCGAGTGATTATCTCAACGACTGCAATGACAATTATCAAATCAAAGAATTTTCCAAACGATTTCATTTTTATCTGTTTTAGCCCGTAAGAACCGAGCAATTAAATGTTATTTTTGTTTCGGACATGCCGGTGAAAACGCTCAATACAACCATTACATTCCTGAGAACGGACAAATGACTTAGACACTGAATCTGCTATTCCCGATCTCTTTCTTAGCTTTGAGACAAAATTCTTTCTATTTCCAATAACAGTTGCAAATATAAATATATTTTTAATTGCTCGTTTTTTTTTACGGTAATTTTCATCGCATAAACTAATTTGTTTGAATCTGACTCAAATTTTCCTTTGCTTACCTCAGCTTAGGCTGAACCAACACCAATTACCCAATCGCCAATCTTTGCAATTATTTCTTTTGCACATCTGTTTTTATGGAAAAGTCGTGTACCTTTGTACTATAAATAAATATAATAAACTATTTACTGTATATTAAAAACGTTTGCCGTATCCATTAAATATATCATGAAACAACAAATGACCCTTCGATCCTTACTAGTAATAGCAAGCTTATTTCTGGGACTTAACTTACATGCTGATGTAGTAACCATCCATGTTGAGACTGCTGGCACTCTTTCTTCCTATATTGCAAGTAATGAGAAAGATCTTATTACCAGTCTCACGTTGACAGGAGATCTGAATGGATCGGATATCCGTTTCATTCGGGAGATGGCAGGCTGGGATGTGGATGGAGATGCAACTTCCGGGAAGCTTTCCGTCCTTGATATTTCAGGAGCTAATATTGTGAAGGGAGGAGATTATTATTACTATGACATTAATAATAATTTTTATCATACTTCAGATGATAATATTATGGGTAAGTTTATGTTTCATTTTACTCGACTTACATCCATTACTATCCCCAACAGTGTCACTTCGATTGATAATAACGCATTTTCATATTGCAGCGGTTTAACTTCCATTACTATTCCTAATAGTGTCAATTCAATTGGTGATGGTGCATTTGAAGAATGTAGCGGATTAACTTCTGTCACTGTTTCTAGTAGTGTCACTTCAATTGGTGGTTGGGCATTTAATCGATGTAGCCGATTAACATCCATCACTATCCCAGATAAAGTCACTTCAATTGGTTCTTATGCATTTTGGGGTTGCAAAGGATTAACTTCTGTGTCTATTTCTAATAGTGTCACTTCAATTGGTACTTATGCCTTTTTTGGTTGTACTGCATTAACATCTATCACTATCCCCAATAGTGTTACTTCGATTGGCGAAGGTGCATTTGCTATTTGTAGCAGATTAGCTTCTGTCACGATAAGTAATGGTATCACTTCAATTGCTGCACATTCATTCACTAATTGTATAAAATTAATATCCATCACTATCCCCAATAGTGTCACTTCAATTGGTACTTATGCATTTTCTGGTTGTAGCGAATTGATTTCAGTTACTATCCCTGAAGGTGTCACTTCGATTGGTGAAGGTGCATTTGCTACTTGTAGCGGATTAACTTCTATCACAATACCTAATAGTGTGACTTCAATGGGTATTGGTGCATTTGCTAGATGTATAACATTAAAGGAAATACACAATAAAAATGCAAACCCTCAAATTATGGGATTTAACGCTTTACTAGAAATTGATAAAACAAACTGTACTCTTTATGTGCCGGAAGGTTCTTATTCGGCCTATCGGGCTGCAATAGAATGGGGCGACTTTGTAAATATCATAGAAGAAGATATAACCTCTACCTCTCAGATTCAATCAAGCAACATCAAGGTCTATACAGAGGCAGAAGCAATCGTAATTGAAGGTGCTAAACCTAGAGAACAGATCTTGCTCTATACCGAATCAGGAGCTTTAGTTCAAACCATACAGGCAACATGTGACATTGTCCAAATCAATGTTCCCCGTGGGCATACCTATCTGATCAAGACAGCAGGAAAGACTTTCAAGTTCACTTTATAAAACAAATAACAGCCCGGGTTTCCGGGTTAAAGCAACAAATAATCTTGTATGACAACAATGACAACAATGACAACAAAGCGACACAAACGCAACTTCTATTTTCTCTTAGTTTTTTCGTTTATATTTTACGTCGGAATTGCAACCTTAGTTCTTTGGCAATTTATAGCTAAGCTTAATAGCGGTCACATCTTTGAAGGAAGAGAATATTTATTGCCGGTGGTTCCTTTCTTATTGTATTCACTTGCCATTTATACTGTTTGGATGCTCTTCAAAAATGCCCCCATAATTACGATAGACAAGAACACAATAAGATTTGGTTCGAAGGAGATATACAATGTAGCAGATATTAGAAATATCGTGTTGACTGGAAAGAAACCATTAAAATACATTTTTGTCTACCCGACTGAAGGAGCTTCTATCGAATTTAATGATGGGACCAAAAAATACATCTATGATGATATGTATTCCAACTCGTGGCAATTAAAGTCATTCCTGGAGCAAGTCGTAATCAACAAGAAAGACTTTGTCGAACTTAATAATACCCGGATTGATTCAGCTGAACTGGGATATGCACAAGTTGCGTATTATAAAGGAAATCAATTCCTCTCTTTCCGTGGGCTTTTGTTATGGGGTTCTCTCGGATATCTTGTCGCTCTGCTTTTTATAAAACAGACGCTACTACCAACAGGAACCCTAATTATTCTTGGCATTTTTGGATTAGCCTGGATTGCATTTAATTCCTGGTTCATGAATTACTTTGGAGTATCACGCGATCATTTCGTTATCAAAAATCATAACCTCATTTGGCAGAAAAGGCTGTACAGGATAGACAATATAAAAGAAGTAGTCTTTGAGACGCGTGGGAAGATGCCAAACTGTCTGAGGATTATAACAAAAGATTTCCAAAACAGCCTTTTCCCTGCTTGCACACTTAGAAACGAGACCTGGTTCGAACTAAAAAAAGTGCTGGAAGAAAGAGGGATTATCGTTCGCAACGAATGTATCTGAGTTTGGCAACTCTATAGGGTTTACCGAGTCCTTTCAGGTCAGGCTTGACTGCTTTCCACGAGATTCAGAGCTTGTCGACTCGATAGAATCAAACGGATAACATGTAAAGAAAATCGCAAAACCTTTACATATCGAATGAACGTGCAAAGATTATAGTTCGGTCAAAACGGAGTATACCCACCCAAGAAACGGCATTCAGGAGTCCTGATAGTACTTCTGCTTTATTTTAATAATGTGACTTATTCAACACCTATCTTCTCTATTTTTGTCCGGTTAAAGCCATAAAAATCTCTTTTGTACTTTTAAGCTGATAGCGTGGATTCACATTTGATTCATTACGAGGGATAAATACGAGTAGGGCAAAGGCGGCAAACGATGCAAGCCATGCAATATTGGCAAACTGCTGGTAGTTTGTAGATCCTAAGAATCCCAAAAATCCCAAAAAACCCAAGAATCCAAGCATTCCTAAAAATCTACGATCATATACTTTTTTCATATCAAATTAATTTTAGAATCGTGTCAATTATTTTACAGCTTTTTTTATAAATCTTTTTGCTAACCAACTTCGTACTGGTACGTCATAGAGTTTCAAGCAAATATATGATATTGTTATGGATGACAAGAGGACTAACAATGCACCAGGCCAAGCATTGAGCATCTGAATATGATTATCAACAACCCAAGCAGTGAAAATGTATATTAATGGATAATGAGTGATATATAATGGATAAGATATATCACCTAATAACTTACATATCTTAGATGAATATTTTCCTTTCACTTCTCCACTTGCACCAATAAAAACTATCAATGGAAATAGGAATATGATTGATAAAGAGTCATAAAGTCCATTCATCCAAAGATGATGCTCTCCTCCAACTCTTGGAAACGAAAGGATAATTATTACCAATAAGCTGCACCACAAGAATGCGTTTTTAATTTGTGTTGGTTTCACAATTCGTGAAAGCAATAGTCCCGCAAAAAATGGATACATCAAACGGGTAAAACCAATGCGTAATTGAGTGGCATCAATAGACCAACCTCCTATGACATCGCCGTTGGGACTTGTTACAGCTAAGTGTATCAATGCACAGCCTGCTATGAAAACTAATAATGCGAGCATTTTATTAGAGAATTTCCGGATAAATAGTCCATATAAAATGTTAGCAATATACTCGAAGAAAAGTGACCAACCAGGACCATCAAGCGGATGCATTTCACTCCAACCTCTTATATCCATTGATGTAGGTACAGGAATCAATGTAAAACCAATGACCATAACAATCAACATCTTCCACACAGGTACTTCGCTAATTCCGGGAAACACAATAGGGGAAGCACTGAAATAAAATCCTATTGCCCCAATAATCATACCCATAATAACCATTGGATGAAGTCGGATAATACGACGTTTGAAAAAATCGCCTAAAGACATCTTACCCCAGCGATCATCGTAGGCATAACCAACTACATAACCAGAAAGAACAAAGAAAAAATCAACAGCTAAGTAACCATGATTCATTAATTGCTTTAGATGATTGCCTCCGGAAAAAGCCTCCAGAAGGTGAAATACAACTACCATAAAAGCCGCAACTCCACGAAGTCCATCGAGTATTTCGTAGTGATTTTTTGAATCGGAAAAAACTGAATTTTGATTTTTAGTTGAATTCATCATGTGTTTTTCGTGTGTAAATAACAACTGAAAAGTGTACACTTTTCTCGAGGCGAAAATAGTTATTTATTTCGGATATTTGGTTTTTTATTTTTAGTTTTCATCCATTCCTGTGTTTCTTTTAGTCTGGTCACCCTCCTTCAGATCTTCGACCTCTCCGGCAAGCCACTGTACCGACTCATGCCGAAGAACATCGGTACAATACCTATTGATATCAGTTTGTCACCATAGCACCTGCGGCACAAGGACTACCCGGAGGCAATAACTTCTGCTGAGAGCTGCGCAATTCAGCCACCTCAAAGCACGGGCACTCTTTCAGCCACTCATTGGGCGTGATCGTGCCATTGCCATCCAGATCCGGAGAGAGCTCCCGGTGACCATACACCTGTGCACCCGGGTAATCCTGCAACAGACAGCGCACCAGCGAACGCATCGCATATTTCTGTTTGAAGGTACGTGTGTCGGCAGGAGTACGATCAGGAGCCAGTCCGCCCTCATAGCAGATACCGATCGAATCCTCATTATGCCCTTTGCAATGCGCACCCGGCACAGACACATCCCTCATATCTGAGATGATGCCGCTCTTACGCACATAAAAATGATACCCACACTCTCTGAATCCGCGCAACTGATGTGCAGACTCCAACTGTTGTTCGGAAAAATCCATATCCGAGCGTGTAGCCGAACAGTGGATGATGATCTTATTGATTATTCTCACGATGATAATTTTTATAGAAGTAAAAAAGAAGAGGACCTTCCCGCCTTGCAGCAAGAAAGCCCCCTCCAGTCAATTAACCCGAAACACGGGTGTTACAATCCGTCACATTACACTTCAAGCCCGCATTCTTGCTCATCTCCTCCCGCAGTCCGCTGATCTCGGTATAGAGCAATTTGATGCGCTCACACAGTTCGAAGTAATCCTTCTGAAACTTCTCTATCTGCACTACCAGGTAGTCATACTGGTCAGTCACCAGTTCGGTAAATTCCCGAGCCTTTGCCGGATCACTCTTGAACAGACGAAGGATGGCAATCAGCCATTCGAAGATCACTTTGATTTTTGCACTCATGATACCCAACTACCGATTACGGTTCGACGACCACTTCCGGCACCTTGACCCCGGCAGACTTGAACGCGATGGTCTTCAACATATCCTTCAGGAGTTTGCCCGGAGTGAAGATGATCTTCTTACGAAGGATCATCGATGTAGAGTAGTCAGCAGAGTCCTCCACACCCGTTCCACCCACACTCATACGGAAATTGCCAAACTCACCCAGCTGTATGATACGTCCCTCTGCCAGTCCCTGCTTCATGGAGAAGATCAGTCCGTCGAGAGCCGCCTGGATATCTCCCTTGATACAAGTACCACGGTCGGAGATGGTAGTACACAACGATTCAAACTCAGTAGTTCCGCTGTTCTTCACAGACGCATAATACTTCTTGACAGCCAGTCTGTCTTTCGGATTGGGCCGAAGCACCAATTGATACGCTACACTCATAATACACTAAATTTAAAGATGAATAAATAAGAAACCTCTGCGCCGTGGATCCTTGCGGCAGCGATACAAAGATACGACAGGCAGATAGGAGCGATACGCGTTGAGCCGAGTTGAGCCGAGATAAGCAGGGATAAAGAATGAAAACGGATTCTATTATGTTTATGTGGAAGATAAATTACCGGGGATCGATTTCGACCCCCTTAAAAGAAGGATTGTTTAATTGTTCCCAAGAAGATCTCCAAAACATTTGCAAGTACAATATTAAGTACTTATATTTGTACGCATAAAAGATAGAAGTATGAAAATATCCAATTATTCAGATTTGAGAAACAATCTCAAAGGTTACATTGATTCAGTCATTGACGATAGTGAGACCGTTGTAGTCAATCGCGGAAACGGTAACGGAGTAGTACTTATCTCTCTTGACGAATACAACGCATTGAAGGAAACAGAATATATCAATTCTTCGCCGGTCATGGTTGAGCGTATCAAAGAAGCAAGAAAAGAAATCAGTGAAGGCAAAGGCAAAAAGATCAAAACAGAGGATTTATGGAAATAACATACTCTGAGCAAGCTTTAGAGGACATAGCGTATTGGAAAAAGAGTGGCAATAAAGACCTGATGAACAAAATCACATCCTTACTGAGAGATATGGAAGAGCATCCCTTTTCAGGTATAGGAAAGCCGGAACCGTTAAGGGGCAACTTATCCGGGTGTTGGTCAAGACGGATTAATTCACAACACCGTATCATTTATTCTGTACACGATGATCTAATCGAAATCTTCGTTCTTTCCATGAGATACCATTATACCAAATAATAAAAGGAGAGTAAGAATACAGACATTTCACGACTTTAGCCAAACGACGTAATTATTTACGTCCAAATTACTGAATGCAAAAAACAACGTTGACTTTGTCAAAGTAGATCAACGTGTTAGATATGGAAGAAGATGAGTTTTTTCCTACACTTAATCCTTAACACAACGAACACCTAGTCCGGCACATTTATAATTGGCCATTTTATAAAAGGAGTTATCCGTACTATTCATGAGGCGCGTCCAAGCAGTTCCTGCTGTTGGTGCTTCCGTTGATGACCACCAATACGCACCTGCACCTAATAAATAAGTAAAACCGCCACCATTTCTGTATCCATTCGGTCGAGCCGTAAATCCTGTCGTATTTGAACCAGAGTTTGTTACCCAATGAGAATTGTCTGTTTCTTTAAGAGGAGAAGCAGAATACATGGTTTCAGCCGCTAATAAATCCCATTCATCGTTCGTTGGTATATGCCAACCAACAGGACAAATATTTCGGTTATCCATTATTGCATCCCAAGTATACAACAGGCCAAAAGTAGCTGCATCACCATAAGTCCATTGATATTTCGGAGTAGTTTCCATCGAGACATTTCGTGTGGTGGTTCCTAATAAATCACCATTTCGATATTTTGTTGTTTTAAGATTTTCAACAAGCCATGTTTGTGTACCAATTTTTACAACACTATAGTTGTTACCATCTGCATCCGTACAAGCTACAAAATCAAAATTCGTAGTTTTACTGGCAGTAGGCGAATCGACTACAATAGTGCTATAAATGCCAGAAGTGCCTTTGTAAAGCAAAAGATCTCCTACATTATATATCATTGTATTAGTAGCAAGGGCGGAACTTCTACTTTGTTGCGAGGCGGAAGAAAAAGGTGTTGCATCACCAATATAAGTTATTTCAGGGTTACTATGTTTAGTACTTTGATTTATCATTTTGACATTGTAGGAGTATCCATTTCCTGTTACCTGAATGGCATAAGACCCGCTTGGAAGCGAAAGTTTAAATGAATTTTCACCATCTGGCAGAATAGTTGTTATTCCGGCTATCTTTCTGCCATCAAGACTATAGGCATTGATTTGTGCATTACCGGATTTTATTGAAAAGAATGACAAAATAGATTCTCCTTCCAAAGTGCCAGGATAGACACGAATGTTTTCATCGTTGGCATTTTGCTGTTCTACTGCGGTTGATTCAACCGATAAGTTCAAAACGTTTCCGGCAGTTACGGTAACTGAAGTACCTTGTGTGAGATTTTGAACAATTACATCACCAACGGTAGTACTCGCCCCAGTCCCTGTAAAAGAAATGCTGTAATTTGTTGCAGCAATACATGGGAAACTAGCCACTAATAAAAGCGACAAAATTAAAAGAAAAAATGTTTTCATAATTGATTGTATCATGTTTTTTATAATGGAGCCTCACTTCTAAGTCATAAATTAATCAACTTATCCAAGTCACAGTTACGCGATTACCTAATTTATTATGCAAATATGAATGTTTTTATTTTATTATAAAAATTATTTACAACTTATTTCTTTGTGCATAGGTTTTTATAAAAAAGCCATGTATATTTGCAATTAGAATAAATCACTAGTGTCCACTAAAATAATTTTGTTTATTGTTGAACATTAGTTGAGGCCTGAATATCAAGTGATTACAAATAATAATTTAACGAGAAACGACTTTAAATCAATTGAAATCGTCACGCAGGAAATTCCAATATAAGTTTCAGTCAATCTGTTAGATACGACTAATAATAAGCCGTTTTTAGTGGACACTAGTGAGAATAAATATGAAACAACTAATGACTCTCAGATCCTTCCTGGTACTAATATGCTTATTACTGGGAGATCAGGCATTTGCTGGTTGCTGCGAATTTAAGGAAATCCACACTATGAATGCAATAAATCAAAAGGTGAAAAGCTCTGTATTTAATGGAATTGATAAAAATGCCTGTACACTTTATGTGTCAAAAGATTCTTATTCAAGCTATAGTAGGGCAGAAGGATGGTGCGACTTTGCAACTATCATAGAAGAAGATTGATAGAACCTCAAACACTCAGATCCCCCTTGATACACGTACCACGGTCGGAGATGGTAGTACACAACGATTCAAACTCAGTAGTCCCGCTATTTTTTACAGACGCATAATACTTCTTGACAGCCAGTATGTTTTTCGGATTGGGCCGAAGCACCAATTGATACGCTACACAATAATCCGTCTAATCATCGAAAGATTAAAAATATGTAATCTGATTTAGAATAAACTCAATACCGCTTGTTTTATAAACAACTTACCCTACTTTTGCAGAACTTAACTTATAAGTAAAGATGGAGCGAAGGTTTACCTTAGATTTATACAAAGAATATGATAAAGTCAATTTCTATACGATTCATTTTGATGGAGAGTCAGATACTGAATTTGACAAATTCCTTTCCACCTTTTCATCGTCCAAACACTTACCGGATTTACAAAAGATTTTAGCCGTACTAAAGAATTTATCCATTCATGGGGTCTTAGAAAGATATTTCCGACGCGAGAGCAAGATGAATGATGGTGTAGGAGCTATTCCAATTGATACATCAGAACTTCGTCTATACTGTTTGAGATTATGTGATTCAATCATTGTATTAGGAAGCGGAGGGGTCAAACCCCGTACACAAAGGACCTATAATGAAGACCCTCTTCTTAACGACTGCGTTAAGGTTCTTGCCACTCTTGATTCTTTGATCAAAATGAAGATAACCCAGGGTAAAATCAGTATGAACGGAAAGAGTATTACCGGTGATTTAAAATTCTATATAAAACAAAACGATTAACGATATGAAAAAGAATGTATTATTCGAGGACTTGATGCAGAATATTCCTTCTGAGATTCAACGGGAAGTCGATTTATCTTTCGAGATAGTAGATCGAATCTATGAGATCCTGGAAGAAAAGAAAATGACGCAACGAGACTTTGCCCGTTTAATGGGTAAAAATGAAACAGAGATCTGTAAATGGATGCGTGGCACACACAACTTTACATTGCAGACAATCGCACGCATTGAATCCGCATTGAATGAAAAGATACTGAGAGTTGAGAGTAACAAAAAAGAAGAATTGAAAACAATCTGCGTTGGGATGCAGGTCTCAAATCTGGATATATCAACTTCAGGATGTAATAAAATGCGATTATCTTCAAAATGGCTTTACCCCAAAGAACAAGCATATATTAATTATGGAAGCAACTAAGACGCAAATTCAAGCAAGACTACAGAAAGTTCGTGAAATTGGATTCCGGATGGATTTTGAATTGCTCAATTCTATTCCGGATCTTGATATAAATAAAATTCGCATTCAATTCGGATTTCAGGTTGAACAATCAACTGAAGAAAATATATTCATCTTAAATGTACAGGTGGTTTATGCATATCCCATCAACAAAGATGAAAAGGTATTGGTGGATTTAAAAACCACGAATCATTATGAAATACAAGACCTTCAATCCTTGGTCAAATACTCCAAAGGAGAGTTTCAGGATATAACGGGCTTGTTACCGACATTGTTAGGAATATCGATAGGAACATTAAGAGGCATCTTGTTAGTAAAAACGACAGGGACTATCTTAGCTGATTTTCCATTGCCAGTAGTTAATGCAACAGACTTATGCAAGAGTGTAACAAACGGAAAGTAAGCGCCAACTTTTTGAATGCTAAGACACAAAATAGTACCATTAGATTTCGATAGACTCAAACGATAACATATAAAGAAAATCTCAAAACCTTTACATATCGAATGAATGAGAAAAGAATGCAGACATTTCACGACTTTACTTTAGCCAAACGACGGAATTATTTACGTCCAAATGACTGAATTCTTTACGTCCAAATGACTGAATGCAAAAAAAAGCGTTATCTTTACCAAAGTAAATCAACGTGTTAGATATGGAAGAAGATGAGTTTTTTCCTACTATTCCTTCACACTAAATTTTTAATTAGTCAATCTGACTGAATTTCTAATTATGGCGAATTCGCCCTAATTAAAAGCACGATTGTAAACACTTTCACAAATTCCAGGAAATTCAACAGTCTTTCGGTTTCTCAACCAAACGGAAAGAAAATCGTCTTCTTATTTTTACATCGTATAGTACTAACAGTCTGTGAACTAAACCCTCCATGTAAAATAAGACGGTTTTCACCTCCTTATTTTTACATTCTTGTAGGAATAAGCGAGAATCGTGTGCTTTCAATGCTTATTTCCCATTGATTAAAATGAATGCACCACATCTGGTGAGTGGGTGGCTATTACCGGAATCACTGGGTGGTTATCACCGGAATATCTAGCAAATCGCCCGACCAGCCTTTGTTAATAACTTCGTTGGCATAAAACTCAACGGCAGAAAGCGATTTTGCTTTATTGAGCAACAATAAGTTATGACGCCATGGCAAAACTGCGACGCAGCGTCGCAGTAATTGAAGAAGGATTACATATCATACAATACTGGTAAATGAACTCTATGTTATTGAGTTCGGCAGGGATATCACCACCTTTGAAGTATGCAAAAGAGCATCAAAGCTCCGCTTACCGCCTGCCTGTTTACGGCTCCCCGAGATGCTGCACGATGAGATTGTCGGGAGAGAGGATTCGGGTGCTGACAGTGAGTTTGCTGCTGAGTAGTGCTTCGCTGAGTGGCAGACAGCGGTTGATACAATTCAAGCTTGACTGCTTCCTTTGCATTGTATTCTTTTAAATATATTCTTTGTATTTAGGTTTTTATAGAAAAGTCTTGTATATTTGAGGTTGAAAAATAATTATGAAGAACTATATCTGTTTATACCGAATCCGGTGCTTTAGTACAAACCATACTGGCAACAGGCGACACTCTCAGAATCAATCTTCCGCGTGGGCATACCTATTTAATAAAGACACCAGGAAAGACTTTCATGATTGCGTTATAAAAACAAATGAAACGAATGAAAACAATGAGATTTCTTACAACATTCCTGATCGGATTGTTATGTGCAGGTTTAACAGCTTGTAGTGATGATAGCGAAGATATACAATATGGAGTTCTTAAAGACTTTAAGATGACTGTGAAACTTGAAAAGGCCGGCTCTTTGCCATCCTATTTCTATGGAGATGATGTCGAAAGGATTAAATTTCTATCTGTAATAGGAGATATAAATGGAACTGACATTAAATTAATCAGAGAAATGAAGATACTTAATACGTTGGATCTGTCCAAAGCGAATATTGTATCCGGAGGGGAAGCATATTACTCTGTTAAAGGGTGGAATACGACTAAATCGTATAGAACAAAAGACAAGGTCATTGGAGAAAATATGTTTAGAGATAAGCAACTATTGAAAGTAGTAAAAATACCCAATAGCGTCACTTCGATTGAAGATGCTGCATTTTCTGTTTGTAGCCAATTGACTTCAGTCACTATTCCTAATAGTGTCACTTCTATTGGAGGATCTGCATTTTCTAGTTGTAGCCAATTGACTTCAGTCACTATTCCTAATAGTGTCATTTCTATTGGAGGATCTGCATTTTCTGGTTGTAGCCAATTGACTTCGGTTAGTATTCCAAGTAGTGTCTCTTCGATTGGTAGCAATCCATTTGTGAATTGTACAAATCTAAAAGAAATATTAGTTTCAGAGAAGAATCCTAATTACTTAGATTTAGATGGATTGTTATTGAACAAAGAAAAAACGATTCTTTTAACATGTCTCTGTACAAAATCAGATACTTGCTTCATTCCTGATGGTGTTGATTCTATAGGATCGTCTGCATTTGCTCGTTGTACCGGATTAACCACTGTCACTATTCCTAACAGTGTCACTTATATTGATAAAAGTGCATTTTCCTATTGTAGTGGATTAACCACTGTCACTATTGGTAGTGGTGTCACTTCTATTGGTGATTATGCATTTATGGAATGTAGCGGATTAACCACTCTCGTTATTCCTAACAGTGTCACTTCTATTGGTGATTATGCATTTATGAAATGTAGCGGATTAACCACTGTCACTATAGGTAGTGGTGTCACTTATTTTGATGATGATGTATTTAGTAACTGTTCCGAAATAAAAGAAATCCACAACAAAAATGCAATACCTCAAATATCACACTCCGTTAGCTTTAACGGAGTGTCAGTGTTTAGAGCTGTTGATAAAACCACCTGCATCCTTTATGTGCCTAAAGGATCGTATTCGAGCTATAGTAGATCAGGCGGATGGAGCGACTTTCAAAACATTATTGAAGAAGATTAACCACGAACACTTATACGAACACTTAAATGAAATCCAGTGAAATAAAGGTTGTAATTAGACAAAAGTTTATGAAAATGCAGATTACGGAGAAAGTATTTCTGTTGAGACCAAATCTGGCACCATAGTTCAAATCACGCAAACAATAGATAGCATGGTCAGGATTTTAGATTCCTGTCGATATGCTTATTTAGATTGCGGAAGAGATTTTCAAGGGCCCCTGTAAAACAAACTAATAGCTCGATTATGGCTTCTTGTCTTTGGGTGGCATTGGGTCATTCCCGTAGCTATTTTTATTTTGAATCTGACCGTCTTTCTTTAGAATCGTCAACTCTGATTTTTGATTTTTCGCAATATCTTTTGCACATTCTATTGCATCTGATTTCTTTTCAAACGTCTTTGTCAATCTTTCGTTATTTTCTCCTCTAATGCCCCAGCCATCTTTGGTTGGAACAACGTATTGGTTCTTTTTCATAATTTATTATTGCTGTCCGGTAAAAACAAAATCGTATAAATAGTCACGCCGATCTGCCTATTAAAATGGCATTTCGGTCATTACTATACATAGCAAGCCCCCTAATCAAAAAGAGACGGTTCAGGAGGGGATGAATTGGGCTGATTAATGATCTTCAACCAGGCCTTTTCGGGATTCTCACAAAAACTATATATGTCGATATAGTACATTAGTGTTTGTCTTATCATTGTGACAAGATTAGAGAAACTCCATTCCCGTTTTATGCGCTTCTTTATGACTGATAAGAGCAAATTTGCAATAAGTGTTATCCATATCTGTGTTTTGATTGCATTTACGCTCTCTCCAAAGAAGTATTTAAGTGGAAAATTTTGTTTCAATTGCTTGAATAGACTCTCTATCTGCCAACGCCTGAGATAGATGGCAATAATTTCTTCCGGATCCAACTCAAAGTTATTGGTTAGAAGAACGGAGGAGTGCTTCTTTTTTTCTTCCCAATACTCTATTCGTCGTGAGATATGGGTTATATCATCCTTTTTGAGCTCGATTGTATGATCACTTAAGACAACTAGCCCATCTTTATTCACAAGAAAACATCCGTCAACTGACTCGTAGCGTAGGTTTTTCTTCATTTTGGTTACATAAAAGACTCCGTTGTTTGTAAACTCCTGAAAGACCTTATAGTCGATATATGCTCTGTCCATGGCTATGAATGCCCCATTTGTCAGCTTTAGTTTAGTAAGCATAACATGATCATGGGTTGCTGCCGATGTAAAATGGATATTATAAGGCACTCCCTCTTCGGCCTTGAGTAAAGTATGAACCTTTATGGGGTCTGTTCAATAAACTGTGTCAGTAAGTATGATTAATTGATATCCCATCTCTGTTCAAATATAATAATAAATTGTGCCATAATTTGCTTCCACCCTAAAATTGGTCTTAAGTTCTCAAATAATTTCATTTGCACCAAATAAAGTAACTTGATAAGTGCCTGATCATTCGTAAAAACACGTTTCGACTTAGTAACTTTACGAAGCTGACTGTTGAAACTTTCAATGATATTGGTTGTGTAAACCAGCTTTCTTATCATATCAGGGAATTCAAACATTTGAGACAACCTGTCCCAGTTTTCAAGCCATGATTTAATTATGTATGGATATTTCTTTGACCATTTTTCATCAAATCTGGCTAAAGCCTTTTCTGCCTGTTCTTTATCGTTTGCCTGATAAATTTCTCTTAAGGAATCAACAACTGCTTTGCGGTCTTTACTGGCAACATATTTTAGTGAATTTCTTATTTGGTGAACAATGCACAACTGAACCTTAGTTTGTGGGAAGACAGCCTCGATAGCCTGAGCAAATCCTTTGAGATTATCAATACTGGCTAGCAATATATCCTGAACACCACGACGCTGGATATCATTAAGAACAGATAACCAAAAACGGGCACTCTCAGCCTGGCCAATATACATGCCCAATAAATCTTTAATCCCGTCACGATTTAGACCTATCAAACAATATACTGCTTTGCTTTTTATGGCATTATCTTCCCGGACTTTATAGTGAATAGCATCCATCCAGACAATGGGGTATACACTTTCTAAGGAACGGGTTTGCCACTGTTCTACCTCAGGAACAATTTTGTCTGTTATAGCTGTGATTGTAGCTGGAGACATGTTTAATTGATACATCTCGCTCAAATGATCACAAATGTCTGTATAGCTCATTCCTAAGGCATACAAATTAATAATTTTACGATCCAGTCCTTCGCCAAGAGTTGTTTGCCGTTTAGGGAGCAGTTCCGGTTCAAAACTTCCATTCCTGTCTCTGGGAGTGGACACCTCTATGCTTCCATAATGAGTCTTTACTCTCTTTGAACTTAATCCGTTACGACGGTTGTTGGCTTGATGTGGTTCTGACAAATGACCGGCTAGCTCTCCTTGCAAACCCGCTTCCAGTAAACGTTTTAGAAGAGGGGCTAATATACCGTTCTCTCCTTCAAGGTTAACGCCTTGCTTCAATTTTAATAATGCTTCTTTCTCAAATTCTTTGTAATCAAATTCTTCTGTATTGCTCATAATAATGCTCTTTATGCGGTAAATATAATGATTTTTATACTTACTGACACAGTTTATTGAACAGACCCCCTTTATGCCTCCTTTCTTCTTTCCATGCTTTGGATTGCGACCGGCACCTTTTAAAACGTTTGAAAACAGCGTTATTGTAGTAGAGTCCATAATATGCAGCAAGTGTTCCCAAGCTTTATCTGTTCGGCTGTCCGTTAAATCGTTCTTGTATTTCTTGTACAGCTCGAAATATATCTGCTCAAAGAATTCATTGCTACGCCTGTTGTTGGCTTCTGCCAAAGTGCTCCGTTTTACCATATAGTCTATGCCCAGGTGGTTGATCTTATTTGCCTCAGAGAGCATTCCTACTACGATTTCACGGAGAGAATCATAACGCATTAGCACTGCGTAGAGCATTATTACAAAATGAGAGTAGCCGTCTAACTTCTTAATATAACGGTCATGACAACCTTCTAGGCTTATTCTAGCGATTTCTTTGCTGTCAGTCAATTTTAATAGTTGCGCATAAAGCGGCTGTCCGGTAAAATGTGTATTTTTGCTCATTGTTATTTCCCTTAATGTGTGGTAACTGCAAAGGAAATAAAAAGGGCTGAATTCCAAGAGAGGAAAACAGCCCTAATTTTTTGAACTCAAAATTTTACCGGACAGCAAAAATAATTTATATAATTAGATAAAATTCAATTGAAACTTATGGTTACATCATTCATTTAAGCTGTTCATTGACATCACAGATAGGTCTTGTTAGTTTTTTTCTTTAATCAGAGTGTTGATTTTCTCTTTCTTAAAGTCAAAGTTCGAGTCAATTTCTTTCAAACATTTTACAATCTCTTCTTTCTCATATTCTGCAACAGAATGATTTTTCAAATGGGTAATAAAACCTTCAAGTGCTTGGTCTGTATGGCAATCTGATCTTGTTTCTTTATAATGTCGATACGACAGGTTTAATAAATGTAATAAATTATGAATCTCAAGATTAATGTTCTGAAGGTTCAATGAAGGGCATTTGTTTTGGAGCGTTAAAATCTCAATTTCAAGCAATTTGTTTTTAAAATCTTCCAGTTCTGAGAGTTTACTTAGAACAGTTGAGTTTACTAGATAATCCGGAGCATACCCACCCAAAAAATCCGGAACGAATAGTGCCATAATCCAGAAGAAAACGGGCTATATTCAGTGCCATTCCGGCAGATATCCACCCAAAAACGGATAAAAACGGATAAAAAAGAGTTTTTTTAAACGAGACAAACGATTCTTTGAACCGGATTCCGGAGCATTCCCACCCAGTCGATACGAAGTGGGTAAAGAAGCGAAAGATTCCGGAGCATATCCACCCATTTTGGGGAGTATAAGTCATTGAAGATTAGTTTGTTTTGTTTTCGAGAAGCAGCTTGTGAAAAAGAATTCACATTCCGGAGCATATCCACCCACTCATTTATAGAAAATGCTTATATTCTATGTACGAATCATCAATACATAGAATACTATTATGGCAGGAAAAATAATACGAATGAGTAAAATAAAACAAGTATTGCAATTGCATAAGGAGGGTGTCTCCAATCGGAGGATAGCCCAATCGTTGGATCTTTATAAAGGGACAGTCAACGAGTATCTGCGTAAAGTAAAAGAGAACGGATTTGATATTGATACGCTCTTGAAGTTGGAAGATCCTGTTCTTGAGAAGAAGTTCTCGGCAGGTAATCCGGCTTATACGGAAGATCGTTTTCTGGTTTTTAAGGAGAAGCTTTCTTATTTTGAGCAGGAGCTCCGGCGTCCTCACGTAACAAAGCAGACCCTGTGGGAGGAATACAAAAAGGAGCATCCCGATGGCTACGGCTACTCCCAGTTCTGTTATCATCTTTCCCAGGTGAGCGTGGCGCGACATCCTTCTGCTATACTGGAACATGCTCCCGGCAGAGAGCTGTATGTGGATTTCTCGGGGGATACGATGTCTTATGTGGACAGAGAAACCGGAGAAGTGGTAAAAGTTCAGATTTTTATAGCATGCCTTCCTTACTCGGATTACACCTTTGTAATGGCGGTCCGTTCCCAATCCACGGAAGAGTTTCTGTATGGCTTGTCTTGTGCGTTACGCTGTTTTGGAGGAAGTCCCAAGATATTGGTTCCCGACAACCTGAAAGCGGCAGTTATAAAAACAGACAAATATGAGCCGGAACTGAATCGGGTCATGGAAGATTTTGGCAATCATTACGGGTTTGTGGTTCTTCCGGCAAGACCTTATTCCCCCAAAGACAAGGCTGCCGTAGAAAACCATGTAAAGATCATTTACACCCGGGTTTACGCCAAACTCCGTAATGAAACATTCTTTTCCATGGATGAACTCAATAAAGCGATCGCGGAGAAAGTCAAAGAGCACAATCAAACCCGCATGCAGCAAAAACCTTATTCACGGGAAGAAAAGTTTCTGGCCGAAGAACGCTCCATGTTGACGGCATTACCTTGCGATGACTTTGATCTGAAGTATTATGCCTTACTGAAGGTGGCACAGAACAATTGTATCTTTCTGGGCAGGGATAAGCATTATTACTCTGTCCCTTACAGTTATATCGGCAGAAAGGTCTCGGTCGTGTACACAAGAAGCATTGTCAGAATCTATTGTGACGGAGACTGTATCGCAACTCATCTTCGCACGGCCGGTTACGGTTATACCACACAGAAAGAGCATTTGTGTTCTACCCACCGGCATTATCTGGAGCGGAGTCCTGAGTATTATATCCGGCAGGCGCAAAAACGTTCGGAAAACTTAGCAGGGTTAATCATCCGGAACTTTGAGAAGGAAGAAGTACCTGAGCGCATCTACAGACGTTGTGACGGGCTCTTATCCCTACAGAGGAAAACCAATCCCGTTGTTTTTGAAAAGGCTTGCCGCTATGCCCTTGATTGTGATTTGCTCTCCTGCAAGTCATTGCAGAAAATCATAGAAAACAAGGCCTATGAATTTATAGAAAGCACAAAAGAGACAATGAAAGAGGAAGAAAAACGTCTCCCGCATAAAAATATCAGGGGGAAAGAGTATTATATGAATCAAATTAAAACAGAATCAGAATGGAACAAATCAAATCAGAATTGATGCAATTAAAGCTTTCAGGCATGGTCAGTTGCCTGAAAACGTGGGAAGAAACCAGAAAAGTACATGAACTATCCTTTATGGATGGGCTCAAACTTTTAGTGCAAGCGGAGAAAGATCAGAGGGACTCGAACCGGTATGAGCGTCTGTTAAAGAATGCCTCGTTCCGCTATCAGGCATCGGTTGAAGAGTTAAACTTTGAAGCCAGCCGCGGCGTCGAACAATCCAGAATTTTATCATTATCCACAGGAAGCTATATCCGAAACGGGGAATCGGTGCTGATTACAGGTGCAGCCGGATGCGGAAAAAGCTTCCTGGCATCGGCTTTAGGTACTCAAGCATGCAGGAAAGGCTTTACGGTGTCCTATTACAACATGCAGAAGTTATTGCTCCGACTGAAAATTGCCAGAGTGGAAGGATCAATCATACGGTTCTTTGACAAAGTAGCCAAGACCGACTTGCTAATCCTCGATGACTTCGGACTATCCACCATGGAGAAACAACAGCAACTTGACTTTATGGAGATAATAGAAGACAGGCATGCCAGAAAAGCAACTATAATTGCCAGTCAACTACCAGTGGCTATGTGGTTTGATATATTTACCGATGAAACATTGGCCGATTCTATCATTGATAGAATTGTATATACATCGCATAGATTTGAATTAAAAGGAGAGAGTTTAAGAAAAAAACGGTAATTTTGTCATTATAAAAGAGCAGAGTGAGTGGGTGGTTATCACCGGAATCACTGGGTGGCTATCACCGGAATATCTAGTTTACTTTAATATCGATTTGTTTTTCATTCTTTTCAGCTATTCTGCTCTCAATTTCTGATAATTTCTTGTTATTCATTCTGTAGTTTTGAATTGACTGAGAAATATTCACTAAGCCAAAGATTCCTAACAATACCGCGAGAGTTACTGAAACAGTGCTTAGAATGCTTGAGTTATTGTCGTTATATGCTTCTATTTTAGCTTTTAGAGCAATATTCTCGTTTTCAATCTTAGTCAATCTGTCTTGAATTTTAGTATTCTCTAATGTTTGAGAAAAACTAGTCATTGAAAGGAATAATGCTAGGATAATTGTCGTAAGTTGTCTCATCTTTCTTTATTTTTTATTACAGCTGACGGTTAATATAAGGATAGAGCCGTCTGCTGGCTTCATTCTTATCAATTTACAATAAAGTTGCAGCGGGCTGCAACTCTTGAATTAACTACGGAACCGGCTATTAGTTTATGTGCTGGGTTTTATAAATATATTTTTTTTCTTTCTTTAGTACTTGAAATGCAATCTTGCAAAATCCTTTTTACTGCTAACAATCTTCTTCCAGATTCTAATGCTTTTTTTCTTCTTTCATATCTCAAGCTTATAATTTGGATATATGCATTTTGAAGGTTTAGCAAAGGTTCATTAATCGCCAGAATTCTTTTATCCATACTATTGGGATTATCTTTCATATATTGTTTCAATGGCTCAATGAGTTCATTAAAAACAATAGACATATTCTGACTTTTATTTTCTTTTATAAGTTGACTTTGCTTATTAACCATTAAGTCTGTATAAAATTTCAAGAATTGATCGTTTTCTTCTATCGGCTTTGAATTGTAGGCACAAACAAATTCGTTTGATAATTTTGTTAATTTATTAAGACTATCATTCCAAAGCTTTATATTTTCATATAAACGCTGAGAAACTTCTTTGTTTAATTCATTCTGAGATGTTTTAAAATCATCAATGTAGTAAAAGCAGTTTCTTACATTTACAAAATCGGAAGACTTTTCTTTAGGAGTACCTTCTCTATTTGTTACAAATATTTTGAATATTCTTTCTTGATTTATTGCCCACGCATCCTTTGCTGTCAGTTCTGGAAAAACAGAAAGTGTGAAATCTTTATTATTCCAATCTTCCACTCTTTTTGAGCATTTTGAAATCTCATCAACTTGCCTATCAATGAAAGAAGATATTGAATCAATATTATTAAAAAAGTATTCTTCTAGATCAATTCTTTCTGAAATATATTCATCCTTTTTTTTCTCTTTTTCAATCCTTAGCCCTTTCATAAAAATCCAAATTGCTATAAATCCACTTATTAGAGCACCTAATAAGGCTGATATAATAATTATCAAGTTCGACCAAATCGAACTAGTTGCATTATAAAAATCACCTGATTGAAATATTATATCCATACTTTTATTTTTAGCACTGCTGTTTTAGCCTCGTATATAATGAGAAAGATATGATCTTGTTTCCGATCTTGGAGCGCGTCACTATTAAGCCGCGTTGAGGTTTGAATAGAGGCACACTTCTTCATATTTGCACTATCCCAGAAATGAATTAAATCCCTTTATTCTCATGATGAAGTCCCAGTTACGCGGTTACATATTCTATTATGCAAAAATGAATGTTTTTCTTTTATTAGAAAAATTATTTACATCTTATTTTACAATCGATTTGTATTGAATATACAGAATACGATAGTCCAATAGGCTTGGACTTTTTATGTAAGGCAAAAATGGGCTAAACCGAACACGTAATCAGTAGTATAGTTCTGAAGTATGCAAAGTGCATCACCGCCTACCAGTTTAAGGCTCCCCGAGATGCTGCACGATGAGCTCCACCTGTCGGGGGGAGAGAACCCGGGTGCTGGCAGTGAGTCCGCTGCTGAGCAGTGCTTCGCTGAGGGGCTGACAGCGGTCGATCCAGTTCTTTACTGCTTCCCAAGCGTTGTGTTTGTTGCGCTGCGGGGCGTAGAGAAGTCCCAGCTCAGCTTTGCTGTAACTGCGTATCTTGAATCTTTCAACGTTCTCGTTGTGAGTAATGCGCTCTGTGTATTCTGTCTGTATCACCTTCTTTGTGTGGTTATAATTATTGTATAAATATACTCATTATCAATGAGATATGCAACATTATTAAGAGATAAAAAATGTCTGGTTTAGTATGAATAAAAATAGTTTGAAAATAAGTATCGTCTGAGTTCGGCAGTATAAATAGTTGTTTTATATTTGCCGAGTACTAAAATTTATAATCAATAAAACAAAAAACAAATGAAAGAAAAAGTAGAAAACAAATTGAAAGAGATTTGGAAAAAGTATAAAGGTAAGTTTGAAAGTGATGAGGTTAGTTGTCTTATTGACAGAAGCTATGTGTATGCTACACCGGAGAAAAATACGATACTTATCACAGGTATTAATCCCTCTTATGTAGAATCCAAAAAGGAAGAAAAGCTAAATACTTATACTTTAAGCTCAGCAAAACATTCTCATTATACAAGGATAAGAAACTTGGTAAACTGTACTTATTATTCGGCTTATCTGGATTTGTTTTATTTCAGAAATACGAGTCAATCTTTGATTGCCAAAATCTTAAAAGAAAAGAATGGAGTTGAATTCTTAGCCGATCAGTTAGCAGTCACAAAGGAAACTATAGAGTGGATTCAACCAAAGGTAATATTGGTTTTGAATAAAGGAGCATGGGCATTTTATGGTTTGAATCCCAGTTCTGTCTGGATGGGTTATGAGTTTCAGAAAGAGAAAGACATGGCGGGTGGCGAATTACATCGGATCGTTGGTTTTCGGGTTAGTAACGAGATAATAGCTCCTGAAATAAAGGAAACGAATTTAGTGGGTACATATGTTTATTTCTCAAGAAGCCTGAATAGGATAAAAACAGAGGATTTTGAAAATATGAAGAAAGATATATCCGAAATCATTGAGAAGCATCTCAGTCATGAAATGTGTCATTGTGAACCAATGGATCTCTCCGATTTTAGTAATGATGATATCCCTTTCTAAGGCCGAAAAAACATACTGATGAAAGGTTGAACGGATGCCTATCCGTTGGTAAAAACTATTAATAGTTTTTACCAGAACATACGGTCGAAATGGCGGAACTCAGCAACTGAAAGGACAGGAGCGGAGAGGAGCAGAAAAAAGAAATCCCCGGAAGAAAACTCCCGGGGATTTACTCTGATCAGATTTGCTCTGAGATTACCATGAAAAACAACATCTGATCTGCACTTGCTATGAAGCACCCTTGGAACATCACTTACATTCCCCTGGAAAAGCACCCTCAGCACACCACCAACTTCCCCCCGTTTCTTCTCCCTCAAAACCCTCAACCTCCCTCAAAAGCAACTCTCCATTACCGGAGGCAAAACTTAGGAATACCGGAGGCAAGGCGGGAGGGTGGCTTTCCCTTTTGCAAGTTGCTAGTACCTGATACAGATGCTTTTATCTGCTTTCTTCGTTTCCTGTTGAGGTCCGAAAGAGTGCCTGATAGGTGCCCTTTGGTGCCCTAGTGCCCCTTAGGCCCCCAATTACAGCTTTCGATAGACTCCCGGCTCCAGTTTTTCTATTTTTACCCCTACCGCTTTTGCCAGAAATTTGTATATTGATCTCTTGTTGATCCCAAGGGATGCGCCTGCTTCCAAGGCTTCTTTTAAGGTAAAGGTATCCGGCAACAGATCGAACATTACTTGCATCTGTCTGGCTATTCGCATGGGGAGCATGCCTGTCGCATTGTCCGGCAAAGTGGTGCTTAGCAGGAAACTGTGTTCCATACAGCATTTCGTGATCTCCATGGCGGCGTTAAAATCCACATCGCTGCAATAGATCATCGGCTGGTAACCCTTGTCATCTGCTTTTCTAAGAGCCGTCAGCACCATGGCAATACGCAGAGTCATCAGTCCGTGACGCTTCACGATACTCTGTAGGGTTATATCATCCTCGAGCACCACATCCTTCAGCATGGCACAATACGTTTGGTTGAGCGTCTTCCATTGAACAGGCGAGAGGCGTACATCCGTAGCATGCATGTTGAGAAAGTCATAGTCGTTGAGCACGTCCAGACTCTCATGTTCGAAGAATCCTTGCGTGCTTACTTTTTCATAGTCAGGGGTCTGATCATCCCAAGGTACATTGCCGGGAAGGGTGAGGAAGAGAAAACGACTGAAGAGACCACTTCTCTTGTCGGGAATCAGTTTGCCCAACTGATCCGGTGTGCCCGAGAGTGCCAATGCCATCTTGGGATGCTTCACACACAGCATCTTCCCCAGTATCCTGAACGAGGAGCCGATGACTTCGTGATGAAACATCTTACACAGGTCGCTTACAAAGTTGCCACACTCCATCTTATTGGCCGTATTGAGGGTGTTGGCTTCTGTGTCAAACATGATGCCGCCTACTTCTCCGTTCTGATCCAGATGATGATGAATCATGGACTTACTGATGTTTGCGGGAATGCTCATCTCGATCTCCTTCGGTTTTTCAGGTTCAGGAAGGTCAAAGTCTCGCTTGTCTTTGTAGGCTGTCTCTTTGTCGTGAAGCCACCTGTCGTGAACGCGGTTAAATCGCTTCATGTCTTCCACATAGTTATTTTTGAAACGCTCGTCGATGGCTTCGAAGAGTTTACCGGCAAAGCTCATTTCTCCTTTGCCGGAGGCAGCTTCTGCCAAGAGGAAGAAAAAGAGTTGCGGACTGTAGGTATAATCTCCGTAACGACCGGTTACTTTGGGCAAACAGGCACTCAAAACGACGATCGCGCTGATGAGCATGACGTCTCTTTGTTTCCTGTTTTTGCAATGCTCAATTGCCCGTCGGAGCCTCCGGGGTAAATGTTCATAAACGAAGTCTGAAAGCGTCGGCGCATTTCCTGTAAAATACTCATAACCATAGGTATTAACCCCCTCTAAAGGGTCCTCTTTGGGTAGCAGTGGGGGCATAGGGGGCACTAGGGCACCAAGGGCACCTATTTGGGCACCTTTTTCCTGTTTTTGAAACGATTTTACAGGAGGATTTAAGACCCTGTTTTCCTTGAAAGCCGAGGCAATTGCCGCATCAATTTCTTGGACGGAAAAGTCCGGCGCGCTATACCTGGCAATCAGCAAAGCCGCTGTTTCCCACTGAGTGTATCCGTGGCTGTTTGCCTGCAAGCCAAACTTGAACACCGCGGCATTGCGACCTCCGGGTTCAAAAGAGTTATAGCGGAGAAAGGTGTCCAGAAGCTCCGACACGTCACTCGTCTGCGAAGGCACCGAAAAGAGTTCGGCATCCTCCTTGTAATACCCCTGAGGGTCATACGACACAAAGCTCAGCCGGTTCACATCCTTGCAATGCTCGTCGCACTTGAGTCCCAGCAGCGTCTCATACAACTGAGCAACACCCCGAAAAGCCACCAGATGATCTTCCTGACCCCCGTCCGTGCATACGATCACCCGAAAGCCCTCGTTGCTACAGGTCTTAAACATCGCCATCGTGTGGACGCACTCCTGGCAGAGCTTGATCTTCTCCTCGAGCACCTCCGCAGGCACCTTGTCAAAATCCAACCCCACCATACCCGTATAGTCCGTCACATGGGCCAGCGCGTGACCACCCACGCAGATTGCCGACGTGGTAAAAGCACACAGCATCCGCTTCACCTTGTCCGCCTCCGCTTTGTCGCCCGTCGCACGCAAGGAGCGGATCCGCTCTACCGGCTCTTTCCATTTCCCGTTACAGATGTTTTTCATGATACTCTCCAGCGAAGCACGAGCCGGATCTTTGTCCAGCACCGAGCGGAAGTAGCCCATCACCGGCGAACTCAACTCAACCTCGCCTTCTTCTGTTGCTCACGGTTGATACTTGCACCTGTAGCCGCACCATTGGTAGCATCAGGATTTTGAAAACACTCTTTTCCAAACATGGTAGCCAGGATTTCTCCTATACTCTTTGCATTGTTGGAAAATGATTCAGACTTTGTCTCTTTCATCTTTGATATTTTTTTAGTTGTGCCCCACAGTATGTGAAGCGACACTGTAAAGAAAACCATTCCACCTAAAAGAAATTTACTCATTTTCGTAATTAATAGAAAATGAGTAAATTTCTTTTAAATATAGAGCGTAGTTTTGTTATAATCATTCACGTAATTAGAATCTAATGTCACAAAATCACTCTCCGGAAGAGCCACAACTCCCTGTTATTCCACTTTTAAACCAGTATTTACAACTTGAATTAACAACACTTGATCCCTTACATTTTAACGAACTTGTCTCTGTTGAGCTTTTAGTACCCCAAATCGGAAGTCTTCTGAAGTTTATCCGGAAGAATGCACACAAATCCATTCAAGATATTGTAGCCTTTAATGATCTTGCGCATAGTACAGCGGTGTATATTGAAAGTAATGAGGGTTGCAAATTGATTACAATAGTCAAATACATAAAAAGGCTTCTGTCAGAAGCCGGTTATAATCTGAAAAGAAAACCGTTGACGCAACTGCTCCATCGGGCAAAGAAAGAGCAGTGTAATCTGGTCTGTCTCCTTCAGGATCCGATCACCCGAGAGTACAAATCACAGGCAGTATTGATAGCAGACAATATCTTCGATCCGGAGACTGAGATCGGTTTGGTTGGCCCATTCTATGAAAGAATGAAGATTAACTTCGTCAAAATGATAGGTCTGGCAATTACTCGCCGCTACGATCTGAGGATTATGCTCTGCGATTCAGAAACCGGTGAATCTTTGACTTCTCCGGTAATCATCTTCGAACAATTGCGCAATAATAAGATCTATTCCTTTAAAAAGAATGAGTCACGGTCAGACTCAAAGAAAAAGATCGTGTCATTCATTCATTTCATTGAGCCACCTATGTTTGAAAAAGAAATTTTAATAGGCAAGTACCTATACAAGATAGTCAATAAAGGGCTCTCGCTTAACATGATTGGCAGCGTTCGTCCCATCAACGGCGAACTGGTAGTGACTGAATCCATCTCTCACATGGAGCGTAGCTATTTTATTACAGAGATTGGCGATGAGGCTTTTTACAACGCCAAGGGAATCACCAGTGCGCATATCTCTAAATATGTGCTACAGATCGGAGAAAGAGCTTTTGGAAAGTGCGAGCAGATCACTTCCATCATTCTACCCCGCAGACTCATCTCCATAGGCAACGGGGCCTTTGCCGGATGCACACGAATCACTTCAATCATTTTTCATAAACACCTGAAGAACATCAGATCCAGCGCGTTCGAGGATTGTAGCGGACTCCGACAGATCACCTCACTCAATCTCAGTCCACCCATACTGACGAGACAAACCTTTGCAGGAGTTGATTACGACACCTGCGAACTGATCATTCCCAAAGGCTCAGAAGATGCCTATCGTGAGACTCATACATGGAACTTGTTTAAAAATATACGAATAATCAAATCAAACAAATGAAAACAACGCCCCGTCCAATCGCCCCCAACCTCATCCCGCTCAATCAATGCCGGATCAGCTACAACACATTTTACACACGTTATATGGACACGCAGATCATCGCCCAGCTCTCTGTGATGCTACACTGTGAGATTGGCACGTGCATCGACGCCCCCAATCAGCAAGCAGAGAGTGCCGTGCTCAAGATCCACGCCGGAGTAAGAAACGGCAAGATCATCATGGGGATTTACAGCCGGCTGGGCGCAGAGATGAATCAATGCTTCATGATGCTCGGCGGACTGGCCTACCTCGTCACCCCGGTACAAGACAAGACGCGCGAACTGATCTTTCACCTCACGATCTACGACAGCCGCAGCCCCCGAACGATGGATGCGGAGATCCTCCTCACCAATCCTACCCGCGACGACATCCTCCACATGCTCACCAGTGGAATGCTACAGCTGGAGATCATCACCAATCAGCTCTTTGACGCGGAGAAAGAGGGCAGGACGATAGTCCGGGTTTATTCACCTTCACCGACGGACTCATTGACATTGACTCTTTGCTGGACAGTCAGGGAGAGCCGGTATCGCCACTCGTGAAACGACTGGAGGGGATTGCGGGTCGGACCCGCAATGACGGCACTCTTACAATGCTACCTTGAAAGTCTTCCCAACTGTCTGTATCAAATAAGTATGACCGCGGGGTACATTGATTCTGAGAATGTTGTCTGTCACCTGTGTGGTTTGAATGAAAGCTCCGGATTCAGTATAGACAGAAATAGTCTCTCCTGGTTGAGCACCTTCAATTACGATTGCCTCTGCCTCTGTATAGACCTTGATGTTACCGGTTTGTATCTGAGGGTTGGAGGTTAGATCTTCTTCCATGATAGTTGCAAAGTCTTTCCATTCGGGTGCAGCCTGATAGCTGGACAAAGAGCCTTTTGGTACATAAAGAGTGCAGGTGGTTTTATCAATCCCGTTAAAGACTGTGTTATCTATATTTTGAGGTGTTGCATTGTTATTGTGTATTTCCGTTAACCCGATACAATTTTGAAATGCACTTGTAACAATTGAAGTGACACTGCTTGGGATAGTGATAGAAGTTAATCCGCTACAACTGGAAAATGCCCTAAACCCAATCGAAGTGACACTATTTGGGATTGTAACAGAAGTTAATCCGGTACAACCAAAAAATGAAAAAGAACCAATTGACGTGACACTATCCGGAATAGTGACAGACGTTAGTCCGCTGCAACCAGAAAAAGAAAAATCACTTATCGAAGTGACACTATTAGGGATAGTGAACGAGGTTAATCCGCTACAACCATTAAAGGCCTCCTTGCCAATCGAAGTAACGCTATTCGGGATCGTGACAGAAGTTAATCCCCTACAATAACAAAATGTATACCTACCAATTGATGTGACACTATTCGGGATCGTGACAGACGTTAGTTCGATACAAGAATAAAATGCGCCATCACCAATCGAAGTGACACTATCTGGGATTGTGACAAATGTTAGTCCGATACAACCTGAAAATGCATAACCACCAATCGAAGTGACACTATCAGGGAGTGTGACAAACGTTAGTCCGCTACAACCTGAAAATGCGCCATAACCAATCGAAGTGACACTATTCGGAATTGAAACGGATTTTAGTCCGCTGCAACCTGCAAATGCCTTATTTCCTATCGATATGACGCTATTGGGCATAGTGTAACTCTGTGATTTTGAACTGGGTAATGTGACTAAAATAGTTTTATCTTTGCTAAATAGGACTCCCTCAATGGAGCTAAAAGTGCTGTTTTCTTCGGAGACAATGATCTCTGTTAATGCGCTACAACTCAAAAATGCACCTTCACCAATCGACGTGACACTGTTGGGGATTGTGATAGAAGTTAATCCAATACAATTTCGAAATGCCTCAATACTAATTGAAGTAACGCTATTACTGATAGTGACAGAAGTTAATCCGCTACAATACTGAAATGCATTATCACCAATCGACGTGACATTACTTGGGATAGTGAAAGACGTAAATCCGGTACAAAAACAAAAAGCACCTTCCCTAATCGAAGTGACACTGTTGGGAATAGTGACAGAAGTTAATCTGGTACAATCAAAAAAAACATAATCACCAATTGTATTATCTGTTGAATAATAACAAGAATTGATAGCTGTGTTATAGAAATAAAAATCTCCTCCTGTCACAATATTCGCATCGGATATATCGAGGACGGAAAGCTTTCCTTCTGTGTAATTACCATACGGATTGCATCCTGCCATCTCCCGAATAAAGCGGATATCCGTTCCATTGAGATCGCCTGTCAACGTAAGACTTGTAATCTGATCTTTCTCCTCACTTGCAATATAGGAAGAAAGAGTGCCCGGAGCCGCTACATGGATGGTCAGTGCCTGTGAATGTAAGCTAAGTCCCAGTAATAAGCTTACTATTACCAGCAAGGATCTGAGAGTCATTTGTCGTTTCATACTATTATCGTTTGATCTAGCCCATACAATCAGAGCTGTTAAACTGTTTTACAATGCTACCTTGAAAGTCTTTCCAACTGTCTGTATCAAATAAGTATGACCGCGGGGTACATTGATTCTGAGAATGTTGTCTGTCACCTGTGTGGTTTGAATGAAAGCTCCGGATTCAGTATAGACAGAGATTGTTTCTCCTGGTTCTGCACCTTCAATCAGGATTACCTCTGCCTCTGTATAGACCTTGATGTTACCGGTTTGTATCTGAGGGTTGGAGGTTAAATCTTCTTCCATGATAGTTGCAAAGTCTTTCCATTCGGGTGCAGCCTGATAGCTGGACAAAGAGCCTTTTGGTACATAAAGAATACAGGTCGTTTTATCAACTCCGTTAAAGACAAAGCTATCTATATTTTGAGGTGTTGCATTGTTATTGTGTATTTCCGTTAACCCGATACAATTTTGAAATGCACTTGTAACAATTGAAGTGACACTGATCGGGATAGTGAGAGACGTTAATCCGGTACAATACCCAAATGTAGATCTGCTAATTGAAGTGAGACTATTCGGGATAGTGACTGAAGTTAATCCGCTACACCCCAAAAATGCAAGGTCATTAATCGAAGTGAGACTATTCGGAATTGTGACAGAAGTTAATCCGCTACAATAACAAAATGCCTGCTCACCAATCGAAGTGACACTATTCGGAATTATGACAGAGGTTAATCCGCTACAATTAAAAAATGCGCCACCATCAATCGAAGTGACACTACTACCGATAGTGGTGGAAGTTAATCTGCTACAACCGGCAAATGCATAAGCAGCTATAGAAGTGACACTGTTACCGATAGTGGCAGATATTAATGCGCTACAATCAGAAAATACATTATAACCAATTGAAGTGACACTATTTGGAACAGTGATAGAAGTTAATGCGCTACAACCAGAAAATGCGCTAGTACCAATCGTTGTGACACTGTTGGGAATCGAAACAGATGTCAATCCGCTACAGCCAAATGCGCCACCACCAATCGACGTGACACTATTCGGGATAGCGACAGAGGTTAATGCGGTACAACTCGCAAATGCGCTAGTACCAATCAGCGTGACACTACTTGGAATCGTGATAGACGTTAATGCGGTACAATACCCAAATACATTTTCGCTAATAGAAGTGACACTATTCGGAATTGTGACAGAAGTTAATCCGCTACAACCATAAAATGCGCTACTACCAATCGACGTGATACTGTTAGGAATTGAGACAGAAGTTAATCCGCTACATCCAACAAAAGCACAGTCAGCAATTGAAGTGATGCTATTGCCGAAAGTGACAGATGCTAATGCGATACAAGAAGCAAATGCCCTATCACCCATTGACGTGACACTGTTTGGGATAGTGATGGATGTCAATCCGCTACAATACTCAAACGCACTTTCACCAATTGAAGTGACACTGTGTGGGATTGAAACAGAAGTAAGTTTAGTATCACGAAACATAGCCCCACCTATTGTATTGTCTGTAGAATAATCATAAGAATCATCTATATTGAAGGTATGGTAATAATTATCTCCTCCTGCCACAATATTTGCATCTGAGATATC
This sequence comes from Bacteroidales bacterium, assembly GCA_963677415.2. Classification (GTDB taxonomy): domain Bacteria; phylum Bacteroidota; class Bacteroidia; order Bacteroidales; family JAQUTK01; genus JAQUTK01. The sequence continues at coordinate 23,409 of CAXXFJ010000010.1, read as the reverse complement.
AAGGACGGAAAGCTTTCCTGAAGTTTCATCACCGTTCACATCTGCTCCTGCCATCTCTCGAATGAAGCGGATATCTGTTCCATTGAGATCGCCTGTCAACGTAAGACTGGTAATCTGATCTTTCTCATTACTTGCAATATAGGAAGAGAGAGTGCCTGGAGTCTCTACATGGATGGTGAGTGCCTCTGCATGTAAGCTAAGTCCCAGTAATAAGCCTGTTATTACCAGGATGGATCGGAGAGTAATCAGTCGTTTCATACTATTATTGTTTGATCTCTAGTTGATACTATAAAAGCTGCAAAAGTAGTTCTTTATTTGGATTGTATATTTTAATTGAGAATTATTTTTACTTCTCTTGTAACAGGATATTGAGGAGAACACCTTTTATCTGTAATGTTGATAAGGAACGATGAGTTACGGAATGAGTTTATTATCACTCTTCCCTGCCAATCGACAGAGGAGAATGTTAGTAAAAGTGTGGAGAATGTTAGTGAAAGAGAGGAGAATGTTAGTAATGAGTTACTCAATGATACATTTTAGTCAATCAGCGATCTTTTTCTCTTCAGCGTCTTCCTTTTCCTTTTTTTCTCTCTCATCAATTTCTTGGAGAAGCTTACATATTGCTTCATCGCACTCCCTGCATTTCTTGGAAGGAGTCAACAAGCTCCGCAAGATAGCTCCCGCGATGATGAAACCCAGTAGAAGATATAAATAGTCCATAGTGCTTTATCGTTTGAAGTCTCAAAGATAAGAAAAAGATAGAGCTGACCTGATTTTGACCTAGGTGAAACGAGATATTTGCATAAATTGCAGATTTAAATAAATATAAACCTTCTTTTATTTTGTGGAAACGATAGTATTCATATACCTTTGGCTATTCGATGAAGTGCCCGGCACAGTTGCAGACTGTAGCCGGGCACTTCGTTTTTTTTATAAACCAATTAATCAGTAGCCTTATGTTAGAGCCGTTAAAGCATTTTATTTGTGATACTTGTGGTCGGGTGATTGAAGATCCTGCGGATGGAGTCGTGGAATGGTTGCAAGAAACCAACAGTGAAGGGAGATATATAGCTTCTCAATTTAGGATTGAGCATCGTGCTTCACCCACGAGTAATGACTTGTCCGTATGTATGCATCATAGACATTCTTCGGCAGATTGTGATGTGGATCTGGATCTTTATCTTGAGACCGCACAAGCGCAGGTCTACTGCCTGCTGAGTCCGTTTTCTTATGAAGATCCGCGTGGAACAGGGATTAGCCTCATTGCTGATTATTACGAGTATGCTGAATTCGTCAGAAGAGTTACCATTCCGTATTATGAAGAGGCAAGGCAATACTTTCCACAAATGGAGCGGAATGGTGAAATGAGAGAGAATAGTGAAATCTTATTCTTTTCGGAAGAGAATCTGAAGCGGATTATTGAAAAGTATGGTCCGCAAGATTGAGATGCTGATTTGTCTTTACTTGAAGTAAAGAATGAAGATAGTAAAAGTGAACTGTCGCAAAATAAGCGACAGTTCACTCTTCATGGTGTAAGATTGAAAGTGTGTTATCGGAGCTGAATGTCGTTCACTCAATTATCTAATAAAATAAAGTTTAGTTTTAGCTAAACTAATAGATTTATGATTAACTTTGCAGTTGAAAAGGTAACTGAGGTAAAAGATGGAAAACTTTCATTTTACAAGCTCGTTATAAATGGAGAATGTCTTTATGATGAGTTTTGCAAGGAAGTAGAAAAATCTGCTGAAAATAAAAAGTCTCTGAATTCCATTCGAGCATATATGAATTTTATTGCAGATTGTGATTCAAGATTACCTGGATCAAAATTTAATTCAATAAAAGACAAGGGAAAAGTTGTTGGTTATGAATTTAAGAAGGATGCTCTTAGAGTATATGTAATCAAGCAGAATCCAGATGTATACGTTGTTCTGGGAGGCTACAAGAAGATACAAGAAAGGAATATTACAATGTTCGTACAGATAGCAAAAGAATTTCGAGAATATATTAAGAATGACCAGAACAAAGTAACACTACTTCAAAAATAACACATTTAATCATGACACATGACGAATTAATAGCAACTCCCGAATATTGGGAGGCTAAAATACAGATTGAATTATTTCAAAAGGTAGAGCAGTATCTAAAGGATAATAAGATTAATAGAACGGAACTGGCAAAAAGACTTGGGGTATCCAAAGGGTATGTTTCTCAAGTACTTAATGGAGACTATGATCATCGAATCTCGAAATTTGTTGAGTTGTCTCTATTTGTCGGATACAAACCTGTGATTAACTTTGAACCTATTCAAAAAGATACGTCCGAAATATGTGATGCAAATGCTATCGACAATGCGATTTCGAAAGCAAATTCGGCATTGAATGATGTGGGTTACACAGGACTTTTCTGGAAGCCTAACTATAACACTCCAGATGCTAGTTGTAAAGATACGGCTCAAACTATAAAATTCTCAGGTAATAAGGTTGCATAATGATTGGAATGTCTAATACTTTAGTTTGCATAAATCTATGATCGCTACAAAATCCCCCTTGTTTCTTAGAGAGTTTACAATATTAAAATCTATTTGTGAAGTGATTCCCTTTGCAGAAGACAATGTGGATTTTAAGTCTGTACTGGCTAATTATCCGATAGATATTGATTTTGGTAGACAAGATGATGCAGAAAATAACATCAATGCTGTTTATGTGAAAGTAACAATTAATCCCGAGAAGTGCCCGGGATATTCTATTCACGTGGAGGGTGTTGGCATATTCTCTTTTGAAGAGAAAGCGAATCTTTCCTCTGATGAAAAGAATGGTTTGATCCAATATTCCGGCGTGACTATTTGTATTACAAATCTCAGAGCGTATGTTGCAAATATCACAGCTTATTATCCTTTTGGCAAATTCAATTTTGCAACGATAGACATGATCGACCTTATGAAGCAAAAAAAGGAACAGCAATAAGATCATGCTGACCCTTACTTTTTTTCAATAGAGTGTTCATAGATGGTGAAGTGTAAAAGGATGTGGTTGTCGCAAAATCTGCGACAACCTCTTTGCTTAATATAACAATCGGTGATACGCATTGTGAACCAGAAGAGATAAAATGACCAATTCATCACAAAGAGAAAAAAGAGTTTGGAATTTTGTGGAATATAACTACTTTTATCTTCTGATAGGCGTGTCTATACTTTAAATTGAATAATCATGAATAGTAAATCGAATGTGTCCAAACTGATTCCCGTGATGTTCTGCTTCTTTGCCATGGGGTTTGTGGATCTTGTGGGGATAGCGACCAATTATGTAAAAGTCGATTTAAGTCTCACGGACACGGAGGCTAATATCTTTCCTTCGATGGTGTTTTTCTGGTTCTTGATATTCTCTGTTCCAACGGGGATGTTGATGAATCGGATAGGTAGAAAGAAGACGGTGTTGCTGAGTCTTTTTGTTACTGTATTGGCATTGATAGTGCCTGTGATCAGCCATACATATCCTGCGATGCTGCTTTCTTTCTCTTTACTGGGCATCGGCAATACCTTGATGCAGGTCTCTCTCAATCCGCTTATCTCTAATATTGTGACTGGCGACAAACTGGCTAGTTCCCTCACTCTGGGGCAGTTTGTGAAGGCGATAGCATCCTTTGTGGCACCGATCCTGGCTGCCTGGGGTGCCTTGCAATTTTCGTATTGGCAAATCCTCTTTCCCATCTTTACTGTTGTCGCGATCATCGCTATCGTCGTGCTGGGTAGTACTTCTATCGAGGAGAAAAAGAGTGTGGATAAGAGTTCGGGTTTTGGAGCATGCTTTGCTTTACTGGGTGATAAGCTGGTCTTGTTGTCGTATATCGGTATCATGTGTCATGTGGGGATTGACGTGGGAACGAACGTGACTGCTCCTAAGATTTTGATGGAACGGCTGGGGATGGGGTTGGCTGATGCCGGCTATGCGACGAGCATTTATTTCCTTCTTCGTACCATCGGATGTTTCTCGGGTGCATTTATCCTGGCGAAAGTGTCGGGAAAGATATTCTTTGTGATCAGTGCGATCATGCTGGCTCTCGGCATCTGTGGTCTCTTCTTTGCACACACGCAATTAATGATTTATGCTTGTGTCGGACTGATTGGTTTTGGCAATTCCAATGTCTTTTCTATCATCTTCTCACAGGCATTGCTGCATAAGCCTGACAAACAGAATGAGGTGTCCGGACTGATGATCATGGGCTTGTTTGGCGGTACCGTTTTCCCGCTTGTGATGGGGCTGGCATCGGATGCGATGGCAGCGCAGAGCGGTGCTGTGTTAGTGATGGCTTTCGGTGTCTTGTATCTTTTATCTTTTACGCGAAACATAAAATCCGGATCGTATGAATAGTAAAATCGTAGGTATGGGTGAGGCTCTTTGGGACATGCTGCCTGAAGGAAAGAAAATAGGTGGCGCTCCTGCCAACTTTGCGTATCACATGTCACAGCTGGGCTTTGATAGTTGTGTGGTGAGTGCTATTGGCAACGATGCGTCGGGCGATGAGATCGTGGAGGTGTTTCGTGCAAAGAGCTTGAATCATCTGCTGGAGAGAGTGGCTTTTCCTACGGGAACGGTGTTGGTGACGCTGGATGCTGAGGGGGTGCCTTGTTATGAAATTAAAGAGGGTGTGGCGTGGGATAACATTCCATTCACAGAGGAGTTGCAGGAGCTTGCTCTTGCCACGCGTGCTGTCTGTTTTGGTTCGCTGGCGCAACGTAATGCCGTGTCACGGGAGACGATCAACCGCTTTCTGGATGCCATGCCCGACGGGGAGGGGCAATACAAGATATTTGATATCAATCTTCGGCAGCATTTTTACAGCAAAGAGGTTATTGAAGAGTCTTTGAATAAATGTAACATACTCAAGATTAATGACGAGGAACTGGTCATTGTCTCTGCTCTCTTTGGCTATCCTGCCGCTGACTTTCAGGAGACGTGCCGGATGCTGATTGCCAAGTACAACTTAAGGATGCTGATTCTTACATGTGGCACGAATGGCAGTTATGTATTTACTTCCACAGAGGTTTCTTTTCTTGATACTCCCAAGGTGATTGTTGCTGACACGGTGGGTGCCGGTGACTCCTTTACCGCTGCTTTTTGTGCATCGATATTGAAAGGTAAGTCTATCAGCGAGGCGCATAAGTTGGCCGTGGATGTGTCTGCTTATATTTGTACACAAAGTGGAGCGATGCCCCAACTGCCTGAGGTGTTGAAGATGAAACTGAATACCTGTTTCTTAAATTAGAGTTTTATCATATCCATTCTTATTCAGTTAAATAGATAGCACAGATTAAACTATCAATTTAAGTCTGTTCCCTGTGATCTCCCGATTACCGCACAGGAAATTCTGCGATACGCAGGGTGGTGCATCCGTAGGGAATCAGCTGAATCTCTTCTTCTTCTCCCAACGGTTCGCCCTCTTGTGAGGTGTAATTGACCGGTCCTGCCGACCCTTTATAGAGTTGCCAGCCGGGCATTCTACGACCTTTCCCTTTGATGACTACCGGGGCATCTGCTTGTGTCCACGGGTATTTATTTCCGGGTTCTTTCTTTTCAAATCGGAAGGTGGTTGCTATCTGATCTGCTCGGAGCTGACTGCCCGAGAGACAGTAGTTCCACGGGGAGTCGGAGGTCACTTCGTAGTACCACGATCCATAGCGTATCACGCGGCTGTCGTCCATCTTCTTCTTTGTCCAGGTCTCATTCATCTTCAGGGCATACACGAGTGGTCCTCTTTCGATCACTGCGGCGCCGTCATACCAGTAGCTTGCCTTGACTAGTGCGGGGAAGGTAACGGTGAGCTGATCTCCTTGCTTCCACAGTCGGGTGATCTTTGCGATCCCATTGACGATTGAACCCTCGTTGAAGGGCTTGCCATTGAGGGCTATCTCTGCTTTCTGACACCAGGAGGGGATGCGGAGGTGGAAGGGGAAGGTGGCCGATTGCTTCTTCTTATCAGGGAAGGTGAGGGTGAAACGGAGGGTCTCGTCAAAGGGATAGGCGGTCTCTTCGTGTATGGTGACGGGCACCTGACCGGCTACTTTGGCTGTGACGGTGGAAGGAGCGTAGATCAAGGCTGCCAAACCATTGTCTGCGGAGGCATACCAGAGGTTTTGAATCATCTTGGGCCAGCCCTGATGCAAGTTGCTGGTGCAGCAAGCATACCCTGTCAGTTCGCCGAAAAGCAGGTCTGTGCCGTCGTGTGGTGTGGAGAAGTTGCGCAGCTCATTGGTGATACGGATCTGGTTGGTCTGCTGGTAGTATTGGCGGGCATCAAACTGATCGCTCACCTGGGTAGGCAGGGCGTTATAAGCTACACGTTCGAGATGATCGGCCCATTGGATGTCGCCGGTGATCTGTAGCATCTCTTCCAATGAATACATCATCTCTACAGCGGTGCAGAGTTCGGATCCACGGGTAGGCTCACCGAAGTGTACCAGTTCGTCGCCAGCCCACAATCCGTTGGGCAATCCGAGCGTCTGGCGGATTGTCGCAGCAGCTTTCTTGACGGCTTCGAGCTGTTTGGGCTCCTTGCTTTGCTGGTAATAGATGACCGGCTCTTTGAAGCCCTGACCGAGGTTGACACAATGGAGACTGTTCTGTCGGTAGAGATGATCCTGACTGAGGAAAATGTCTGTCCAGTTGTATGTCTGCTTGTGGATCAGCGTGCCAAGGTCGAGCAGAAACGTATCGCCGGTGATGTTATAGAGCCAGTACACGATATTGAGATTATCGCCACCACGCTGTTCGCCCCAGAAGGTCCATTTGCCCAACGGCTGGGAGGGGAGCTCCTTTAGCTGATACTTGAAATAGTTCGTCAGAAAGGGGATAACCCTTTTGTCATTGGTAGCGGAGTAGTATTGCTGCATCACTTTGAGCATGACCATCTTGGGCCACCAGTCGTGCGCATTGTCGCGTTGTACACCTGCTTCGTAAGGTCGGTCAGTATCCGGACCAAAATAGCCATCCGGTTTTTGTGAAGCAAGCGTCCATTCGATCCAGGGTTGTACTTTTTGTATCAGTTTCTGATTGTTGAGTATGTATGCCAGTGGGAGCAATCCGTCGATCCAGTAGGGCCCTCTTTCCCATACGTCGCCATCGCCACCCAGCCATCCGTTGCGCGTGCCCATGACGAGCGGGTAGATGCTATCCAGCTTGCCTGTCATGCCGTCGCTCATCCGCAGCATCTGATCTTTGAGCCATCCTTCGGGGTGGATCGCTCCGATGGGCAATGCGATATACGGCTTGGTGATCAACGGTGATTTGTTGTTCGCATAATTCTGATTGGAAGGAGTGATCTCTTGTGCGGATGCCAGAGAGAGGGAAGCAAACAGGGTGGCAATGCCGATAAGGATGTTTTTCATTGTGATAGTATTTACTGGTGAACAGTCCGACTCAATGTCTTGGTGCAAAAGTATACAATATTTCGGATTAGCATATTATAGCAATAAGAAAGAGTAAAATCTGAGTGTACAGGATGACTTATTATTGTGCATGATGTGTATGTAATAAAGGGTATGAAAATAAAAGTTTCTTAATATAGTTATTTCATTAAAAAACAATACATTTGCACGTGCAGTGCTAATATCAGCTAAATAATACGATGAACGGGAAGCGACTACAGCAGGGGATCTTTCGGGAGCCGGAGGAAATGGAGCAAAAACTGGTTTCCGCCATGGCATTGAATAGTCTGGATGTGTCTGGCTTTGATGCAGATTTTCTGAAAAAATCGAGCCACAAAAGGATCATGGAGATGCAAAGCCAATCGGTAGACGAGTATCTTGCACTGTTGGGGAAGGATAACAAGGAGGGGAGCCTCTTGCTGGATGCACTCCATGTAGGTTACAGTGAGTTCTTTCGCAATCCACTTACTTTCGCGGTTCTGGAACGTATTATTTCCCCGGCTATCTTTGCACAAAATCAACAATTAAATCGTAAGGAAATCCGGATATGGTCAGCGGCTTGTGCCGGCGGTCAAGAGCCATATAGTGTGGCAATCCTCTTGGAGGAGGTGAATAAAAGCAGGAAAGAGCCGTTGAACTATCGAATATTTGCGACAGACAAGTCAGCCGAACATGTGGATGAAGCCCGAAGAGGCGTGTTTTCGCAGCAGGAGCTTGCTAAGATGACGCTGATGTGGGCAGAGCAGTGGTTTGATAAACAGGGGGATGTGTATGTGGTTAAGCCGGAGTTGAAGCGGCGCATCGATTTCTCGGTGTTTGATCTGCTGGATAAGGAGAGTAGCTGTCCGTCGGCAAGTATCTTCGGGGGCTTTGACGTTGTATTTTGTTCGAATGTATTGTTTTATTACAAGCCTGAGTATCAGAGTCTGATGCTGGATAAGGTGACGAGTTGTCTGTCAAAAGATGGTTATATCATAGTAAGTGAGGTGGAAAGGGATTTTATGAAGAGGAGTCGTTTTAGTGAGGTGTATCCGCAGTCGGGGATTTTTCGTAATATAGAAAGGGTTTAAGTAATGAAAATAAAGAACTTTAAGATTGTAACGAAACTTCAGATAGGCTTCTCTATCTTGTTGTTGTTTGTGTTTGTGCTGGGAATTGTCTCCTATTTTCAAACAAAAATGATTTATCAGCAGACGGTAGATATGTATGAACACCCGTTGCGGGTAAATCGGGCGGTCGGCATACTGAATACCGATATTCTCAATATGCGCCTGGGCACAAGAAATCTAATGTTGGGAAGTAATCAGAAAGAGCAGCAGGCTGCCATCGATTATATTGACAGCTATGCCTTTGATGCACATAGTCAGTTTGACGTGATTACATCGCAGTATCTGGGTCCGATGAGTGATGTAGAGGAAGCACATAAGGCTTTTTTGAGATGGGAGACGGATCGCAAAGTGAATGTCACACTAGCCCTTGCCGGCGATATAAAAAAAGTGAAGGAGAATCTGGATCCTAACGGTTCGATAGGACTGTTGCGGGAGGATATGCTCTCCAAAATCAAAGTGATTGAGAACTATGCAAAAAACAAGGCGGATACGCTGTTTACCAATTCCACTCAGCTGTACGAACTATTAACCACGGAACTTGTTGTGATATTTTTATTTATGGTACTGCTTTCCGGTCTGGTTATTTATTGGCTGCTGAAGGCTGTGCGCACACCTATCAAAGAACTCACGCTGGCGACGAACCGCTTTCACCAAGGAGATCTGAGTGCCCGGAGTACGTATGAGTCGGAAGATGAGTTTGGCGTATTGTCAAAGTCATTCAATACGTTGGCGATGAGTATTGAAAAGAAAAGGAGCCTGGACAAACAAATAGCTGAGTTAGCTTCCTTGATGATCAACGAATATGATATGAAGCTGTTTTTCCGCTCCGTACTGAACGCTTTTGCTGGTCATACCAATTCGCAGATGGCGGCAGTGTATCTGCTGAGTGATGATAAGAAGAGCTTTCGCTGTTTCGAGTCGTTTGGACTGGATGAGAATGCCAGACAAATGTTTGATGCCCATAATATGGAGGGAGAGTTTGGAATGGTGCTTTCAACGAAGAAGATGTATCATCTGAAGGATGTTCCTGCCAATACCCGGTTTATGTTTAATACGGTATGTGGGAAGTTTATACCGAGCGAAATTATTACGATTCCTCTTATTGTAGAGAATGAAGTGATTGCTATAGTCACTCTGGCTAGTGTAAATGTGTATAGTGAAGAGTCTATTTTGTTGGTTGATCGCACCCTGGTGACGCTAAGCACACGGGTGGAGGGTATCCTGGCATATCATAAGATGAAAGAGTTTTTGAAAACGCTGGAGTTTCAAAACAGTGAGCTGGAGATGCAAAAGAGTGAACTGGCAGCACAGTCGGGCGCATTGATGGAACAGAATACAGAGCTGGAAATTCAGAAAAATCAGCTTGGCGAAGTAAACCGGCTGAAGACGAGTTTCCTGTCAAACATGAGTCATGAACTGCGTACACCGCTTAATTCAGTCATTGCGCTCTCGGGTGTGCTTAGCAGACGGCTTTCCAAAAAGATCTCGGAGGAGGAGTCTGGCTATCTGGAGGTAATCGAACGTAACGGGAAGCATCTGCTGCTTCTGATCAATGATGTGCTGGATATTTCGCGTATCGAAGCAGGACGCGAAGAGGTGGAGGTCACAGCGTTTAAGCCGTGCTCTGTAATGAAAGAACTGGTGGAAATGATACGACCGCAGGCAAAGCAAAAAGGAATTGAGCTGATGCTTCCGGAGGGTGATTGTGACGTGGCTATCAGTAGCGATGCGGATAAGTTTCACCATATCATGCAAAACCTGATTGCCAATGCAGTGAAGTTTACGGAAAAGGGAACTGTGAGTATCTCAGCTGTGGTGAAAGAGAAGAGTATTGCCATTACAGTGGAGGATACCGGAATAGGGATCTCCGAAGCGAATATGGAACATGTCTTTGAGGAGTTCAGACAAGCAGATAGCACTACCTCGCGTCGCTTTGGCGGCACCGGACTGGGCTTGGCTATTGCACAGAAGTATGCGCATATGCTGGGAGGCTCTATCTCAGTCAGAAGTACATTGGGAGTCGGATCAAAGTTTACATTGGAGATACCGCTGAACTATGCTGTTGCCGATTGTGCCGTTGTACCTAAAGCTCTGAATGAGGTGAGTCGTAAGGAGAAGATGAGTGTGGCTCAACCCATGGAAGCTGTTGCGGGAAAGACGATCTTACTGGTAGAAGACAGCGAACCGGCTATCATCCAGCTGAAGGACTTTATGGAGGAGTTTGGATACAAACTGCTGGTGGCTCATAGTGCCAAAGAAGCTCTTACCATCATCGAACATACGATTCCGGATGCAATGATACTGGATTTGATGATGCCGGATATCGATGGGTTTGATATGTTGAAGATGATGCGGGAAGCTGAGCTTACGTCACATGTACCGGTGCTTATCCTGACAGCTAAGCATATCACGAAGGACGAGCTGAGCTTCTTAAAACGCAATAACATTCATCAGCTGATCCGCAAAGGGGATGTCAACCGGATTGAATTGCTGAATGCGGTAGCTGAGATGGTGGCTCCTAAAGAGGTTGCCGAGGTACAATCGAAACGCGCTCCGCAAGTGATAGAGGGCAAACCGGTGATACTGGTTGTGGAGGATAATCCGGATAATATGACGACGGCGAAGGCATTGCTTTCACCTGAGTTTACGGTGCTTGAGGCTATTGATGGAAAAGCCGGTGTAGAGATGGCAAAGAAGTATCTACCGCATCTGATATTGATGGACATCGCACTGCCGGATATTGATGGAATCGCTGCATTTAAAATAATTCGAAATGATGCCCGGATGCAGCAAATCCCGGTGATCGCCCTCACAGCGAGTGCCATGACGAGTGACCGTGAAGCGATATTGGCGCATGGCTTTGATGCATTTATTGCCAAGCCTATTGAAAATAAACTCTTTCTTAAAACTATAAATAATATGCTTTATGGAAAATAGAAGGGTGAAAATAGTGGCCATCGATGACAACACTGACAATCTGATTAGCTTGAATGCACTGATTGATGAGGCTTTTCCGAATGCGGAGTTTTATATGGAATTGAATGGAGAAAAGGGAATTGAACTCGTGGCTGCAAAGCATCCGGATGTAGTGTTGCTGGATGTGGTCATGCCGGGCATGGATGGATTTGAGGTGTGCAAAAGGCTCAAGGCAGATAATGAGTTATGTGATATTCCTGTGGTTTTTCTTACTGCGATAAAAGGGGATAGAGAGCATCGCATCCATGCGCTGGAAGTGGGGGCGGAGGCTTTTATTGCCAAACCGATTGATGAAACCGAACTGATCGCGCAGATCAGGGCGATGGTGAAAATACGGAAAGCCAATGCGGATAAACGGTATGAGAATGACCGACTGAATAATCTGGTGTCTATTCGTACCCGACAGCTGGAAAAGGAACTGGAGGATCGTAAACGGATCATGGCCGATCTGGTGATTGCCAAAGAGCGCGCCGAACAGAGTGATCGATTAAAATCTGCCTTCCTTGCTAATATGAGTCATGAGATACGTACACCAATGAACGGGATTCTGGGTTTCACCGAATTGCTGGAACAACCTGATCTGACGGGTGAAGAGCAGCAAGAGTATGTCCGGATTATTCAGAAGAGTGGCAAACGGATGCTGAATATCCTGAATGATATCATCGATATTTCTAAAATTGAGTCGGGAGTGATGAAGGTAAATATCGGGGAATCCAATCTCAATAATCAGATGGCAAATGTACATAGCATGCTGAAGCCTGAAGCGGAAGCAAAGCGTCTGAAGTTTTCGTATGTCAATGAGTTTCCTTTGAATAATGCCTATATCAAGTCAGACAAAGAGAAGGTTTATTCCATAATCACAAATCTGGTAAAGAATGCCGTCAAATATACAGATACAGGTGCGATCGAGTTTGGTTATAACCTCAAGGGTGGCACGTTGGAGAAGGATGCCGAACTGCTCTTTTATGTAAAAGATACGGGTGTTGGCATTCCTAAGGAGAGACAGGATGCTATCTTTGAACGGTTTATTCAGGCGGATATAGCGGACGTACATGTCCGGGAGGGCGCAGGTCTGGGCTTGTCTATCACCAAGGCGTATGTGGAGATGCTTGGTGGGAAGCTCTGGGTGGAGAGTGAGGAGGGAAAGGGATCGACATTTTATTTTACTATTCCTTACATGGCAGAGCCTGAGGGTGTGTCAGAGAAGATCAAAGACAACTAAGAATATAACTTTCTCAAATTATAGATGTAGGAAGTAGTACGTTATGAAAATCTGCTGCTCGAAACTGCTGATGGACGAAAAATCAATCAAGTTCATCAGTAATCAATATTTAGTGGCTAGTTGAAAAGTAAAGTTTAGGCACAATGGAAAATGGAAACCTATCAGAAGCTAGAATTCTTCGCCAACAGGCCGAAGAGTTGCAGCAAAAGAAATCAGCTCAGAATCATGAGAAAGCACAGCGTGCCGCAGAGTTAGCCATTGCCAACAAAGAACTTGCCTATCAGAATGACGAGAAAGAAAAGCGTGCAGCAGAATTAGTGATTGCCAACAAGGAACTTGCCTATCAGAATGACGAGAAAGAAAAGCGTGCAGCCGAGTTGGTGATTGCCAACAAAGAACTTGCCTATCAGAACGACGAGAAAGAAAAGCGTGCAGCCGAGTTAGTGATTGCCAACAAGGAACTTGCCTATCAGAATGAAGAGAAAGAAAAAAGGGTAGCAGAGTTAATCATTGCCATCGAACATGCAAAAGAAAGTGACCGTTTAAAATCTGCCTTCCTTGCTAATATGAGTCATGAGATACGGACGCCGATGAACGGTATTCTGGGTTTTACCGAACTATTGGAAGAACCTGATCTGACAGGTGAGAAGAGGCATGAATATATCCGGATCATTCAGAAGAGTGGTAAACGGATGCTCAATATAGTCAACGATATTATCGATATCTCCAAAATAGAAGCCGGGGTAATGAAGGTAAAGATTGGAGAGTCTAATATTAATAATCAGATGGCAAACGTATATAATATGTTGAAGCCTGAAGCGGAAGCGAAGCATCTGAAGTTTTCGTATGTCAATGAGTTTCCTTTGAATAACGCCTTTATCAAGTCAGACAAAGAAAAGGTCTATTCCATACTCACCAACCTGGTAAAGAATGCTATTAAATATACAGATAATGGTGAGATCGAGTTTGGATATAACCTGAAGAGTGGAGCGACAGGGGAGGCTGCCGAACTGCTCTTTTATGTAAAAGATACGGGCATTGGCATTCCGGTGGAGAGGCAGGAGGCTATCTTTGAGCGTTTTATTCAGGCGGATATTGCGGACTTGCATGCCAGGGAGGGAGCGGGTCTGGGATTGTCCATTTCAAAGGCGTATGTGGAGATGCTTGGAGGGGAGATCTGGCTGGAGAGTGAAGAAGGAAGGGGCTCAATGTTTTATTTCACTCTTCCTTACGTGGCGGAGCCTGAGGGTGCCTCCGAGAATGTCAATATCAACTAAGAGAGAAAGATCATGAATGTAAAAATATTGAGAGTCGTATATTACTGTTTAATTGCGTTGTTGCTGGTATATGTTGTTGTTATTAAATTCTTTCAAGACAGCTTTGATCCTGAAACAGTAAGAACCTTTGCTTTTGCAGGTGTAATCGTACTTACTTGTGCTATAGTGGTGCGAGTAATGATATTTTTCAGGAAATAAGCTTGTTTGTCATACCCTCGAGAGGGGGTCTCAATAGTTTCTTTAAAGCCTTCGGATGCTGAGTCTTTGAGTTTGATCTGAGTGATATAGTACGAATAGCAAAGAGGATGCCTCATAAGTCTGAGACATCCTCTTTGCTATTTAAAACAAGGCTCTTCCTCTACTTGGTCAGCGTGATGATCGTATAGGAATATTTCGGGAATGTATAGCTTGCATTCTTCTTCTTCAGGTTTACGGTACTCATTACCGGAACGACTTTTGTCTGATTCGCATAGGTGTTGGTTGCTGTGAGTTCGCAGTTGCCAATCATCCAGGTCTGTGCTTGTGTCTTGAAGCCGAAGTTACTGATGTTGATGACTGCGGCTTGCGGACTGTTGCTCAGGTTGACTACGCAGAGTTGCAGTTTCTTGCCGTCGTCACTTAGTTTGGCAGTAACATCGAGAGTGGAATCCTGACTGCTGGTAGCTTCTACCACTTTGTATAGCTTCTCACTGCTGATCTTCTCATCGATGTATGCAGATGGCATAAACCACATCGCATCGGGGGTGTAGTGTACACGTCCCTGATCCCACATGTAATGTAATCCTTCTGGCTGGAAGGTATTGGCAGTAGCTAGCATGGTAAAATGCTCTGTGCCGTAGCGTTGCAGGGTATTCCAGTTGTGCGCATGTGCCAGTCCGCGATCCCAGTCGCAGCGGCTGCCGTTTTCTTCCAGGTCACAGAGAGTGAGTTTGTAGCCGGGGAAGTCTTTTGTCAGTTCGGCTTGTAAATCAACGCCCATCTCATGATCGAAGCCACGGGTGTCAGCAAAATTGACTGCTCCACTGTAATGTGCATCCCAGACAACATTATTAGGTTTGCCTTGTGCGATGAACCAGCCGATGAGCCCTTTGGAAAGTTCGTACTGCTGTGTGCCACGGGCATAGCTGTCGGGATTGGAACCGATATTGAGGGAGAGGGAGATATGCATCTCCGGATCTACTTCCCATGATGCCAGTGCAAACTTCTTGACACATTCTACGTATCCGACTGTCATCGGCCGTTCGTTGTCCACTTCGATGTATTTCAGGTTATAAGGTGCCGGATGTCCATGCTTGGCACGGAGGGCTCCCCAATGGGTGGTAACGGCACCGTTCATATACTCTACATAGTCGCGGATATCCTGGTAGGTCTCATTCAGACACATACCGGTGACAGCTGTGGCTCCGATGGCTTCTGCAAACTGGCAGGCTTCGATGAGTCCGAAGCTGGTGGTGGCATAGGGGTTGAATCCATTGCGGAAGCAGACTCTTCTTTCGTCCACCGGTCCGATCATGTTTTTCCAGCGGTAGAGGTAGGTATCTACTCCGACGTCAACCATCGAACCGTTGTAACGGATTACTTTGATGCCTTGTTTCTTGAGCGCGTCCACAAATTCTTTGCGTACAGGCAGACCATTTACGCGTCCCCAGTCTCCTGCCTGGAGGAAGGCAAATCCGAGTTCGATACGACCCTGTTGTTTGAGAGTGATACCGAAATGTCCTTTGAAGGTAGAAGCAGTGGGTGTGAGTTGGAAAGTGACTTTCTCAAACGAGCCGTCTCCTTTTAAGGTATAGGGCACTTCGGCGAGCACTTTGTTGTTTTCGTCACGGGCAGAGAGGTAGATGGTAGTAGACTGTGTAGCTTTCACACGGAGGACGCCTTCGTAGGGCTTGTTGCCTTCAAAGTGGATGCCTGATTTGTAGAGTCCGGCATTATACAAACCCAATTCGCCACTCCCTCCGGTGAAGGAGATGATCTGACCCTGGCGTCCCATATACGCATTGCCGCGTTGGAGTATGAACGAACCGGATGCGCTGCCTGAAACTACTTTATCCCAGTAGCGACTGATCTGTTCGTTGCCATTGATGCGGGAGACTATCTGTGAGCGATAGGGCTCAGGGATGCTGTCATAAAGCACGTAGCGTCCGTAGAAACTAAGCGGTCCAAGTCTCATGGGGCGCTCCACTCTCCGGCGGTTGGGTTGTGTGGGGTCTTGACGTTGAATCGGATTGACGGCATCGTAGATGTCTTTTGAGTTGACATCATAGAGCTCAGAGAGATTGTTCCAAGTCACACGTGTGTAGGCATTGGCGGTGGAGAGGAAATGAGGATTCCTGTTCTCGTCCAGTATGACAAAGACTTTTGAATAATCTTCTCTGGGAAGCTTGAGGATATCGGCCGTTTCTACATTCTCTTCAAAGGCTTCTCCATGGAGTAGCTGACTAAACAGTCCGCCGTTGGTCTGGTTGTTGAGATCTTCGATGTTTGTGCCATTAAACAGATCCGTAACGGTAGCAATCTGTTTGCTTGCATCGGCATTGATCTGAATCGGAGCATTTTGTGCGTGCGTCAGCGCTATCGTCGCGATGCACAGACCGGATAAGATTAGTTTTTTCATTTCATCAGATGTTGGTTAGAAGTATGATTTGTACACTTAAGCTGCAAACATATAAAAATAAATTGTCAATCAAATAGTTACCATCGGAAAAATAGAATAAAACTACGAATGTTTTTTTTTGAACATGTCTGATAATACCCGGTTTTATTTGCAATATCCCACACATCCTATACATTCGAAAGCAGAAATGGTTATTAAATGCCCTTCAGGCTTACAGAAATGGATGCCTATCCGGTCAACAATGGATGCCTATCCGATCAACAATGGATGCCTATCCGATGGGAAAAAACAACTTGATGGTTTCAGGAAAGAAATAAAATAATAAAAAAATTGCGGCAAAACGATACAACGTATTGATATTCCTTTTATATTTGCAGCATCATTCAAAACGAACGAAAAATGATTCAGTTATTTAATGCATATTGGTGGCGCTCTCAAGATCTCAAGATCGTGAGCTAGGGCATTATGTGATTAACCGAATAGAATATATTTATTAAAAGCAGGCCTGTCGTACTCACGACAGGCCTTTCTTTTTTTCAGCTGATAACAAATAAAATAGATATGATATGAACTACGATGTAAATGAAAATGGTTTTTATGGACGATTCGGCGGGGCATATATCCCTGAGATTCTCTATGCGAATGTGGAAAAGTTGAGGACTTCTTATCTGACGATCATGAATGACCCTTCCTTTATCGAGGAACTGAATGGGTATCTGCGTGACTATGTGGGTCGTCCTTCTCCTCTATATTACGCTGCTCGTTTGTCGGAAAAATATGGAGCGAAAATCTATCTGAAACGGGAAGATCTGAATCATACAGGGGCACATAAGATCAATAATGCGCTCGGACAGATCTTGCTCGCCAGACGACTGGGCAAGACGCGGATCATCGCAGAGACGGGTGCCGGTCAACATGGAGTGGCTACGGCTACAGTATGTGCGTTGATGGATATGCCTTGCGTGGTGTATATGGGAAAATTGGATGTGCAACGTCAGTCGTTGAATGTACGCAAGATGGAGATGCTGGGCGCTACTGTCGTGCCGGTGACTTCGGGCAATATGACACTGAAGGATGCGACGAATGAAGCGATACGCGACTGGTGTTGTAATCCCCACGATACACATTATATCATAGGAAGTACGGTAGGACCACATCCATATCCGGACATGGTGACCAGGTTTCAGTCTGTGATCAGCGAAGAGATCAAGGTGCAGATGATGCAACATGAGGGACGCGACTATCCGGATTATCTGATTGCTTGTGTGGGAGGTGGCAGTAATGCGGCGGGTGCTTTTTACCATTATCTGAATGATGAACGGGTGAAACTGGTAGAGGCAGAGGCCGGCGGACTGGGTGTGGATACGGATCAGACGGCTGCGACGATCGTGTGTGGCAGGGAAGGTATCTTGCATGGATGTCGCTCGTTGGTGATGCAGTCGGAGGACGGACAGATTATCGAACCATATTCCATCTCCGCAGGACTGGATTATCCGGGTGTCGGACCGATTCATGCAAATCTGGCACGTGGTGGACGGGCTATGGTACTGGCAGTCAATGATGATGAGGCACTGGACGCAGCTTTCGAGTTGACTCGTATGGAGGGTATCATCCCTGCATTGGAGTCTGCACACGCGTTGGCAGTATTGGGCAAGATGAAGTTTAAGAAAGAAGATGTGGTGGTGCTCAATCTTTCCGGTCGGGGAGATAAGGATATGGATACTTATATCAGCAACGCGGAAGGAAGAATGTAAATCAAACAAAAATATAAATACAAAGATAAGATGAAGACAATTATTCGCACATTGACGAAAACATTGCTGGCTGACTTGCAGACGCCGGTGGGTTTGTATCTGAAAATCAGGGATCTCTATCCGGGGTCAGCATTGCTGGAGAGCTCCGACTATCATGGGGGTGAAAACTCATATTCGTTTATCGGATTCCTGCCGATAGCACATTTTCAGGTGGACAAGGACGTGATCACAGAGCTCTATCCTGATGGCACTTCTCAGACTCTTGCGGTGACTTCAAAAGAATCGGTACCTGAGGCTTTTAATACCTATCTGCAATCGTTTGATGTGGATCAGACAGCCAATCCAACAGGCTTCAATGGCTTCTTTGGCTATACTGGCTATGATTCTATCCGCTATTTCGAACAGGTAGAGTTGCGCAAACAGGAGAAGCAGGATGAGGCTGAAGTGCCTGATATGCTCTATGTGTTGTATAAATATATCCTGGTGGTCAATCCGCATAAGAATGTGATGACAATCGTGGAGAACTTGAAAGAGGGGGAGACGAGTGATATTGATCATATTGCTTTCTTGCTGGAAAACCGTAACTTCGCTTCGTACAATTTCAAGGTCGAAGGGGATGAGAAGGCTGCCATGACGGATGAGGCATACAAGGAGATGGTGAGCAAAGGCATACAGCATTGTATGCGGGGAGATGTCTTTCAGATCGTGCTCTCACGCCGTTTCTCACAGCAGTTTACGGGTGATGATTTTAAGGTTTATCGTTCGCTGAGATCGATTAATCCGTCACCTTATCTGTTTTATTTTGATTATGGTTCCTATCGAATCTTTGGTTCGTCGCCGGAGACGCACCTGCGGATTCAGGGCAATAAGGCGTATATCGATCCGATAGCCGGTACCTTCAAGCGTACAGGGGATGATAAGAAGGATGCTGCGCTGGCAGAGGCGCTGCGCAGCGATCCGAAGGAGAACGCGGAACATGTGATGCTGGTGGATCTGGCTCGCAATGACCTGAGCAGAAATACGTCGCGCGTCAAACTGGAAATATACAAGGAGATCCAATATTATTCACATGTGTTGCATATGGTGTCGAGGGTATCGGGTGAAGTGCCTGCTGATGTGAATCACTTGAAGGTATTTGCGGATTCATTTCCTGCCGGTACCTTGTCGGGTGCTCCAAAGGTGCGTGCCATGCAAATCATTGATGAGGTAGAGCCGCATCGTCGTGGGGCGTATGGTGGCTGTATTGGCTACATCGGGTTTAATGGAGATTTGAATCAGGCAATCACAATACGTACTTTTCTCAGCAAGAATAATACATTGTATTATCAGGCAGGTGCAGGTATCGTGTCCAAATCGGTAGAAGAGAGCGAACTGAATGAGGTGAATAACAAACTGGGAGCGTTGAAGAATGCCATCGATGCTGCCGCTGAACTGAAAAATTGAGATGAAAAAGATATTGGTGTTTGACAATTATGATTCATTTACCTACAACCTGGTACATGCGATCAAAGCATTGGGATATAAAGATGTCACTGTGATCCGTAATGATCAGATGACGCTGGACGAGGCGGAGCCTTATGAGAAGATATTATTGTCACCGGGTCCGGGTATTCCGGAAGAATCGGGCTTGTTGCTGCCACTGATCCGGCGCTTTGCTGCTACCAAGAGTATTCTTGGTGTTTGCCTGGGTCATCAGGCTATCGCGGAGGCGTTTGGCGGTACGCTGATCAATCTGTCTGAAGTGAAACATGGTATCGCTACTCCGATACATACGCTGGTGGAGGATCCTCTTTTTAAAGGAGTGCCTGATGGGTTTGAAGCGGGTAGGTATCACTCCTGGGTGGTGAGCACAGATAACTTTCCGGCTTGTCTGGAAGTGACTGCTGTGGATAGCGAGGGGACGATCATGGCATTACGTCACAGGGAGCTGGATGTGCACGGGGTGCAGTTTCATCCGGAGTCTGTGCTGACTCCTGCCGGACTGGATATACTGCGTAACTGGCTGGAACTGTAAGCGTAGGTGATTGGAAACGATTAAAACAGAACGAATAAATAGAAACAACAATGAAAGAGATATTATACCGGTTATTTGAGCATCAGAACCTGGGACGTGAAGAGTCGCGCATGATTCTGAAAAATATTGCTGAGGGGAAATATAATGATGCGCAGGTGTCGGCTTTTGTAACCGTGTTCATGATGCGGAGTATCAGTTTGGATGAGGTGATGGGCTTTAGGGATGCGCTGCTGGAGATGTGTACTCCGGTCCATCTGAGTGAATATAATCCGATTGATATTGTGGGTACAGGAGGTGACAACAAGAATACGTTCAACATATCTACGTGTGCCTGTTTTGCGCTGGCCGGAGCGGGATATAAGGTGTGCAAACAGGGTAATTACGGGGCAACCTCGGTGAGTGGTTCGTCGAACGTGATTGAACAGCATGGGGTGAAGTTTACGAGCGACCAGGACTTGCTGCGCCGTTCGATCGAAGAGAGCAACATAGCCTATCTGCATGCACAGTTCTTTCACCCGGCACTGAAGACGGTGGCTCCGATCCGTAAGCAACTGAAAGTACCGACCTTCTTCAATGTGCTCGGTCCGTTGGTCAATCCAATGCGTCCGAAACGGCAAGTGCTGGGGGTGTATAACCTGAAGATGAGTCGTCTCTATTCGTATATCTATCAGCAGGAGGGTCTGGACTTTGCAGTGGTGCATAGTCTGGATGGTTACGATGAGATCTCGCTGACCAGCGACTTTAAGGTGGTCAATAAGCAGGGTGAGCATATCTATTCGGCAGCTTCTTTCGGATTACCTGAGAGCAAACAGGAAGATCTTTTCGGGGGAAACACACCAGAAGAAGCGTCCGTGATCTTTGATTCGGTACTCACTAATACAGCGTTGCCTGCTCAGAAGAACACGGTGATTGCCAATGCGGCGATTGCAATCCTGACAATCAATCCGTTGCTGAGTATCGATGAGGCGGTAGATCAGGCACGGGTCTCTATTGAGAGCGGTGCTGCCTTGAAAGCATTTAAGAAGTTTGTCGCTATTAATTCGTGAGTGCTATGAATATACTGGAAACAATAACGTATTCGAAGAAAGAGGAAGTGGCTCTTCATCAGGCACATTTCTCCATCGAACAGCTGGCTGACGCGGGGCATTATCACCGTGTGTGCAACTCAATGAAACAGGCATTGCTGAAGTCCGAAAGCGGCATCATCGCTGAGTTTAAAAGGAAATCACCCTCCAAGGGATTCATCCATGCTGATGCCCGGGTGGAAGAGATCATACCCGGCTATGTAGCTGCAGGAGCTTCTGCTATCTCGGTACTTACTGATGAGCCTTACTTCGGTGGCACCGGTAAGGATCTGATCATGGCAAGAAGTCTGACAGACAAGACGCCATTGCTGCGTAAAGATTTTATCGTGGACGAGTATCAGATCTATGAGGCTAAGGCGCTGGGAGCAGATGTGATCTTGCTGATCGCAGCAATTCTCGGCAGACAGCAATGCAAGGATTATGCGGCATTGGCGCATGAACTAGGCATGGAGGTACTGTTGGAGATACATGACGAGGAGGAGCTCTCTTTTATTCATCCGAATGCAGATATGATCGGTGTGAACAACCGCAATCTGAAGACGTTTGTCACGGAGATACAGACTTCCATACGATTGAGCACACAGATACCCGAAGGATATGTAAAGGTGGCTGAGAGCGGCATCTCACTGTCAGCGACGGTCAGAGAATTGCGTGCCGCTGGTTTTAACGGATTCCTTATGGGCGAAACTTTCATGCGGGAGCTTTCGCCATCGGATGCCTTAACTTCCTTCATTTCATCCTTATGATTATCAAATGTTGCGGGATGAATGATCCCCAATCAATTCGCTCACTGGCAGCTCTCGAACTGGATCTAATGGGCTTTATCTTTTGGAACGGCACTGCCCGTTCGGCGTTACAGCTCGATCCTGCTGTGCTCGATGTGCTTCCGGTTACGATGGGCAGGGTAGGAGTGTTTGTCAATGAGGATTGTAAGGTCATCTTACCGGTAGCGGGCAATTACGGACTGTCGCACGTACAGCTACATGGTCAGGAGTCTCCAGAAGTATGCACGCGTATCCATTGCACCGGACTGAAGGTGATTAAAGCCTTTCCTGTCGCATGTGCAGAGGATCTGAAAGCGGTGTCCCGATATGAGGGAAGCTGCGATTATTACCTTTTTGATACAAAGAGTATTCTGCCGGGTGGCTCGGGTATGCAATATGACTGGTCTTTGCTGGAGCATTATAAGGGGGTAACGCCTTTTCTGCTGAGCGGCGGCATTGGTCCGGAGGATGCGAAGCGAATCATTCGGTTCCGGCATCCACACTTAGCCGGCATTGATATCAACAGTAAGTTTGAGACGGCACCGGGAGTGAAAGACGTGGCTATGACGCGTCAGTTTATAAAAGAAATCAATCAATACTGAAAAGAAAATGAATAGAATAACGGAATTGTTTTCGAGGAAAAATAAAGGGATTCTCTCTGTCTATTTTACGGCAGGATATCCCGCACTGACAGATACACTTCCTGTGCTCAGGGAGTTGCAGCTGAAAGGGGTTGATATGGTAGAGATCGGCATGCCTTTTTCTGATCCGATGGCAGATGGTCCGGTCATTCAGGAGAGTAATCAGAAGGCGCTGAACAATGGAATGACGCTTCGTGTCTTGTTTGATCAGTTGAAGGAGGCACGCCGCGACGTGACGATTCCTGTGATTCTGATGGGTTATCTCAACCCTGTGATCCAGTTTGGCTTTGAGCCTTTCTGTCAGAAGTGTCAGGAAGTAGGTGTCGATGGGGTAATTCTTCCCGATCTGCCTTTTCGCGATTACATGGAGGAATACAAACCAGTGGCAGAAAAGTATGGCGTGAAGATCATCATGCTGATTACTCCCGAGACCTCAGAAGAGCGTATTCGCTTCATTGATACACATACCGACGGCTTTATTTACATGGTTTCATCCGCGTCAACCACGGGTGCGCAAGTCTCCTTTGACA
>CAXXFJ010000009.1:0-4638 GCA_963677415.2 Bacteroidales bacterium | reverse complement strand
GTTTCTAATTTTTAGTTGAACTTCTGAGAGTCAACTAAAATCAGTGCTAGACAGAATATACTTATTCAACTTTATAAAGGTACGACAATAAACGTCAGGAAACAAGCAGACAAGTAACAAAGATTGCAAGAAAGAATGAAACAAGGGAGATTGCGGTTCAGGCCCGCAATGACGGCATGGTGGGAAGGGATGACGGTGAGAGGAGTGGAAGGAAAAGATACTTCAACCAGCACTAATTAATCTTATTTACGAACTGAATTTCAAAATAAACTGCTACATTTGTGAGTGACAAAATAAATCAGAAGAGAAGATCAATGAATTCCTTTTGAAGGTAATTACTTCTTTTTCTCTCCATTAATGGACAAAGGCGATGGGGAAAAGTAAAACATACAAGGCTTATTTTACTGTTGATGATTTGCAGTATTCAATCAATTCGGACGAAACATCGGTCACTGTTACTTTTCATTCAACTCCTGTTGCAGGTGCTCTTGAGATTCCCGATGCTGTAACATACGATAAAAACGACGTATGATGTCACTTCTATTGGATCCTTTGCGTTTCGAAATTGCCACGAACTAACTTCTGTAAAGTTCCCGAAAAGTATCACATCCATTGGCGATTTTGCCTTTCTCTGGTGCAATGCTCTTACAGATGTAACCATTCCTTTGGCTGTCTCTTCTATTGGGACTGGAGCTTTTGCTTCGTGCAATGAGTTGACTCGGTTTTGTATTGCTGATGACCATCCCGCATTCTCTCAGATAGAGGGTATCTTGTTTACAAAGAACTGCGAGACACTTGTAGCTTATCCCAAGGCAAAAGGGACTGAATATATTATCCCGGAGCATGTTAAAACGATTGGAAATGGTGCTTTTGCAGGTTCAAAGGAACTTACTTCAGTCACTATTCCGGCAGGGGTAACTTCCATCGGTGAATGGGCTTTTGCAGGATGTAAGGCCTTATCCTCAGTCTCCATCCCTGAGGGTGTCACTTCCATTGGAAATAATGCGTTCTATTACTGTTCAAATCTTACTTCTGTTACTCTTCCGTCAAGTATCCTCTCCATAGGGATGTTTGCTTTTTCTTATTGCCGTCTTTTGGATATGATACGTATCATGAATGCAATTCCTCCTTCTGTGAGTTTTAACGGATTCAGCTTTGTGAATAAAGATTGTTGTAAGTTATTTGTGCCGGGAGGCTCTAAACTTTCTTATTCAGGTGCTGTAGAATGGATGGAGTTTGCGAATATTGTGGAAGATTATATCATCACTGTAGCGGATACTGCTACTTTGCCGCTATCTTTCCTCTGTGATAATGGTTCATTCATAGAGGTGAAAGGGTCCCTGACAGGCGATTGTATCTCTGTGTATGATATGCATGGAGCACTACTCCTGTCAGTATCATTACCTGTCGGAGCAACGTATTATGTGAATGTGGGTGATAAGTCTGTTAAGTTGGTATTGTAAATTGAGCTATTTCTTAAAATCCACTCTGTTTAATAGACTTGGCAACACGATCAGCAAGAGGGGCAACGCCACCAGAAAACCACCAATGACGGCAATAGCCAAAGGTTGATGCATCTGAGCACCGGTGCCAATGCCTAATGCTAATGGCATTAATGCAATGATAGCACACAGGGCGGTCATCAGTTTGGGACGAAGCCGCGTGCTGATGGCATAGACTAATGACTGCTCTTTTGTCTTGACGCCAAGGGTTTCGTAAAACTGCAAGAGGGTGAAGATCGCGTTTTCTCCAATGATACCCACCATCATGATCAAACCGGTGTAGCTACCTACATTTAATGGAGTGCCTGTGATATATAACAGAATATAACTGCCTGAGATGCCCAAGGTGGAGATCAATAAGATGATGAGCGCGACTTTGATGTTACGATACAAGAACAGGATTACTGTAAAGACCAACAAACAGGATAGTATCAGTATCATCAGGAGCTCTTTGAATGATTGTTGTTGTTCGGCATACGCTCCGCTATACACGATTGCATAGCCGGATGGCAGTTTGATCTGTTGCTCTATTTGCTTCTGAATCTCTTTTACTGTGCCTCCCAGGTTACTGTTTTCCAGGCGTGCTGTAACAATGCCTAAGGTCTGCAAGTCTTCCCTGTGCACTTCGGCTGCTCCTCCTGTGACTCTGACTGATGCAAATTCTTTTAAAGGCTTTAGCTGTCCACCCGGCAGCGCAATATTACTGTTCTCAATCTGGTTTAAAGAGGCATTGCTGTTTGTGCTATGCAGAATCCGGATGGGGGTAAATTGTTGCGTGTCGAATAGATCGCCGATCACATTACCTTCCAAAAGAGTCTGTAGCTGATATTGGAAATCTTTCGGAGTGATGTTGTACTGACCCAAAACAGTTAGATTGGGCGTGACCTGAATGGATGGTCCCGCTATCACAATCCCATCAAATACGTCAGCTGTACCACTTACATTACTTACAATGTCGGCTACTTGTTTGGAATATTCCTGAAGCACTTGCTCGTCATTGCCGAAGATCTTAATTTCAATCGGTTGCACACTGCTCATCAGATCGCCGAGCATATCGCCGATGACTTGTCCGAAATCGGCTGTCAATGGCAACCCTGTGGCATCTATCTTCAGACGGATCTCCTCAATGACTTCCTCCGTGGTTTTGTTGCGGTCTTTCTTTAACTGGATCAGGTAATCGCCACTGTTGGGCTCTGTAATAAAGAATCCCATCTCGGTGCCCGTGCGGCGACTGTAAATCTTTACTTCGGGAATGGTTTCCAATATTTTGTCCACTTCTTTCAGTTCGCGGTCTGTCTCTTCCAGAGAGGTGCCGGGAGGGGAGTTATAGTCCAGCACGATGCTACCCTCATCCATTTCCGGGAGAAATCCGGTGCCGATAGTGGGTATGATAAGTGCTGTAAGTACGACTAATACGGCCATGAAGAGATAGGAATAGATTGGTCTGCGGATGAAGAAGCCAACCCACTTGCGCTCTTTTACTTCATGGTGGTTTAAGTGTTTATCTTTCATCAGAGAGGTCAGGAAGAGATAGATGACCGGAAGCAACAACCAGGTGGCAAAGAAGGAACAGACCAGTGTAATAATCATCGTATCTGTCAAAACCTTAAAATAGGCACCTGCCACACCTGTCATCAGCATAAATGGCAGGAAGATAACGATGGTGCTTAAAGAGGAACCGACCATTGCCTGAAGCAGGTAGCTGATGGCTTTTTGTACCAGTGTGCGACTTGTCTCCTCGGGATGCTCTTCATGTGTGCGGTGTATCTGTTCGACAACCACAATGGCATCGTCGAGTATAAGTCCGATGGAGGCGGCTATAGCGCCCAGTGTCATGATGTTGAAGGTTTGCCCAATGGCATACAGTGAGAGCATCGTAAGACTGAGGGTCACAGGGATGGTCAATAGGATCGTAGCGCTTGCCTTCCAGGATTTAAGGAAGAGAATAGCAACAATCATTGCCAGGAGCAAACCAATCCAAAGTGCATCTGTGACGCTGCGGATGGCATCATTCACAAAGTCTGCCTGCACATAATAAGGGGTGAACCGGATGTCTTTGGGTAAGGTCTTTTGGAGTTCGGTTACCTTTTGTTCCATTGCTTTTGAGAGTTCTACCACATTGGCATTTGGCTGTTGAACGACGGCTATCAGGAGGCTTTCAGTACCGTTGGCATTTATCTTTATGTATTGCTTGGCCTCATGTACGCTGATGTCGGCGATATCTTTGAAATAGATGATGCGGTTGCCATCATTCTTTATGACTACATTCTTCAGTTCCTCTAAGTTGCGCAACTGTGCGTCGGTAACAGTGAGATAGAGATAGCGATAATCGGATGAGTATCCGTTGGAGGTAATAAAGTTAGTGTTATTTACAGCTTCAGCAAGGATAGCAGGGGTGAGACCCAGTTGTGTCATCTTTTCCTGATGAAGGATGGCCCAGTACTCTTTATCCTGACCACCGATCACCCGAATGTCACTGACACCGGGCACTTGAGACAGGAATGGCTTGATAGTGTATAAGGCAATCTGTTTGAGTTGGATAGGAGTGATGGTCTTTGAGGTGACCGAGTAACCCATGACAGGAAGAATGGACGGATTCATCTTTTCAACAGATATCTCTATATCCGGCGGCAACTGATTGCGGACCTGATTGATCTTTGCTTCAATCTGTTGCTGACTCAGATCAATATCTGCATTCCAGGACATAAATGCTGAGATCTCGCAACTGCCACGGCTCGTGGTACTTTGAATGATTTTTAGGTCGGGCACTTGCTTGATGGCATTCTCCAGCGGACGAGTGACGGCAATGGTCATCTGATCGACGGGTTGCTGTCCGGCATCGGCAATTACTTTGATCTTGGGGAAAGTGATCTCAGGAAACAAGGCAGACTTGATTTCTGTATAGGAGAATCCTCCTCCAAACAGTATTAAAAGTACGAGTATGAGAATGGGGCTTTTATATTTTACAAAGAATGTTTCTTTCATCGCTTTTACTTTTGAATGTTTACAGAAGCGGTATCACTCAATCCGTAGTTACCCCGACGTGATGATGCGGTCTTTCACAGTAAGGTTTCCTGAAAGCACTTGCACCCGTTCGTCTGTTTCTATTCCTTTAAGAATGTCAATCTCCACAGCA
>CAXXFJ010000008.1:0-23093 GCA_963677415.2 Bacteroidales bacterium | reverse complement strand
ACCAATAGCAGGCTTGCTGTACTTTTTTGGAACATTTTCGGTTCTTGATTTTAAATTCTGCGACAAAACTAAGTAATAATTTGAAACTGACCAACAATCTGACGGAAAAATTGACGAATAAATGATAAATCATAAGAATTAAGGGTCATTTCTTGTTGTATTACCGAATAGAGGGGTTTGCAAATCTTCTGTTTTTACCTGAATAATTTCATATTTAACATTTGCATTCTAAAAACATTGCGTAACTTTGTCCTTTGAACCTGAAATAATAGAATTGCGGATGAATTATATTGCTTTGCCTGATGTCAACGTCAGACGTTTGTCATTCTATCTTGCCATGGAGGAGTATGTGGCGCGCTATCTGGATCTCGATGAGTGCTTCTTTATGTGGCAAGTACATCCAACGGTCATCTTTGGCCGTAACCAGCTCATGGAAAACGAGGTCAACCTCAAGTATGTACGGGAAAAAGGCATCGAAGTGTATCGGCGGAAGTCGGGCGGAGGATGTGTCTATGCAGACCTGAGCAACATCATGTTTTGCTATATCACCAAAGACTTTAATGTGGGATTTACCTTTGACGCTTACTTGCGCAGGGTGGCTCACCTACTGCAACAGCTGGGTGTGCCAGCGGTGGCTTCCGGAAGGAATGATATTCTCGTGAAGGAGAAGAAGGTATCGGGGAACGCCTTTTACAGAGTGGCCGGAAAGAGTATTGTGCATGGGACCATGTTGTTTGATACGGATGTGGAGGAGATGGTGCGTGCAATCACTCCAAGCGACGAAAAACTGATCAGCAAGGGGGTCGAGTCGGTGCGCAAACGGGTGACAAACTTGTCGGAACATCTGGATATGGATATCGAAGCTTTTAAACAGTTTGTGAGGGGCCACCTGTGCGACGGCGAAAGGGTGCTAACGCCGGAAGAGATTGCCGGCATTGAAGAACTGGAAAAGGAATACCTGGCTCCGGAGTGGATACAGGGAAATAATCCGCGCTATACTATCGTAAAACGCAGCTATGTAGAGGCAGGCGAGGTAGAGGTTAGACTGGAACTGAAAAACAATATCATCAAAGGCATGAATATGATCGGAGACTACTTTCTGGTAGGCGATCTGGACAAAGGGCTGTTTGAACGGCTTAAAGAGACTGAATACACCCGGGAGGCGATCGAAAAGAGACTGGAAGAGGTGGCAATGGAGGAGTATATTCATAACCTCACGACCCCACAGTTTGTCAATCTGCTCTTTGGAACTAACGCATAAATCAACACAACTAATAATACTTTACTAATCAGAACTGAATCATTGAATCATGGAGGAAACAATTAAAACGTGCTTGCATGCCAAACATCTGGCGCTGGGTGCTAAGATGATGCCTTTCGGCGGATTTGACATGCCAATCGAATATTCATCTATTATCGAGGAACATAATGCGGTGCGCCATGCAGCGGGTATCTTCGATGTGTCGCACATGGGCGAAGTGCTTGTGACCGGAATAGACAGCGAAAAATATGTCAATCACATTTTCACAAACGATATTACCAATGCGCCGATCGGAAAGATCTATTATGGCATCATGCTCTATCCGGAAGGGGGAGCTGTGGATGACCTGTTGGTCTATAAAATGGGTGCAAAAGAGTTTTTCCTGGTCATCAATGCGTCTAATATTGACAAGGATTTTGCATGGATGGTGGAGCAAACCAAAGGGTTTGAGGTAAAGGTAAACAACTTGTCGGATAGCTATGGTGAGGTAGCCGTGCAGGGTCCGACAGCTGTGACTGCTATTGAAGAGGAACTGGGATTGGTGGTGGATGATCTGGCGTTTTATACCTTTAAGGAAATCAAGGTGGCCGGGGAAACAATCA
This sequence comes from Bacteroidales bacterium, assembly GCA_963677415.2. GTDB lineage: Bacteria > Bacteroidota > Bacteroidia > Bacteroidales > JAQUTK01 > JAQUTK01. The sequence continues at coordinate 21,230 of CAXXFJ010000008.1, read as the reverse complement.
TCGTATCGCGTACAGGATATACCGGCGAAGATGGTTTTGAGATCTATGGCAGTCACGCCTATATAAATAAGGTATGGGATGCGCTGATCGATTCAAAGAAGGTGCTGCCTTGCGGACTGGGTTGCCGCGACACACTGCGCTTTGAGGTGGCTCTCCCACTCTATGGTCACGAACTAGATTGGAATATCTCTCCGCTGGAAGCGGGTCTGGGCTCGTTTGTCAAACTGGACAAAGAGGAGTTTATCGGCAAGGAGGCACTGGTGCTTCAAAAAACCGAAGGAGTGAAACGCAAAGTGGTCGGCATCGAACTGACGGAAAAGGCGGTGGCTCGTAATGGCTATGAAGTGGAGGCTGACGGAAAGGTGATCGGCACTGTGACTACAGGGTATATCTCTATCTCTACGGGAAGAGCGTCTGCATGGCATTGATAGATAGTGCTTACAGCGCACTCGGCACGGCAGTAAGTATCCGGATCCGCAAGAAGCTGTTTGCTGCTACGGTGGTGAAGAAACGTTTTTATGAAAAGAACTACAAAAAATAAATTGAATAGAATATGAGCACAATTGTAAAAGGTCTGTATTATGCAGAGTCACACGAATGGGTGAAAGTGGAGGGAGAGTTTGGTTTTGTGGGCATCTCTGATTTTGCTCAACATGCACTGGGAAATGTGGTGTATGTGGATCTTCCTGAAGTGGATGATGATGTGACTCAAGGGGAAGAGTTTGGTGCAGTGGAGAGTGTAAAAGCTGCCAGTGACTTGATTTCTCCGGTGAGTGGAACCATCGTGGAAGTGAATGAAAAACTAAATGATACGCCTCAACTACTCAATGAAGATGCGTTTGCCAACTGGATCATGAAGGTGAAACTGAGCGATCCTTCTGAAGTTGAAAACCTGTTGGATAGTGATGCTTACGAAGCTGCATGCGAATAATAGAACATAATCATGCATAACTATTTTCCTCAGACAGATGCAGACATCGCCACGATGCTGCAACGGATCGGCATTGGTTCGATGGACGAACTGTTTGCCGAGATTCCTGAGAGTGTAAGGCTAAGGAAGGGCTATGACCTTCCCTCTTCGCTGTCAGAAACGGAGATCCGCGAGTTCTTTACTGCGCTCGGAAAAAAGAATAAACCGCTGACCTGCTTTGCAGGTGCGGGAGCTTATGACCATTATGCACCTGCTATCATTCCGCAGTTGCTCTCCAGGTCTGAGTTTTATACCTCCTATACACCGTATCAACCGGAGATCGGACAGGGTACGCTGCAATATATCTTTGAGTTTCAGAGCATGATATCGGGCATGACAGGCATGGAGTGTACCAATGCTTCGATGTATGACGGACCTACTGCTACTGCAGAAGCGATGTTTATGGCGGTGGCTCAGGCAAAGAAAAAGAATAAGGTGCTGATCTCAGCAACTGTCAACCCGAATGTGAGAGCTGTGGTAGATACCTATGCTCGCTTCAAAGGGATTGAGGTGGCGGAGATTGCTGAAAAGAACGGGGTGACCGATAAAGCGGACATGGAAGCACTGCTGGCTGTGGGTGATGTAGCCGGAGTGATTGTGAGTACGCCAAACTTCTATGGTATCCTGGAGGATTACTCGGGATATAGTGAAGCGATTCATGCTTCGAAAGCTTTGTGGATTATGAATGCTGATCCTTCGGCACTGGCTGTAGTGAAGAGTCCGGCTGAATGGGGAGCAGACATCGCTTGTGGCGATGGACAGCCTCTGGGGATGCCACTCAACTTCGGTGGTCCGTATGTGGGTTATCTTTCTACAACGAAGGATCTGGTGCGCAAGTTGCCGGGACGTATCGTGGGTGCCACACATGACGTGGATGGCAAACGGGCATTCGTGCTGACCTTGCAGGCACGCGAACAGCATATCCGTCGCGAAAAGGCAAACAGTAATATCTGTTCCAACCAGTCGCTGATGGCTTTGTATGTGACCATCTATATGGCGCTGATGGGACCGGAAGGACTGAAGAAAGTGAATGAGTTGTCGTACAGCGGAGCGCATTATCTGCTCGACCAGCTAGTGGCTACGGGTGCTTTCACTCCGGCGTTTGACCAGCCTTTCCTGAAAGAGTTTGCCGTGCGCACGACGCTGGATGTACAAAAGCTTCAGGCCAAACTGGTAGATAAAGGAATGCTCGGCGGCATCTCTCTTGGACGTTATAAGAAAGACATGGAGGATTGTTTGCTCTTCTGTGTGACTGAGAAAAGAAGTAAGGCACAGATCGATCAACTGATCACAATCATCAAGGAGGAAATGCTATGAAACAGTACGATAAATTGATCTTTGAACTTTCGAAGAAGGGTCGTATGGGCTATTCTCTTCCTGAGAATATGCTACCGGAGTATTCCTTCAAGGCTATTCCTGTTGCATTGCAACGGAGTATCGAAACGGGATTGCCGGAGGTGAGCGAACCGGAAGTGGCGCGTCACTACACAAATATATCCAACAGAAACTTTGGACTGGATACCGGCTTTTATCCGCTGGGATCGTGTACAATGAAATATAATCCGAAGATCAACGAGGAGATTGCATCCTTGCCTTCATTCACTTCTATCCATCCACTGCAACCGGCTGAGACCGCACAGGGGGCTTTGGAGGTCTATTACAACTTGTCACAGTCGCTGGCTGAGATTGCAGGACTGGCCGCTTTTACGCTGAACCCTTTTGCGGGTGCTCACGGCGAACTGGCGGGTCTGATGATCATGAAACAGTATCACCTGAAACGGGGAGATCTGAAACGTACGAAGGTGATTGTGCCAAACAGTGCGCATGGTACGAATCCGGCAAGTGCAATGGTGTGTGGTCTGGATGTGATCGAAGTGCAATCTACTCCGGAGGGAACGATTGACGTGGAGGCTTTGAAGCCTTTGCTCGATGAGACGATCGCAGGTATAATGATGACTAACCCGAACACGCTGGGTATCTTCGAGACGGAGATCCTGGAGATTGCGGGTCTGGTGCATGCGGCGGGTGGATTGCTCTATTATGATGGCGCAAACCTGAATCCTCTGCTGGGACAATGTCGTCCGGGAGATATGGGTTTTGATATCATGCATATCAATCTGCATAAGACTTTTTCCACTCCTCACGGTGGTGGTGGTCCGGGTAGCGGTCCGGTAGGGGTTGCGCAAAGGCTGGTTGAGTTTTTGCCAAATCCTCAGATTAAGAAAAAGGGTACCCGTTACTTCTTTGAGTATGGAACGGATGCAGTCGGTAGTGTAAGTGGATTCTTTGGTAACTTCGGGGTGATGATGCGGGCATATACCTACATACTCTCACTGGGTAAGGAGAATCTGAATATGGTAGGCGAACTGGCTACTCTGGGTGCTAATTATATCAAGGAATCACTGAAAGAATATTACGAACTGCCTATCAAGGGTATTTGTAAGCATGAGTTTGTCTTTGACGGCCTTGCGGACAAGTCCACGGGAGTGACGACACTGGATATCGCGAAACGGTTGCTGGATCATGGCTATCATGCGCCAACCATCTATTTCCCTATGTTATTTCATCAATCGATCATGATCGAACCGACAGAGACTGAGTCATTGGAGACGATGGACGAGTTTATCGAGGTCATGAAGAAGATCGCTATCGAGGCAATCGAAGATCCGCAAATGGTGAAGACGGCTCCGCATACAACTCCTGTAAGAAGACTGGATGAGACGACGGCTGCACGCAAACCGATCCTGCGTTATGTGGATCTGCTCAACGATACATCCGAGTCATGACTTGTGATCTAATTGTCATCGGTGCCGGACCGGGAGGATATGATGCCGCAGTACTGGCTGCCAAGCGGGGATTGAGCGTTGTGCTGATCGAAGCGGAGAAGATTGGGGGTACGTGTCTCAACTGGGGCTGTATCCCTACCAAATCGTATTGTAAGAATGCCTCGCTGCTCGAAGAGCTGAAAGAGGCTGAAGCGTATGGGGTGAAGGATCTCTCCTACTCATTTGATTTCAGCGTAGCCCGGGAACGTAAGAATGTGGTGGTCGGTCAACTGACGCAGGGGATGCAGTTCTTTGTGGATAAGAGTAAAACGATTACCTACGTACAGGGGACGGCTCGCTTTGAAGATACACATACTGTAGCTGTGAACGGGGAGGTTTATACCGCTGAACGGATTATCATTGCCACCGGTTCGGTGTCAGCGATGCTTCCGATCGCCGGAACGGATCTGCCGGGAGTGATGACTTCGAAAGAGATACTGGATATCGAGGCAGTGCCTGAACGGCTCTGTGTGATCGGTGCCGGTGTCATCGGACTGGAGTTTGCTTCTGTGTTCAGTCGCTTTGGCGCTCAGGTGACCGTACTGGAATATGCCAAAGAGATCCTGCCAAACTTTGACAGTGACCTGGCCAAGCGGCTCAAGCAATCGCTGGTAAAGAAAGGGATCACGATCACCAACCAGGCGATGGTGCAAGGAATTGCTCAGGGCGAAAGCGGACTGACGGTTTTTTACAAGCTGAAGGAGGAGACACTGACGTGTGAAACGGATGTGGTGCTCATGGCTGTGGGACGGAAAGCGAATGTCGGCACACTGAACCTGGAGGAGATCGGAATTGAATTTTCTCCCCGTGGGATTAACACCGACGAAGCATTGCAGACTAATGTGCCGGGCATCTATGCAGTGGGTGATGTGAATGGTCGTTGCATGCTGGCTCATGCGGCTTCTTTTCAGGCTACTAAAGCTGTGAATCATATGCAGGGTATCGAAGATACAATCCGTCTGGACATTATTCCTGCGGCAGTATTCATCTCTCCGGAAGCGGCGATGGTGGGACTGACTGAGGAGCAGTGCAAAGAGGCGGGTATTGGTTATAAGGCTGTGAAGAGTTTCTTCCGGTCGAATGGAAAAGCAGTGTGCATGGGTGAAACAGATGGTCTCTGCAAGATGATCATTGCGACGGATGGCCGTATACTCGGCTGTCACCTTTTTGGACCTCATGCCGCTGATCTTATACATGAGGTTTCTTCTCTCATGAATATGGATGTTACTATCTCCCAATTCAGAAATTTTGTGCATGCCCATCCTACCCTCTCTGAAGTTATTCAGGAGTGTGGCAAGGAGGGTTGAAATCTGTTTGTTTGTGTTTGGAGAGAGCTGTGGCAAATGTCACAGTTCTCTTTTTTATTTGATAATGGTCTTGATGGAACTGCCTCCTACTGAGATAATAGAAAATCCCTTGGGCAGGGAGAGGGAGAGTTCATCTTTGGTAACGGTCTGCTGACTGCTGATCTGTCCGTCCAGACCGATGACGCTGACTGTCTCACCTTCTTTTAATCCTTCGAGGATCAGCTGTCCGCTGCGCATATATCCACGGAGCTCCTCTCGTCGGGCAAAGTCGGTGCCCTCGCTCCACTTGCTGTAACAGAAATAATCGCTGCTCTGAAGTATCCATTCATGACTATCGGCAGACCAGTCATACTGTTCGCAGGAAAGGAAATTGCCTTCGTTGTCGTAGGAGTAGCGGTAGCGTCCGGACCAGGGACGACCCTCCCAGACAAGTCGTTTAGCCGACCATTGATAGTCTTCGGTCAGAGCAAGGTATCCTTCATCATTGTAGTCACGCACCTCCACACGGGTGGGTTTCCAGTCTGTTGCCTGCGTGCTCCATGTATATTCTACCATGCTGTATTCCCCTTCTTTGCGGAAGAGGTCGTAATGTTTTTGAGGCAGCCACTCATTGCCGGACGGAAGAGCGGAAAAGGTTTCACAGGTGCTGATATTTCCACTTCCGTCGTAGGTGTAGAGCTGTTGTTGCAGGTTAGCATACTGGTCTCGCTCCATATCCCATACTTTTACCGTACGGCTGACTACACGTTGCTTTGGGTCAAGTTCGTACTCAGACTGGTAGCGGTAAACGAGCGTCCAGAGCGAATCACTCCACGCCCACGCCTCTTCCAGCGTCAGGTGTCCGTAGGGGTCATTGGCGTAGTGCATCTTATAGCCGGAAGGGATCCATTTGTTTTGTCCGGCGGACCAGTATCCGTCGACGGAATCTACCGTATATCCCAGAGAGTCATAGCTCATGGTCTGCAAGCGGGTATCATTCCATTGTTTGTCCGTTTCATCCCATTTCTTGTGGAGAACCGTAAGGGGATGTCCTGCCTCATCATACGTACAGAGTCTGCTACTTTTGGAAGAGGAGATCCATTGCTTAAGCAAAGGCGCCCATCGCTGAATCTCTTCCTGGGTACAGTCATTCTTGTCATTGAAGGTATAGAGTTCCTGACGGGAAGGGATCCAACCTTCCTCTCCCCATTGGAAGATCGAATGAGAGGCAGTGAGTCCGATGGGGGTATAGCTGAATTCTTCCCTGTAGCTTCCCTCCCACATGGCTTTGGGATCAGACCAGAGCAGCGCCTCTTTCATAAGGAGAGCTCCTTTATTGTCTTCCCGGACGCTCTCTTGTGAGCGGGAGATCCACTCTCCCTCACTGCGTCGGTAGGTCCACTCCGTGGTGGTCCGGGTGGGATAGTCATAGTCATAGAGTGTCTTGAGGAGTCTGCTTCCATCCTTATCATCCTTTACCAGACTGTCGCACCGCAGTGCGACCGAAGACTTGACAGTCTGCAAGGCAAGTGCACGAAGATCCAGTCCTGCTCCTATCTTTATCGGAGCCCCGTCAAAGAGGCTTTTCTGTGCAGAGAGGAATGGGGCTGTGATCAGCAGAGCAAGAGTCAGCAGGGAGTTCAGACGCATAACTTTATGTGTATATCGCTTTTTGGGGGAGCAATAAATTATTTTTCTCCGATGAGCGTGCAACGGAAGCCCGCCTGTTGTACCAATCCAATAATAGTCTCTGCCTCAACAGAAGCTTTCACTGTAAGAGAGGCAAGTGGCTTGGTCAGTTCGATCGACCATTGATCAGGAGTGAGGAGCGTGTCGAGTTGTTTGCCAATGGTTGCGACACATTGCGCACATTTTGCATTGGTACTGAAGAGCATGGTTTTCATATCTTATTTATTTAATAATTAGCTGTTGTTTTAAAGACGGATCCACCGGAGTCGCAGACTGTTAAGCACTACGGATAAACTACTGAAAGCCATTGCTGCACCGGCAAGCATCGGGTTGAGCAGGAATCCGGTAAAGGGATAGAGAAGTCCGGCTGCAACCGGGATCATAATGACATTGTAAAAGAACGCCCAGAAGAGGTTTTGACGAATCAGACGGACGGTCTGGCGCGACAATCGAAAAGCCTGTGGCAAGAGCAACAGGTCAGAGGTCATCAATGTCATCATGGCTACATCCATGGCGATATCAGTGCCCTTACCCATGGCAATACTCACGTCTGCACGAGCCAGTGCCTGAGAGTCATTGATGCCATCGCCTACCATTGCAACCACCTTACCTTTTTGTTGCAGATCGATGATATACTGTTCTTTGTCTGACGGAAGTGCAGATGCGCGGTAGTGATCAATGCCCAGAGAGGTGGCTACTGCCGCAGCGGTCTGCTCTGCGTCGCCGGTAAGCAGGTGTACTTCTATGCCTTGCAGCGACAACTGACGAATCGCCTCCTGAGAGGTTGGCTTTATCGCATCACTGACAGCAAGCACCATCAGCCAACTATCTTCCAGTCCGACGCAGACAAGTGTCTTGGCTTCTTGCTGCCACTGCTCTGCAGCGGTGAGCAGTGTTGGTGAAGGGTTGGGAACCAGGCGATGCATCATTGCCAGACTTCCTACCCATCCATTCTTATTCTCATAGCGAAAGGTGATACCTTCGCCTGTACTACTTTGAAAATCGGATACATCAACCGGGTTTATTCCCTCCAGCTCCATCGCTTCAACTACAGCTTGCGCCAATGGATGCTCGGAGTGCCGTTCGGCATCCAGAAGCATCTTTTTCAGGAACTGTATGTCACTTCCCCTCTCCCAGCGTATCTCTGTGACAGAAGGATGTCCGGTGGTCAGTGTGCCGGTCTTGTCGAGCACAACTGCGGTGACGCGGCACATCTCTTCCAGAGCAATGGCATCCTTAATCAATATATTATGTTCGGCACCCTTGCCCAAGCCCATCATCAAAGCGGTAGGCGTAGCCAGTCCCAAAGCACAGGGGCAAGCAATCACCAGTACGGATACCGAAGAGAGCAGCGCATGCGAAAAAGCGTTTTCCCCACCGAAGACCATCCAGACGATAAAAGTAACAATGGAGACAGCGACGACGGTTGGCACAAAGATAGCGGCTACACGGTCTACTTTATGCTGAACGGGAGCTTTGCTGCCTTGCGCCAGCTGTACCATCTTCACGATCTGACCCAACAGCGTGCTATCACCAACGGCAGTGGTCTGAAAGCGGAAGGCCCCTTTCTGATTGATCGTGCCTGCCCAGACCTTATCGCCGGACTTTTTACCCACAGCAAGAGGTTCGCCGCTAATCATGCTTTCATCGACAAAAGAGCTTCCTTCGGTCAGAAACCCATCGACGGGAATCTTCTCACCCGGATGAACACTCACGACCGAACCGGCTTTCAACGAAGCCACCTGCACTTCCTGTTCGCCGTCTTCCTTCACCAGAAAAGCAGTACGGGGTTGAAGTCCCATTAATTTGCGAATAGCAGAAGAAGTACTTCCTTTGGCACGCTCCTCGAGGAGCTTTCCCAACAAAACAAAGGCAATGATTACACCGGCAGCCTCATAATAGACATGCGGCTCTAGTCCGCGGGAGAGCCAGTAATCGGGAAAAAGCGTATTGAACAAACTAAACAGAAAAGCGATCGAGGTACTGAGAGCTACCAGGGTGTCCATATTGGCTTTTCCTTTGCGCGTATGTTTCCACCCGTTGACATAAAACGAACGGCCGAAGAGCAGCATGATAGCCAGACAGAGAGCCATCATAACCAGCGGAGCATACGGAAGATGCATGAAGACCATCCCTATCAGAAGTAAGGGAACCGAGAGAATCCAGGCTCCGAGAGTCTTGTGCAACTGCTTCCGGTAATGGGCACGCTGCAACTCTTCCTGCTTCTCCTGTGGATGTTCCTGCTCAATGAGCAGGTCATAGCCGAGTTCCTGTACAGCATGCTGCATGGAGTCGGGCGTCACCTGCCGGGGATCGTACTCAACATAAAGTGTGTTGGAGGCGTAATTGACCGAAGCCTCTTTCACTCCTTTCATGGCCTTAATACCTTGCTCTACCGAAAGTGCACACATTGAGCACATCATCTCCAGCACAGGGAAAGTTCCTTTTTCGTTTGCCATCTTTATCCTTTTATAATTGCAAAGTTAATGATTCATCGTTTAAAAGTGAACCATTTGTCTATAAATAGGGGGTGACTGTCGATTTTATTTGTGGCTGTTGGTGGTAGATCTTACTTTTGCACTATCACTAAAAAGAGTTACATCATGTCACTAACAATCACATTTCTCAGTTCGCTGGCACTCTGCGGTTATCTATCCGCACCAGACAGCATCGTTCCTTCAACAGAGGCTCCGAAATTTTCTGTTGAAGGCGGTTTCTATTCCGGCGAACAGAAGCTGGAGCTCTCGACGCAGACAAAAAAGATCACTATCTTTTACACGACAGACGGGTCGGAACCCACGCGTCAGAAGACTCAGTATAAAGGAAGCATCACGTTGAAGGAGACGACTCCGGTTCGTGCCCGCTCGTATGCCTCTGACAAAGACTCAAGTGCATGCGTGACACAAACTTTTTTTATTGGTGAAAGGGTTCCTTCCTTACCTGTTGTTTCCATTGTGACCGACTCTCTTTATCTGTTTGATAAAGACAGTGGCATCTATGTAGCCGGACCGAATGCATCCACTATGGGAATGTTTGGCGGCGGAATGCCACCGATGGGTGGGATGGGTGGGATGCGCGGAGAGAGAGACAGCATGCACAGGGGTGGTCCCGGTGGAATGCCGTTTGAGATGGATAGTATGATGCAAGGAGGTCCCGGTGGTATGCCTGATTTTGGAGGAGGTGGTTTCCCGGGTTTCCCAGGTTTCGGAGGTGAAATGGGGGAAGGTGATTCAACGCATAACTTCCGTGGAATGCCTCCGATGCAAGAGGCCGATTCCACCGGAGGATTTGGTGGTATGCGGATGAGAGGAATGGGTGGTGGCCGGGATAGTATGAGAATGGGACAAGGCTTTCCTGGCGGAGGAATGCCGGTTAGAGGGACAAATCCCAATAGCCCGAATTATGAGAAGGATTGGGAGCGTCCGGCAAACTTTGAATATTACGACAGCAACAAACAACAACAGATCAATAAGGAACTGGATATCGCTATCTCCGGGAATATCACCCGCCATCAGAGTCTGAAGTCTCTGAAACTAACCAATAACAAGCTTTATGGGGAAAACCGATTTGAATACCCACTCTTTAATCAGAAAAAGAGCGTCGAACCGAAGAGTGTCCTCTTACGCAATTCCGGTCAGGACTTTCAGGGATCGATGATGCTGGATGGTATGATTCAGTCTCTGGCCTGTGGGAAGATAAATATTGAATGTCAATCCTATCAGCCTGCGGTAGTCTTCATTAACGGCACCTATTATGGCATTGAGAACCTTCGGGAAAGAAATAACAAACAATATGCAGTTGGCAACTACGGACTCAAATCCAATGAGATGTATTTTATTGAGGTGCCTCAAAAGGGTGCTCAGAATCTGGAAGGTACTGAAGAATCGGTTGCAGACTTTGATTCAATGATCAGTTTTGCATGCACGAATGACATGGCAATAGAGAGCAATTATCAGCGGATGGAGAAATGGGTGGATCTGGAAGGCCTCATCAACTACACGATCATCCAACTGTATTGTGACAACACAGGTGACTGGCCTGACAATAATTACAAAGCATTTCGTCAGATCGACGGTGGACAATGGCGCTGGGTTGTGCATGATTTGGATTTCGGCTTTTCAAGAAACAACGAGCGTACCCTCTCCTCCTTTCTGGGAAGAAAGCAACGACATGCCAACCTGGTTCGCTCTCTACTGAAGAATGAGAAGTTTAAACAGATGTTTATCGATCAGTATGCAGTAGAACTGGGATCTATCTACTCACCTTCAGTGGTCACGCAGACCATCGATAGCATTGCAGGTGCGATCCGTGAGGAGTTTGCTTTCCATGCCAAACGCTGGAACTTCAACAACAACTTTGACAAGTATGTGACAAACTTCAAGAGCTTTGGAGAAAAACGTGCTGCAACGGCATACAATCAGCTGAAGAGCTACTTCGCTCTGAGCAATCCTGTGGCTATGCATGTCAAAAGTGATGCTCCGGATGCAACTCTGACGTTTAATGGAGTAAAAATCCCGGAGGGGAGCTTCAACGGAAGTTATTTTGACGGCAAGTCCATCACCTTAAAAGCAGAGGCTCCCAAAGGATACGCTTTTGCACAATGGGTGAACCCGAAGGGAGAGACACTTTCAAAAAAGAGCGAGGTGATCGTTACCGCAGCAGAAGGTTTGGAACTCATTGCTTCTTTCAATAAACTCTAGGAATAGACTCTTTGCAAAAATATTTTGCAGAATATACGCAGCGAATTAGATGATTATTATCTAACTTCGCTGCGTTTATATATTATAACGACCATGATTACATTTACTCTTGCACTGCTCGTGCTTATCGCCGGATACTTTGTCTATGGAAAATTTGTTGAGAAGATCTTCAAACCGGATCCCAACCGTATCACACCGGCATACGCCAAAGAAGACGGTGTAGATTACATTCCCATGCCTGCCTGGAGAATCTTTATGATTCAGTTTTTGAACATCGCCGGTCTCGGACCTATTTTTGGTGCGATCATGGGTGCCAAGTTTGGCATCTCCTCTTACTTCTGGATTGTCTTCGGCTGTATCTTTGCCGGAGCGACACACGATTATCTTGCGGGTATGCTTTCGTTGCGTCATGGTGGAGAGAGTCTTTCGGAAATCATCGGCCGTTATCTGGGTACGACAACCAAACAGGCAATGCGTATCTTCTCGGTACTGCTACTGATTCTTGTCGGTGCGGTCTTCGTATCGCAGCCTGCCAAACTGCTGGTTAGCATCACGCCGGATTATATGAACCTTACCTTCTGGATCATCGTTATCTTTGCTTATTACTTACTGGCAACTATGCTTCCGATTGACAAGATCATCGGTAAGATCTATCCTCTGTTTGGTGCTGTCCTACTGTTTATGGCACTGGGGATTGTCATTATGCTCTATGTAAAAAACCCTGAGATGCCTGAGTTTTGGCAACCCTGTGCCATGCAAAACATGAGCAAAGATCCTATTTTACCGATGATGTTTATCTCTATAGCTTGTGGTGCTATCTCCGGATTTCATGCTACGCAGTCGCCACTGATGGCGCGTTGTATGAAAAACGAGAAACTGGGACGTCCGATCTTCTTTGGAGCAATGATTACAGAAGGTATTGTCGCCTTGATTTGGGCTGCAGCTGCTACTGTCTATTTTCATAAAGGTCCGGAATTTCTTGCAGTGAAAGATGCAGCTGTCGTTGTGAAGGATATTACTGTGGAATGGCTCGGTGCTGTCGGAAGTGTGATTGCGATACTTGGGGTAGTGGCGGCTCCGATCACCTCGGGCGACACTGCACTCCGCTCTGCGCGGCTCACCGTCGCTGATTTTATGGGTATTGAGCAGAAGAGTCTGTGGAAACGTCTTGCTATATGCATCCCTATTTTTGGCGGAACCCTCGCAGTACTGATCTTTAGCTATGTCAATGCCAATGGCTTTCAGATCATCTGGCGTTACTTTGCATGGAGCAACCAGACGCTCTCCATCTTCACCCTCTGGACGATTACCGTCTATCTTTGTCTAACAAAGAAACCGTATATCATCACGCTACTTCCCGCATTGCTTATGACTTTTGTCTGTACTACTTTTATACTCCTCGCAAAGAATAGCGACGGCGGAGTAGGATTGTCGCAAAATACGTCATACTTTATCGGTGGAGCATTCACCCTGTTTAGCGTCTGCTATTTCTGGTACTGGAAAATGAAGCAGAAACAGTTATAGACTGAAACGGTTTTTATAATGAGAATAATTGCGTATTTACGCATTTATTCTCATTGGAATTCCTGTTTAAGAGTAAGAAGATATATGGCTCTTTCTTTTTTTGCTTAAAAGCAACAAGTTATCTCTTTTATTTCTATTTTTGCAGCATATAATTCAAGGAATGAGAAATTTCATCTTCATAACGAATTTGTATCACAAACCCGGACGTGGTTTGTATAACTGCTATATTTGCTGACCAGCATCTCACACTTGCTGATCCGTGCTTCTTTGTTGACCGGAACAGCTACCTCTCTCTTTTAAATCGACTATTTGTTTCACCGAAGATTACTCCTGCAAACAGGTGTATCTACTTCAAATATTTATTCAAATGACAACTATCGCACAACGGGCACCTAAGAGTCTCTCCAACTTTGCGAGTGAGCGTCCGCAATGCAGTCTGGGGATGAATGACCGTATCAAAAGACTGCGTAAAGAATCTTTCGAAGCTACTCCTTCACTCTCCATAGAAAGGGCACTGATAGAAACTGAGTTTTATAAAGAAAACTATGGTAAATATCCGATACCGATGCTGCGCGCACTCAATTTCATGGAGATATGCAAGAAGAAGACGGTCTATATTGGCAACGACGAACTGATTGTTGGCGAGCGGGGACCGAAATCTAAAGCTGTGCCTACTTTCCCCGAACTGACTTGTCACAGCGTGGAAGATCTGCATGTGCTAAACACACGCGATCTGCAACGTTATACCATCTCTCAGAGTGATATCGACCGCTATGAGAAGGAAGTGATTTCCTACTGGAAGGGAAAGACGCAACGTGAACGGATCTTTGCACATGTGCCTCAGGAATGGAAACAAGCGTATGAAGCGGGCCTTTTTACTGAGTTTATGGAGCAACGGGCTCCCGGACATACCACCTTAGATGGAAAGATCTATCGGATGGGGATGCTGGACTTTAAGAAACAGATTGCCGGTGAACTGGCTAAACTGGATTTTCTGAATGATCCGGAAGCTACCGACAAACAGGAAGAACTGTCTGCCATGGATATCTCCTGCGACGCGATGATCGTATTTGCCGAACGGCATGCAGTGCTTGCCTTGGAAATGAGTAAGCAGGAAAAGGATCCGAAGCGGGCTGCCGAACTGATAAAGATTGCAGAAGTGTGTCGCCGGGTGCCGGCTCATGCTCCTCAAACGTATCACGAAGCGATACAGATGTACTGGTTTGTGCATCTGGCTACCATCACCGAACTCAATGGATGGGATGCGATGAATCCGGGCCATTTTGACCAGCACCTGGCTCCTTTCTATGAGAGAGAAGTGGCTGCCGGCACATTGACACGTGATGAGGCAAAAGAGCTGATGTCCTGTTTTTATATCAAGGTTAACAACCACACGGCTCCTCCTAAAGTGGGTATTACTGCCAAAGAGAGTGGCACCTATAATGACTTTGTAAATCTGAATATCGGAGGAATCAAAGCGGATGGCAGTGATGGTGTATCAGAAGTATCCTATATCATGCTGGAGGTGCTCGAGGAGATCCATTTATTGCAGCCCGGGTGCTCTATTCATGTAAGCTCACGAACGCCAGAACGCTTCCTGCGGGAAGGATGCAAAGTGATCAGACAGGGACATGGATACCCGTCCGTCTTTAACACGGATGTCTATGTCAACGAACTTCTCTGTCAGGGAAAATCGTTGCACGATGCGCGTGAAGGCGGATGCAGCGGATGTATTGAAGTAGGAGCTTTTGGCAAGGAAGCGTACTTATTGACAGGGTATCTGAATGTACCAAAGATTCTGGAGGTGACACTGCACAATGGGATTGATCCTGTGACCGGTAAAAGAGCCTCTATTGAGACAGGAGATCCGCTGACTTTTAAATCGTACGAGGATTTGTATGCGGCATTTATCAAGCAGCTTCAAACCATCGTGGACATGAAAATACGGGTGAATAACTACATCGATAAGATGTTTGCAAAATATGCTCCTGCCACTCTCCTTTCTGTTGTAACAGAAGATTGCATCACGAAAGGAAGGGATTATTACAATGAAGGGCCACGCTATAACACGAGTTATATCCAGTGCACCGGATTGGGGACGACCACTGACAGTCTCTCAGTAATGAAGAAGCATGTGTTTGAAGACAAGACAATCTCGATGGAAAAGCTGCTGTACGCTGTGGATTGTAACTTTGCGGGAGAAGAAGCCTTGCGGCAGTTCATTCTAAACCGGACGCCTTTCTTTGGTAACGATGACGCGTATGCCGACGAGATTGCGGTGAAGGTATATGATGATCTATATGACTCTATCGAAGGTAAACCGAATACAAAAGGAGAGTGTTTTCATCTGAATATGCTGTCCACCACCTGTCATGTCTATTTTGGCAAGGTGATGGGGGCGACTCCGAATGGAAGACTGGCTGGCAAAGCTATCTCTGATGGTACTTCGCCATCACATGGGGCAGATACTCACGGACCATCCGCAGTAGTAAAATCGCTCGGCAAACTGGATCAGGTGAAATCAGGTGGCACGCTGCTCAACCAAAGGTTTATGCCGAGTCTGCTGAAAAGGGAGTCTGATGTGGTCAAACTGACCCAACTTATCCGTTCGTATTTTGCCTTGGGAGGTCATCATATCCAGTTTAATATCGTGGATACTGCTACATTGAAAGCGGCACAGGCCACTCCGGAAGATTACCGCGATCTGCTGGTGCGAATGGCCGGTTATAGTGATTATTTCAACGATATGAACGATGACCTTCAGCAGGATGTCATCGCACGTACGGAAAACGAGGCTTTCTGACATGGCACTGCTATTTGACATCAAGCGTTATTCAATTAACGACGGACCGGGCATTCGCATCACTTTGTTTTTCAAAGGGTGTCCTCTGTCGTGTGTATGGTGCCACAATCCCGAGGGGATCTCTCCAGACAAGGAAAAGATGTACACACTGCGCAAATGTATTGGCTGCTGCACGTGTGTGAAGGCTTGTCCGAACAAGGCTCTGACCTTTACCAGTGAGGGAATAGTCACGGATGCAAACCGCTGCAAGCTCTGTGGAAAATGCGCGGAGGTGTGTCCGACAATGGCGATGGAGATCTCAGGTACGGAATACTCCGTGGACTTCCTGATGAAGGAGATCGAGAAAGAGACACTCTTCTTTGACCAATCTGAAGGAGGGGTCACCTTCTGTGGAGGCGAACCCCTGATGCATCCTGACCTCTTGAAGAAACTTCTGATTATCTGCGGGCAACGGGGTATTCACCGGGTTGTTGATACCAGCCTGTTTGCCAAACCTGAACTGGTCTTGGAGATTGCCCTACTCTCCGATTTATTGTTGGTCGATCTAAAGATGATGGATTCAGGAAAACACCGTTACTTTTGCGGAGTACCCAACGAACTGATCCTTTCAAATATACGGATGATTGCTGAAATCGGGATACCTTTTTCAGTAAGGATTCCACTGATCAATGGTGTAAATACGGATAAAGAGAATATCACCCGTACAGCAGAATTTCTGGCTTCACTGCCCGGTAACAGACCGGAAGTAGCACTACTCCCCTATCATGACATCGCAAAAAACAAACACGACAAACTAGGTTCCATCTATAATCCGGATGAAGAGCCGATGAGCACGCCATCGGAAGAGGAGGTACATCATATCCGTGAACTGTTCCTACGGCATGGAATTACCGCAACTGTTGGCGGATAAATAGAAAGCGGAGATGACCAACTGGTTATCCCCGCTTTCTCTATCTGGCAGAAATTGTCATTTATTCATTTTCATCTTCCACACTTTATCGACTTTGATCATATCATAATCACCTTTTTCCTTTGTACCATCGCCATAGGTAAGTTCTAGTTCGACACTGGCAGTAAGTCCATCTTCCGCAATTTTCTCCGTTAAGAGAGTCACTTCTTTAATTCCTTTCTTTTCCTGAATGGCTTTCTCTCCTTTTTCCTTGGACAAAGCAATGAACTGTGTCCTTTCCTCAGCAGTTACTCCATCTTCCTGATACATGGCATCCACGTATTTTTCATACTTACCTTCCTTCAGATAATTAACATATTTCACGGCAGCTTTACCCGGAGTCATTTCAGCGCATGACGTAAACATCAGTAACAAGACTGACACTAACAGACCAAATCCTACTAACTTTTTCATACTTGTAATTGTTTAAGATGAATATTGGATCTAAAAACGTTTTATTTCTCTTAAGAACTGACTTTCCAACACTTGGGACGGAAACAAAAAATCGCCACTGAAACCAGGAATATGCACATGTTCTGTCTTTCCACCGGTAAGATCAACGCCGACTTTAAGGTAAACAAAACGAATCAGTTCGGTACAATACATAACCGTTGTATCACTCAGATTATATGCATGATCAAAAAGAATCTTTCTCCGACATATAGTTACGGCTTCCAAAGCAGCCCTTTTTGATAGTTCCGGATCTCCGGTAAAACGCATCACAGCTCCGGAAACCGCACGTGATGACTTGAAAAACTCAGATAAAGACTCGCTCTTTATGCTGTCTTTTTCTCCTTTTGGAGCCTCCCCCGGTGTGATGTGCACCACCATCCACGCTGATCCCTCCTTCACAACAATACCAACATGCGAATAACTACCTCTGGAATCGGCTGTAAGTACTGCACGACTGGCAATGCCCGAGCCTCGTCTGAATACAAGATCTCCTTCTTGAAAAGAAACATCTACAAAACGCTCCTGTTCTTGTACAACAGATTTCTTGCATGCGGGAAGTGCAAGGAGTAGTAATACTGCCAGCAATACCGTATGTATCACATTCCACTCTTTACACCTCATCTTTTCTGTCACATGCATCAATCAGAAGATTGAAAATTACACAAAGAAAAACAAAATAATTGAATGGGCGGTTGTTTTGTGTTTATTTCTGATCCTTGTACAACTGAAAGTTCAAATGGCAAAAAGCACAGATATTGTGGTGTCATCGTAGTTTATTCCTCAACAATGTGTTTGAACTTTTTCCAAAAAAAGTCTTTT
Source organism: Bacteroidales bacterium (assembly GCA_963677415.2). GTDB lineage: Bacteria > Bacteroidota > Bacteroidia > Bacteroidales > JAQUTK01 > JAQUTK01. The sequence goes on along the minus strand of CAXXFJ010000008.1, from coordinate 3,212 downwards.
TGGTATGCCGACTTTGAGCCTTTGGGTACATACAATACGCAACGGCTCCTATCTAAATCTAAACTCGTAATATTTCCTGATAGATTATCATAAGGGGCTTTAAGTCTCACATGCAACTCCTTTAATGATTGTGTTCCATCGAAAGCCGCACGAAACTGTGAATATTCAGGAGAAGAGATGGTCAGAGAGGTAAGATGACTACATCCCGAAAATGCAGCATCAGCAACATCTGTTACACCGGATGGAATGGAATAACTCTTTCTTTTCGCTCCCAATGGATAGCACAACAGACTTGTTTTATCTTTGGAGAATAAAACTCCACCTACGACTGATAAGGTAGGATGATTCTTGGCTACAACAAATCGGGTTAATGCAGTGCATTCACTAAATGTTCTTCTCTCAATCTCGGTGACGCTGTTGGGTATGTTGATCGAAGTGAGTTTGTTACACCCGGAAAAAGCATATACCCAAATGGTTGTAACACTTTCAGGAATGGTAAGTGAAGTAAGGCCGGAGCACTTGGAAAATGCATACATTTCAATCTCGGTTACACTGTTAGGAATGTTGATCGAAGTGAGATTGATACACCCGGAAAAGGCTCCTTCACCAAGGAGTGTAACACCTTTCGGGATAGTCAGAGAAGTGAGACTGGTACATTCTGAGAAAGCATATTTATCTATGGAAGTAACGCTATCGGGAATGGCATAGCTCATTGATTTTGCATTTGGGTAGACGACCAACGTTTTTCTGTCTTTTGTAAACAAGACTCCATCTATTACCGTAAAGTCCTTATGCTCTTCACTCACAACAAATCGGCTTAATGCACTGCATTCAGAGAACGTGGATGGATAAAGAGTGGCAATACCTGAAGGTATCGTTATTGAAGTGAGGCTCGTGCAACCGACAAAAGCATTCCAACCGAAAAATTGGACACTCTCGGGAATGGATATGGAAGTCAGACAAGTGCATCCCTCGAATGCATTATTTCCAATTAAAAGCATCCCTTCCGGCATCTTTAAAGAGACAAGGTTGTCGCAAAGCCGGAAAGCTCCTACACCAATAGCAGTGACACCCGATGGAATGATAACATGGGCAGATTTTGCATTGGGATATAAGTACAGGGATTTTTTATCTTTTGTATAGAGAACACCATCCACCTCTGAATAGTTTGGATTGTCCGCCGCAACGTCAAACCGAAGCAAACTCGAACAGCCGGTAAAAGCATATGGTTCAATTTTAGTAATAGTTGAAGGAATGGATATGGAAGTGAGAGAAGTGCAACCTTCGAAAGTACCACTCGCTAGCTTGCTGACTTTAGAGGGTATGGATACAGATTGGAGCGAACTGCATCCAATAAATGCATTATATTCAATGGATTGTACGCTTTCGGGGATTGATACAGATTGTAGCGAACTGCATCCAATAAATGCATTATACTCAATGGTTCGTACGCTTTCGGGAATTAGTATTGAAGTGATCTCTTTGCAATCTTTGAATGCATAACATCCAATCACTGTCACAGGATAACTCTTTCCTTGATAGGATACACTCTCAGGAATAGTAATAACCCCTGATAGTGCTTGGTGCGTGGAGTCTTCTTTGATACGATGCCGGACCAGGTCTGATCCTCCCGCCAAATATGGCTCAAAAGAGATTCCTTTTGTCACAAAGACAGTGCAACTGTCCGCATTGACCGTATATTTCAGGTTGTTGACCCAGAAGTCAGTTGCCTGTGCAGCAAATACACAGCAAAGAAAGAACGAGAGGATGGCTATTTTTTTCATGTGATTTGATATTTATGCGATCCAAGTAAGAGCACATTCACCCGAATTTATCCAAACCCCTTTGACTTTCTTAAATATTAAAAACTGTCCTGTTCCAGAGGTTGCACCATTAACAATACTGTAAAATATCAAAGCTTGATCTCCCTTTGCGTTAAACCCAGGTCTGGAATAGCGGAGGATAGGTTGTAATCCGTATATCTTGTGAAAATAGTTCCAACCTTTGTCCGCATGTTTAAAGATTTTATTATTATCATCCTCTGTAAAATACACCACTTTGTTGCCAAGTTCTTCTATGGGATTAACGATTGACGGTTTTTCATTTCTTTTTATGAAATCGGAATACATATCGCTATCGCAAGAAGGCATCTCTTTCTTAAGCTCTTCTTCATTTATCGCATAAGAAGATGTCTCCTTCACTAGTATAATAAACGCTGTATCTCTATTCATTAAATCCAATGCATACTTTCTTTTGCGAATCATAGCAGTATCTTGTTCAGAGTTTTCATTAATTCTTTTCTTTAAAGAAGTCAAACCTTTCTCTTCATTCAAGACCAGTTCTTTAGTCAAACTAGAATAGATTTCTTGCTCCCACTTTGCCTTTCCATATCCAGAGAAAGAAATCAAAGTAACAAGACCTATTATGACGATTCTTTTTATCTGTTTTATTTTTGCTTTTTGTACCATTTGCGTTTAAAGATTTTAGACTTCATAGTACGAAAACTCCTCTTTTCGAATCCATTTACCGTTCACTTTCTCAAGAGTGATAAAATAACCAAATCCGCTTCTAGGTCCTGAAGAAGAACCATAATAGATGATTGCTTTCTCTTTTGTCGCATTAAATCCCGGTCTGGAAAGAATAACTGTCGGTTTATGTCCATATTGCTTGCGATAATTGGCCCAACCTTCCTCCGTTCCGCCTTTGAGGATCGAGTTGCTTTCTAGGAGGGCCACATAGATCACATTGGTTCCCAATTTTTCGATTGGCTGGATGATGATAGATTTCTTATTCCTTTCTATCAGATCGTCGTATGCTTTCAGGTCGGAAAAAGGGATTTTTTTTAATTTTTCTACAACAAAAGAGTCCTTTTTAAAACCGAAAGAAGTCTCTGTAATAAGGATAATCGGGTTTATATTCTTCTCACTGGATTGAAATTCCAAATATTTCTTTCGCAGATTTATCTTAGCTGTGTCTCCCGGATTCTCTTTTATTTGCTTATCAAGTCTTTCAAGGAAACGGATATTCGGTTCAGGAAAGATTGTGCTTTTTACTATATAGGCAATGACTTCTTGCTCCAGACTCGTTTGCGCAGTCCCTGCCATAGCAATCAGCAAAACGAAGCCGATTGTGGATACTAATTTCGGATGTTTCATAGCAATAAATGGTATTATAAATTATAGTTACTCCGCTATATATCTGAATCTCAGATA
>CAXXFJ010000007.1:0-27545 GCA_963677415.2 Bacteroidales bacterium | reverse complement strand
AGTTGGCAGGCCAAAATCTGGATATCTTCTTCCCTACTGAGATGGATATAACATCACTACTGAAGATGGGATCCAACGAGATCTTGGTGGGTGTTGCCAAAGCCAGTCTGACAGATGTTCAAGGCAAATACGGACGGCGCAACTATGTCGCCGGTTCGTTTTGGGGGCAACATATTGTAGGCATCTGGCAGGATGTATCACTGATAGCCGTCCCGGAAATGTACATTTCGGATGTGTTTGTGCAGCCTGATGTGCAAAACAATCAGCTCTCCTTTGCCGTGAGTATCAAAAATAATTCAAGCAAAACCCAAACAGTGAGTGTGCTTGCTTCCATCCGGAGCTGGTCAAAACCTGCAACTACTGATGTCAATCTTGCTCCTGAAAGCAATGGTGTATTGAAAGAAGAAGTATTGAAAATAGGAAATGCAGGTAAAATCAAACTGAAAGCCGGTGATAGTATCGTCGTGAAGCTAAGTAATAAAGTGGATGGGGCTCTGAAATACTGGACACCTGAGTCTCCAAACTTATATGGTGCGGTAATCAGTCTGAATACCGAAAAGAAAGGGATCAGTGATATCAAATACACCCGCTTTGGATGGCGCCAATTCCAGATCAAAGGAACAGAATTGCTGCTGAACGGGAAACCTATTGTGCTGAAAGGTGACTCCTGGCATTTCATGGGTATTCCACAGATGACCCGTCGGTATGCCTGGGGTTGGTTTCGGATGCTGAAAGATGCCAATGCCAATGCTGTACGTCTGCATGCCCAGCCTTACCCCTCCTTTTATCTGGATGTAGCAGACGAAGAGGGTATCTGTGTGTTGGATGAGACTGGTATCTGGTCCAGTGACGGAGGACCGAAGATGGATTCGGAAGCGTACTGGGTCTATTGTAAGAAACATGTAAAAGAGTTGCTGATGCGCAATCGTAATCACCCGGCTGTCTTCGGATGGAGTGTGTGCAACGAAACCGTTCCAGTCGTTATTAACGTATTACATGCACCTGAGTCAATCGTGCAGCGCCAAATTGATGAGATAAACAACTGGGTGAAAATTGTACAAAACATGGACTCTACACGTAACTGGATCTCGGGCGATGGCGAAGAAATGCGTCCGACAGATCTTCCTACTGTGATTGGTCATTACGGTGATGAAGGATCGATGGTCAAATGGTCCTCTGAAGGAAAGCCCTGGGGTGTAGGCGAAACAGGGATGGCTTACTATGGGACTCCCAAACAAGTATCAGCGGTGAACGGAAACCGTGCCTACGAATCGCAGCTGGGACGTATGGAAGGTCTTGCCATGGAAGCTTATAACCTGATCGGCAAACAACAGAAATACAAAGCCACTTATACCAGTGTATTCAATATTATATGGTATGGCTTGAAGCCTCTGGAATTGGGTTTGAAAGATACGACCCGTGCTTCCACACCGGAAGACGGGATATTCTTCCAGACATATAAGGAAGGGATTCCCGGAGTTCAGCCCGAGCGAATCGGTCCGTACAGTAGCACAATCAATCCGGGCTATGACAAGACATTACCATTGTATAGCCCATGGCCCCTTTTCTATGCGATTCAGGCAATTAATTCTTCCCCTGTAAAAGCATTTAAGATAGATGCCAAAACAGTACTGGTTGCCGCACCGTTGGAGGCAAACTGTACAGAAGTTGGGATTATATCCGAATCAAACAGTAACTTGAAAGAGTGGCTTACCGGATTGGGAGTTCCCTTTAAGGAGGCGAAAAAAGGGAAAAAAGTGTCGCTGGTAATTATTGACGGTAGCTCAACAGCTTCTGCAGCTTCCTCCAAACAGATCGTGGACGATTGTCTGAAAAATGGCGGCAAGGTATGGGTCTGGGGAATCACTCCTGCAGGACTTGTTAATCTGAATCTCCTGTTGCATTATAAGTTGGAATTGACAGAACGCAAAGCTACTTCATTTATTAAGAGGCAACCTGATCCGATGATTGGAACCTTGGATAACAAAGATTTCTATTTCTCCGAACTGACCGGGGTGCCTGTCATGAACTATGGAATAAGCGGTGAGATTGCACAGAAAGGAGAAGTCATCCTTGAAGCATGCAACACGGATTGGAGACGTTGGAACGGACAAGGTGAAAACGTCAAGACGGCTGCCGTATATCGTAGCGAACGGGAAGCGAAAGCCGAAGGTGCTGCCCTTGTAAAAGTACAGTATGGCAAGGGAGAAATCTATGTAAGTTCAATGGATCTTCAGTTATTAAAAAACGACGGGGAAGAACTGACCAAAACAATACTCCGTAATCTGGGCATCGTTTTGAACACAGCCTCTATCAACAGCCGTAAGGCGTTGTTACCGGACGGAAGATTGGGACAAGCACTCATTATCAGTGGAAATGGAACTCAGGCAGATGAAATCGGTAAGCTGAGCAATCAAGCATTCACGGCCAAATATGAAGCAACAGGGCAACCCAATGTGATCCAGTCCAACAGTGAGGGTTTTCTTGATTTAAAGAAAGCCAAAGGTATAAGTCAAGAAGCCGGCGAACTGTTTCTGAGCTTCTGGGTATTCAGTCCCCGTTCAATGGTCAACCTGCTAGTCGAACCGGATATGCCCACACTGGATATAGTCATCGAAGGAAGCTTTGAAAAAAGTGTGTATGTGAATGGTACTCTGTTTGCAACTGAAGATGTGTCAGGAAAAGAAAAGTTAGAAAACCTACCACTGGAAAAAGGATGGAATCACATCATAGTGCATACAGTCCGCAAATCGGAATCATCAAGGTGGCAGACACGAATCAGTCTGCAATCAAACAAAGAGGAATACTTCAAGCAACTGAAGTCTTCTGTCGGACAATAAAAGCTAAAAGACAGACCGGAGTCAAAGGTTTACGAATGACTGGTTGGATGATATTGCATTTCTAACCAGGGTAACTTACGGTCAGTATGCGTGGACAAACACTTTTTTAATCCGGATGGAACAATAAAAACGGTTGTTCAGACAGGAAGTAAAGTAAAAAATTGATATCTTCAGCCGCGTTTTAATTTTATAGAGAAACAGACTGAACTAATTATGAAAACAATAAAAGTGCTTCTTTCCTTTTTCCTGGTTATAGTTCTCTTGACACCGGATATGAATGCCCAGACGAATACAGGCAAACCCATACGTCTGGCTATTGCCGGCATGACACATGCCCATATTTCATTCATTCTGGGGAGAAAAGATAAAGGTGATTTTATACTTACAGGAGTTTATGAACCTAATAGACAACTGGCTTTAAACTTGTCCAAAAGATATAGTTTCAATCCTGATTTGATTTATAGTGATCTGGGGAAAATGCTTGATGAAGTTAAGCCTGAAGCAGTTGTGGCATTTGGATCCGTTTACGAACACATGGCTGTTGTGGAAGCATGTGCTCCGCGTGGCATTCATGTCATGGTAGAAAAGCCATTGGCAACCAATGTAAAACATGCAGAACGGATGGCTTACCTGGCTCGTAAATACCACATTCAGTTGCTTACTGATTATGAAACTTCGTGGTATCCTACTACTGCAAAATCATTTCAACTAGTTAAGGATAGTAGTTTTGTCGGTACGTTGAAGAAAGTGGTTATTCACGACGGGCATCAAGGACCCAAGGAAATAGGATGTGACAACTATTTTTTGGATTGGCTTACCGATCCTGTTCAGAATGGCGGAGGTGCACTCATAGATTTTGGATGTTATGGTGCCAACCTGATGACTGGATTAATGCAAGATCAGGAGCCTCAATCTGTCACAGCGGTAACCAAACAGTATAAACCGGACATTTACCCCAAGGTTGATGATGATGCAATCATCATCGTTAGCTATCCGAAGGCTGAATGTATTATTCAGGCATCATGGAATTGGCCTTTCAACCGAAAAGACATGGAAATTTATGGTGATTCGGGGTATATCATTACCATCGACAACAACAATATGCGCCAAAGAAACAAAATCATGCGTGCCGAGAAATCCGTAGTCGTCACCTCAAAAGACATTCCTGTGTATGAAGATCCTTTTTCTTATTTTGCGGATGTTATAAAAGGGAAAGTCAGAATGAATCCCTATGATCTCTATTCCCTGGATAACAACGTTACTGTTGTGAGAATACTTGAAGCTGCAAGAGAATCAGCTAAAAACAGGAAAAAACCATCGTATTAAAGAAGTAACATCCATTCAGGTGGACTAACTCTTAATTCCCATTATGGAGTTTGTTCAATAAAGTAAACGGGCTTTAATTGACGCGGCGATTGCCTCAACATTCAAGGAAAACAGGGTCTTAAATGCTCCTGGGAATTCGTTTCAAAATCACTAAAAAGGTATAATAGTGTAAAGGTGTACCCTATTTGCCACTCTTTCGGACCTCAACAGAAAATAAAGAAAGAAGTTAAATGCTTCTTTTTCAATCAATAGCAATTTAAAAAATGGGGAAACGCCCTCCCACCTTGCCTCCGGTATTTTAAAATTAGCCTCCGGTACCGCAAATTATTTTTAAGGAAAATCCCCGAAGAATCTCAATGCTAAATCAGATGTTTTTTACGTAGAATATCAGTGTTGACCAGAGCGTATTCTTACGGATAGGAAAGTGCAAACAGCTCTCCCATCTTCGCCACTGAGGTCCGCCGTTTCTACTGTATGTTCCGGTAAAAACTATTAATAGTTTTTACCAACGGATAGGCATCCAATCAAACTTTCATCTGTATGTATTTTCAACCTTAAGAGAGTTGCTTAAATAAAACATTGAACCTCTGTCTTCATCGCTTGTAACTGTTCATCATAGATTATGACTGCAAATCGGGTGTTCCTCTCGCTTGCTGGTAGCAGATTGTTTCATCTCCGATAAATTGATATCGTTTTCACGATCAGAATATATTCTTTATATTTGCGCTGGAGTTCAACCTGTGAGCGAGTCCGCTAACCAAGATTCTATACCATCTTAAAGACATACGATCATGAAAAAGAAATATGTAATTAGTGCCGTGATACACTTGATTTTGATTGTTTATATGATCTTCAATCAAAACTTGTTAGTGAATGATATTGTTGAGATGTATCTTCTGGTGCTTGTAACGAGTTTCCTCTTTTCGAATGTCTTCTTTCTTTTCAAGAAGAAAATACCGTATATCGCTTATATTCAGAGTGAGCTATTTAAGTCGTCCATCGTACTGATTGCTCTTTGGGGATTGATCATTTTTTCTACTCAATCAAAATCCATAGCTAAAGAGGATGCTATCGGTGATCTGGATGTGCTGATCGAGAAGCTGGAGCATATTCATCCTGATATCTATTACTGCCTGCCCAAAGATTCCTTTGAGCGTATATTGATGGATTACAAGAGAGATATGCCGGACAAGATCTCCGAACTGGAATTTTATAAGGGTTGTGCCAGGCTGACTTCTCTTTTTAAAGATGGTCACACCAAGCCTATGGCCAATTTTATGCAGCTGGCGTTTCGTGCTATTTTCCCTTATAAGATCCGAATCTTTGAGGATAGGATTTATGTGATGGATAACCTCACATGGATGGGTAGAATACCGCCCGGCTCTGAGATAGTGGCGATCAATGGCAGAAGTACGGTTCAGTTTATCGATGAGATGAGCCGGCTGGTTAGTTTTGAGAATATCGCCTGGAGAAACAGATTGATTACTGATCCTTTTAATATCGCCATCTGGAATAATTTCAACTCTTATACGATCAGCTACAAAAGGTCTGATACCGATGAGATATTGAAGGTGCATGCGTCGGGTGGAGTCTTATCGAAATTATACATCGCCTATCTTTCTAAAAAGGATCAAAAGAGCGAACTGGAATTCAAGGTGTTGCCCAACAATATCGGTTATCTCGGCTTTCATGGTTGCAACGATTTTAAGGGGTACAAAGAGTTTTACAGACAGACATTTAAAGAGATACAGGAGAAGAAGATTGAACATCTGATCATTGATATCCGCAACAATGGTGGCGGACATTCGGTGATTGGTGCCGAACTGATGCAGTATCTCTTTGACCAGCCTTTTAAAGAGTTGGATTCTCTGGCTTTTAAGATCAGTAAGGAAATAGCGGAGACTGGTAAGATGGATTATTATATAAAGCCTAAGGAAGGGGATTTTGGCAAACTATATAAGAAGGTAAATACAGATCCATACCTACCACGGGATAATCCGTTGCGGTTTGGGGGAAAGTATTATTTGCTTCTGGACAATGGAACTTTCTCGGCTGCCTGCATGTTTGCTTCTCCTTTTAAATGTTATGGTGATGGCATTCTGATCGGAGAAGAGACGGGTGGGATCTCTGTGGGCTTTGGTGATGTACATTCTTTCTCTTTGCCCCACTCTGATATAAAGGTGATGACATCGTGGAAGAAGTTCTGGTATGCCTGCGGTATCGATGACCGGAGGGGTATTATGCCGGATTATTTTATTACAACTTCCATTGAAGACGAGATCCTTCACAAAGACAGAGTTCTTGATTATACGCTGGATATGATTAAGAACAACACGCAGGAAAGTATTTCCAAGAAGTCTGTTAACCTGATTCTCGATACGGATCTGGGACCGGATTATGATGACGTGGGCGCTATGACTGTGTTACATGCTTTGGCTGATAGCGGACAGGTACATATACTTGCCACGATTTCCTCCAATCATCACGAGGCGGTGGTGCCATGCATCGAAGTGCTCAATACTTATTTCGGTAGGGCCGACATTCCTGTGGGTGCTCCCAAGAGTGCAGGAGGCGTCAATCAGACGGATGGTCACAAGATCAAATGGACGGAAGTGCTTCCTGCAAACTTTCCGCATCACACCCTGCGCAGTTCTGATGCTCCGGATGCGGTGAAGGTCTATCGTAAGATCTTGGGCAATGCCCCCAACAAGAGTGTGACAATCTGCAGCATTGGTTTTCTGACAAACTTGCGCGATCTGCTGACTTCCGGGCCTGATGAGTTTAGCCGGTTATCGGGTAAGGAACTGGTGGCAAAGAAGGTCAGGAGGCTCGTCAGTATGGCGGGAATGTTTCCTTCAGGAAGGGAGTACAACATATATAGTGATACGCCGGCGAGTGCTGCTGTTATCAATGAATGGCCGACGGAGATTGTGTTCAGTGGATTTGAGATTGGCGAAAAAATACGAACAGGTAGGTCTGTCGCTACGATGGATGTGGAAAACAGTCCGGTAAAAGAGGTCTTCAAGTTGTGTCTGGCTGAGGATGGCATGCAGGGTCGCATGAGTTGGGACCAGACTGCCGTACTTGTTGCAATAAAAGGGTATGATCCTTATTATATGGTGGAGAGAGGACAATGCTCCGTCGCAGCGGATGGCAGCAATACCTGGATAGCAGGAAAAGAGGGATCGCATCTGCGCCTCATTCAGAAGATGGATCTCACAGAGATCACGGGTGTCCTGGAGAATCTCATGAGGCATCAGCCATCAAAATAATCCGCTTTTCAACTCACTCACGAACAAACAGATAGAATATCACCGTGCAGAACCGCCACTTACGAATCTGTATGGATAGTGAGGTGGATGTTGAAACGGAAACGAATCGCGTTTATTTTATTAAAATAATTCATTCACCTTATTCGGTAATTGTGTAAAAATGCAGCTTTCTGTATCTTTATTTGATTATCTGTGCTTATTCTTTATGTAAATATAGTTAAATACAAAAAAGTTTTACCATTTAATAATAGATAATACAAAAAACTATTTGTACTTTTACTGGACATATTAACAATTATGGCTATGAAAAACTCTAACTTCTTAAGGATGTTTATGGCAGCTGCAGCATTGTTTCTTTTTGCAGCTCTGGAAGTGAATGCTTACGATCCCAATCGTATCCCACGTCCGCTCCCAATTGGTACCACAGATCAGCTTCCTGATGGATGGGCGTTTAAAGATGTAGGCGATATCACTCCTCAAACAGATTGGTGCTACAGTGCTGTAAAAGGGCTATATTACCTAAAATCGTATGGAGATAATGTCTGGGGTAATAAAGACCAATGTGGCTTTATCTATTTCAAAACAGATGAAGATAAACAGGTTGTAGTTCGTATTATGGATGCGGAAGTTCTGACTACCTCTCATCAGAAAGGTTTCATCATGATCCGTTCCAGTTTGGCAACGGATGCATCTATGGTGTATGTGGAGACCAAAGCGATTAACGGAGGTCTGGTGGATTTCTGTTATCGCTTAAAGACTGGAGAGGGTTGTGAAGCGAAGGATACACCCTCAGATACAAAAACTACTACTCAAAGAACAGCATTCCCTCGTTGGATGAAGTTTATTCGTCAGGGTTTATATGTGAATGCTTATCACAAAGATGACGTTGAAGGTGCGCCCTGGGTAAAAATAGATAGGGTGGTAAAATTGCAACTAACAGGCAAGGCGTATATGGGTATTGGTGCTTGCGGACACTTGGAAGACCACAGAGAAAATCCTGTTCCTGCTATCATGTTGTTTGACAATCTGGCTGTGACAGATATAGAAGTTCCTTATGAGGTTTTAGGTGATGATAAAGTGGATGCTTTTTTTGCGCAGTCTATGAGACCCGGTGGAAAAGGAAAAGATATTGATGTTACAAATGTTTTTGGACATGCATTGGGTGAGTATTTTACAATTGAAGCTGAGTCTGTTGATAAGTCTGTCGCAGATGTATATTTTTGGGATATAGCATCTACAGAACAAGAGAAGTTGGATACAGGTGATGATTTCAGAAAGTTTTTGCACATTACCGCTAATCGTCCCGGTGTAACAACCCTCAAACTGACTTGCACCATCAATGGTTATACAATGACCACTGACTATTCTGTCTGCGTATCAGGAGGGTCGACACCTCATTCAGCAAATATTTATGCTCCTTATGGGTGGGAACTGAAGAATATGGAGGTTCCTGTAGAGCCTATTCTTGTGTGGGGTGAAGAGTTTGTGACGAAGAATTTGAGTATTAGTACTAAATTCCCGATATTTATTGGAAGTTGGGAGTATAATTGGGGTGGATTAGGCATCGGTAATTATTCTAAGTTAGTGGGTAATGGAGAACCGACGACTATCACATCTTCCGAGATGTATGTTGAAGGAGCTGAACGATATACTTTCCGAGATGAGCGAGTTCTTTATACGAAAGCTGCCGGATATGCCAAAGATACAACACGCGCGGAAGTGGGTGGACTTACCGGCTCAGGTATTGACCTTGCCTTTTCTACACAAAATGACACAGCTACTTATACAAGTGGAAATAAAGAACTTATATTTGTTGTTGCGAAAGATGCGAATAAAGATGTGGTCTGGAATGAATGTCGGGGTTTCTGGACTGAGCGTATCAATTATATGGACAGATCAACCGGTAAGGCGGTGCGTGGTATTCCGTATATAACAAATATTCAGGCTGGCGATTGGGTTTCTTATACTGTGTATGCCCCTCGTGCCGGATATTATTCAATTTATCCAGTTGCTGCTTGTAAAGAGGACAACAAGAGTCTCGAGGTTCAGGTCAATGGAATCGTTCAGATTCCGACCCTTAAAATAAATAAAGGCGCTAATGGCTCGGACTGGAAAAAGGGTGACCCTGAGAAGATTTTACTTGCTCAAGGTAAGAATCTCCTGAAGTTTGTGGCCAATTCTCCAACCTTTAACTTATTGGGGTTCAAGATTTTGTTTAGTACACCGAGTAAAGAACCATATTCTGGTCTAACTTTAAATGCGACAAAGTATATCCTTCCTAATGAAAAAATTAACACACAACTGATGACCGATGAAGAGAAACTGATGTATGACTCTATTCAGACCGTTTATTCTGCTGCATCAGATTCTGATAAGCTGGTTATGGACTCTATTAAGCTAACATTTCCAAAAATCTTTGTTTATGATACAGACAGAATAATTAATCGCTTCAAGTCTGCACTGGATAGTATGCAGGTTTCTTACGGCACAGAGTCAGAGAAGCTTGCCGCATTGGATACCATCAAAGATAAATTGACCAATTCAATCGACTCCTTGTCGTTTCTCACGACTCAACAGCAGGCCATGAAGCATATTGATGTGACGAGTTATCTGTTTAAGAAGGGATACGACCCATCCAAGCCGATAGAAGTGTCGATGAAGATTGACTCAATTGCTAATGCCGGACGTGGCACGTATATGGGCATCATGTTACGTACGCTACTGAATGATCTGGTATCACCTAATTCCCCGGCTCTATCCTATGGGATCGGTTCGTATGAAGGCGGTCGCCTGAGCTACCGTTGGGGATACAACTATGCATACAGAAAGATGGACAATGAGAATATAGCACAGGATGTTTATATCAAGCTCCGTCTTAACTTCTATGCTCAAGATTATCTGACAGCCTATTATTCGTATGACAACTTATTCTGGTGGGATTTTCTCGCTGATCCGCTTAAGATCAGCTTCCTCTCTCAAGGAACTGTGGATGATAATATTGCAATTGGTTTGTATCTTACTGGTGGTACGTTTGCGGGAGATGCAGTGTTGGCACTTGGAAATGCAAGAAACTTTACGATCAAGCAATATGACAGAGTTGATCAATTTGAGAATCTTTACTCACAGGAGGATATGAATAATATGAAGCTGACTATGAGCACGACAACGGTCTCGGGAAGCACTCCGGTGACTATCTCTTATAATGTGATTAAACCTGGTAAGGTATCGTTGAAGGTATATGACGTATATGGATTGTTGAAGCAGACAGTTATGGATGAGTACAAGACATTCAGTAAGGAAGCTGTGACAACGACTACCTCATTTACAGGATTGGGCGGGTCCGGCATCTATCTATTGAGGTTGGAAGGTCCGAACAATGAACAGTATATCCGTTTCAGATACAATGCTGAATAAGCGCTCTTATTGATCTTTTTAAGGAGAGGCCTTGAGTGAACATTCATTCAAGGCCTCTCCTTATTAGCTTCTTCTTTCACTCATGCGAATTAACTAACCGTTCTAAACAGAACGGACATACAGCGTGTGGAAGGTTAGTGATAAAATAGTCATCACCTCCTACCCGATTTTCATACTACTTCATTTGCAGGATATCATATCCACAATAGTCTGAGTATTCGAGTAAGTATTTACAACATTATTTTGCGAATCTGCTCTCCCACTTTGATAAAGTAGAAGTTTCCGGACTGAAGAGCAATTCGCTGTGCACCACCTTCTGCAGGTATTGACATTACTGGTGTTCCGGAGAGAGAGTACACTGTGATGATCGTACCTGCCGTGGCTCCTTTGACAATAATTCCATCACCATCGGCAAAGAGTGTGAGTGGAAGAATGTCTGCCTCTGCTACATCAGAGATATCTTCTTCTACAACGGTAAAGTATTGTTTCCATCCTGACACATTATCATAGGCAGCCTTTGCTCCCGTTGGTACATAGAGTGTTCGACTCCCGTAGGATATATTTGAAAAGACATCATAGCTCAAAAGCGAGGGTGGGGTTGCATTCATACTATGCACTTCATTCAGTACCAAGCAATTCATAAATGCCTTGATTCCTATCGACGTGATACTTGGCGGCAGAGTGATCTTTGGCATATCCAAACATCCTGTAAATGCATAGTCACCAATTGACGTGACACTGGATGGGATGGTCACCGAGATTACAAAGCATGCGTAAAAAGCATAGTCATCAATAACGGTCACACTGGAAGGAATCACATAAGAAGTACCTTTTGCACTCGGATAAGCAACAAGTGTTTCTTCATCTGCGGTAAACAATACACCCTCTTTTACAGTAAACGACTGAGAACCTTCCGATACTTCAAACAGGGAAAGTCCCGAACAGTCCCTAAATGCTCCTGTCAGTGATTGTACACTAGCCGGAATGACTATAGAGTTAAAGGGGCAACGGTAAAAGGCATTCAAGCCTATCGAAACCACACCTTCGGAGAGGATTACGTTGCGAAGGTTTTTGCAACTCGAAAACGCTTCCTCACCAATTGAAACGACACTTGAAGGAATGGTTATCGAAGTCAGACTGTTACAGATAGAGAATGCCTTGTCGTCAATCGATGTTACACCTTCAGGGATAGTCACTGAAGAGAGTCCGGTACAGCCGTAAAACGCGGAACTGGCAATCGTAGTCAAACTATCCGGGAGTACAATAGAGGTAAGTCCCGTGCAACCGGAAAAGGCATATGTACCAATGGATGTGACACTATCGGGGAATGCGAATGCGGTAAGTCCGGAACAACCGGTAAAGGCAAAGCTTCCAATGGTAGAAAGGCTGTCTGTGAAAGCAACTGACGTTAGAGAACTACAATTATAAAAGGTCCTGTCATTGATTGTCGTGACTTTCTCTGGAATCACCATCGAAGTAAGTGATGTGCATCCATAAAAAGCAGAAATTCCTACTGATGTTACACTATCCGGAATAGTAATCGAAGGAAGAGCTGCACAAGAATTAAAGGCATTGTTGTCAATCAAAAGAAGGGAATCAGGCAACTTCACATAGGTTAGTGCGGTACAACTGGAAAAAAGTCCGTTCTCTATGGATTTGACATCTTCAGGAATCATTATTGAATCCAATGAAGTACACCCACTAAAAGCCTCACTTCCAATTGAAGTCATCGTGGAAGGAAGCGAAATCAAAACCAGTTTAGAACAGCGGTAAAAGGCTTTGCTTCCCAGCATGGGAACACCTTCGGCAATCCATACTGCCTGAAGTGAAGTACAATAATTGAATGCTTCTGCACCTATTGACATGACACTGGAAGGAATTATTATACTATCCAGTGCTATACAACAGTAAAATGCCCTATACTCTATCGAAGTAACACTCGACGGAATATTTACTGTATCAAGTTTGGTGCAGTTATAAAAAGCAGTACTTCTTATTGATGTTACAGTAGAGGGAATCGCTACGGATATCAATGAAGTCTGGTTATAAAAAGCATTGGAGCCTATTTCAGTCACTTCATATTCCTGTGATTCATAACTCACCGAAGAGGGAATCGTTAGAGCTCCCGAGAGGGATGTCGTCTGCGCAGCAACAGAAACAGTCTCGTTGTCGGGATTAATCGTGTACTTCAGATTGCCTACTGTAAAATCAGTAGCATACGTTGCAGTTGCAAACAACAAAAAGAGGGAAAGATGTAGTAATTTGATCATAATCGTCTGTATTAATGATGAATAATAAGGATTCTATTCAAGAGTGAATTGCTCACGGGGCGACTATTACTATAGTGCAAAAGTAACAATTTGAACTGTTACTCCAACTTGATTACAATTTTTTAATTAATAAACACGAATAATATCGTTGATATTAGTAGTAAAACAGCGAAGGTCATTGATACCTTTTACCTTCCAGCGGTTATTTTCGAGTCCTTGCACGAGTATGCGCACTTTGTCGGCCCCATATTTGTCATTGATATGATCCATCACTTTCATCAGCCGATGCTGACGGCTACGGTCTGTCATGTCAAAGAGGTCTTGTTGCACAGCTGTGTCAGGGATGATATCGGTGACGATAACGCCTGCTTTCTTATACTTATATCCATCTTTAAAGATATGCTCAAATATCTGAATGGCCGTTTTGGTGAGTTCGATGGTGTCTGAAGTGGGAATGTTCAGATGCAATAAGTCGCTGCTCCAGTACTGAGGCAGGTCGTCACGGTGCGAATTGGTGAGTATGAAGACACTCATACTGCGACAGTAGCTCTTCTGTGCTCTGAGTTTGCGGGCGCAACAGGCGGTGAAATTGGCAACGGCTTCCTTCACATCTTCCTTGTCGGTAATCATGCTGGAGAAGGAACGACTGGTACAGATGGATTTCTTTTGAGGCAGTTCGGATATATCTATACAGGGAATGCCGCGAAGTTCTTTTCGGGTCTTTGCTCCTACGACAGTCATCAGCGATTGCACCCTGCTTTCTTTGAGTCGGATGAAATCCAGGGCGGTGCGTACACCTATGTATTGTAGTTTCTTGAAATGCTGCCGTCCTATCCCCCACACATCCTGCACCGGGAGCAAGGCAAGTGCCTTTTCACGCTTTGCCTCCGTGATGACACAGACGCCGGGATAAGGATAGTGCTTGACAAACCATGTCGCTACTTTTGCCAAGGTATACGTGGAGGCACAGCCACAGGATACCGGAATATCAGTAGCTTGGGTGATACGGCGGCATACTTCCCGCGCCATCGCATCGGCTTCTTTGGGATCTTCCACAGGGAGGGTACCAAAGAACTCGTCAATGGAATATTTCTCTATGTTGAGCACCAGTCCGCTCTCGCGCACGATCGACATGACCCGATTAGAAATATCATTATAAAGGAGAAAATTCGTTGGAAAGACGGTCACTTGATTACTTTCCAGCAATTCCTTGACCTGATACACCGGAGCACCACGTTTCAGTCCGAGTCGTTTTGCTTCTTTGGAAAGGGCCAGAATGATGCCACCCCCGTTTTCGTTGTTGGTGACAACGACCACAGGCTTGTTCCACAGGTAGGGCCTAAAGATGCGCTCACAGGAAACATAATAGTTATTGCAATCCACATGGATAATCATTTTTGCTTCTTGATGATATAAGTGACAACTCCCCAGACACGAAAATCGTTTTCTGTGGTTACTTTGATAGAGGGATAGTTTTTGTTGGCAGGCACCAACCAGGCGACGTCTCCAGCCAGGCGAAGGTGCTTGAGCGTAAATTCGCCATCGAGGCAACAAACCACCAGACTGGCTTCCGTCGGTTCTTTTGTTTTATCAATAATGAGCAGGTCGCCGGGCTCCACACCGGCATCGATCATCGAATCACCAATGGCACGGGCATAAAAGGTAGAGGCAGGATGCTGAATCAGTTCCTTGTTGAGATCAATGGAGGCATCCGTATAAGTGGCATCAACCTGAGCGGGAAAGCCGGCAATGAGCCGTTGTTCGGATAGCGGGATTTCCAGTCGTGTGGTAGTATCGGTCTGAAACAGTTTCAGTCCTTCCATCCGTGGCAACAGGTACTCCCGGATACGCATATTGATAAATCGGCTACGATCCGGCTGCCGATCCATCAGTGGCTCAAGATCCAGATCGACTTTAAATGTAATAATCTTCCCTTTACACTTCTTCCTGCCGCTTCCTTCACGCCTGCCACCTCTTCTTTTATCATCATCTTCCATCTGCATCTGCTTTGTGAGGTAAATACAATGCAAATATAACAGATCTTTTTGAAAACGTAATACAAAATCAATTATATTCTTCTCGCATCAAAAAGGAGGTGAAGAAACAGAGTTTAAAGAAGGATTTACAAATCCACTTTTTGATATGAAAGAAGCTATTAATGCTAAGGCTGCAAAGACAAGTACAGCCGTGATGGATAAGAAAGACAATGTTGCGCAGCAACGAGCGTTTCTTATCCCGACAATGTTGCGCAGCAACGAGCGTTTCTTATCCCGACAATGTTGCGCAGCAACGAGCGTTTCTTATCCCGGCAATGTTGCGCAGCAACGAGCGTTTCTTATCCCGGCAATGTTGCGCAGCAACGAGCCAGCACGCCGCAGGCGGGCAAAAAAAAAGGACTCCGCATTCACTTTCGAGCCGGACAAGTAGCGAGAGGCAGATTTGCGACCGTGACAACCCCTGTCTGAGCGAAGCGAGTTTGGGGTTGTCACAGCAAAGCAGCCGGCAGCTACCCGGCGAGAAATGAAGCGGAGAGTTCTTTCTTTGCTTCGTTTCTTTCTAGCGGAAAGAAAGAAATGAAGAAGCAGCAAAAAGAACAAACATCAACCCATCCCCCACATTGAAAAAAAACATACCTTTGCAAAAAAGGAACAAAAGAAGCAACCTCTATGAAGCAAAGTATAACAAAAGACAAAACACACATCGGTCACACCCTGATACTGTTTGCCAATATTATTTGGGGACTCAACTCTCCGATAGCCAAAGAAGTACTCAGCTACGGTGATGGCATGGTTACTCCCATCGCCCTGACACTCTTTCGGATGCTCGGTGCCACGGTACTCTTCTGGATCACCTCTCTCTTCCTGCGTAAGGAGGTGGTACGTCATGAAGACATGCTCCGTCTCTTTTTTGCCGCCATGCTGGCTATCGTCTTCAACCAGGGATTATTTATGTTTGGTCTTTCGCTGACCTCCCCTGTTGATGCCTCCGTTATTGCTACCATGCTACCTATCACAACCATGATTATTGCAGCCATTGCCCTCAAGGAACCCATTACCGGAAAGAAGCTGAGCGGTATCTTTCTGGGAGCGAGTGGCGCACTGATCCTCATCCTCAACAGCTACAATGGAAGCACTGATTCGAACAACCCGTATGCAACATGGGGCACCATCTTCTGTCTCACCTCACAGCTCAGTTTTGCTCTCTACCTGACCCTCTTCAAAGACCTTATTGATCGTTACTCCCCGGTCACCCTGTTAAAATGGATGTTCATGTATGCAACGATCTGTTTTATCCCCTTCTCATACGGTGATGTTGTCGACATTGACTTCAAGCTCCTTCCTCCCTCTATCCTCTGGGCAATCGTCTATGTAGTAGCAGGAGCCACATTCCTCTGTTATCTCTTTCTCCCTTTCGGACAAAAGACGCTGCGTCCCACAGTCATCAGTATGTACAACTACGCTCAACCCATTTTCGCATCTATCTTTGCTGTCATGATCGGTATAGACACCTTCGGACCGACAAAGGGAGCAGCGGTTGTACTGGTCTTTTCGGGAGTCTATTTTGTTACACGCAGTAAATCCAAAGCACAGCTTGATGCCGAACTGGCAAAGAAAGAAGCCGCCAAAGAATGATTTTGCATGAGAGGGAAAGCCAGAGGTAAGAATAAATTCATACCTTTGTATCTATAATTAATACGCAAAGCTATTCTTTTATCTCTTGACACATGCAGCCACTTATTCTTGATTTGATCGTTTTCATCTTACTCGTTGTTGTTGAACTTCTCTATTTCAGAGTAGCCGATCACTATAATATTATCGACAAGCCCAACGAACGGAGCTCCCATAACCGGATCACTCTCCGGGGTGGCGGTGTAATCTTTTACTTTGGTGCTCTGGCATTCTTTCTCACACACGGCGCTACATATCCCTGGTTCATACTGGGACTTACGTTGATTACACTGATCAGTTTTGCCGATGATGTGCGCTCGATATCGCAGAGCCTACGCCTCCTCTTCCACTTTTCAGCAATGGCTCTGATGTTTTACGAACTGGGATTCTTCGGTATGCCACTGTGGTATATGGTGCCGGCACTGATACTCAGTACAGGCATCATCAATGCGTATAATTTCATGGATGGCATCAACGGAATCACGGGTGGTTATTCGCTGGTAGTGCTGGTGGCGCTTGGTTATATCAATTGCTGTGAGGTTGGATTTACTGATCCTGCATTGATACGTATGCTGATTGCCGCGGTAGTTGTATTCAATATCTTCAACTTTCGTAAAAAGGCCAAATGCTTTGCCGGAGATGTCGGATCAGTAGGCATCGCCTTCTCTATACTCTTTCTGATTGGACAGTTGATAGTTGCTTCAGGGGATATGAGTTACATCATCCTGCTTGTAGTCTATGGTGTGGACAGTGTGCTGACTGTCATCCATCGGGTCATGCTACATGAAAACATTGGACTGCCTCATCGCAAGCATCTCTATCAGATCATGGCTAACGAACTGAAACTACCTCATGTGGTCGTTTCACTCGCTTATATGACAGCGCAGGCACTGGTGCTTTGGGGCTTTTTCCTCATTGAACCGGAATTTCATTACTACTACCTGGCAGCAAGTATCCTGTTGCTAAGTTATTTATATATCAAGTTTATGCGCAGATATTTTCATCTTCATGTCTACTAACCTTACCTAATATTCAATCTTATGAATACTCTGAGAAACGTTTTTACCCTACTACTCCTGCTGCTTTGCGGAGTTACAGTAGCTGCCGAAAAAGTGGTTTACAAAATCAACATAAAAAAGGAGATCAATGCGACTACCTGGCTCTATGTGCGCGAAGGGTTCAAAGAGGCTACAGAGATGAATGCCACATCGATACTTATTCATATGAACACGTATGGAGGAGAGGTGCTCTATGCAGATTCCATACGTACAAAGATTCTCAACAGCAAGATACCGGTATATGTATTTATTGACAACAATGCAGCCTCAGCAGGTGCGCTGATCTCTATCGCGTGTGATAAGATCTACATGCGGCCGGGGGGAAATATCGGAGCTGCTACTGTGGTAAACGGCGTAGATGGCAAAGCGATGCCGGACAAGTATCAGTCGTATATGAGGGCTACTATACGGGCCACTGCAGAAGCGCAAGGGAAAGATACTATTGTGACTGCCGCAGGTGATACAACGATCCAATGGAAAAGAGATCCACTGATTGCCGAAGCGATGGTGGATGACCGTGTCGTGATACCGGGAATCTCTGACTCAGGCAAGGTGCTTACTTTTACTGCTTTGGAGGCTCAGAAATATGGTTACTGCGAAGGTATTGCTGAAAATGTGGAAGAGGTGTTGAAGAGTGCACTGGGTGGTGATGAATATACCTTGAAGGAGTTTAAACCTTCTGCCATCGATGATCTCAAGGGCTTGCTGATGAGTTCGGTGGTGCAAGCTATCCTGATCATGCTTATCCTTGGTGGTATTTATTACGAATTACAGGCTCCGGGACTCGGTTTCCCTTCTGCAGTGGCATTGGTAGCGGCTATGCTCTATTTTGCACCTCTCTACCTCGACGGATTGGCTGCCTATTGGGAGATTATTCTCTTTTTCATCGGACTGGTGCTGTTGGCAATGGAGATCTTCGTGATTCCAGGCTTTGGCATCGCGGGAGTCTCAGGTATTGTCTGCGTCACTGCCGGACTGATACTCAGTATGCTGGACAATGACTTATTTAACTTCGACAAGGTGGATACGGCAGAGATTAACCGCTCAGTGCTTACCGTAGTCGTCGGACTCTTTGCCGGATTTATCCTGATGATTTACCTGACCAATAAGATTGGTCATGGCGTCTTCCGCTTTCTGGCACTCAATAAGACGCAGGAGATTTCAGAGGGATATCTGTCGGTCGATCAGAAAGGTTTTACTCTTGTAGGTAAAGAAGGTGTGACCGGCACGTTGCTTCGCCCTTCAGGAAAGGTCATCATTGATGGCATATCGTATGATGCAATTTCAATGATCGGATATATAGATAAAGATATCCCTGTAAAAGTGATACGCTTTGAGTCCGGACAAATCTATGTGCAAAAGGTGGAATAATCCTTTCTTTTTCTTCTTTTTTCAGAATATATGCACGAAAATTCGCGCATATATTCTCGTCATCGCCTCGGATTTACTATATTTGCACGTTTGTAAGCACAAGTTCTAAATCGCTTGCTGCGTCAAACAAAAATTTGATTAAATCATAAATTATATATCGGGATATGGATAACAAGATTCAGGAGCTCACTGAAAAGATCTACAACGAAGGAGTTGAAAAAGGAAACGTTGAAGCTCAACGCATCGTAAATGAAGCGAAGGAAACTGAGAAGAAGATCCTTGCCGAAGCGAGCAAGCAGGCAGATATCATCCTTGCTGATGCAAAGAAAAGTGCACAGGAGTTGAAGAATAATACAGAAGCTGAGCTAAAGCTTTTTGCCCGCCAGAGCGTCGATGCACTCAAGAGTGAAATCACAAATATTATCACAGGAGAAATCGCTTCCTCCTCTGTCCAAGCTGCTTTCTCGGATAAAGAATTCATGCAGAAACTGATTCTTCAGCTCACGTCTGGATTTACCGGGAAGGAAGAATTTACGATTCAGGTGAAGGATGCAGAGGCACTCCTGAAATATGCGGAAGCAAATGCCAAAGGACTGCTCGGCAAAGGGATTAAAATTGAGCAGGTGAATGGTATCAAGACAGCCTTTGTGTTGACACCTGCTGATGGTTCATATAAAATAAGTTTCGGGGAAGAGGAATTTGTGAATTACTTCAAAGAATTCCTCCGTCCGCGATTAGTGGAAATGCTTTTTTAACCGAAAGTGATGGGAGTATATTATTGTCTGATTGCCGGATTACCGGATATCAGTCTGGAAGATAAAAAGATCAGCTACCGTATCGGTGATTTCAGGGAAGAGCTGGATGAGGTGTTGTCAAAGGAAGATAGGGATCTGGTGGATCTTTTCTTCCTGCACTATGACAATATCAATCTGCTGCGTCTGCTGAGAAACCCGGAAGCGCTGCTGGATAAAAGAGGCAGGTTTACTGCCAACGAACTGACCGAACTGATTGTGCTGGTTAAGGAAACAGAGACACCTGTAGACAAACGCTTTCCCTCCTATTTCTTCACTTTCGTCGCCGCTTTTCTGGAAGAGAGATCTCTGAATGAAGCGTTGTCATTGGAAGACCAACTGGCATCACTCTATTACGAATATGCGGCAAAAACATCAAATACATTTATTGCTGAATGGTTTGAGATGAACTTGAATGTGAATAACATCCTCTCTGCCATTGCTTGTCGCAAACTGAGCCGCGACACTCAATCAGCAATTCTTGGAAGCTCTGAAGTATCAGAGTCCATCCGGCAATCTGCACAACGCGACATGGGATTGACCGGTCAGCTGGACTATCTGGAAGCTATACTACGCATAACGGATGAGAAGGATCTATATAACAAAGAGCAGAAGCTGGACTTATTCCGGTGGCGGTGGCTGGAAGAGCACACTTTCTTCCATTACTTTACCATCGAACGGGTATTTGCTTACCTCATCCAACTGGATATGATTGAACGATGGATCAGTTTGAACCCGGAAGAGGGAGAAAGGATCTTCCGATCTATCATCGACAAACTAAAAAAGGAAGTGAAGCTTCCGGAGAACTTTTAAAACATAATTATACGATATAAATGGCAACGAAAGGAACTGTTAAAGGAATTATAGCCAATCTGGTCATTGTCGGGGTTACAGATCCTGTCTCCCAAAATGAGATCTGCTATATCTCTGATGGTGATACCCGGTTGATGGCCGAGGTGATAAAGATCATCGGAAAAGATGTCTATGTACAGGTATTTGAAAGTACCCGCGGACTGAAGGTCGGTGCTGAAGTGGAGTTTGCAGAACATATGCTCGAAGTGGTATTGGGTCCCGGACTCTTATCACGTAACCTGGACGGACTGCAAAATGATCTGGACAAGATGGAAGGTATCTTCTTGAAAAGAGGAGAATATACCTATCCGCTGGATGAAGCAAAACTATGGGATTTCAAACCTATTGCCAAGATAGGTGATATCATGACTGCCGGCGACTGGCTGGGCGAGGTGGATGAAAACTTCCAGCCTCATAAGATCATGATTCCCTTTAAGATGACTGGAAATTACACCATCAAAAGCATCATTGCTGCCGGAAAGTATACGGTCAATGAAACGATAGCCGTAGTTACTGACGAAGAGAATAATGAGCTTCCTTTGACCATGGTGCAATACTGGCCGGTGAAGAAGGCGGTGATGGCTTATAAAGATAAACCCAGACCTTTCAGACTGCTGGAGACTGGTGTACGCGTCATTGATACAGCCAACCCGATTGTTGAAGGAGGAACTGGATTTATTCCGGGTGCTTTCGGTACAGGTAAGACAGTGCTGCAACATGCAATCTCCAAACAGGCGGAAGCTGATATTGTGGTTATGGCTGCTTGTGGAGAACGTGCCAATGAGGTAGTAGAGATCTTTACTGAGTTTCCACATCTGGTGGATTCGCATACGGGTCGCAAACTGATGGAACGTACCATTATTATTGCCAATACCTCCAATATGCCGGTTGCGGCTCGAGAGGCTTCTGTCTATACAGCCATGACTATTGCTGAGTATTACCGTTCGATGGGTCTGAAGGTGCTGCTGATGGCAGACTCCACTTCCCGCTGGGCACAGGCTTTGCGTGAACAGTCCAACCGTTTGGAAGAGCTTCCGGGACCAGATGCTTTCCCGATGGACTTGTCCGCAATTATCTCCAACTTCTACGGACGTGCCGGTTATGTTATCCTGAATAATGACAAGACAGGTTCCATCACCTTTATCGGTACCGTATCACCTGCGGGAGGTAACCTGAAAGAGCCGGTAACGGAAAACACCAAGAAGGTGGCTCGTTGCTTCTATGCTCTCGAACAGGAACGTGCGGACAAGAAACGCTATCCTGCGGTCAATCCGATCGACTCCTATTCAAAGTACCTCGAGTATCCTGAATTTGTGGAGTATATCTCCAAACGGATCTCAGCAGACTGGATTGACAATGTGGATGAGATCAAGACACGTATGCAACGGGGAAAAGAGATCTCCGAACAGATCAATATCCTGGGTGACGATGGTGTGCCACTGGATTACCACATCACCTTCTGGAAATCCGAACTGATTGACTTTGTGATGTTGCAACAGGATGCTTTTGATGATATTGATTCGGTGACACCTATTGATCGTCAGAAGGATATACTGGATCGCGTCATCGCACTCTGCCGCACAGAATTTAAGTTTGCAAACTTCAATGAAGTGATGGACTACTTCAAGAAGATGATCAACATCATGAAACAGATGAATTATTCGGTATATCAGTCTGAAGAGTTTCACGGCTACGACAAACAGTTAGATATGCTTGTGAAAGAAAGAAAGATCGCATAACACCTATTAATAGTAGTACAATGGCAACAAAAGCATTTCAAAAGATATATACACAGATTACCAAAATAACCAAAGCGACTTGTTCGCTGAAAGCCAAAGGGGTAGGTTATGATGAGCTGGCTACGGTAAACGGCAAACTGGCACAGGTGGTAAAGATCATGGGAGAAGACATCACGCTTCAGGTATTTAGTGGCACGGAAGGTATTCCTACCAATGCCGAAGTGGTTTTTCTCGGTAAAGCTCCTACACTGAAGGTCAGCGAGCAACTGGCAGGTCGTTTCTTCAACGCGTTCGGCGAACCGATTGACGGGGGTCCTGTGCCTGAAGGAAAAGAGGTGGAGATCGGTGGACCGTCGGTCAACCCGGTACGAAGGGAACAACCTTCCGAACTGATTGCAACGGGTATCGCAGGTATTGACCTGAACAACACACTGGTATCCGGACAGAAGATCCCTTTCTTCGCTGACCCGGATCAACCCTATAATGTGGTGATGGCAAACGTGGCTTTACGGGCAAAGACAGACAAGATTATCCTTGGAGGTATGGGTCTGGCGAACGATGATTATCTCTATTTCAAAAATGTATTCAGCAACGCGGGAGCACTCGACCGTATCGTCAGTTTTGTCAATACAGCAGAGAATCCTCCTGTGGAACGTTTGTTGATTCCTGATATGGCGCTGACTGCCGCAGAGTATTTTGCAGTTGAGAAGAATGAGAAAGTGCTGGTCTTGCTGACGGATATGTCGTCATATGCCGATGCTCTTTCCATCGTGTCCAACCGTATGGATCAGATTCCGTCCAAAGACTCTATGCCGGGTTCCTTGTATTCCGACCTTGCCAAGATCTATGAAAAGGCGGTACAGTTTCCGACAGGTGGTTCGATCACCATCATTGCTGTGACTACCCTTTCGGGAGGCGATATCACCCATGCAGTGCCCGACAATACAGGTTATATCACCGAGGGACAGCTCTATCTGCGTCGCGACAGTGATGTAGGTAAAGTGATCATCGACCCTTTCCGTTCGTTGTCACGTCTGAAACAGCTGGTGATCGGTAAGAAGACACGCGAAGATCATCCTCAAGTGATGAACGCGGCTGTACGACTCTATGCCGATGCTGCCAATGCGAAGACCAAAATGGAAAATGGATTCGACCTGACCCACTACGACGAACGTACACTTGCTTTTGCAAAAGACTATTCAAGGCAGATACTTGCTATTGATGTAAACATCGATACCACAGAGATGCTCGATAAGACCTGGGACTTACTCTCCACGCACTTCCGTCCGGAAGAGGTGAATATCAAAAATTCATTGGTTGAGAAGTACTGGAAAGAATAATTTGCACTTACTATGATCAAATTCCAATATAATAAAACATCGCTTCAGAATCTGGAGAAACAGCTGAAGGTCCGTGTGCGAGCTCTTCCCACTATCAAAAATAAGGAGAGTGCTCTACGTATGGAAGTCAAACATTCTAAAGAAGAGGTTCGGAAGCTGGAAGTGTAATCTGGAAGAACAAATCAAAGATTACGACACCATGGCAGCACTGTGGGGAACGAGTTTGACCCGACACTGATTTCTGTCAAAGATGTGGATCTGGATGTAAAGAAGATAGCCGGCGTACGGGTTCCTATACTGAAGGATATCACCTTTGAAATTCGTCCGTTCAGTCTCTTCAACTCTCCGAAATGGTACACGGATGGCATCTTTCTGCTTCAGGAACTTGCAGAGACAGGTATCACTCGGGAGTTCAGCATCATGAAGATGGAACTGCTGGAACATGCCCGCAAGAAAACGACACAGAAGGTCAATTTGTTTGAGAAAGTACAAATACCCGGTTACCAAGATGCGATCTTGAAGATTAAGCGTTTTATGGAAGATGAGGAGAACCTCTCCAAGTCTTCACAAAAGATCATGCGTTCTCATCTGGAACAACAACAAACTGAGGAGGAACAGGTATGATTGAGAAAATGAAGAAATATACATTCCTGGTCTATCACAAGGAATATACAACTTTCCTGGAGGAGATCCGCGAACTGGGCGTTGTTCATGTCATTGAGAAAGAGCAAGGGATGGTAGCTGAAGGAAGCGAACTGGCCAAACGGATGGATGTAACCAAACGGATGGAAACTGCAGTGAAGTTTCTCTCCGCACGGCAGAAGATAAATGACAAGAAGCAGAAGAAATCTAAGAAGGAGACGGAGTCTGAAAGGAATATACGACTCGCTAATACGTGTGACTGTCCGGATGGAATGAAAAGGCTCGTACATCTTGAAAGCTTGAGACAATCGCTGGAAAAGAAGTCCGCTGCGCTTCAACTCCTGAACAAAGAAGTAGATAAGATGGAAGTGTGGGGCGACTACAGTATCGGATTGCTGCACAAACTAAAGGAAGCAGGACACCACCTTACTTTTTACTCATGCAGCGAACGTAATTATCGGGAGGAATGGAGCGTTGACTATAATGCCATCACCATCAGCCAGAAAGATTCTCAGATCTATTTTGTAACGGTAACCAAAGAGGTGCTGCACGATGAGATCGCTGCGGATAAGCTCCGATTGCCCGAGCACTCCTACTCCGATCTTCTGAAAGAAACGCGTGGACTGTCACATGAAATCGAACGGATTCAAAACTCTATCGATCATGCGGCTTACAATGATATTGACTCCCTGAAGCATGCCGTGACAGAGTTACATAATTCCATCACCTTTGACACGGTCAAGCTACACTCTGAGGCTACTGCTGAAGATAAAGTACTGGTGCTTGAAGGATGGGTACCTGTCGTGAAAGAAACAGGACTTGTTCAGCTGCTTGATGAAAAAGGAATCTACTATCAGAGTCAGGTCCCGACAGAAGAGGATAAAGTGCCGATCCTGTTACGTAATAACAAGTTCACACAACTCTTTGAAGTGATCGGTAATTTGTATGCTTTACCAAGCTATCACGCAGTTGACATGACTCCTTTTTTCGCACCATTTTATATGATGTTCTTCGGTATCTGTCTGGGCGACTTGGGCTACGGCATTCTGATGACACTTGGTTCGCTGATCATGTTGCCCCGTTCGAAAGAATCAATGAAGCCAATCTTACGCCTGATCATGTGGCTGGGCATTGGCACAATGATCTTTGGCGCTTTATCGGGCACCTTCTTTGGCATTCCTCTTGCCGAGCAATCATGGCCATTGCTTGAGAATGTAAAACAATACATGCTCAATTCCAATCAGCTATTCAACTTTGCACTGATACTGGGTGCCATACAAATCTCGTTTGCCATGATCATCAAAGGGGTGGCGCAAGTGCTGTACAAAGGATTCAAGTATTCACTGGACACGTGGGGGTGGCTACTTTGTATCTGGGGAAACGGAGCTATATACGGACTCTCTTTGTTGGGTAAGATATCTCCCGAGATAGCTTCACCGGCCTATATTGGAGTCAATGCCATTGCATTCTTCCTGATGCTATTCTTCAACAATCCGAATGCCAATATACTGATCAACTTCGGAGGAGGACTGTGGGGATTATACAACAAGGTGACCGGACTGATGGGCGACCTCCTCTCCTACATCCGCTGTTTGCATTAGGCATATCGGGAAGTGTCATGGACTTGTATTCAACAAACTAGCAGTAAACATGTCGGGCGATATACCCGTACTAAGCACTCTCATCATGATCCTTATACTCTTATTGGGACACTCGATGAACATCTTTATGTCGGGACTGGGAGCCTTTGTGCACCCGATGCGTCTGACCTTTGTAGAGTTTTACAACAACTCTGGTTTCGAAGGCGGCGGCAAAGGGTACAAACCATTCAAGAAAGAACGAAGTGAGACGAATGAACAAAATAAAACTAATTAATAACAAATAAACAATTTAGTATGGAACCAATCTTATTAGCTTACATCGGCATTGGAATAATGCTCGACTCTCAACGTAGGAAGTGCATTTGGAGTAACAATAGCAGGTAACGCTGCCATCGGATCAACAAAAAAGAATCCCGATGCATTGGTAACTACATGGTACTCTCCGCACTCCCCGGCACACAGGGATTATATGGTTTTCTCGGATTTTTCCTCATGACACCATTTCTGGTTGATGGGATTACCTTCTTTCAGGCAAGTGCGGTATTCGGAGCATCACTGGCTGTCGACTGATCTGTCTGTTTTCTGCCATCCGTCAGGGACAAATATGTGCCAATGGTATCGCCGGAATCGGTGCAGGATATGACTTATTTGGTAAGACGTTGATCTTAGCAGTATTCCCTGAGTTATATGCTATTGTATCTGTGGCTGCCCTGTTCCTCATTACTCAATCAATCTGATAGCACTAACGCTACGTCAGGATACGATCCAAACACAAAGGCGGACTTCTTGAAAAGTTCCGCTTTGCTTTTCATTTCCCCTCTTTCTGCTTATATTTGCAGTTCGAAATAAAACACATAAAAACCGAACATAAATGGTAACAATAGGAACTCCGTTTTCACCTACTGCGAAGAAAGTAGTGCTTTGTGTTCAGGAGAGTTAGGAAAGGAATTTGTAATAGAACTTCAACGTTACGGTGTGGAAGTGATTGCGTTGGATAAGTATCCAAACGCACCTGCCATGCAAGTGGCCGACCGCTCCTATGTGCTCCCGATGTTGGATGGCAAGCAATTGCGTGAAATCATCGAAAAGGAAAAGCCGGATTATATTGTACCTGAGATAGAGGCTATTGCCACTGCGACACTCGTCGAACTGAAAAAGAGGGTTATCATGTCATCCCTACTGCCAAAGCTGTATCGCTCACGATGAACCGTGAAGGGATCCGCAGACTGGCAGCCGAAGAGCTGGGCATTCAGACTTCCAACTATCGTTTTGCAGCTACCGAAGAAGATTTTAACGCGGCTATCAAAGAAATAGGAATCCCCTGTGTGGTCAAACCCATCATGAGTTCGTCGGGACACGGA
>CAXXFJ010000006.1:0-44598 GCA_963677415.2 Bacteroidales bacterium | reverse complement strand
ATAGGAAGTTCCAGCCACCGGAAAGAACAACGTCAATATTGTTGTAAACCATTTGTTTACCTATGATATATTCTTTGCCGCGTGAAGGGGTATGGGATGAGAAATCGGCTGGAGTGGCATGTGTAAATTCACTTGTAGCTACAAGACCTGTTGCCTTATTTTGTAATTTTGCAGCTTCTAAGACTGTAAGTACAGGTTGGTATGGTTCATACGTATTCATCTCTTCAGGAAAAAGGTCGTTGTTGTCTTTTGGAGGGAAGGTCGAAATATATCCTGTTTGTGAAAGTATACCAGTTGCATACGTACTGCCAGTTGGTGCTGAATCGCCAATCGGAGAATTTGAACAGTAAGTGCTCACCATTCCGCAGATATAAGGATCCAAATGAAGAGGACCTCCTCCGTTGTACCATCGACAGATTGGTAAAACAGCGTTACTTGTTCCATCCGGAATCAAAACGATAACATTCTTTACTTCTTTTGTTTGAGCAAGCAAGATTGAACTAAAGAATAGCAGAAATACGCTACTAAGTAGGATTTTTCTCATTACAAAGATTTTTTTATTCGTTCACTAAGGGCAAAAGTACGAAATAATCTCTCAAAATATACCTCATTCATTCTAATTCTTGTAATTTTGTAGCTTCCTATTAACACAAAATACTGAATTATGAGATTAATCATTCAACCAGACTATTCTGCTCTCTCTCAATGGGCAGCGAACTATGTAGCTTCAAAAATCAAAAACGCAAGTCCTACCGCTGAACATCCGTTTGTCCTGGGATTGCCTACAGGTTCATCCCCGCTGGGAATGTACAAAGCTTTAATAGAACATTATCAAAAAGGACTCATTTCATTCAAGAATGTGGTTACTTTTAATATGGATGAATATGTAGGGCTTCCTCAAGATCACAGAGAAAGCTATCATACCTTCATGTGGACCAATTTCTTCAAACATATTGATATTCAGAAAGAGAATGTGAATATTCTCAATGGAAATGCTATTGATCTGGAAGCTGAGTGTGCTGCCTATGAGACAAAGATCAAGAAAGTCGGTGGGATTGATTTGTTCATGGGTGGAATAGGCCCTGATGGACATATTGCTTTTAATGAACCGTGTTCTTCTTTATCTTCCCGTACTCGTATTAAGTCTTTGACAACAGATACTATCATTGCCAACTCACGCTTCTTTGATAACGATGTAAATAAGGTTCCAAAGACAGCTTTGACTGTTGGTGTAGCTACGGTGTTGGACTCAAAAGAAGTGCTGATATTAGTAAATGGACATAATAAGTCTCGTGCATTACAAGCTGCTGTTGAAGGATCTGTATGCCAGATGTGGACAATCAGCGCTTTACAGATGCATCCAAAAGGAATCATTGTGTGTGATGAGGCAGCCACTGAAGAATTGAAAGTTGGTACTTACCGCTATTTCAAGGATATTGAGAAAGATAATGTGTGTCTTGACTCCTTGCTGTAAGAATAGTATGATATAAAAAGATAGAGGCATCTTCTGAGTGAGGATGCCTCTATCTTTTTATTACGTGTATTCGATAGCATTGGTAATAAATAATAAAGCTACCCCAATTGGAGTAGCTTTATTATTTATTCAAGGAGACTTGTAATTATTTGTTTACAGAAGCCATGTGGTCAATCAAGTTCAATACTTTGTTTGAATAACCCCATTCGTTATCATACCAAGATATAACTTTTACGAATGTGTCAGTCAAGGCAATACCTGCTTTAGCATCAAAGATTGAAGTACGAGCATCTCCCAAGAAGTCAGAAGATACGACAGCATCTTCAGTATAACCAAGGATTCCCTTCAATTCATTTTCAGAAGCTTCTTTCATTGCAGCGCAGATTTCAGCATAAGTTGCTGGTTTAGCCAAGTTAACTGTTAAGTCAACAACTGAAACGTCCAAAGTAGGAACACGCATTGACATACCTGTCAATTTGCCATTCAAAGCTGGGATTACTTTACCTACAGCTTTTGCAGCACCTGTTGAAGAAGGAATAATATTGCCAGAAGCAGCACGACCACCTCTCCAATCCTTTGCAGAAGGACCGTCAACAGTTTTTTGAGTAGCTGTTGCAGAGTGAACTGTGGTCATCAAACCGTCTGCGATACCGAATTTGTCATTCAATACTTTTGCGATCGGAGCCAAGCAGTTTGTAGTACAAGAAGCGTTAGAAACAAATTGAGTTCCCTTTACATAAGCATCAAGGTTTACACCACATACAAACATTGGGGTATCATCGCTTGAAGGAGCAGACATAACAACATATTTAGCACCAGCATCAATATGACCCTGAGCTTTTTCTTTTGTCAAGAACAAACCAGTAGATTCAACAACATATTCAGCACCTACCTCACCCCATTTCAAGTCAGCAGGGTTTCTTTCAGCAGTTACACGAATAGCTTTTCCATTAACAACCAACTTACCATCCTGAACGTCTACTGTACCTTTAAACTGTCCATGAACTGTATCATACTTCAGCATGTAAGCCATATACTCTACACTGATCAAGTCGTTTATACTCACGATCTCGATGTCATTTCTTGTTTGAGCAGCACGGAAAACCAAACGTCCGATACGGCCAAAACCATTAATACCTACTTTAATCATTTTCTTTAATATTTATTTGGTTATTGAAAACTTATCATGTTTTAAACGCCAACTTTAATTGCAACCGCAAGGGGTTGAACATGCAACAAAGGCTGCTGAGATTAGCAGAAAAATCGTTATTCTAAAAATATATCTCATCTAGTTCGGTTTTACAGTACAAAAGTATAAAAATATTTACGAATAAGCATCTAATTGAAAGTGAAATATAGCAAATATTGAATAGATTCTTCTTTTCCCTTCGTCTTGCCTCTTTTTTAGAAGTGCCTTTGCTTCTTCAATATCTGCAGGTGTCAACGTCAACAATCAGCTATTAATCTTTTTTGCAGGGAATCTTCTCTATTCTTCTTAGGTGGCGTCCTCCTTCAAATTGAGTTGAGAAGTAGGCATTCATTATTACATCCGCCTCTTGAGTGGAGAGAAAACGTCCAGGCATAACCAGTATGTTTGAATCATTGTGCAGACGGGACAAAATTGCCTGTTCCTCAGACCAGGCAATAGCTGCACGTATTCCCTGGTGTTTATTCAATGTCATTGCGATACCATTACCACTCCCACAGATCGCAATTCCGGGGTAACATTCGCCTTTCTCGATCGCATTAGCTAATAAATGAGCATAATCAGGATAGTCGCAGCTTACCTCAGAATAGGTTCCGTAGTCTTTGTATTCAATTTTTTTCTTCGAGCCATTTGATTGCAAACTGTTTGAGTTCAAAGCCTGCGTGATCCGAACAGATTCCTACCATTTCTTGTCAATTTTAGGGGAAGTTATTGAATTGTTTCCACTTGAGTCAAAACTCAAGTGGAAACATGGTTTTTTCAGAGCATCTCTTTTACTTGTTTATACACGTTTTCAGCAGTAAAGCCAAGTTTTCGTCAAGTACATTGTATGGAGCGGAGAACCCAAAGGACTCTAATCCCCAAACCTTGCCGTTGGCTCCTACTAAACCTTGGAGATTAACTGGAAGTCCGCAGTAAGTCCGAATACTTTTGCTCCGGCAGGAATTATAGATTCCTGATATTCTTTACTCTGACTCCGGAAGAGACCTTCTGAAGGAGCTGATACAATGCGAAGAGTAATCCCATCTTTGCGAAGAAGTTCGGCACCAGCGACTAAAGTAGAGACCTCTGACCCAGAAGCAACTAAAACAACATCAGGGTTTTCATCCGAACCTGCGACGATATAGGCTCCTTTTGCTGCTTCTTTATAGTTTGTGCCTGTTGGTAGATTTGCAATATTTTGACGTGAGAAGATCAGTCCTGTTGGAGTTGTTGTATTCTCCATGGCTAGTTTCCAAGCTTCAGTAGTTTCTTCTACATCAGCAGAACGCAGTACAAGCATAGAACTATGACCTTTGTGGTTCTTTAATTTTTCCATCAGACGGATCTGCGCTTCCTGTTCAACAGGTTCGTGTGTAGGGCCATCTTCACCAACGCGGAATGCATCGTGTGTCCAGATGAACTTCACCGGTAATTCCATCAACGCAGCCATGCGGACAGCCGGTTTCATATAATCAGAAAATACAAAGAAGGTGCCACAAGCTGCAATTACACCACCATGTAGAGTCATGCCAATACACATGCAAGCCATGGTAAGTTCTGAAACTCCAGCCTGGAAGAATGATCCTGAAAAGTCACCTTTGATAAATGCGTGCGTTTTCTTCAGGAAGCCGTCAGTCTTGTCAGAGTTGGAGAGGTCTGCTGAAGCACAAATCATATTTTCAACCTCTAATGCCAAAACACTGAGTACAGTTGCTGAAGCAGTTCGGGTAGCTCCTCCGGCCTTTTGTTGGATTGCATCCCAATTTACCTGAGGTGCTTTACCAGAAAAGAAAAGTTCAAGTTTGGCTGCTGCTTCCGGGTTTGCTTTTGCCCAGTTAGCTTTTGCGGCATATTTTGAAGCTACAATTTCTTGCAGTTCGGCAGCACGTTTGGAATATAATTCTTTTACCTCATCAAATATCTGGAAAGGATTTTCTGGATTTCCTCCAAGGTTTTTTATCGTTTCTGTATAAGATGCTCCGGCTGCACTAAGTGGTTGACCGTGAGTTGAGCATTTCCGCTCGAAGTTGCCTAGTTCTGCAGTGACTGACCCTTTTCCCATGATAGTTTTTCCAATAATCAAGGTAGGGCGTTCTGTTTCCGCTTTTGCAGCTCTCAGCGCTTTGCGAATTTCATCACAATCATTTCCTTTAATTTCTATTACATTCCATCTCCATGACTTGTATTTTGCAGCAACATCTTCGCTGGTCACTTCCTTTGTATCAGTGGAAAGTTGTATATCATTTGAATCATAGAACATAATAAGGTTATCAAGTCCGAGATGTCCCGCAATACGTCCGGTACCTTGGGAAATTTCCTCCTGAATGCCTCCGTCAGAGATAAAAGCATAAATGGTTTGGTTCATCACCTCACCGAATCGAGCTTTTAAAAATTTAGCAGCTATAGCTGCGCCAGCTGCAAAAGTATGACCTTGTCCAAGTGGGCCTGATGTGTTTTCTACGCCTCTCATAATGTCAACTTCAGGATGTCCCGGTGTCGGGCTTCCCCATTGACGGAACTGAGCCAGTTCGTCCATCGTATATTTTCCTGTTAAAGCCAGGATGGAATAGAGCATTGGTGACATATGACCCGGATCAAGGAATAGGCGATCGCGACCTTCCCATGATGGTTTTTTAGGATCATATTCCAGAAACTCGGAGTACAGAACATTGATAAAATCAGCTCCTCCCATTGCTCCACCTGGGTGGCCTGATTTGGCTTGTTCAACCATAGAAGCGGCTAGAATGCGTACATTATCCGCTGCACGTTCCATAATAATTCGACTGTTCATACTTTATTAGATTGTAATTTCTGCAAAGATATAGAAGATATTTCAAACAACGAAATAGTTGTATAAAAAACATTTATTCCTTAAAAAGTGACGTTAGTGTACTATTTATCTGTAAATCAAACTTTTTCGTTGGCTGTTTCATAAGCATCTCTTTCCGTTTTCATCGTTATTCATTATTCCTTGGGTAGGCATTTGTCCTGCAAAACATACAGTTTTTTTTGAGAGTACGACATTTTAGTCAGTAATATTTGATCTTGCAAAAGAGCTGTCAACTTAATTTGTTCCAGATTCTTACTTCTTACATATTGTACTTAGCGCTCTCTTAGTTGGAGGAAATAATACTTCTATTTTAAATTAAATAACATTTGGAAGATGAAATATCAAACAAAAAGTACTAGTTATACTGTTGATTATCGGGTAATCCCTTTACTCCGGCTCCTTCTTTCATCATAGATTTCAGTTCAGGCAAATAGTTTTGGTAGATTTCTCTTGGAGTGCTTTTATGTTTCTTACAAAGCGATGCTGCCATCCCAACAACTTCTCCCATCATGCCTGTAGTTCGCATCACTCTTACAGTGCCTAAAGCTATGTGTGATACGCTAATGTCTCGTCCAGCCATAAGGAGATTACTTATATTTCTTGAATAAAGACAACGATAAGGTACTGCATATGGTTTGACTTGAATGTGTTTGGCTATAGATTTGAACTCCATGTCTGGGAAATAAAGGCTATTGTTCGGATCCGGATAATGTAGATCAATGCTCCATGTTGTAGTGAAAGAGGCATCTTCATACGGAATTTGTTCGATAATATCTTGCTCTTTCAGGATAATATCGCCTAAAAGACGTCTGGATTCTCTTTTTCCTGAGATATAGGAAACCCAATCCAACCTCCGTTTGGAATAGCTTGCTGACTTTGAGTATTGATTCTTCAAAAAAGACCAGTTTGAATACACGACCATCAGACCGTAGTCACGGATCCTTTCATAATCATCGATTTGATTGAGATTCATTCCGGTTTCCCAGGTCCATTCACCCATGAGTACTTTCTCTGCGCTTTCCTCATTGAACGGAAGACCATAGGAGAATACAGGAAATGAAGAAGATGCATCTTCTACTTTAGAATACCATTGAATGGAACCTCCCATAGTGAGACTGTCTGCTTTCTCCGGGGCACTTTTTTCATTATAAATGCTTTTGTTTTCTCTCCCTGTTGCAAAGTCTGCACCTGCAAGAAAACCAATGCTTCCATCTCCTGTACAGTCTGCAAAGAGAGGAGCTTTAAAACGAAGTTCTTTTCCACTTTCGGTCTGCTTAGCAATTAAGGAGCAAATACTATTTTCTTTTGTTTCTGCATCGATTACCCGATAATTAGTAAATAGAGTGATGTTCTTTTCTGATAAGACCCAATCCATCTTCTTTTGATCTTCGTAATAGTCAGCAGGTTTGGCATTGCCTTCTCTTGACGGACCAAATTCTTTGATCATATTACCCAAAGCAGGGTAAGGATCTTTGTTGATTCTTCCCCCAAGGTGTACACGCACTTCCGAACTGTTGTTCCCTCCCAATACAGGACGGTCTTGAATTAATGCAACTTTCATTCCTGCCCGTGCTGCAGAAACTGCTGCGCACATTCCTGCTACACCTCCTCCGGTAATCACGAAGTCATAGGTGCCTCCTTCAGAAGGTTTTCGCGAGTCTTTTAGTTGCTTCTTTCGGAATGACTGCAACTCTTTTGGATTGGATGGTGGGATGTCTGAAACATCTGTCGTGAAGTAAATTGCATCGCAACGACCGTTAAACCCTGTGAGATCATGCAATGAGAGGGTAATTTCTTTCGATGATATGTCTATTTTACCGGTAGACTGCCATTCCCATTTTGTACCCGAAGCACCTAGTTCTTTAGGGATAGTTCTTCCATTGAGTGATAACTGAAAACGGCCGGGACCTTGCCCTTTGTACCAGGGCGAAGTCCAGTTGTAAGTGTGAACAAAAAGATAGTAGGTGCCAGTCGAAGGTAAAGTGATTCGGGTTGATGCATCAGCTACAGGAATTCCTAAGCCATGGGCCATCAGATAGGGGGATCCCATTTGGTCCATACATTCAGGATCGTTCACCCATCCTCCTTTATTTGTAAAAGATTCAGCTTCGACTAGTAAATGACCAGCATGCGTGTGAGCAGTAGTTAGAAATAATAGTATCAGTAAGAAAGAAATCTTATTCATCGTATTCTGATTTATATCCAATGACAAAGATAACGAAGCTAACGGGAATAAGCTGATGAGATCAAATATTATTATGATATCAACTCTTTTTTCTAAATATATACTTTCTTTGCAACTTTCTGGACCTTTCATTCCGTCTAAAAGGTAAATATCATGTTTATCAATCAATTAAACTCAAAAAACGATGAAACAAACAATGTGTGCTTTAGTTTTGGGAATAGTGGCACTATTTTTTGCCTCCGTTCCGGTCTCTGCTCTCTCATCGCCACAAACAAACATTCGGCTGACTGCCGTTTCCGATAAAGACGGGAAAAATGATTCTGTGGCGATAAATCTAGTGGTTGATTCTTTAGTTGAAGCAAGAATGAATGAATTTGCTGCCAATCCTGAACCATTTTTAGAAAAAGTGATGGGTGACTCTTTTGAAGGGATAGGAGATGTGGCTGGAAAGGCTATGATGATCCCTATTCTGTTCATTATTTTTGTGATGGCAGCACCTATTATCCTGATAGCAGTCATTGTTATCGTGCTTATTTCTTCCCATTATTCATCCAAGAAACGAAAATATGCTTTGATGCAGGCTGCTATTAATTCTGGACAACCGATTTCTGCAGATATTATAAAGGAGCTGGAAAGTGGCAAGAAAAAGAAGAATCATCTTGATGGGGGAATTTTTCAGATATCATTTGGAGTTGGAATCTTTATCTTATTCTGGAAGGTGATAGGTATCGAAATGGCTTGTATCGGATTGGTATTTATTTTTGTGGGCTTAGGGCAGTTGCTGAGCTATTATCTGAAGAAGAAAGAAGAAATAGATAAGTCGAATCATGGAGAGAGTAATTCCGGTGAAATTAAGGAATGACCTCACCCGGTGACATCTCTCTAATAGCGCAAGTCTTATTATTTGACAATAAACGTGCGTTTGATCAGCTGGTAAAAAAATATCAGTCTCACGTCAGGTGCTTTCTAATGCGCCTGACGGCGGGAGACAGAGAACTTGCAGATGATCTTGCGCAAGAAACTTTTATTAAGGCGTATCTTCATCTTGATAGTTTTCGCAATCTTTCCGAATTTTCTACCTGGCTAATCCGTATTGCATATCATAACTATTATGACTATATTCGCAACCGGAAAGAGTGGATGCCGATGGATGAAAGTATCGTGGATCAATCGTACTATTCAGTTCAGCACGACTCTGGGCAGTCAATGGATGTATCTGCGGGACTTCAGGGTTTAAAAGAAGAGGAACGATGTTGTATTATTCTCTTTTATATGCAGGATTTGAGCATCCGGAAAATTGCATCTGTAATGAATCTCCCGGAGGGAACAGTGAAATCACATCTCTCAAGAGGAAAAGAAAAATTAGCGCACTTCTTAAAACAAAATGGTTATGGTGAATGATAGTGATGATAAATTGATCCGGCATTTTCTCAAGCAAAAGGAGAAAGAATTGCCTGATGATGGTTTTTCAACTCGGGTGATGCGTCATCTGCCAGGAAGAGCAGACTGTTTTGCACAGGTGTGGACTTTAGTTTGTCTCACTGCTGGAGTGCTTCTTTTTGTGCATATTGACGGATTCCACCTCTTAGCAGGTTTGATGCAAAGAATTGGAGTGACCCTCTTGGATTCTGGAGTTTTTCGGCAAAACCCTCTGCACCTGGCGCTTGTATCTACTGTAATTGGGGGATATCTTGGATATAAGGTCTATTCAGATGTAGTGAAATAAACGTCTGATTGAAGAATAAAAAAAGAGAGAAGTGTGATCACTTCTCTCTTTTTTGTTTGTCTTTGTTCTGAACAAAAACTTTTATGCTTTCTTCTCTTCTTTTGGAGGACGTGGAAGCAGGGCTTTACGTGACAACTTGAATTTTCCGGTTTTAGGATCAACCTCAAGCAATTTAACCTCGAGTTCTTCTCCTTCTTTGATTCCAGCCTGTTCAACTGTTTCCAGTCTTTCCCAAGCAATCTCAGAGATGTGAAGCAATCCGTCTTTGCCGGGAAGGAATTCTACAAAAGCACCGTAAGGCATGATTGAGCGTACTTTTCCTTTGTATATTTCACCAACTTCAGGAATTGCAACGATACCCTTTATCTTTGCCAAAGCTGCATCAATGCATTTTCTGTTTGTTCCAGATACTTCAATCCGACCGACGCCATCTACCTCTTCAATTGTGATTGATGCTCCGGTTTCTTCCTGCATTCCCTGGATAATCTTACCGCCCGGTCCGATTATTGCTCCAATGAACTCTTTGGGAATAGTCATTGTCTCAATACGAGGAGCGTGATCTTTCAAATCAGCATGTGGCTCAGCGATAGTCTCAGTAATCTTATCAAGAATATGCATACGTCCGGCTTTTGCCTGATTCAAAGCTTTTTCAAGAATGTCGAATGAAAGACCGTCTACCTTGATATCCATCTGAGTAGCTGTGATTCCATCTTTTGTACCGGTTACCTTGAAGTCCATATCTCCTAGGTGATCTTCATCACCAAGAATATCAGAAAGAACAGCGAATTTCTCTTCTCCTGCATTCTTGATCAATCCCATAGCAATACCCGAAACCGGTTTCTTGATCTGAACGCCAGCATCCATTAACGCCAATGTCCCGGCGCAAACCGTAGCCATAGAGGAAGATCCATTTGATTCGAGAATATCGGAAACGATGCGAATTACATACGGATAATTAGCAGGGATCACCTCTTTCAGTGCGCGCCAAGCCAGGTGGCCGTGACCAATTTCGCGTCGTCCTGTGCCTCGTTGAGCTTTTGCTTCACCTGTTGAGAATGGAGGGAAGTTATAATGAAGAAGGAATCTCTCTGTTCCTGCATCTAATACATTGTCAATTTTCTTTTCATCCATCTTGGTTCCCAAAGTGACAGAAGTCAGAGACTGAGTTTCACCACGGGTAAAGATTGCTGATCCGTGAGGGCCGGGAAGGTAACCAATCTCACACCAAATTGGACGAATCTCTGTTGTCTTACGACCATCCAGACGGTTGCCTTCGTCAAGAATGCAGCGACGCATAGCATCTTTTTCGACATCGTGATAGTAACGATTAGCCAGTGAACCTTTTGCAGCCAGATCTTCTGCAGATAAAGAAGCTTTAAATTCATCACGAATTGCATTGAATGCATCTTCACGTTCATGTTTGTTCTTGTTTCCTGAAGCAGCAATGGCATACGCTTTATCGTAGCAAGCGGCTTTCACAGCTTTGCGTAAATCTTCATCATTAGTCTCGTGATTGAATTCGCGTTTCTGTGTTTTGCCAACCATTTCAGTCAACTCCATCTGAGCTTTGCAATGAATTTTGATAGCTTTGTGAGCAACTTTCATTGCTTCCAATAATTCAGCTTCAGAGACTTCTTTCATTTCACCTTCAACCATCATGATATTATCATAGGTTGCAGCAACCATGATATCCATATCTGCTTCTTCCAGTTGAACATAGGTTGGGTTAATGATAAACTGACCATTGATGCGGGCAACTCTCACTTCTGAGATAGGTCCGTTAAAAGGAATGTCTGATACAGAAAGAGCAGCTGATGCTGCCAAGCCTGCCAATGCATCAGGAATATCAACTCCGTCTGCTGAGAATAATATAATGTTTACATAGACCTCTGCATGGTAATTGTCTGGGAAAAGAGGACGTAAGGCACGGTCAACCAAACGACAGGTAAGGATTTCATAGTCAGATACCCTGCCTTCTCTTTTAGTAAAACCTCCCGGGAAACGCCCGAAAGCAGAGAATTTTTCTTTGTACTCAACCTGTAAAGGCATAAAATCAGTACCGGGAACTGCATCTTTAGCGGCACAAACAGTAGCCAGCAACATGGTGTTACCCATGCGGACCATTACTGACCCATCAGCTTGTTTGGCCAATTTCCCGGTTTCGATGGTGATAGTTCTTCCGTCACCAAGTTCAATCGTCTTAATAATTGGATTAATCATAAAATACTTATTGTTTCTTCTATATAAATTCGTGCAAAGATAGTTGAAACTTTTTTCTAATCAGAATGTTAGCTTGAATATTTTCGTGCTGTAGCTGATTTTGATAAATTAAATGTCTGTTTTTTTCTGACGAGATTTTATTAATGTATCTTTGTAACTCAAAATTAATAGAGATGAAAAGAACAAGATTCTTGAATTGTATACCTTTGATAATGATCTGTTTTGCTTCTTGCCAAAATAAATCGCATGTGATCATAAAAGGAGATTTGTCTGACATGGCGGGCGATACGTTGTTTTTGGAGAGATCTGAGATAGATGCAAATAAGGTAGTTGATACCGTAGTAATTAATAAAAAAGGTTTATTTACCATCACTTTAGAAAAACAGGAGTATCCCGAGTTTTATGCGTTAAAGAATAAAACGTCATCACTTCTATTAATTATTGATTCTGTTGGCACAATATATCTCGAAGGGTCTAAGAAAACTTTTCCGGATTCAATTTCCATCAAAGGTTCATCCGAAAGTGTTCGGTTACAATCTTTGGTTCAGCAACAAATACAGTCTGAAAAGAGCGTACACCTGCTTCTTTCAGAATACAAATCTAAATTGTTGAGTGATTCTCTTTTTCTTGTTCAATTACAAACGTTGATGGTCAATTATAAAAGGAGTGTGATGCCAGATATAATAAAGAATCCGAACACTTTTTCTTCTTATTACGCACTCTTTCAGAGAGTAGGCAACTATTCTCTATTTTCGCCCTATGACAAGGAAGATATAAAGTATTTCTCTGCCGTTGCAACAAACTTTGATATGTATTATCCCAAGTCTCCCCGTACGAAGTATCTTCATGATGTTACTTTACAGGGAATCACGACGCAGAAGAAGGATGAAATAGCCCGATCACTCTCAGATCGCGACAATGTTATTGGGGGATTTGATATTGAGTTGCCTGATCTTTCGGGCAAAATGATTCGTTTGTCCTCATTGAAAGGAAAGGTTGTTTTGTTAGACTTTACTGCTTATCAGGCAAGACTCTCGCCGGTTCACAATATGGCCTTGGCTGAATTGTATTCGAAATATAAAGATAAAGGTTTCGAAATCTATCAGGTATCACTTGATCAGGATGAACATTTTTGGAAAGTAACTGCCGACCACCTTCCTTGGATTTGTGTGTTTGAAAAGAAAAGTGCACGCTCTTCGTACCTGCGTAATTATAATGTTA
Source organism: Bacteroidales bacterium (assembly GCA_963677415.2). Taxonomy (GTDB): domain Bacteria; phylum Bacteroidota; class Bacteroidia; order Bacteroidales; family JAQUTK01; genus JAQUTK01. Next base: position 31,753 of record CAXXFJ010000006.1, on the reverse strand, counting down.
AGCAATTGCCCTCTTATTTCCTGATTAACAGGGAGGGAGATGTTGTTGAGAGCAAAGCTCAAATGCAAGATATTGAAGTCAGTGTTTCAAAATTTTTGCAGTAAGTGCTTAATTTTTTGAGGGATGTGTTATAAAGCATGCGTATTCATTTGATTATTCAGATAATAAGATTTACATTTGCAAAGTTGTTAATAGTACAAAACAGAAAGAGTTCTAGCTTTTGCCGGAATTCTTTCTGTTTTGTATATTTTTTCATTTAAATTATAGGAGGAATTAGTTATGGCTGCAAGCTATATGACTGATGATGGTTACAAGAAGTTAGTTGATGAAATTCAGTATCTTGAGAGTGTGAAACGTCCGGAAGTGATTCAGCAAATAGCTGAAGCTCGCGACAAGGGTGACTTATCAGAGAATGCAGAATATGATGCAGCTAAAGAAGCGCAGGGTATGTTGGAAGCTAGAATTGCTCGTCTGAAGGCGTTGTTTTCCAGTGCCCGTATTATCGACCAAAGTAAGGTTACCACAGACGAAATACAAATTATGAGTAAGATTACGATCAAGAATGTCGTTAACGGACAGACAATGGTTTATACTATTGTTCCAGAAAGTGAAGCGAATGTTCGGGAGGGTAAGCTTTCCGTTTCCACACCTATTGCTCAAGGATTGATGGGGAAAAAACTAGGAGAGACTGCTAAGGTCAAGGTACCTTCTGGTATTATGGAGTTTGAAGTTGTAGATATATCTATTTAATCCGATAGAGTTATGGCAACAATATTCAGCAGAATTATTCAAGGGGAGATTCCTTGTTATAAGATTGCAGAAGATGAGCATTTCTTCGCATTTCTGGATATAAGCCCTTTGAAAATAGGACATACCTTGGTTGTGCCTAAAAAAGAGGTAGATTACATTTTTGATCTTGATCCGCAAGAGTTGGGGGCTATGCATATTTTTGCAGGAAAGGTGGCAAAAGCAATTAAGGAAGCAATTCCATGCAAACGCGTAGGAGTCGCTGTTCTTGGCTTACAGGTTCCTCATGCTCATATCCATCTGATTCCACTCGACAGTGAAAATGACATGTTGTTTTCCAATGAGAAACTTCAGTTGCCAGAAGATCAATTTAAAGCTATTGCGCAGAAGATAAGAGCAGCGCTATAACACTGCACATCATAAACGTACCAAAAGGGAGTGGTTCAGAATTTTCTGAGCCACTTCCTTTTGGTATATAACCGTTTTTCCGCGGGTGTCCTAAATATCCACCATTACTTGCCTGATAACTTTTGCCCTCTGACAGGGGTCTGTTCAATAAACTGTGTCAGTAAGTATAAAAATCATTATATTTACCGCATAAAGAGCATTATTATGAGCAATACAGAAGAATTTGATTACAAAGAATTTGAGAAAGAAGCATTATTAAAATTGAAGCAAGGCGTTAACCTTGAAGGAGAGAACGGTATATTAGCCCCTCTTCTAAAACGTTTACTGGAAGCGGGTTTGCAAGGAGAGCTAGCCGGTCATTTGTCAGAACCACATCAAGCCAACAACCGTCGTAACGGATTAAGTTCAAAGAGAGTAAAGACTCATTATGGAAGCATAGAGGTGTCCACTCCCAGAGACAGGAATGGAAGTTTTGAACCGGAACTGCTCCCTAAACGGCAAACAACTCTTGGCGAAGGACTGGATCGTAAAATTATTAATTTGTATGCCTTAGGAATGAGCTATACAGACATTTGTGATCATTTGAGCGAGATGTATCAATTAAACATGTCTCCAGCTACAATCACAGCTATAACAGACAAAATTGTTCCTGAGGTAGAACAGTGGCAAACCCGTTCCTTAGAAAGTGTATACCCCATTGTCTGGATGGATGCTATTCACTATAAAGTCCGGGAAGATAATGCCATAAAAAGCAAAGCAGTATATTGTTTGATAGGTCTAAATCGTGACGGGATTAAAGATTTATTGGGCATGTATATTGGCCAGGCTGAGAGTGCCCGTTTTTGGTTATCTGTTCTTAATGATATCCAGCGTCGTGGTGTTCAGGATATATTGCTAGCCAGTATTGATAATCTCAAAGGATTTGCTCAGGCTATCGAGGCTGTCTTCCCACAAACTAAGGTTCAGTTGTGCATTGTTCACCAAATAAGAAATTCACTAAAATATGTTGCCAGTAAAGACCGCAAAGCAGTTGTTGATTCCTTAAGAGAAATTTATCAGGCAAACGATAAAGAACAGGCAGAAAAGGCTTTAGCCAGATTTGATGAAAAATGGTCAAAGAAATATCCATACATAATTAAATCATGGCTTGAAAACTGGGACAGGTTGTCTCAAATGTTTGAATTCCCTGATATGATAAGAAAGCTGGTTTACACAACCAATATCATTGAAAGTTTCAACAGTCAGCTTCGTAAAGTTACTAAGTCGAAACGTGTTTTTACGAATGATCAGGCACTTATCAAGTTACTTTATTTGGTGCAAATGAAATTATTTGAGAACTTAAGACCAATTTTAGGGTGGAAGCAAATTATGGCACAATTTATTATTATATTTGAACAGAGATGGGATATCAATTAATCATACTTACTGACACAGTTTATTGAACAGACCCTCTGACAGGAAGAGATGTCTTCTTTATCAGATTGCAAAGTTTAACTTTACCTGACTCATTCTTCGTTCTGAAGCACGGGATAGTTATCTTGAACTGTAAAATAGCTATCTTATGCTTCAATATAGCTATTTTACGGTTCAAGATAACTAGTGCATCATTACTGCTGACTTTTATCTTCAGGTTTGGGCTATTCATGTCCTCTATTCAAAAGACTTTTTCCTCTGGTTGATTCACAGAATCCAAATGATTTAGCGTTGGAAGCGGCTGTCATTGTGGGCTTGACCCTGGAGATTGCGGGTCAAGCCCGCAATGACGGTAAGGGACAGACTTTGAGGGTACGGACACCTCATTTTCAATGAGAAAGGTATACAGAATGGTTACAAAATGGCCTTTGAGCAAACAAAACTGTATGCAAATAACGAAGAGCAATGTTTTTTCGACGTTACTGACATGCCATACAGTATACTGGAAGGCAGCTCCGGGGTGGAGTGGTGTAGATAAATAGTACTTTTTTACTGATCTTAAAATAGAAATTCAAAAAAACAACAGAGGAGCAGAATCTCCCCTCACTGAAAGAATAAACTGACAAACGATTGAGTTGTAAAGAACCATTTAATTTGCAGACCGGGAATAGACAGACTTATGTATCCGACCCGGTAATGAAGCTGTGGTTTGAAGCTGTGGTTTAAGCAAGAGTTTTCCCCATAAAAACTGAATCAGTTTTATGGGGCAGTAGGAATACAATACTTTTACGGAGCTGTTTTAGTTCTTTATTTCTTCTTCAAAACGGTAAGTCGATATCCTTACGGTAAGCTGTTCCTTCCAATGTGGTAATCAGTTCTCCCTTATCGTTGGTTACATCAATATGATAGGTAGCTATCCGTTTATGAAGACTTATTTCTGTTGCTTTTGCATACAAGGTTTCCCCGCACACAGTTGCTTTGATAAAAGAAGCAGAAGATGTGAGCATAACTGCTACCTTTCCTCTTGAATTGGCGGCAGCTGCAAAAGTCAGATCAGCCAAAGTAAAGATAACTCCTCCTTGTGTGATGTTCACCCCATTCAGGTGGTGCTCCTTTATAATCAGTTTGGACGTTGCTGTACCATCTTTTGCTTCAATAAGTTCGGCACCGATGAAATTAGCAAAACGGTCTTTACTCATAAACTCTTTGATATCCATCTACTCTTCTATTAGTTCAGATTCCATTCAAATCCGTCTTTCTTGTCTTTGATATCAAAACCAAGAGCAGTGAGCTGGTTGCGTATCTTGTCAGAAGTCTCCCAGTCTTTTCTTGCTTTGGCATCCATGCGTATATTAAGCAGTAAGTCTACAGCTCTTTTATATGCTTCCGAAGAAGCAGAGTCTTCTCTTTGAGTGAGCAGTTCCGAGAATATCTTCAACGAATAATTTGAATGTGGATTGCAGTTCGCTCAAGTCTTCGTTTGAGATTGTGGCTTTGCCGTCAGAAATGATATTGACACTCTTTAGTGTATCAAACAGATGAGAGATGACAATCGGACTGTTCAAATCGTCGCACATCGCCTCTTCGCAACGCTGACGAAGTCCCTTGACATCCACGGTGGATTGAGTAGCCGGTTGGATTTTCTTTAAACGCTCATATCCCTCAAGAAGACGGATGAGCCCTTTCTCTGAGGCTTGGAGTGCTTCACTGCTAAAGTCAACTGTGCTGCGGTAATGAGCCTGAAGGATAAAGAAACGCACAGTCATCGGACCAAACGGTTGTGTCAGTAACGGATGATTACCGGTAAAGAAATCATCAAGTGTGATGAAGTTACCCAGTGATTTGCCCATCTTCTGTCCATTGATGGTAATCATATTATTGTGCATCCAATAATGAACGGTCTCTTTTCCCAAGGCTGCAGTTGACTGAGCAATTTCACACTCATGATGCGGGAAGACGAGGTCCATGCCACCACCGTGTATGTCAAACTCTTCACCGAGATATTTCGTACCCATAGCTGAGCATTCCATGTGCCAGCCAGGGAAACCTTCGCTCCAGGGAGAAGGCCAGTGCATAATATGTTCGGGCGCTGCTTTCTTCCACAGTGCAAAGTCAACAGAACGACGTTTCTCAGACTGACCGTCCAGTTCGCGTGTGGATTCCAGTATATCATCAATATTTCTGCCTGAGAGTTTGCCATAGTGGTACTTTTTGTTGTATTTCTCAACATCAAAGTATACAGAGCCCTCACTTTCATACGCGTATCCTGCATCCATGATCTGCTGTACAAAAGCAATCTGTTCAATGATATGTCCGGACGCATGAGGCTCGATACTTGGAGGAAGGACATTCAGTGCCTCCATATTCTTGTGGTATCTGTTCAAGTAATATTGAACAATTTCCATTGGTTCCTTCTGCTCAATTCTTGCCTTTTTTGCGATCTTGTCTTCTCCTTCATCGGCATCATGCTCGAGATGTCCCACGTCAGTAATATTGCGCACATAGCGTACTTTATATCCCAGATGAGAAAGATAACGGTAGACCAGGTCAAAAGTAATAGCCGGACGGGCATGTCCTAAATGGGCATCACCATAGACAGTTGGTCCGCCATACATACATACCCACAAAGGGAGAGTTGATTGGTTTGAAGAGTTCTTTCTTCCGGGTCAGAGTATTGTAGATAATGAGTGTATCATCCATAGCTTCATGCATTTATTTAGAACCACAAAATTACGTCTTTTTCTTTAAACGAAAGGTGTGAAATCTATTTTTCAATTCAAAGGATACTTTTTTTGTTCAGAGCTTCTTGCCAGAGAAGCCTTTTCTGTGCATAGTTTTTCATTGCATTAGCCGGACTGGTGGACGGCAAAATGTAATACTCCATCTCTCTTGGTGCACCATATGATCGCACAAAAAACCGGAAACTACTCTGTCCGTTGAAGAGGAGTCTGTTGATAGATGGATATTGCCGAAAGAGAGCCGGAAAGTCGTTGGGTATCTCTTTCCGGATGTTTGAGTCAAGGCTTCCTTCCCTCTCACATGCAGCCAGACTATCCCAAAGTCCGATGTGATGTTTTAAGAGCACATTCAGCTTTTCGGAATAATCAGCTTCCGGATTTCCCTTTCCGAGGATATCAAACACAAGTGTCCAAAAGATGTTTTGCTTATTCCCATAATATTCCTGAGCCTTCAATGAGACTATTCCAGGCATTGTTCCGATAATCAATGTTGTCGTTTGCTCATTGACAACGGGTTCAAAACTATTCAGCATAAACGATCAATAATGTCCTTCTTTTTTAAGTTCGTCAGCATTCATCTTTGTATTATCGATTGCGTGCCAGGCATAAATAATATATCCCAGAACAAAAGGAATAATCAAAGAAACCCATGCCATCACTCTTAACGTGAACAGGCTTGACGAACTGTTATAAATGGTCAGCGAACTCTGCATATCAATGACTGAAGGATAATAGGCTGTATTATTGTATCCTGCCAAAAGAAACAGTGCCAGTACGGTTAGAACTGTACCAATGCCTGTCCACCAGATGCCCCGGCTATAGGAAGAGGAGATGAGTGTTCGTATAATCCCAGTCAGCACGCTCAACACTCCCACAACAAAAATAAGAGCGACGGCAGGGAGAGCAATCAGATTGTGAAGATATTTGTAGGCTTCAGGATAGATTATTCCATCTTTGGGATTAACGGCTAGTCCGGTAGCAAAAAGTAAGTGAATGACAAAAGCCAGAAAGAAGACAAGAAATAAGAGGGTATAAGGTAAAAGCGATTTACGGCATCTGTCAATAATCGTTTTTTCTGATACCGAATTGAGGAAATAGAGGATTCCCTGGATGCGGGCAAGGAAAAAGACGGCCAAACCAAGAGCTACATTCCAAGGATTAGCTACAGCTTCTAACCCGTACCATGGAGATGCCCAATAGGAGATGACCGGCATTGAAGCAGACAGTATGGCTCCTTTATCAACTACAAACGGAGCTCCGTTAAAGAAAGTGCCAACTGCTGTGCCTAGCAGAATCGGTCCGGCAAAACCGTTAAACATCAGGAAGTAGCGAAAGGTCTTATTGCCTAGTAAATTCCCTTTATGAGATTGAAATTCATACGATACAGCTTGCAAGATAAAACTGAGGAGAATCAGCATCCATACCCAGTAAGCCCCACCGAAACTTGTGGAATAAAAAAGAGGAAACGAAGCAAAGAATGCACCTCCAAATGTGACAAGTGTGGTAAATGTGAATTCCCATTTACGACCTGTCAGATTGATCAACATTCGCTGTTCCTGTTCATTCTTTCCAATAGAAAAGATCATTGATTGCCCTCCCTGTACAAAGAGAAGAAAGACAAGCAGTCCACCAAGCAGAGAGATGATAAACCACCAATATTGTTGTAAGAAAATAAGAGTTGTATTCATAATTGATTTCCTTATTTAAGAGTTTAAAGTCATTCTTCTTCGGGACCTTTCTTTATTTCCTTCAGCATAATTCGTATTTCTGCTATCAGAAGAACGGTAAATAAAACAACAAACACGAAGAACGTTGTTTGAACAGAGGATACTCCCAGACGAGAGATGGCTGCACAGTTGGGCAGTACATCCTGAATTGCCCAAGGTTGTCTTCCTGCTTCTGCGACAATCCAGCCAGCTTCTCCTGCGATATAGGCCAATGGGATTGTGATTATTCCAATCCATTGAAGGCATTTACTCGAGAGCCATTTGTTTTTGTAACAAGCCACCAGGACGAATGCAAAGAAAAGTATGAAATAGCCACCCAGACCCACCATTATCCGAAAAGCATAAAAGTTTAATGGAACATTGGGTATCAGCTCTTCCGGTTTATTGATGTAGCCATATCCAAAGTAGGGATAATTTACCTTCAGTAAGTTTCGGTTCAGTTGCGCTCTCTCCGGATTTCCTTCTTTAATAGCTTCCCGATAGTGCGCAAGAGCATCGATCGCTATACGTCCTTTTTTCATCTTCTCAGCGGCAGAAAGAGCGGGGCCATTTGGTGTAGAATATCCTCCATCAATCAGATCTTTAATCCCCGGTACAAAAGTATCGGGATCTCTACCAACCATCCAAGAGAGCATATTGGGTATTTCAAGTTTTAGAAGTACGGGAGGGATTGAGTCGTTGTATGCTTCCTTGTCTGGATTAATGACACCAATAGCAATTAGTCCCTGTCTGGTATTTCCCTCATACAAAGCTTCCATTGCCGCAAGTTTCATCGGTTGTACTTTGCCAACATTGTAAGCTGATCCATCTCCGGATATTGCGGAAAGTAAAGAAGCGATCAAACCAAACCATGCGGCAATCTTCAGACTTGCCACAGCAAAGGCAGTTTCTCTTTTCTTTAACAAGAACCAGAAGCTGATTCCTGCCACAAAAACGGCTCCCAATACCCAACCGGAAAGGACAGTATGAATGAATTTATTAACTGCAACGGGTGAAAAGGCGACAGCAAAGAAGTCAGTCATCTCATTACGTACAGTATCAGGATTAAACTCCATGCCGACAGGATATTGCATCCATGCATTAGCGACCAGAATCCACCATGCGGATAGAGTAGCTCCAATGATGGTTAGCCACGTGGAAGCAAGATGAAACTTCTTACTGACTTTGTTCCATCCAAAATACATGACAGCTACAAATGTTGATTCCATAAAAAAGGCTAGTATGCCTTCTATTGCAAGAGGTGCTCCGAAGATATCTCCTACAAACCAGGAATAATTGCTCCAGTTTGTGCCAAATTCGAATTCAAGAATGATTCCAGTGGCAACTCCGATAGCAAAATTGATGCCAAAAAGTTTCATCCAGAACTTCACTGTACGTTTCCAAAAGAGATCTCCGGTCACATAGTAGGCTGTTTCCATCAATGCCAAGATAAGACCCAACCCCAAAGTTAGGGGTACAAACAACCAGTGATACATGGCCGTTAAAGCGAATTGTGCCCGTGACCAGTCAATAAGAGAGGGATCGATTATATCAGTCATAAGGAGTTTATTTAAGGGTTTGCACGTTTGATTAATTCAGTGGAAATGTAATCTTGTTTCTCATCGGGTGTGTTTTTATCATTTTCTTTCAGAAAATTGGGAAAGAAGAATATCTTTAGGATGAAGAACATGATTGCTAGTTTTATCAGAATAATAGCCCAAAGCGTCTTTCCCAACTTCATGCTGCGAAAGCCTTCGATATAAAATAAGATAATTTTGGTTATTGGGCTCATTATTATTGGTCATAAAAAAGCAAACATACTTGATTTGATTTAATTTTCCAACAAATAAAGACTTTTAGTTTCATGATGACTGAATCAATCGTTTTATTTAACTTTGTGACAAATATAGATTAAAGGAGACAGAAGCAAGGATATGGAATCAATGAAATGGGAGAAACTAATCTCCGCAAAGCGCTTTGGGATGGAAGATTATCACGAAGAGCACTCTCATGAACGGACTTTATTTCAAAGAGATTACGACCGTTTGATCTTTTCTGCACCATTTCGCAGGTTACAAAATAAGACTCAGGTCTTTCCGCTTCCCGGCAGTGTCTTTGTTCACAATCGGCTTACCCACAGTTTGGAAGTATCGAGCGTAGGACGTTCTTTAGGAACGCAGGTATCCCAAAAGCTACAGGAGAAATACCCCTCGACGCTTCATCCGAAGTTGGCAGAGATTGGTTCTATTGTTTCGACTGCTTGTCTTGCGCATGATCTTGGCAATCCCCCTTTTGGTCATTCAGGTGAGAGTGCTATTTTCTCCTATTTTCAGGAGGGAAACGGAACTAAATATGCTCCTCTGGTTACTGCAGAAGAGTGGCATGATCTGATTCATTTTGAAGGAAATGCGAATGCTTTCCGTTTGCTTACCCATCAGTTCAAGGGACGGCGCAAAGGAGGGTTTGCGATGACATATTCCACACTTGCTTCTATCGTAAAATACCCCTATTCTTCTCTCTTGTGTAATGAGAATGGGAAATTCGGTTTCTTTCGTACCGAACAGAAGAGTTTCAACACTATTGCGGAAGAGACGGGGATTATCTGTCTTTCAGAGCATCCAGCTCATTATGTGCGTTACCCGCTAGTTTACCTTGTGGAAGCGGCAGATGATATTTGTTATCAGGTCATGGATATTGAAGATGCTCATAAACTGAAATTATTAACTACCGAAGAAACAATAGATCTTTTCCGCAACTTCTTTACAGGCACACGTCTGGAGGGTATTAACAAGGTTTTGAATATGGTAGATGATGAGAATGAGCGGATTGCTTATCTTCGTTCCTGTGTTATTGGCAAACTTGTTGATGAATGTGCACAAGTATTTATTGATAATGAAGAAGCAATATTGGCTGGTACTTTTGAGAAGACTATTATCAAACAGATGTCTGATGAGGTGGCAAAAGCATATGAAGCCTGTGAGGATATTGCTTTTGCTAAAATCTATCATTCCAAAGATGTGATTGATATCGAACTGGCGGGATATAAGATAATCACAACGATACTTGACAGCACCTTACAAGCAATATTTAATCCGGAAAAGGCTTATTCCAAAGTTATACTTCGTAGAGTGCCGCAACAATATGAGACAGATGCACCGACTGCTTATGGTAAGATCCTTTGTTCGCTGGACTATCTGTCGGGCATGACTGATGTGTATGCACTCGAGATGTTTCGTAAGATTAATGGAATGAGCCTTCCCGCATTGTAAAGAAAATATTACTTTTGCAGTTGACTATCATATAAGAAAGAATAGAAATCATATGAAGAAAATAATTTACCCTTTTGTGATTGTAGTGATGGCGGCGGTACTCTTGGTTGGAACTACCAGCTGTCAACAAGATGAGGCTACAATCAGTGAAAAAATTATCGGTACGTGGGATTATCAAGAAGGTCAGACCGCTTATAGCGCAGGATTATTGTTGAATCTCTCCGGTCAGAGTGCAGTGGTGGATACTGCTACAATAATAACTACTGTTTCTACACTGTTTGATAACAGTGAAATGACTTATAAGTCTGATAAAACAGGGATAATAAACAAGAAAGTGCTTGAAAGTGCTACCTCTGATCCAAACTCCTTAGGCAGTCTTTTAGGTGGATTGGTGAATAGTATGATTAATGTGAACTATACCTATGTAGTCTCTACCGGTAAGGTCAAACTGACTGCCGGTACTAAAGAGTATACATTTAAAATACTCTCCATTACTGATACACAGATGCAAGTAGCAATGCAAGTGGCTGATGTCACCAGTATGACGTCTACTTTGTTTGGCACATCTGTGGATGGATTGACAGAATCAGCGGTGTATAATAAGATTGAATCAGTAGCTGCTACTGTAGGACTTTTTTCTAATCCGACGGTTACAATGGTCTTTACCAAGAGGGAAACAAACTAAGGTTTTCCCGGCTTAAGAATCTTACCTATCCTCCATAAAAGAGAAAGACAGTGACAAATTTATACCTTGTTACTGTCTTTCTCTTTGTTATGATCTTCTTCTCAATGCACTCTATTTCTGAACTCTGAAGGGGTTACACCCTCTTTTTTTCGAAAGAAGGTGGAAAATTGTCCTGTATTCTCAAAATTCAAGATAAAGGCGATATCGGAAATGCTTTTATTAGTGGATGTAAGTAGTTCTTTGGCACGTAAGAGCTTTTGTTGTATCAGGTACTGCGCCGGTGAAGTTCCGGTATATTCTCTGAACATGCGTCGGAACCAGGAATAGCTCACTCCAATTTCAGTCGCTATTTGTTCAGGAGAAAACTCTTTCTCTTGTTGGTTCTTCATTATTATACGTGCTTCGTTGATCTTATCCACAGCGTAAGAATCTTTGAACGAATTATTGCATTCGCGATAGTACACACTGCCGAGAATGTGTAGCACTATGCTCGAGATCATTTCCTGATAACCCGATTTTTCCTGCGAAGCATATCGTATAATATCCTCATACAAAGCTACAATTGTAGCACTTACTCCGATGAGGTGCAATGGTTCTTTTTTGGAGAAGAAATGCTTTTCCACCCAGTTGTCAATATATGTGCCGCGAAAACCAACCCAATATTCATCCCACCCGCAGTCTTTGTCAGGGTAGTAGCTGTGCCACTCACCCGGAAAAAGAAGAATCATCGTTCCGGCATGTATATATTGCGTCTTGACCGACTGTGATGAAAAATAGCCACTACCTTTTGTGATATAAACAAGTTGGTATTCGTTTAATATTCTTCCGGATTGGGGTTTGAAATTATAGGAATCGGGATGCAAAGATTGCGGATATTGTCCTTCAGGTGGGATAAACTGTGACCCCACAGTAGTTACTGCAATACCCCATTCTTCATCCTGGGTATTGATATATAGATATTTCAGATGATCAAATCGAGACTCCTTCATGGTGAGACTGAGATAATTTGTATTGCTGTTGAAACAAAAGTAATAATTTATTCTGTATATCCTATACCTTGATATATTTGATAGATAGAAACTTATATATCGAAGGGGAAGGATGAATAGTTCATCTGTATCCCCTTTGTGTCAGCCGATACTTATGCGAACTTTTATGGATGTCTGTCAAAGTATTAAGTATGCATTACTTATTTGATCATTTCATAATGGTAAACCTGTAACTCAACCGGACCAAGAAGTCCGGAAGGCTGTAATTCTGAATCTCTATTATAGTCCTTTCCATTGGTTGTCGTAATCCGCTTGTATGTGTCTAAGCGCAGATCACCGATAATGCGATTCTTCCAGTTGTTTAACTACCTCAATTTCGAGCTTGTTTTCCCCTCGTTTGATCTGTTTGCTGATGTTAAGTCGATATGGAGCTGTCCATACGCCACCTACTTCTTTCCCATTCAGTTTTACCTTCGCCATGACCATCACCTTACCCAGTTCGAGGTATATCTCTCCTTCTGGAATGTCACTGAGTGAGAAGTAGGTTGTATAAGTTGCTTTGCCAGAGTAATATTTTATCGTTGTATCTTTGTTCTGAGTCCAATCTGTCAGAGCTGCAAATGTCACTGATCCTTTAGGACCTCCTTTTGTTGCATCAAACTGAACCTCCCAGGGGGTGTTTGTGAAGCCCAGATACTCTTTAAATGGGTAGTTTTCCTGCTTGGAATCCTTATTGGGTGTGCCTTTTTTACGAAATAGAATAAAAGCACTCTCATAAGCTTCAAGTTCAAGAGGCACTGTAGTCGTATTTGCCGTTGTTTCATATTTAGGAAGTATTCTTTGTTCGCCAGTTTGCGGAATCCAAAGTTCCGGTTGCTTCCCCGAAACCCTAAAGACAGGCGCAGTTGCAACTTTCTCCCCACTCTGATTGGACACAAAATAGAAATCGCCTTCATCAAATGTTCGGTGGATAAATAGCAGTGGAGCATCAGTACCCTTCAGATCAAAGTCAGGAATTACATCTTCATTGCGGAAGATCTCTTCCAGTGAAACTCCTGAATAAACCTTGCCTTTACCAAAGTTTACCTCTTTGATAGTTGAGTCTTTGAATGCTCCCCATAAATCTCGTGCCATACTAACTACCAGACTGTCTGCCACTGGATAATTCTCCATACTCGGTGACACTTCGGGTGCATCGCCCAATACAATCAATCCTTCGCTGACCAACCTTTTTATCTTCCAGAGTACATCAGGACGCATAGTTTTAAGAGGAGGCAAAACCAAAACACGGTATTGCATACCGCTTTTCAGAGATAACTTACCATTCTCGACTGAAGCGAAGTTTTGCAATACCTCCGCATTGATATAGTCATAGGAATAACCTTTGGGTATCTCCGGATTACGTACACCTGTCATTTTCGGAGCATCTTCCCCAATAAAGTAAGCTACATCTGCAATATACTGACCCTGTTGCAGCATAAAATTGCACCGCTTAAGGTAGTCCGTAAAAGTTTTCATCTGAGAAAACCAGGTGTTGTTTCTGTTAAAATCATTGCCGAAAGGGGCGCTTAGTCCCGGCATTCGATCGTCTGGTTGGTGTATAAACAGGTGAAGCAGTGTACTGTTGATCCCTTCTGTAAAGAAACGGTCACCTCTTTGTTTCATGATAGCCGGATAACGCGAGAATCCCGGTCCACCGGCGGTAAAAGATTCGGCCCAGACTTTCTTCTTTCCATATATATGGGCGCAAGAAGAGGCAGCTCTATTTTCAATATCTCCTAATGATCCTTCACTCCAGAACTCACCGGATATTTCGTCCGATTCTCCACCGTATTGAAGAAATTCGCCAGGGAAACCCCAGTGACCATAGTTTTCCAACCATGTGGTAAGTCCATGTTTGTTGCTAACTTCCCGTAAACCACCTACATAGTCATGCGATACTTTGTCGGCAATCAATCGCCGAAGGTCCCAAAGAAAGCGGTCGGAAAGATCACTGGAACCTACTACATATCCTTGCATAACAGGAATATATGGAAGCGGACTGTATCCATAGCGTTTCTGAAAAAGCTCTGCCATATGATCCGTCCAGTTTTGTCCACCTGTCTCATAACTATCTTCAACAACAATCTTAAATGATTTCCTGTCTTTCTCAGGCACACGTCTAAGTATTTCTCCAATAAATGCATCAAAATGAGTAGCTATATGTTCCTTACTCATCTTGTCGACCTCAAGTCCGGTACCTTCCGGAGTAGCAGGCGCATTGGTTACTCCTGTAGGAACCATATAAGTACGCATGATAGTCCAGTTTCCATTTGGCACGTTCCATGTCAGAGTTCCTTCCTTATTCATATAGTTTGTAAGGTCGATCACTCTCTTGGGATTTATAACTAAGGTCGTGTCGCCGATTGCAGGCTGTTTGTCCCAGAGATAATCATTCCACATAGGAAGTGGCGTTTGAAACATCTTAGCTAATGATTTCTCCGGATACCGTTCCACACAAGGAATGGAGGAGAGAGTTACCTTTTCAATGGCATCTTCTTTGCCGGGATTGAGCACCAAACGGAACTCTGACCCATAGGTTGCCGGAATCGAAACAGCAACAGGGGCATATGGATCAAAACCAACATTGAGAGCAGGATTGCTCCTGTCAATGACAACGCTGCGTATTGGATCAAAAGAACTTCCTCTTTTTACATACAACTGAGCCATTGTGATAATAGGTTGCTCATTGAAAGAGACGATAAGACTGCGTACACTATCGGGTTTATTGCTCGTCAGGTCAAAGACTCCTTTCCCATCAGACATCACTGTGAAGTTAACTTTCTGTTTACCAGAAAGATCAGGGAAGGCAATGACTTTCACATCTTGCGCATCGGAAGGAAGTGGTGGAAGTGGAATATTCAGTTGTGTCGGACCTTTTACAGAGAGATTTCTCGACGTCAGATAGCGCATAGCTTGCTCGGGTTTAACCCATGGACCGCCGGATTGGCTCCATCCCGGACTATTGAATATACCGATTTCAATATCCAGTTCGCCGGCAGTCTTTAGTGCCGTATGGATAATATCCCACCATTCGTCAGTAAAGATTTTCACCTTTCCGTAGGGGATGTCAGAAGGAGCTTGCGCGATATTGCCGATATAGGCACGGTTGATACCTGCTTCTTTCATCGCTTTCAAGTCTTTAATCACCCCTTCTTTGGATATATTGTCAGACATCCAGTACCAATAAACACCTAATCGGCTGTCATTAGGAACTTCACGAAATGCCTGTTCGATATTCGAAAGATCCTTAGCAGTTGATTTTCCCCCGCAGGAAGTGATTATCAATAAAGCTCCAGCTAGTAGAACTATTTTACGCAAGAGTCGAATGAAATTCTTCATATTAGGTTTCTTTTATTTGATAATTTCAATTCCAGCAGGAGCCTCTATCTTTGATTGTATAGTTCCATCCGGCCGTTTGTCATGTCTGATTTTAATATCTCCATAGGGTGTAGGAAAGCTACCTTCCACCCATGTCAGATCACCAAGATGAGGCTGGATACGCACGATCTTGCAGCCCGGTTTCATTACTTTTACGCCAAGCACGTGTTCGCTCAACCATGAGGTAGGACCTGATGCCCATCCATGACACAAACTATGACGGAATCCTTTGTAGCAATAGTTGCCATATGCGCTGTGAATATCAATTTTCCCTTCCGGCACCAATTCATCAATTCGGGATGCTCCCGGGATCCATCCCATGTCAAAATCCTCCCAAAATGTTGTTGCACCGAGATCAATCATTGCTCCCCAATAGTCTCGGATGATGTCCAGCGAACCTTGATAGTTACCGGCTTTTGCCATGGCTTGCAGCATATAATAGCCATAGAAAGTAGAAAAACCCTTAGCTCCTCCTTTGGAGAGAATAGTCTTGTCAGCTTTTGAAGGATCTATCAGTCCGGCGAGAGTCATCAATGCAGCCCCTTGTTTGGATTCGTTCAGATCGGGTATGTAAGAGCGAAGTTTTTTTGCCGTCTTTTCGCATTGAGAGGCGAGCCCTTTGTCGTCCAATGCAGTAGCCAGCTCTTTTCCGGCATCCATGGCAAGTACCATCAGAGCCTGAAGTCCGGCATCCACCCCCTTCTGGTTTTCACTGGAAGGCCAATCCAGAAATCGGTTTCCATCCAGTTGTTCTTTTCCATCTTTTCCGACTTTAGTCATCAGAAGGTTTAACAATTTGGTCAGATAGGGCTGTTGTTCTTTCAGATACTTGAGGTTTCCCTGATAGTAATACCAGTCCCGATGAATCAGCAGCCACCAGATGGAATACGAACTGATGCCATTCATCCATTCAGGAACAGGAGTCATGTCGCGGATCAGATCCAGACTTTTAGGCACTACCTCATTGTATCCAAATACGGAGTTGATGGTCATGATTTCCGGATGCATATCACCGACCCAAACCAGACGGTCGCGTTTGACACCATCCCAAAGGTATTCCTGCATGTTGAGGTGTACTGTATAAGCACCGGTCATCCATATTTTGTTCAGTCGTTCGTCGTTGCAACGAAACGAACCTCTATAAGCGATATCTCGATACGTAAAGATGGCTCTTACCTCCTTTATCAGCAGGTCCGTGTTTTCACCTAATAAATCAATGCGGACAAACCGGAATCCTGAATTACCAGTTTCGGCTACACCTAGCCAGGGTAGAGAAAGATTAAAGTCGCGTATGGCATGATCATTAGTAGCACCGTTCTTACCATCGATGTCGCACATGGCTTCGGAGGCAGATTCTCCATAGCGGATGCGTACCTTAATATCTTTGGAAGTAGACATTCCGGTTACAATCTGAACTCCTCCCTGGAGTTCTCTTCCGAAGTCAAGCAAGATGGAAGCCTGCCCGGTAGCCCCATTGGTCATGTGGCAGAGTTTTCCTTGTACCAATTCAGATTGGCCATTTCCCGGTTGTAATAAGTTTTCAGTCCCTGTTATAGCAGCATCTCCGGTTGTATTACTCCAAAGGATACGTGTTGGTGGCAGGTAGACTCTTGTACGTGAGTCTGTTTGAATAATGGTTCGATCGTTTGTTGCTCCGGAGGAAGGAATCGCGTTTTGAGCTTTCCCGGTCAGAAGGCATAGAGCAGAAAGTGTTATTAGTAGGATATATTTCATGGTTTCAGGGTGATAATGTGGAAGAAAGAAAAACACTACAGTCAGAACACTCAGGTGGACTCTGACTGTAGTAGTTACTTATTCAGGAAGATTGAAGAGACCTACCAGATCATCCAACTCCTGCTCAGCCAATCCATCGGGTTCAAAGCCCGCTTGTTTGGCATACAGATAGATTTGTGCAGATTTTGAAAGGGTATCAATCATATCAAATGTTTCGATTATATCATCGCCTACAGCCAATGCACCATGCTTTTCCCACATGACTACATCATGCTTTTCCAGCTCGATGATGGTTGCATTTGCAAGTTCCATTGTCCCAGGCACGTTGTAAGGAATAATTCCGATGCCACGCGGCACCACTATACGAGTCTCCGGTATCATAGACCAAAGGGTACGTGCCAGAACTCCTGGTTGTAAGAATGATTTATTATGAGTCAACGCAATCAGATCCGTCGGGTGTGTATGGCATACTACCTTCATATTGGGGTCTCTGTTTTCACGCATATAACTATGCATGCTAAGGTGAGATGCCAGTTCAGATGTCGGAGCCACGAGTTGATCCGCAATGATATCATATGCATCGCCCATCTCATTCAGACGGATGATCGCTCCATTCTCCATCGGCTTTGTGGCCACATAACGCATTCGTTTGCCTGTTCCTGTCACATAGAAATAGTTGTTTGCAAGTATCTTGAATGCTTTTGGAAGCTTGACGTTTTGTAATGATGCAAAGCTTTTTGCTTCTTCCGGAATCAGGTCGCTCACATTGACCGAAATATTTCCACCATTCCGTTCAGCCCAACCCCTTTGCCACAAATATCCGGCCACCTCTGCGATTTCATCAATCTGCTTTTTCAGTCCGGCATTAAGTTCGATTATAGATTTCATATTCTGTAATTATTGATGATATGTTTTAGTTAGTTCTGCGCCATTGCTACAACGATGATAGAAGAGATCAGGATCAACAATCCGATGACTAATACCGCAATCGTTCTGGGTTCTACGCCCTTCCACTCTTTAAGAAGGATACCCCATACATTACTGAAGGTCACATTTAGTGCCATCAGGATACTCCAGGAGAAGGCTATTAGTACGGGTGACCCGGCAAGGAAGCTCTTGCCCATCTCCAGTCCGAAGAACTGTGAATACCACAGTACCCCTGCTAGAGCACAGAACAATAAGTTGTTGATCAGGATATCTTTTTTGACTGAAAAATATTCATGTCCCGACTTGTTTTTGATATTCTGCTGAATACAATACCCTGCATTCGTCATGAATCCTCCGAAGGTAACAAGAAAGATAACTGGAAGTCCGGCAAATATCGGATCCACACCTTGTGCTAATGCAGCTTCTTTGATTGGAGTACCTGCATCTAGTCCCAAAGCAAAGCAGGCGCTCATGACACCCGCCAGGAGTGCAACAAGCAAACCTTTGGTCAGAGCAAACTCTTTCACGGCTGCTTTCTTTTCTTCTTCACTCATATTCTTAGACCGAAGAGCACCTGCAAATCCAATGACTGCTATACCTGCTAAAGTGATGCTGACACCGATTAACAGCAGCAAACCCTCTCCATGAAACAGATCCTTTCCTGCAAACATGGCAGGAAAGAGTGTTCCAAATGCAGCACAAGTACCTAAAGCAATGGATTGACCGAGCGCAACACCCAGATAGCGCATGCTCAGACCAAAAGTCAGTCCGCCTACTCCCCAGAGAATTCCATAGAAGATTGCGAGAGGAGCTCCACCGGAACCCCAAAGTTGAAAGAGATTGCTTCCTTCAGGAATAGCCAGTAAGGCCCCGAGCAACGGGAAAACCAGCCATGCAAAGACACCCTGAGTCAGCCAGAAGTTTTCCCAGCTCCATTCTTTTACCTTATTGATAGGGACATAAGAACTTGATTGTCCGAAGCTCCCGATAGCAATGATGAGTAGTCCGATGAATAGTTCCATGCGATCTTATCTTTTAGAGGTAACGGCTGCCTCGTATTTCTCGATTTCCTGAATGAAGGATTCGCCAACAGGCACATTGTTCTTCAAACAGAACATATCCCATACAGCATTCCAAGGTAGACTCTTTGATTCTTCCAAGAGAGCCAGGCGCTCAAAGAGTTGGTCTTTTGCTTCATATTCACGCAAGACTTTGATAGGCTCCAGCAATCCTTGGAGTAAACATTTTTGTGTGGCACGGCTTCCTATGACATAGGCGCCAATACGGTTGATTGAAGCGTCGAAGTAATCCAGTCCAATGTGAACACGATCCAAAGCATTGCAGCGGATGATTTCTTTTGCAAGATCCAATGTGTCATCATTCATGATGGTCACGTGATCTGAATCCCAGCGTACCGGACGGCTGACATGCAACATGATTTCCGGAGTGAAGAGCAGCAAAGAAGATAACTTGTCAGCTATACTTTCTGTCAGATGGAAATGACCGGTATCCAGGGTCACGATCTTCCCGTTTTTAGCTCCATAACCCAGATAGAAGTCATACGACCCCACAGTATAACTTTCAGCACCGATACCAAACAGCTTGGCTTCGATGCAGTCCTTCATATTTTTATATTCAGTAGTAAAGATCTCGTCCAAAGAGTCTTTAAGCAACTGACGGTAATATAGGCGATTGACCGTTATATCTTTTGAACCGTCATGGATCCATAGGTTCATGATACAAGGATCTCCCTGATACTTACCCATTTCCTCAGAAATAGCACGGCAACGCTTGGTGTGTTCAATCCAGAAATCGCGGATGCCTTTATCAGGATTAGCCAAAGAGAGGGAGCCACTCTTCGGGTGTGAGAACGATGAGGAATTGAAGTCCAACTTCATATCGTTTTCTTTGGCCCATTGCATCCAACTCTCGAAATGCTTTGGCTCAATCTGATCACGATCAACAAATTTACCCTGGAAGTCACCATAGATAGCATGTAGGTTCAGTCTGTGATTGCCGGGAATAAAAGAGGCAGCTTTTAAGACGTCTGTTCTCAGCTCTTCCATATTGCGGGCTTTTCCGGGATAGTTTCCGGTTGCCTGTATACCCCCGGAGAGCTGTCCATCAGGATTCTCAAATCCGGAAACGTCATCAGCCTGCCAGCAATGCAGGGAGAGAGAAATCTTTTGAAGTGCAGTTAATGCTTCTTCCGTGTTTACACCTAAAGCGGCATAGCGTTCAGCCGCAAGGTCATAAGCCTGTTTGATTTTTGCTTCGTTCATAGTAATTAGTATGTATGATTTATAATATTTTGATAAATTGCTGGTATGCATCAAGCCATTCCTGACAGTCTTCAGGCAGGAACTTTTCTGTTTCAATAGAAGCGTGAACTGTTTGACGAATTTCGCTCAGTGACTTTACTGCGTTGACTGCCATGGCCTGAATCATTATATTTCCAATGG
This sequence comes from Bacteroidales bacterium, assembly GCA_963677415.2. Lineage (GTDB taxonomy): Bacteria > Bacteroidota > Bacteroidia > Bacteroidales > JAQUTK01 > JAQUTK01. The sequence goes on along the minus strand of CAXXFJ010000006.1, from coordinate 11,255 downwards.
CTGTTGCTTCTGACGGTCCGGTGATAACTGGTTTGCCGATGGCATTTGCGGTGAACTGGTTCAGTAAGTTATTTTTCGAACCTCCTCCGATGACATGTAACACTTCAATAGGGAATGGAGCTACTCGTTCGAGCATTTCAATGACACTGCGGTAACGCATGGCCAGACTTTCAAATACACAACGAATGATCTGTGTATCATTCTCGGGTACTTGTTGATTCGTTTTTTTGCAGAAGTTCCGGATGGCTTCAAGCATAGCCGGAGGATTGGCAAAGCTTGGATCGTCCGGATTGATGAATGTGTAAAAAGAGACCGAACTTTCAGCCATTGAGATAATCTGAGGATATGAATAGTTCTTACCCTCTTTATCCCATTCTTTGCGACATTGTTCGAGTATCCACATGCCACAGATATTCTTCAGGAAACGTGTGGTGCCTCCGATTCCTCCTTCATTGGTGAAGTTCATCTCATACGACTCTTTGGTGATGATAGGCTCCTCTGTTTCGATGCCCATCAATGACCATGTACCTGAACTCAAGTAGGCGAAATTCTTACTTTGTGCAGGTACGGCAGCTACTGCAGAGGCTGTATCGTGTCCGGCCACTGCAACCACTGGCACTTTTCCGATACCGGTCTCTTCAGCGAGATGGTCTGTAAGTGTGCCAATCAGCGTACCTGGCATGATTGGTTGTTGCAAAATATCAGGGTTGACTCCGGCTGCTTTCAGAAGGGAAGCCTCAAATTTCTTTGTGCGCGGATTGAGTATTTGTGACGTGGAAGCAATCGTATATTCACACACCTTCTTGCCTGTCAGGAGATAGGAAAGAGCATCCGGCATGAATAAAATCTCTGTGGCTTGTTTGAACGGCTCGGAAGATTCCTGCATCCCTGCATACAGCTGATACAACGAATTGAAATTCATGAATTGAATGCCTGTCAGGTTGTAAACCTCTTCTTTGGGGATTATTTTGAAGTATTCTTCCGGTTTGCCATCTGTATAAGGATCGCGATAGGCGCGCGGTAGTCCGAGGATTGAACCATCTTTCGCCAGACAGGCAAAATCTACTCCCCAGGTATCAACACCGATAGAATCGGGATGAATACCCTCACGTACACAGGCCAACAGTCCTTCTTTTAAGGAAGAATACAGACTGAATATATCCCAATAATACTTACCGTGTATTTCCATAATAGCATTAGGGAAACGCGTTAATTCATGCATCTCAAGTTTGCCTGCTTTTAGAGTGCCAACCACGGAACGACCGCTGGTAGCGCCCAAGTCAAAAGCTAAAAAAGTATACTGGTCCATTGAATTAGATATTTAGATTTATGATATCACTCAAATGCTTTCATTTGAGATTTCAAAGATATTCTAATTTTATTTGTATAGAAGTTATAAAAGTGATAAAATAACTTTCAATTTTGATTCACCGGTTAATTAATTATCAGAGTGTTGTGTAGATAAGTCAGATATAATCCGGCTTATCTGTCTTATTTATGGATCTTCACTTTTTCTGTCGGAGGCACATTTTCATTTCTGAGAGCGACTTGTTTGACGACTTCATCTGCCAGTGCAAGGAATGCCTGACCACTAGCAGTCTCTGTATTCAAGGCTACCGGTTTGCCGGAATCTCCCCCTTCACAGATCGACTGAACGATAGGAATCTGTCCGAGCAAAGGGATATTCATCGATTCACTTAAGCGCTTACAGCCTTCTTTTCCGAAAAGGAAATACTTATTTTGAGGAAGTTCAGCAGGGGTAAACCAAGCCATATTTTCTACTAATCCCAATACAGGAACGTTTACTTTATCGTTGGTAAACATGTTGATACCTTTGATTGCATCAGCCAAAGCAACTTCCTGCGGTGTGCTGACAACGATAACACCGGTCAGAGCAAGCGTCTGAACCAACGTGAGATGAATATCACTTGTGCCGGGAGGAAGATCGATCAGAAAATAATCCAGTTCGCCCCAGTTTCCTTCATTGATCAGCTGCTTCAAAGCATTGCTGGCCATGGCCCCACGCCACAACACCGCATTATCTTTCTCTACAAAAAAACCAATGGAAAGAATCTTTACACCGTAGCTCTCAGCCGGGTTAATCATCTCTTTGCCATCCACCTCTTCCAACGAGGGACGCGCATCTTCCAATCCGAACATTTTGGGTACGGACGGACCAAAGATATCTGCATCCAGCAAACCGACACGATATCCACGCATCGTTAACGCAATAGCCAAATTGGAAGAAACGGTAGATTTGCCTACACCGCCTTTTCCGGATGATATAGCAATAATATTTTTCACCTGTGCCAAAGGCTTCTCAGGAGCAACAGGTGCCGGTGCTTGTTTGAACACAGGAGTGATATTTCCTTTAATTTCTACCTCTTCTCCAACGTAAGTTAGAATTGCAGATTCTGCTGATTTGATCACTGAACGTAGGAAGGGATCATTTTGTTTGTCAAAGAGTATGGAAAAAGAAACTTTGTTTCCTTCGATACGGATGTCGTCATCCACCATCCCGAGGGTGACCAAGTCTTGTCCCTTGCCTGGGTAACGCACTTTGGATAGAGCGTCGAGAATAAGTTTTGGGTAAAGTGTCATTTTATTATCTCCTGTTTCTTCCGAAGCTCCGATAGGAGTCCGGCTCTATTTCTATATTTGGTTCACTAATTGTTTCTTTGTTCACGAAGTGGAAATTGATATATTTGATATCAATTCCTCTAGATAACCATTGCTGTTCGTAGTATGTCTTGATAGACAGAATATCATCGTTTAGTCCCGAGTGATAAAGGTTGTCCGTTTGATAAACGACCGGAAAGTCGTTTATCCGCACTAGCTCAGAGGTATAGGTAAACATAAACTGGCTATCTGTCTTCAGGTGAATCAAACCATTCTCGCGGAGAATCCGACCGTAGAGTTTCAGAAACCCCGAAGAGGTAAGTCTTTTGGTCCCCTTTTTCATCTGAGGATCAGGGAAAGTTAACCATATCTCACTGATCTCCTCAGGTCCAAAGAAGGCATCGATGAATTCGATCTGTGTACGAAGGAATGCTGCATTTGAAATATTCTCTTCCATCGCCTGTTTCGCCCCGGTCCACATTCTGGCACCTTTGATGTCAATACCAATAAAATTCTTATCCGTGTATTTACGTGCCAGTCCGACGGTATATTCTCCTTTGCCACATCCCAACTCAAGTACGATCGGGTGATTGTTTCCAAAGACTTTCTCTCCCCAATGACCTTTCAACTCACACTCTTTCAGACGGTCCTCTTGTGTGGCAAATTCATACACATTGGTGAATTTGCGTAAATCAGCAAATTTCTCTAATTTGTTTTTCCCCATACTTTATAAAAGGCTATTTACCCTTTCTTTTATCTTTTGGATTGTTAGTTTGTAATTCTCACAACTGAAAACGTAAAGCCCACCTTCGGACGTAATTATGATAAATGCTTGACTGACATCACCCACAAAGGCTTTGTATCGTCCCAGCTCGCGATTCATGAACAATCCCGTGTAGCCCCAGAAACCACCACTCCCAAATAAACGATAATCCCGTTTCATATTAAACGGTCGTATAGAGCGGATCATACTGTAAGGAAGTTCAATCGTGCCCAACCCCTTTTTCAGAACTAATGATCTTGGTGTAAGTAAAATATAAAGAGGCATGAAAGTAATGGCATATAATACAGCAGCTCCGATGAGAATAATGCCAATCAAACCGACGAAGAAGCTTAACTTCTCGGGTTGAAGTGTCGCTTGAATGAGTTCAACGATCCCAACAGCCAATGCCAACGAACAAAGAATGCTGACAGTCCATACTTTATGGGACCATTTTACATTGATTCTTTCAGTTTTCATTATCGCTTTTTGTTACTGAAAGATAATCTATACGACTATCTTAGCACAAAAATAAGCATATCGTTTGAGATAAGGACAAAAACGGATAAAAATAACGCCACTATTATCCGGGATTATGTAGTTGAATGGCATAAATGAAGATCCATTCTGCTTCAGACTAACTGTCTAATTGTTTTCGCATGGATGCGAATAGTCTTTCAGGAGAACTCTTTTTGGATGCAGCCTGATGTCTTTGACAATACATGCTTATCTGATGCGGAAGACAACGGGATGGCTTTTCTTTTTCATATGGACGCGTACCTCGTTGTGCTGCAGCTCAACGAGAGAAATGCTGAAGCGCAACAAGATTTTGCCTCCAATGAAACGAGGCGCTCTCCAGTACCTTCTTGCGAAGATATATAGATTCTATGCTTTTTCGATACCGATGCCCGGAAGATCATTGAGCATTAATTTACCTTGCGATATTTGTACTCCTTTGAAAAGGTCATTGGATATTAGAAGATTCCCATCAAGATCAGCAAAGTCAACCATCGGTGAGAGTTGTGCCGCCGCTGATACGGCACATGACGTTTCAGTCATGCAACCAATCATGACTTTCATGCCCAATTCCCGGGTTAGTATCATCATTTTATGCGCTTCCCGCATGCCGGTGCATTTCATAAGTTTGATATTGACTCCCGAAAATGCTCCTTGTATCTTTCTGATATCACCCAATCGTTGAACAGATTCATCGGCGAAAGTGGGGAGCGGACTATGAGCTGTCAACCAGGCTGTATCATCCAGCTGTGCTACAGGCATGGGCTGTTCCACCATGACCACTCCTTGGTCTCTGAGCCAATAAATCATCTCAAGTGCCTGATGTTTGTCCATCCATCCCTGGTTAGCGTCTACCGCTAAAGGTAGAGTGCTAACACTTCGGATGGCCTGTATCATCTCTTTGTCATTCTCTTTCCCTAGTTTGACTTTCAGGATGTTAAACTGTCCGACTACCTCCAGTGTCTTTTGTTTCATCACATCTGGAGTATCTATACCGATGGTGTAGGTAGTAGAAGGTGCTTTCTCTTTGTCCAGTTTCCAGATTTTGTGCCAGGCAACTCCTTGCATCTTACCATACAAATCATGAAGGGCAATATCTACCGATGCTTTTGCAGCTGTGTTACCCGGCATGATATGATCCACATAGTCCAGTATAGCATCAAGATCAGATGGGTTATCGTACAGACTCAGGTTGACCTGGTGTAAAAAGCGCTGAACAGTTTCGGTTGTTTCACCAAGATATGGGGGCATGGAAGCCTCCCCATAGCCGATCAATCCATCATATTCGATTTCAGTTTGCACCCCGGGAGTCGTTGTTCGCGAACAACTTGCCACCGTGAATGTGTGTTTCAACTGCAGTTCGTAAGGGTAGAAGCGCAGCGTGATTTTCTTATGGAATGAGGGTGTAGCCATGATTGGATTCTAAAAGTCAGGCCGGCTGAACATGAAAGTCAGGCCGGCCTTTTTGAATTATTTGTTTCCTCAGAGATCACTCAACAATGGTAATCCAACCGAATGTATCCGGTTCATCACCATATTGGATGGCTCTTAGTTTGTTATATAGTTTGGTGCAAACAGGACCCGGTTTCCCTGTTTTCGAGATCTGATAACTCTTTCCTTCCAGGGGGTCGTCTATGCGTCCGACAGGACTGATTACGGCTGCTGTTCCACATTCGCCAGCTTCTTCAAAAGTAGCGAGTTCCTCTTCCGGAATACGTCTTCTTTCAATGGTCATTCCCATAGATTTTGCAATCTCAATCAAGCTTTTGTTTGTGATAGAAGGCAGGATCGAAGTTGACTCCGGTGTAATATACGAGTTTCCGCGGATTGCGAAGAAGTTTGCAGGTCCACATTCATCAATGTATTTTTTTTCTTTTGCATCTAGATACAATACGGCAGCGTAACCCTCTTCGTGAGCTCTTTGACCAGCTACCAAGCTAGCTGCATAATTACCGCCCACTTTATACGTACCAGTTCCCAGAGGTGCTGCACGGTCATATTGACGATAGATTACAACATTCGTGTTTTGAAAGCCAGCCTTAAAATAAGGACCTACAGGTGTAACAAAAATGATAAACAGATATTCCTTAGCCGGACTTACGCCAACTTGTGGACTGATACCAATTAGTAATGGACGAATATATAAAGAAGCACCACTTTCATAAGGAGGAATAAAACGTTCGTTCAGCTTGACAGCTTTAATGACAGCTTCTTCAAACTTTTCCGTAGATATGTGTGGCATCATAATACCATCGCAAGAAGATTGGAGTCGTTTAGCATTTTCATCCATGCGGAACAGACGGATCTTTCCATCTTTACCGCGAAAAGCTTTCAGACCTTCAAAGGCTTCTTGTCCGTAATGCAGACAGGTAGCCGCCATGTGCATATTGATCGTGTCGGTGGAAGAGATTTCCAATTCTCCCCACTTACCATCACGATAGTAACAGCGTACATTATAATCTGTCTTCATATATCCGAAAGACAGGTCAGACCAATTGATATTCTCCATATTAAATGAGTTTGTTCTTTTGAGAACACAAAATTAATACATTAATTTGTAATCTAAGTAATTATTGAAGAAATGCTTCAGTAAAAAGTATTACATTTGTACAATCAAGAGGAAGGATTACTATGTTTTTTAAAGATATTGTTGGACAAGAACTGGTCAAAGATCATTTGAGGAAGATGGTGGATGAAAATCGACTTCCGCATGCCTTGCTATTGCATGGAAATGAAGGTACTGGTGTTTTTCCTCTTGGACTGGCTTTGGCACGCTATCTCGACTGCACAAAACGAACAAATGGAGATGCTTGTGGAGTCTGTTCTTCCTGTATGAAATTTAATAAACTTGCGCATCCGGATCTTCATTTTGTCTTCCCTATATTTAAAGATTCAAAACGAAAGAAAGAACGTTGTGACGATTTTATCAGTGAATGGAGGCAAATGGTTCTTGAGAATTCATATTTCAATATGGAGATGTGGTTGAAGAACATAAAAGCAGAGAACTCACAAGCTCTTATTTATGCACAGGAATCAGAAGCGATATTACGTAAACTGAGCTTTAAAACTTTTGAGGCTGATAATAAAGTGATGCTGATCTGGCTTCCGGAAAAGATGAATCCAGTTTGCGCTAACAAACTGCTAAAGATATTGGAAGAACCTGCTCCTCAGACTCATTTTATATTACTATCTGAAAATCCGGAAGAAATATTGGGTACTATTCTTTCGAGAACTCAATTGCTGCAGATCCCTGAGATCGACAAAAAAAGTATTGCAGAAAAGCTGGAGACAGATTATAAACTCACTACTGGGGATGCTCTTTATATAGCTCATATTGCAAATGGAAGTTACATCAATGCATTGAATAATCTGCAGATGGGCGAGTCTGTCAGTGAGCTCTTGGATTATTTTACCAAACTTATGAGACTTGCATATATGCGGGAAATTAAAGATCTGAAGAAATGGAGTGAAGATATTAATGCTGCTGGTCGGGAATATCAAAAAATGTTTCTTGATTATGCACTTTATATGATACGTGAAAACTTTATGGCAAACTTTAGAGAACCTTCTATTGTCTATATGAATAGTCCTGAACGGGTGTTTTCTTCCCGTTTCTCCAAGTTCATTCATGAACGAAATATTGATGATCTGAGTCTTGAACTTACTAAAGCCGCCGATGATATAGAAAGTAATCTCAATAGCAAAATCGTCTTATTCGATCTTGCATTAAAGATTGCAACACTTTTAAAACGAAAATAATTGGAAATACTATGGATATAAAATATACAAGTCAGAAAACAGGATTACAACTAGAAGATGAGTTTCCTACTGAGAATAAATCATTAGAGCTTCATCTTTCCGCATGTTGCAAATTAAAGGGTAAAAACTATAAAGCGATTACTCATAATAAATTGAATACATATGATTGGTTGGGCGATATACCTGATTCTGAAAAAGAGTGCGAGTTTGTAGAAGTACAATTTAAAAATACCCGGAAAGGCTATTTCCGCAATTCATTGGAGCTACCTCTTAGCAAAGGAGATTTAGTCGCGGTGGAATCTAACCCCGGGCATGATGTAGGTGAAGTGACAATGACAGGAAGACTTGTATTGCTTCAGATGAAGAAAAATGGAGTGAAACTGGATGTTGAGATAAAACGTGTCTACCGAAAGCAAAACAATCTGACCTTGAGAAATGGGAAGAATCTAAAACTAAGGAGCATGATACGATGCTTCGTTCACGTAAGATTGCCGAGGATCTCAAACTTAATATGAAGATCGGTGACGTAGAGTTTCAGGGAGATGGCAACAAAGCAATCTTTTACTATATAGCAGATGAACGTGTCGATTTTCGTCAGCTGATAAAAGTCTTAGCTGAGAATTTTAAAGTTCGTATAGAAATGAAGCAGATTGGAGCTCGGCAGGAGGCAGGTCGTATCGGTGGGATTGGACCTTGCGGCAGGGAACTTTGTTGCTCAGGATGGATGAGTAGTTTTAGTTCTGTTTCTACCGGTGCAGCACGTTTGCAGGACCTTTCACTTAATCCTCAAAAGCTTGCCGGACAGTGTGCTAAACTTAAGTGTTGTCTGAATTACGAGACTGATTGTTATTTGGAAGCTCAGAAGAAACTTCCATCCAGAGAGGTTCATCTTGAAACATCCGATGCTACCTATTATCATTTTAAAACTGATATTTTTAAAGAGGAGATAACTTATTCGACAGATAAAAACTTTGCTGCAAATCTTGTGACAATATCTTCAAGACGAGTTTTCGATGTGATTGCTATGAACAAGAAAGGGGTCAAACCAATTGTTTTGCAGGAAGAAACAGATAAGAAGGCTCCAGAAAAGGATTTTCAGGATATCTTGGGGCAGGATAGTGTAACGCGTTTTGATAATCGAAAGAAGAGTACAAACCATAAGAAGAAACATAAGCCAAGGCCAAATAACCCCTCTAATCAAAATTTCCGTCCGAATGATAAGAACACTCAGTAATAAACTTCTTCTCCTCATTGTATTTATTGGCATAATCTCGTGTAAGAAGGACTTTGTGTACAGCCAGTTCCGCGAGGTTGCTTCTGTTGGTATGGGCAAAGGTGATTGGCTTGTATTTGACGTTGAGGTACCAGACTCGTTACTCCGCTATGATGTTAACATTATTGTACGTCATTCATCAGCATATCCTTACAAAGATATTCATTTGCTTGTTAATGAGCATATCAATGGGATTACAACAGACTCTTTGAAGAAGGTCACGGCTGTAGTATCTGGCAGAGATACTAATAGTAACGCACCTAAATGGAGCACTATTGTAGTGACATTAATACCATATCAAGAAGGAAAGGTTTTCCCACACGGTAAAGGGGACCATTCGAATAAGACAGAACATGAAAGACTCCTTACTTGCCTGGGATTCTGGATATTGGAATAGAGATAGTGCAAAATAAAATCAAAAAGGTCAGGAATCGTAATTGTTTACCATTTCTGACCTTTTCGATTGAAAAGTGTTTGTTATTCCAGATAACAATATCCGTAAAGTCCCGAACGATAGTTTGATAAGAACTCTTTTCCCTCATCAACAGTAATCTTACCGGCTTTCACAGAAGCGGTTACCCATGTTTCCAAAGTGCGTACCATTTTCTTTGTATTGTATTGAACATATTCAAGTACTTCAGCTACGGTCTCGCCGTCAATGATCTGATCAATAGAATAGCCCTTATCGTCAACAGTCACATGTACAGCATTGGTATCGCCAAACAAATTATGCAAGTCGCCAAGAATCTCCTGATATGCTCCAACTAAGAATACACCCATAAAATAGGTCTCTTTCGCTTTGAATTGATGAACAGGCAGATAGTAAGAGAAATTGCGTGTAGAGATAAAGTTGTCAATCTTTCCATCTGAGTCACAGGTGATATCCTGAAGTGTGGCACTTCTGTCCGGCTTTTCTTCCAAACGATGAATAGGCATGATAGGGAATACCTGGTCAATAGCCCATGAATCGGGTAATGATTGAAACAAGGAGAAATTGCAGAAATATTTGTCAGGGAGCAACTTGGATAGCTGTTTAAGTTCTTCAGGTGCATGTTTTACCTCACTCGATATCTCATAAATTTCACGTGTAATACTCCAGAAGAGACGTTCAATTTGTCCTCGGGTCTTCAAATCAAGCAATCCCAGACTAAATAAGTCTAATCCTTCTTCCCTTATCTGTTGTGCATCATGCCAAGCTTCCAGCATTTTTGTCTGGTTCAAGGTCTCCCAAATCTGAAATAGGTCACGTACGAGTTCGTGGTCATCAGGAGAAACTGTCATTTCCGCGTCCCAAGAAGGTAATGTGCCGGATTCTAGTACCTCAAATATTAATACAGAATGGTGGGCAGTCAAAGAGCGTCCTGACTCTGTGATAATATTGGATGAGGGAGATTGTTTTTGTTGCAGGCATCAACAATAGAGTAGATAGAGTCATTGACATACTCCTGAATATTATAGTCGACGCTACTTTCGCTGTTTGATGAATGAGATCCGTCATAGTCCACACCCAATCCACCTCCAATATTCTACGAACTTAACAGGAAATCCTTGAGAGCGAATTTGTACATAGAACTGTGAAGCCTCACGTAAGGCGTTTTTAACACGACGTATCTTGGTTATCTGACTTCCGATGTGAAAATGAATCAGGTGAGGCAATCTTGCATTTTATTTCTTTCCAGGTAATCCAGGGCATCAAGCAAATCACTGGATGTCAATCCAAATTTACTTCCATCTCCTCCTGAATCTTCCCATTTTTCCACTTCCTGAGCTGGCAAGTTTAATCCGAATACCGATATTAGGGCGAATATTCAATTGTTTTGCTAGTTTAGTTATAAGCTTTAGCTCATTCAACTTTTCTACGACAAGATATATGCGCTTTCCCATTTTCTGAGCCAGCAATGCCAGCTCTATGTAACTCTCGTCTTTGTATCCATTGCAGACAATCAGTGAATCAGAATCAGGATTCATCGCAATAACAGCATGGAGCTCCGGCTTTGAACCTGCTTCCAATCCTATATTGAATTTCTTTCCATGGCTAATGATTTCCTCAACGACAGGTTTCATCTGATTGACTTTAATCGGATAGATTATGAAGTTCTCCGCTTTATAATCATATTCTTTTGCAGCTGTTTTGAAACATTGAGTGACTTGTTCAATCCTATCATCCAAAATATCTGGAAACCGGATTAACATCGGTGCCGAGACATCTCTAAGTTGTAACTCATCGACCAGATCTTTCAAATCAATACTAGGACACCCCTTTTTAGGAGAAACACTGACATGCCCATGCTCATTGACAGAAAAATAATTTGCTCCCCAGCCATCAAT
>CAXXFJ010000005.1:0-45184 GCA_963677415.2 Bacteroidales bacterium | reverse complement strand
AGATTCCTCATAGAATTTCTCATACCTGTAAAAATCACTTTCTGTCCATTTAAAATCAATTAATTTTTCTTTGAAGAATTCTTCCAATACTATCTTTCTTTCTTGGCTATAAACATTACGACAAAACAACGAAACTCGGTATTTATAACCAATTCCTTTATATTCATCATAGTGAATATCAATCGCTATTTTATTCGTGTTCACAACGTGATTAAATACCATGCATGATTTATCATTTGTGGAAGAATGAAAATAATCTAAACTCCATTGGTTATCGGGATATTTCATATCATTCATTTTATAAAATATTCTTAGATACAAATCAAAAGTATTTAGCTCTGCATATTTCCACCCATTATTCTGACCTGTTATCAAATGAATAATTTTACTATCTTCCCTTGATATTCGAGTAAATTGTAATTACCAATTGATTTCAAGATAAATCCATTCTCAATTATTTGCTTTCTCCAACCTATGATATCTGTCGGTTTATCGTGATGAATAATCATTCTTAATTGTTCTTGTATGTTTTCTTCTGCTTTTAGATTCTCAAGCAGTTGTTTTAAATATATGCTTTCAGGATTCAATAAAAGTTTTTTGAAGGTAGTATCGCGATCTTTTGTTGTATTTAAGAAAGTCTTTCTTTTAACTCCAAAACTCAATAAATAGTCACCATAACATAATAATGCTCTTTGCAAATAATACGTGGAATTGTTTTCCTTATTATAATCAAACAGTTTCTCTGAGATTTGAAAGTACTTGTCAACAATTCCAAATTTCTCATATTAGGGTTATTATAGTCTTCTATATCAGCTACCTAACAAATATGAAATTTGCCCTAATAGATAATCATTATTCTCAGCTCTGTTTATCGACTCTTTCCATAAATCTCGGTATGGTGATAAAAGTAATCTGGCTTTTGTTTCGCTCTTCTACTACCTGTACCTTCTCAAAGTGTTTTATTTCATTCGATTCATCCATTAATGCAACTAATACATTTTCAAACGACATAATATCTGCAATTGCTTTTATTCCATCAGAATAATCGTTTACATTATTGTAAGCTTTGTTCTCGACCAAATTTCTAACTATTCGTAGTTTTTCGTAGACTTCATCAAGACAACAATTTTTCAATAGAACTTCACTTAACGTATAAAATAAAAGTCTGTTCTGAAATGTCGTTCGACCAGTAATAACACCTGAAAAACATTTCTCTCGAAGGGAATGCTATTGTCAGATTGTTGACTTGAAATATTGAATGATAGAGGTTTTGTTTTTTCAATGACTTTTGCAAGACTCTCTGCGAGTCTATTTAGAATATTTTTTATTCTGTTTAATAGTTCAGCATCAAACAAATTCAGATTCTTGTAAATTAAGTTTGGAATCAATTCGTTATTCGATAGCTTCTTAATAAAATCATTGTAAATTTTCGAACCTTTATTTTGCTTGTTCTCTTTATTTTTGTACAAACCAAAGAAACTTACCAATGAATCATCTAGATCTTCAGATAAAACATCTATAAAACATTTCTCACCCATCAAAATAAGCTTATCATATAGCATAGTCTTGAAAAAACGCATAAATTCATCACCAATTTCTTCGGGGTTTTTATCTGTAGTATTTCTATACTTCCAAAATAAGTCTGTCCATAAATGGTCAATATTACTAATCCACTCTTTATATATTTCAGGACACTTTTTCTGAACAAGTGCATCAATAAACGATTTGAAATTCTCGAATTCAGACAAGTGTTTTCCCCTGGCATTCATTTTTATGTACAAGTTATCTGGAGCAATATAATTGTCTTTGTCGTTAATATCTTTGATTAAAAATATAATACATTGATCTTCTGTCAATCGCTTCAATAGTGAGCTAGATCTTTTTGATGTAAGCGTTTATCAATATCATCCAGCATAACTATCATACCTTTTACAGTCGGGTCTTTTAACCATGAATTCGAAAACCATGACGAATCTTTTATCTGAGCTGCAAATTTCCCATTTCGTTCTAATTTCGAGCATCTTTTAACCAACTCAGAACAAAACTTCTGTGATGATAATCGGATATTATATGAAAGAACCTGATTGTTTATAATAAATTATTCTCTGGGTCTTGAAGGCAGTAAAAGTGTAATAGAAACAATGTAGTTAATCGTTGTTGACCATCTAATGGTATAAATTTTCGGATTTCTTTATCCTCATCCGAGTAGCCATAAATAAAATCTAGTACCAGAATTGAATTCACGTCTATCGATTCCATGTTTAAACACTCAATCAACTTATCCAGAAATTCACTTCTAACACTTTGACGACTATTTCTACCTTGAGCATAATCACGTTGAAGTACTGGAATTTCAACACCTCCAGGATAAGTTTCAATTAATGATTTAAGCGAATAGTATGTTGTTGTGCTCATATTTCCTCTATTATCATGTTAGAAAATAAATTTACCATTTTGTCTTTATATCCTTCTGCATCGGAATCTGACCATGATGAAATTTTTACAGAATTAGTGGTATAATATTTTTGAAATAAGTTTTTAGTACAAATAGGGACAAATTGCCCCTCCTTATCCTTATTCAGCAATATTCTTCTTTTAGAAGGATATAACGCATTTTGATATGAACGATTTGTTCCACAATCAAGAAGTGTTAGATTGAATAATGAATCCTTGTCTGAAATTTTACTTTCTAAAAGTGATGAAACCTTTAACTTATTTTCTTCAAACTTACTTGTAAGAATACGATCTATTATTTCTTTCATTCCTCTTTTTACATAATCATCTGGAAAGTTATCGAATGAAGGAAGGTCAAATAAATCTTGTAAGAACTTTTTTCCATCATTATCATTGTCAATAAAGGTATTAAATAGCCATTCTGTCTGTTCTTCTTTTTTTACAATATTTTTGTCAGTTTGAGAGTGTACGTGTTCAATATCCCACCCATTTTCTTTTTTGAATAAATCGAAAGGAAATATATTTCCAATAGTTTGTAATGTCTGTTTTCCATTCTTTTCTTCCAATTTTCTTTGATTCTGCATGACGGTTAGGATATTGAACAGCAATAGTATTTTTCGAAGAGTTAATCTGTCTGTATTATTATATTTTTGTTGTTCTAAATAGTTTTGAATGATTTCTTTAATTCTTTTCTCCTTCGAATCAATCTCTTGTTTATTGGCTTCTATATCCAATTTCATATTAATTATTTCAGTGGACAAATTATGAACCTCTGATATTTTATCAATCCTCAAATTTTCAATTATTCGTCTTCTTATTGTTCTAATAAATTCAGATTTGGTTGTTTCTCTATATAGATCAGACAGATACTGAACAGGATGTTTACCTTTTGGACCTAAAGAGAAACAAATAAAATAACCAACATAATGATAAATCTTACCATCATCATACCAATCAATTATCATTTGAAAAATATCCTCAACTCGAGACCAAGCATCATTAAGAGATTTAATTCTTAATTCTTTCCAGTACTTTTTATTTAGATCACTTGAATTAGGTTTATGTATTGACTGAAATCTTCTAAAGGAATAGTATTTTTCTCTTTCATCTAATTTCATTTCCTCCGGCTTATTGGTAACTAAATCGAGGAGAAAATCAATTCTACTCTCTAATTTAAAGCTCGCATCTTCAGTATTGTTGAGAAAATGCCACAATTTATCATCTTGTAGTGCAGTTTCAATCCTGTCCCACATCAATGCAATTTTGTCTTTGTGATGTAATTTGATTTCTTTCGAAAGCACTAATGCTTTTATTAGTTCTGCATTCGTAAGAGGAATCTTTCCAACGTTAAGACGTGAGTAGATTTCACGAGACTCAGTATTCTCGTCTACCTGATACCATATCACTTTAACTTTTCCCAAAAAACATTGCTCAAATCGTTTAATAAAGCTTTCATTTACCTTCATTTTATCCATCCAGGTATTGATATTCTCCCACGCACTACATATATGCCAGAAATCCACATTCTCATTTCGGTCTTCTTCATTAAATGTCTTCGATAGTCTTAGTTGTTCAAGAAATTTACCACTTTTACTCCTCGTTGCATATTGCAATTCAAAACACCTTATATTTAAATACGATAAAACCAGAAAAATAGTAGTTAATCTCTGTTGTCCATCTATTAGCTCATAAATACCTTCCTTTTCTTTTACAACAATAGGTTGTAAACAGTAAATTTCATTTTCAAGTTTGTCTTTGTTTTCCTCAAACTCCCAAATGTCGGACAACAGATATTCTACCTCACCAATTCCCCATTTGAATCCTCGTTGATACGAAGGAACATTAAACTTATATTTTGGCTCATTCTTATAATTCACATCAAGAAAATCCTTAATAGGCTTGATCTCAATGGTATTTGTAGGTGAAAATTTTGGCATCTTTTAGTATGTGTGAAAAATAAGCAATGGTTTATAATATTTTGAATCCAAGTTCCGATTTCAGTCCACTAAAATACTTTTCGAGTTTGCTTTCAACCGTATTGTATTTTACAGAGAAACCATTCAACTCGTTAAAGTAAGCAATGTCCATAATTGAGCTGTGCATAAAGTCGACTGTACGGGTGTAACCCGATATCAATTTTGCCCCTGTTGTTGATTTGAAATTTTCTAAAGTATCTTTAGAACCAAGAAAAGTCCTGCAACTACCAAAATGAACAAATCGGTCATTAAATGCACCGTTTGCAATCTCAGCAATTTCCTGAAGCGTAAGTTCAGCATTAGTTCCTTTTTCACCTTCAAGTTGAATTCTTTGAGTTTGTCCGTGAAAGCTAAGGTAAACGATTTCGTATTTTCTGAAAGAAGCTTTATTGAGTTGACTAATATAGAACAGAAACTCTGATTTAGTAGCAACTCGCCTGTAAACATAATCCATTTGATGATGATTCTTCAAAAAATCAAGCATAGGTTGTACGCTAGTAGGGTCTTTCAATTTCTTATTTGAGAAATCCCATTCAGTCTCCAAACAAAATATTCCTTTACCCATACATTTTCAATTCAAATGTTAATTCATAGTATGACATAAATAGCAATTGACACTCGTCAGCTATCATAATTTAGAACAGATCTAAATTAGACTGCTAAAGTAGTAATAATTATTATAGATTCTTCCTTTTTGACTATAGGTATAATATAAAAAACAAAATGCGCCCATCCTCTCAGACAAGCGCATCTTAAACTCTAGGACAATATAGAGTGTCCTCTTCCTAAACCGCTACAAAGGTAGCCTTTTATTCCGGGTATCTGTTACAATTCTCAGTTATTTGCTGATCCACACCTGTTTCATCACTTGTATGTTATCGTTTTGGTGAGAGGTCTTACTACTTTGAACTCTTTCCACTCGCTTGCTTTTGAATAGGCTTCAAAGGATTTTTCGGGTATAACCAGTACGCAATTGTCATAGTCCAGGTTGCCAAAAGTATTGCCATTCATCTTGGGTGGTGTTGGATTGAGACAGTAAATCATCTTCAATGGGCAATCGAGAAAGGCTTCTTTCCCTATCTCTGATACTTTCTTGGTGATCACTGCAAATTGAAGAGCCATACATTGTGCAAAGGCTCGCTCTCCGATCTCTGTTATATATTTGGAGAGGTAGACAGAGGTTATCATTGTCTCTTGAAAGGCTTGATTTGCAATGGCTGTAATCCTATATTTACTATGTTCTTGTGTAAAAGTAGAAGGCAGTACCAAATCGCCGTTGATCTCGCGGGCAGCTCTGGTCAGATGAAGCGTTAAGCCTCCGGGATTGCAATTGCATGTGAACTTTCCAATGATAACTTCTTCATTTTTCAATGCACATTTCTTATATATAGTCTGCGGGATATAACTCTTAATCTTCTTTTTCTCTGAACTATTGAGTGGTTTATAACTGTTGTCAAGGATTAATAAGGGTACAATCTTCGCGCCTGCGACGGGTACTCCGTTTTTCGTCTGCACAAGTCCGATTTCTTTACCGTCTTTTATACAATTCTTAATAAAGAGCATGGCTTCTTCTGTATTCAAGGTACAACTGGTACGGAGTGTCAGTTCATGAACGCCATCAATCATAACCTGAATTGTCACATTCTTCCCATTGACGAACCGTGAATAACCGGAGAGCGAACTGATCTCACTTTTTTTGTAATTCGGATCACTCTGTTTGGCGACCTCATTCCAATGATAAAATAATACGTGTAAATGATCTTCCAAAAACTGCTCACTGAAACTGGCTTTCGTGTCGGGATTCGTATTCCCGGGTGGAGCGACATTTACTTTTTCTGGTATGGGATCAGTCGCGTTGACTGTTGCGCTAGGATTCAATTCTTCATTCATTCGAAACTTTTTTTTACGCTACATTCAATGTAGCTGATTTTTATTAATAACATCAAAGACTGTGAGTTTGGTAATTTCTCGTTTTTGAGTCCCCTATGAAGGGGTGCGTTGACGGATACAAAAATACTCTTCCTATTTTATGTATCAATTTCATCTATGAAATCGAACTGTGATAGATTATCATCACCTTTGCCCAACAGATTTATAAATGATGCAAACAATTCATTTTCAGGAAGTAAATCGATGAGTAGTAACTTCGTTAAGAATGTATAATGAACAGAATACTCACAAAAAGAACTCTTACAAAGAGCCGCAACGTCTCTGTGATATATTGCGAATGATGTACGGAGAGGAAGCAACAAAGGTATGGATGGAGGGTGACGTGCGCCCTGATGTTGCTCCCGTTGACTGTTCGGTGAACGGGAAGTCGGTGGATGGCGAACGGGAAGTTACCGAGTGGCAAACGAGTGAGGGTGTGGTAGAGAGGATAATTAAGGACACGGAGTAAAGGACTCCGAACACAGATATATGAGTGTAAAATATGAGTTGTTTAAATCACCTGTCGCGGATAGGGAGAGTGAGGAGGAGCCGGTGGAGTATGCGCGGATCGCCAATGGGGAGACGATATCGACAGATAGACTGGTGGAGGAGATCGCGGATGCTTCTTCCTTTACTATCGGTGATGTGAGGGGGGTGTTGTCGACTATTTCCGAGGGGGTGTTCAGGCATCTGATGAGGGGCGAATCTGTCAACCTGAGGGGGATCGGGATCTTTTCTGTGGGGTTGGAAATGAAGAAGGTAGAGCCGGAAAAGGAGTTGAAGA
This sequence comes from Bacteroidales bacterium, assembly GCA_963677415.2. Taxonomy (GTDB): domain Bacteria; phylum Bacteroidota; class Bacteroidia; order Bacteroidales; family JAQUTK01; genus JAQUTK01. Next base: position 38,041 of record CAXXFJ010000005.1, on the reverse strand, counting down.
ATGCCGTGGTCCAGTTTAGCCGTGTGAAGTTTAGGGCGAGTGCGTTGATGAAGAGAAAGCTGGCGACGATGCATCTGGCGCACAAGGGAAAGGAGGCTCCTACCCCGCTGCTGACTGTCGATGAACGGCTGGAACTGGCGTTGGCCTTTCTCAAGAAGTTTCCGTTTATGACGCGGGCGGATTATATGCGGATCACGGGGGTGGAAAAGTCTGCGGCGGTGAGTGATCTGAACCAATGGATCGCGGAGGGTTCGATTCACCGTTATGGAGTTGGAAATAAAATTGTCTATATATCTTAACTGTTCACCTAATCAAACAAACATGAAAAGCGAGTTGTATTTTAAACATGACGGGGATGCGATGAGAGATTCAAAACTGAGTAAGTTACTTCTCTGCAAGAATGGGCCTACTTTGTACGGACTGTTTTGGCTGATCATTGAATTTCTTTTTGAGTTGGAAAATTGCCTGGGGTCTTTCGATTTACTCAAAATGCGTGCCCGGGCTCTTGGGGTTCCTGAGTCCACACTTCGAAAGGTTGTGACCGATTTTGGCCTCTTTGTGATTGATGGTGACACGTTTTATTCGAAAGGATTGGTCGTGAGAGTGAAGGAAATTGAAGAGAAGAGAGCACAAAGAAAGCAGAAAGATGTCCAAAAAACGTGTTCACATAAGTTAAATGAAAACCCTATTCATCAGGATGACAATGACATACCTCTTTCCGGCGAACACACCATACCAGAGCAGAGTTTACAAGAGCAAACCATACCAGAGCAAAGCATACCAGAGCAGAGTTTACCAGAGAATAAAAAAGAATCTACTACTACTTCTTCTTCTAAACCTTCTTCCTCTTCGCCTCCTGAAAAGAAAGATTGCTCCGCAGGAGGAGTAATTGAATTTGCAAATTTCTATTTAGTGGAAAACGAACAACCGCTGAGAGCTGTCGTGGATTGGGAGAAGTGCGTGGAAGAGGCTTTTAGCAGTCAGGCCTGGTTTGAACAGGTGGGAATGAAATCGCACTTGGGGGAGAACTTCAGAGATAACCCTCAGATCGTAAAGAGATTGTTTAAGGAGCATGTGATGATTCAGGGCAATGAATCGGCTATCAGAGACCTTCGGCAAGCGAAAAACTACTTCGCTAACATGATGCAACCGGGTTCGAAAACGTGTGAGTATCTGGGGGAAAGACTGCGTGAGGAGGTGAAAAAGGAGAACAGGAATCCGTATGAGGAAGTGGATAGGGTGAGTGGCGAACGGAGTTATTGCGGCTTTGCCATTCCGAGGGATGCTCCGCCTCGACCGAATAGCAATTCGGTGTGGAACGTGATGCGCAAGATGTGGATAAATTAATACGAAAGAGAACGAATGATATACTATTACAAGGGTCACACGCTGGACACAAGAGGATCCAAAGATACCGAACTCATGGCTTGTCCGCTCTGTGGCCCAGATCGGAAACCTGATCATCAGCATCGGAAAACGCTGAAGGTGGACAAGGCGAAAAAAGTCGCATATTGCTTTCACTGCTGTGTGGGAGGCATTCTGACTACACCGGGAGATGAATTTGAGAAGTCGGAAAAGAGGGAATCCAATGGGGTTCCCTCCCACTTCAAGCGTCCGGTGTTTGACTCCAACAAGACGGAAATGAGCGATGCCATGGTGAAGTATTTCGTGGAGGAGCGTTGCATCCCGCAGAAGGTGTTGATTGATCTGAAAGTGACGGAAGTGGAGCATTACCTGCCGGATGTAAAGAAGAAAGTGAAGTGCATCGGGTTCAACTATTTTGTGGAGGGCGAACTGGTTAACACGAAGTACCGCGACCGGGAGAAGCATTTTGCCATGGAGGCGGGTGCCGAACAGGTGCCGTATAATATTGACAGTTCGATGGAGCCGAAAACGGTGTATATCGTGGAGGGCGAAACGGACGCGATGAGTGTCATTGCTGCCGGCCATCCCAATGTGATCAGCGTGCCCAATGGGGCAAACACGAATCTGGGCTGGCTGGACAAGTTCGTCGAGTCGCATTTTGAAAACAAAGAGATCATCTACATCGCCGTGGATAATGACCGGAAAGGGGTGATCTTGCGCGACGAACTGATCCGCCGTTTTGGTCGGGGCATCTGCCGTATCGTGACCTTTGCCGACGGCTGCAAAGATGCCAATGAGCACCTGGTGAAGCATGGCGCGGAGAGTCTGCGCATCCATCTGGAGATGCCGCCGATGCTCCCTCTCGACGGGGTGTTTTCGGTCGATGATGTGATCGACGGATACCGTCAGATCTTTGAAAAAGGGGTGACCACCGGACTGTCTACCGGATTTCCTAACCTGGATAAACATATCCGTTTTGTGCTGGGCAAACTCTGTGTGGTGACCGGCGAACCGACGGCCGGCAAGTCGGAGTTTGTCGATATGCTGGTGACGAATATGTACATGAATCACGACTGGAAGACCGCCTATTTCAGTCCGGAAAACATGCCACTGGAAGAGGCTTATTGCAAGATCGCGGAGAAGATGATCGGCAAGAAGCTCGAGCAGGGATTTACCACGGAGGAGGAATATGAGGAGTCTGTTGTTTTCCTGAACGAGAATATCTTTTCCATCATTCCCAAAGAGGATTTTACCATCGAGTCTATCCTCAACAAAGCAACGGATCTGATCCGCCGAAACGGCATCAAGGCGTTGGTCATCGACCCGTACAACTGTGTGGAACATCGCCTGGGAAAATTTGAGAGGGAGACGAGTTACATCAACCAGTTTCTGGACAAGCTATCCAAATATGCCGAGAAACACCACATACTAATTATACTGGTCGCCCATCCGGTCAAACAGGAAGACGAGCCGAAGAGCTCAAAACCGAAAAAGATGAGGATGTACGACATCTACGGTTCGTCGCACTTTTACAACAAAGCGGACTTTGGTCTGGCGGTGGTAAGAGACGAGACAACCGACCTCACGACGATTCATATCCTGAAGGTGAAGACAAAGAACCTGGGCAAAAAGGGCAAGGTGCAATTCATCTTCAACACGGTCAACGGACGCTACACGCCCTACGACACAGAGACCGGGGCAGATCTCGGCAAGAGTCGCACCAGCCTCTTTGACAACAGCAACTGGTTTAGAAGAAAAGAGGGAAAGATAGATGCTGCCGCCAAAGTGCAGGAGATCGCGTTTGAGGAGAAGAAGGAGAAGGATGAATTGCCTTTTTGAGATCTTAGGAGAAGGGAGGGAAAGGCCAACATTTGTCAGCCTTATCCCCTTCCCTTCATAAAATAAGATAAATTCTTTTGCGAGTGAGTTGCGGCTCTTGCAGGATGCTAATATACAGACCTTTAACATCTATGCTGAATTTGTAATATGAATTTTCTATCTGTTCCTCTGAAAGACCTAAACTGGTCATGAAATTTGAGATAGATGAGTTTCTTATATGTGAAATAGACTTATTCACAATATCTTCATTTAAAGGGTTAATCAGATTCAGTTCCGGAGTTGGTTTATCATAAAAAGGTTCATCGCTTTCTTCCGGCTCAAGAGGTGTGAGTGAGAAGAAACGTTTCATCTGTTCTTTATAATTGAAAAGTAGAGAAGGCTCCCCGGTTTCTTGTGCTCCTTCTTGTGGTTTTTGCTTCTTTAGCCGTTCTCTCTTTTCATCTAATTTCTGGTCATTACCACTCTCACCTCTCATGCTCATATGAGTTATGATTGAAAAGATAACTTCTAGAATTAAAACTTTATGTCGGAATCCGTAATAGGTATCCAACTCCTGAAGCGTTAAATCGCAACGATCAATAAAGTCCTTATAGAGGTTGGGATAGATAATCCGGAGCATACCCACCCAAAAAATCCGGAACGAATAGTGCCATAATCCAGAAGAAAACGGGCTATATTCAGTGCCATTCCGGCAGATATCCACCCAAAAACGGATAAAAACGGATAAAAAAGAGTTTTTTTAAACGAGACAAACGATTCTTTGAACCGGATTCCGGAGCATTCCCACCCAGTCGATACGAAGTGGGTAAAGAAGCGAAAGATTCCGGAGCATATCCACCCATTTTGGGGAGTATAAGTCATTGAAGATTAGTTTGTTTTGTTTTCGAGAAGCAGCTTGTGAAAAAGAATTCACATTCCGGAGCATATCCACCCACTCATTTATAGAAAATGCTTATATTCTATGTACGAATCATCAATACATAGAATACTATTATGGCAGGAAAAATAATACGAATGAGTAAAATAAAACAAGTATTGCAATTGCATAAGGAGGGTGTCTCCAATCGGAGGATAGCCCAATCGTTGGATCTTTATAAAGGGACAGTCAACGAGTATCTGCGTAAAGTAAAAGAGAACGGATTTGATATTGATACGCTCTTGAAGTTGGAAGATCCTGTTCTTGAGAAGAAGTTCTCGGCAGGTAATCCGGCTTATACGGAAGATCGTTTTCTGGTTTTTAAGGAGAAGCTTTCTTATTTTGAGCAGGAGCTCCGGCGTCCTCACGTAACAAAGCAGACCCTGTGGGAGGAATACAAAAAGGAGCATCCCGATGGCTACGGCTACTCCCAGTTCTGTTATCATCTTTCCCAGGTGAGCGTGGCGCGACATCCTTCTGCTATACTGGAACATGCTCCCGGCAGAGAGCTGTATGTGGATTTCTCGGGGGATACGATGTCTTATGTGGACAGAGAAACCGGAGAAGTGGTAAAAGTTCAGATTTTTATAGCATGCCTTCCTTACTCGGATTACACCTTTGTAATGGCGGTCCGTTCCCAATCCACGGAAGAGTTTCTGTATGGCTTGTCTTGTGCGTTACGCTGTTTTGGAGGAAGTCCCAAGATATTGGTTCCCGACAACCTGAAAGCGGCAGTTATAAAAACAGACAAATATGAGCCGGAACTGAATCGGGTCATGGAAGATTTTGGCAATCATTACGGGTTTGTGGTTCTTCCGGCAAGACCTTATTCCCCCAAAGACAAGGCTGCCGTAGAAAACCATGTAAAGATCATTTACACCCGGGTTTACGCCAAACTCCGTAATGAAACATTCTTTTCCATGGATGAACTCAATAAAGCGATCGCGGAGAAAGTCAAAGAGCACAATCAAACCCGCATGCAGCAAAAACCTTATTCACGGGAAGAAAAGTTTCTGGCCGAAGAACGCTCCATGTTGACGGCATTACCTTGCGATGACTTTGATCTGAAGTATTATGCCTTACTGAAGGTGGCACAGAACAATTGTATCTTTCTGGGCAGGGATAAGCATTATTACTCTGTCCCTTACAGTTATATCGGCAGAAAGGTCTCGGTCGTGTACACAAGAAGCATTGTCAGAATCTATTGTGACGGAGACTGTATCGCAACTCATCTTCGCACGGCCGGTTACGGTTATACCACACAGAAAGAGCATTTGTGTTCTACCCACCGGCATTATCTGGAGCGGAGTCCTGAGTATTATATCCGGCAGGCGCAAAAACGTTCGGAAAACTTAGCAGGGTTAATCATCCGGAACTTTGAGAAGGAAGAAGTACCTGAGCGCATCTACAGACGTTGTGACGGGCTCTTATCCCTACAGAGGAAAACCAATCCCGTTGTTTTTGAAAAGGCTTGCCGCTATGCCCTTGATTGTGATTTGCTCTCCTGCAAGTCATTGCAGAAAATCATAGAAAACAAGGCCTATGAATTTATAGAAAGCACAAAAGAGACAATGAAAGAGGAAGAAAAACGTCTCCCGCATAAAAATATCAGGGGGAAAGAGTATTATATGAATCAAATTAAAACAGAATCAGAATGGAACAAATCAAATCAGAATTGATGCAATTAAAGCTTTCAGGCATGGTCAGTTGCCTGAAAACGTGGGAAGAAACCAGAAAAGTACATGAACTATCCTTTATGGATGGGCTCAAACTTTTAGTGCAAGCGGAGAAAGATCAGAGGGACTCGAACCGGTATGAGCGTCTGTTAAAGAATGCCTCGTTCCGCTATCAGGCATCGGTTGAAGAGTTAAACTTTGAAGCCAGCCGCGGCGTCGAACAATCCAGAATTTTATCATTATCCACAGGAAGCTATATCCGAAACGGGGAATCGGTGCTGATTACAGGTGCAGCCGGATGCGGAAAAAGCTTCCTGGCATCGGCTTTAGGTACTCAAGCATGCAGGAAAGGCTTTACGGTGTCCTATTACAACATGCAGAAGTTATTGCTCCGACTGAAAATTGCCAGAGTGGAAGGATCAATCATACGGTTCTTTGACAAAGTAGCCAAGACCGACTTGCTAATCCTCGATGACTTCGGACTATCCACCATGGAGAAACAACAGCAACTTGACTTTATGGAGATAATAGAAGACAGGCATGCCAGAAAAGCAACTATAATTGCCAGTCAACTACCAGTGGCTATGTGGTTTGATATATTTACCGATGAAACATTGGCCGATTCTATCATTGATAGAATTGTATATACATCGCATAGATTTGAATTAAAAGGAGAGAGTTTAAGAAAAAAACGGTAATTTTGTCATTATAAAAGAGCAGAGTGAGTGGGTGGTTATCACCGGAATCACTGGGTGGCTATCACCGGAATATCTAGGTTGGGATTATCCTCCAAAAATATATCAACACGTTCCCTACACTCAATCACTTGCTCCGGAGTAAGTAGATCAAGAACCTCTTTAGTGACTAATCCCAGTAAGTATTCAAATTCGTCGTCGGTAATCTTTCTCATGCGTTCTGTTTTTTAATCGATGTAAATAAAAAAAGTGCCCGGCTACAGTTTTGCAACTATGCCGGGCACTTCATTGATAAGACAAAGGTATTAGTAATAAATCTAAGTTGTGCAGGTATCTTGATATTTGTGAAAAAATAAGTTGGATTTCCGATTCGTATTTCTATTTGATCTGCGTGATTCTTTCATCCATGGAGACTCCTTCTTGTATTAGCGTCTTTTTTTTCGAAATTCGACTTCCTTTTTCTTGTTTGTAGCTATCATAGTTGAAAGCTCGGGTTCAATCAATGGTAACAAATCCTCTGCTAACAAAAACATATTTGTCGAAAAGAGTGACGGTATTCCATTCGTATCTTCCGCATAATTCTTCCGGGCATTCTTTATATTATCGTAAATATTGAAAATAGCTTTGTTTGGTTTTGCCCCACCTAAAATTGCACTATTTATCCAACCTTTAAACTTACTGCTTATTCTGAGAGGATCATCAGGTATTGGGAAGTTTGGAATCACATCCAGACAAGCATAGTATAACCATACTTCAAAACAAGAGTTGCTAATAATCAGTTTAAAACCTTCTTTTTCGCACTTTGGTTTGATTCGAATGAGCTCGCTCATAAAATGATCTACATCTGAAACTAAATAGATCATATCCGGTTCAGCATCTTCATTGCGACTCGTTAAGTAATGAGTTTTCTTATACTCGGCCAACTCATACATTCCATCCGGAGATAGTTTTAAAGGATCAGAAACACAGTCTAACCTGATCCGATTAAATTTATCGTGAATCAATAAAATCTTGAAGTAGTCTTTCTCACGCTTTTCACCTCCGGAGATGATAATATAAAATGTCTTAGGCAATTTCTCCTTGTCCATCTTTTGATAGGATTCTGATGGAATCTGAATATCAGCAAGAGGTACTGATGCAACGTCAACAGTTTTCGTTTTCTGCTGAGAAAGGAGAGCCCTTTCAGGATTACCTTTACTGTATGTTCGCTTTTCTTCAGCCATTAAGAATTTAAATCACCGAGTTGTGGTACAGCACCATATCGACCATCCAGATATCCGTTTTCAAGGTTAATCGTATTATGAATTTTAAAGTCGTTTATTGAATACATTTTAGAATTACCGTTCTCCTTCTCAGTTAACCAAATTTCGTCTGGTCGGAGCAACTCCTGCTGATTTAACAACTGCGTCGTGTGGGTCGTAAATATCAATTGACCCTTGGATTTTTTTGACCCATAGAACTTTAATAAAGAGTACATTAGATTTGGATGAATACTATTGTCTATCTCATCCACGAAAACTACAGATTCTTTATTTATCGCAGAATAAATAGCCGGTAGCAATGTCAATAAGCGAACAGTACCATCAGACTGAGCCGTTATTTTCATTTCTTTTTTAATTCCGGCTTGACCCATTTGTTCAAATATAAATTCACGAACAGTTTTGATTCCTTTTTTCATTGACACAGAGAAAATAGTCCTGTTATTTTCGAGTCGCAAAATACCAGTGTTCGGTTTCAATGGATCATTCTCAATAATTTTCTGCAACTCTTTAGCATTTTTATTGTCAGTTACCCATTTATCAAAAGGGGTTTCTGCTATCTTTATCGTACTAATACCTACGCCAATATTTTCAAAAATCTCATTGGTTAAGTTTAATAACGCAGGCTGTTTCGACATTAATTCAATTAACAGAGGGACGGTGCTGTTGATTGAAACTACTTCCAGATTCTTTTCAAACCACTCGAAAGCCTGCTTAACATCCTCACTGGTAAGCACAGGAAACTTTTGGTTTAAAGGCAACAACGATGACTGAAGATTCATTTTCAGCAATTGAATCGCTGAACTCTTATTCTCTATATAAGCGGATGTGACTTCAAATCCATTACGACTAAACAATAATTTATCAGCATTATTTCCAAGTCCCGATTGATAAAGCGATTCTTGAAGATTCTTCTTTTCAATTTCCAGCTTGTAGATAAAGTATTTTCCCTTTGTATAGAACTCAATTTCAAAATTTATCTTCGACTGTTTTTCGGATGTCAACTTGAAAAAGTATTCGTCCAAATCTACATTTTTCAAAAACTCTTCTTGGGTCACGACTAATTTGAGAAACTCTATCGCTTTGATAAAGTTGGATTTACCCGAACCATTAGCTCCATAGATTGCGGCTTGCTTTAATAAAGGGACACTCATCTCTCCATAAATGTGATTGGGAAATGATGCACGCTTTGGGTTAGGAAACATATCAAATATCGTTTCCTCAAAGAATGACAGGAAGTTCTTGATTTTTACTCGTAGTAACATGACTTTCTGATTTATAGTGTGCGACAAAGATATTATTTATTTATTTATCCGTGAGATATTCACGGAAATATATCATTAAATATCTATTATTTCTACACAACTAGCTTTCATGTAGATAAAAGGCTCGATTACTTGCCATATATCTATACCGGTAAATCTGAAATTTAGTGTATAATCATCTCCTTTTCAGTACTTAGTTGAACCGGTTCGTTATTTCTTGAGAAAAAGAATGCGTCAATAAATGAGAGTGAGAAAGGCATGAACTGTGCTATATTCTCAATATTGCCACAATTTCTGCGGTAAACGATCTCATTTTGCCAATCTGTTTTCTGCCAGTTCTGGACGTAAAAGGCCTCTTTGCCTATACTTTGTGAGATAAGTTCAATGCTTTTATTTACAGGTAATTGAAGCTCTGCAATATGATTTATGTTTACTATCGAATCAAAATCATTCTTACTAAAAACAAGTGATTTTCCTGATGCGGCAAATTGTCCTATTACAGCATATTTCCTCCCATACTCATTATTTAGATAGTACCCCATGCTATATTGATTGTTTTCTGATGTTTTTCTGTCATTTTTTTCCAAGTGGCCGAGATGTGCCCAAATGTATGTCCTGCTTTCTGGATTCAATTGTTGAATGAGGTATTCTGTATTTTTCGCCATTCTTTTGTCATAGTCAGAGAACGCATTATTAAAGAAAAACATATTTCTGCCAAAATCAAGGGATTTGTATATGTAGTCGAACCAAAAGAGATCTTGTTCGCTTCTTTGTATGGATGACTTGTCAGGAAATTTGTCCAGCATCTTTTTATAATAGTTGAATTGGTCATCTTTCTTCTTTAAAGCTAAATCAGGAAATTCCAATCCAATCTTACTTAGGTAAAAATAGTAGCTCGTATTGTCGTACGGCGAATCTATACCGGCAACCAATATTGGGGTTTTTCGGTGCATGTTTGTTTTTCTGATATGGCTGAAGAAATCGTACCATTGTTCAGTATTAAAATATCCTCCACCTAAGGTCAGATTTATGGAGTCTGTTTCTCCTGAGGTATATTGGTTGATTTGATAGCCGGTAGTGGGATCTATTTCTAATAAAAGCAGGCTGATTGCATTGTTCCGGATCGCGTGTCGGATGATCGTATTGAAGTTATCCCATAAGGTCTTTGATCCATGAATAGACTCTCCAATACCAATGATTTTCCACTCTTTTCTTATGTTCAGCTTTTCTGATATATTCTTTTGGAATTGGCTATATTCGTTGTCGCTGACAGACATCACGCTATCACCTCTAATCTCCTGAATTTGTATTTGATCGATCGTTAAATCCAGATTTTCAATTGCGAAGAGACTTGCATTTTCCTTGTTTTCTATTTTTATTTCAATCGTTTCTGTATTTGGGTCGATTTCCTGCTGAAAACAATAGTCTCTCAAAATACAATTGTATGAGCTATCTTTCTTTGAGTTTTCAAGGGTATAAGAGTTGGAAATATCTATTTCCGCTCCCAATTGTCTGATTGTTAAAGTTGACATCACAGGAACATCGTTATTTTGTGTTTTTTTGTTCCAGTGACCCCTGGAATAAAATATCCCTCGTAACTTTATATCAAGTTTCTTGCTGTTTTTCGGGATTACAAACATCCTGCTAATAGAATATGACAGGCAAAAACCAGGTTGAAATAGTGTATAATCAGACGATTTCTTGTAGGGGTAATTTGATCTTGAGCCCCATACCGGTATGGAATCGGGCAATGTGATGCAGCAACCATGATCTGCATCTGTGCCAATGATCTCATGGTCCCATTTTTTGTATTCATTGTTAGAAAACAGGGTGAAAAAGTTAGGATGATAGTCTGCATTCAACAGCGTGTTTTCAACTGGTATTAAGACATTCTTTGTAGATAGATCTTTCTCTTCGTTACGATTTTGTGCTTTACATGCCGTAAGTAAAGAGAAAAACAGCAATAAATTTATTATTTTCATACTTCTATTATTACTCACTATAGCTGCGATTAACAGCTATAATGAGAAAGGTTAACTATTTGGGGTGCAAACATACTGTATAACATTTAATAAACAATAATATTATAAAACCTTCCTGTTTTAACAAGAAAAGAAGGTAAAACAATTGACAAACTCCCCCATCTAAGTAAAGTTGGCATCCCGACTGTGTCTCGTCGTTCTCTTCGGCAAGAGCCGCACCAGCCTCTTTGAGATAAGCGGGTTTTGCCCTTATTCAACACTTTTGATTTTATATAGAGGCAAACAGACTAAAAGAAACACAAGATTGGATAAAAACAAAAAAGAATAAACCAAATATCCGAAACAAACAACTATTTTCGCATTGATAAAACTGTACTTTTTCATATAAATAAACTTTTTATGGTCAACCGGATTTCTATGCTAACAATATCGTTGGTAACATCCTTCTGCTCTGTTGTTTTAGGTGCAGTCAATACTCCTTTTACGGTGGATGCTGATGGCGTTCATTTATCGAATTTTGAACTAAAAGGTTCAAAGGTCATTCTTGATAATGACTTTTTTGATGACATTTTAGATCACACTATGTTTATGGGGCTTAGTTCTTATGGTTACTACGATTTAGTGGGAATAATTGTTACTCGTGATATGTGGCAGGGGTATCCTAACGCATTTGGAATGCCGGGCGCCAAGCATGCAGTGGAAAGAGCCAGGAAAGCAGGGATGCAAAACATACCCGATCCGGTTGCCGGCTCCATGTATCGCATTAATGTTGAACATCCTGAGGAGACGGTCGGCTCAAAACTCATCATTGAGCAAGCTCGAAAATGCAGCAAAAAGAAACCTTTAGTCGTGTTTGTGGGTGGAAATCCAACAACCGTGACCAGTGCTTTGATTCAAGCTCCTGATATTGCGGATAGAATGATAGTCTTTACTTTATGTTTAGGTCATTACAATGGCACGGATGAAACAGCAGTGTATGAACTTTGTAAAAGAGCTAAAGTTATTAACTGGGCATGGGAGTATTTTTATCCTCAGGAAGCGTGTTTCAAATCCAATGACTCGCGTTTCAGTAATCAAATTCCACCTTTGCCTGATAAACCACAAAACAGCAATTCACCAGGATGGGAAATTAAAGATTACTTTATCAATGACTTGCTAAAAAGAGATATTGTAACAGTTAATCAGATTGGTGATGGTCCTTTATTAGTATGGCTCCTGAACAATAAATGCTTTACAAAGGCGCGCAAATGGCGTGTGACCGAAGGTCGTAAAGGTATGGTGGTCAATGAAGGAGATGATTGGGATGTCGTTGACATTTATGAGCAGGACTATAAACTCATGGGCGATACTTTTTTTGATTGGATGTCTAAAGAGGAAATCTATACCGGTAAAAGACCCTAACATCGGGTAAAGACAAAGAACCTGGGAAAAAAGGGCAAGGTGCAATTCATCTTCAACACGGTCAACGGACGCTACACTCCCTACGACACAGAGACAGGGGCAGATCTCGGCAAGAGTCGCACCAGCCTCTTTGACAACAGCAACTGGTTTAGAAGAAAAGAGGGAATGATAGATGCTGCCGCCAAAGTGCAGGAGATCGCGTTTGAGGAAGATGTGGAGAGGGAGCTGCCGTTTTGAACTTTTATCGAAATAAGGGGATAAGGCTGTTATGCTCAGCCTTTTTCCCAATCTTCCAAACCGTAAGCATAAATTTTTTTGCGAATGAGTTGCGGCTCTTTCTGAACAAGAATGTAAAAGCCTTTCTCATCCTTGCAGAGTTTGCTAAAAACATTATTTATCTGTCCCTTTGAAAGTTGATATCTTTCGATGGTATTCGGAGCGTCTTCGAGTTCTTTCATCTTAAGGAAGAACTCCATTATCTTAAATGTATTTACGCATATGTCAATCATCGCTATATCTGGATTATCAAAAACCAGTCGATCCGTATCATCCGGTTCAAGAGGTGTGAGTGAAAAGAAACATTTCATCCGATCTAAAAGGGAAAAAACAGAATTAAATGAAATTTGATCCGATACGATTTCTGATGAAAAGAACCGCTTTGATTGTTCATATTTATTTAATAGTTCATTATCAGGCATCGATTCAAATGACACCTTTGTTTTGTACAAGAATAAATCGACGAGATATTTCATTAATACTTCGTGTTTGAATCCATAATAAGTATCCATATCCTGGAGCGTGCAATCATAATGTTCAAGGTACTCCTCATAGATATCTTTTCTCTGGTCAAGAATTGATTCGAAACCTTCCCTGCACTTTTCTTGTATTAACGGAGCGAAGAATTCCTTTATTTCTTGATCGACAAAACGGAATAAATATTCAAATTCGTCATCGGTAATCTTTCTCATGCCCTCTGTTATATTATAGCTGTAAATAAAAAAAGTGCCCGGCTACAGTTTTGCAACTATGCCGGGCACTTCATTGATAAGACAAAGGTAGTTGTAATAAATCTAAGTTGTGCAGGTATCTTGATATTTGTAAAAAAATAAGTTGGATTTCCGATTGTGAACAGAAGTAGCGTGTACTCCGTTATAGTATGCTCTATGAATGTTTCTACTTTCTACAGAACAGGAATTGAAAGTCTTTTTACGTTGTACGACTCTACTATTTCCTCAATTATCTGTTTTACTGTAGGGATATCTTTAATCATTGAACTTATTTGACCTATTTCAAGCTCTCCATTAAATAAGTCTCCTTCAAAGATTCCTTTTTTTGCTCGTCCACGACCTAAAATTTCCTTGAGTTCTTCTGGTAGCGCCCCCCGGGCTTCAGCTTCTTCTACCTCTTTATAAAAATCATTTTTGATAAGTCGTGTAGGCACTATCTTTTTCAGCGCAAGCATGGTATCGCCTTCGTTTAAGCTGATACAAAGTTTTTTGAAAGATTCATCTGCTGAACTTTCCTGTGACAAAGCAAACCTTGTACCCATTTGTACTCCTTCTGCTCCCAATGCAAATGCGGCTAACATTCCTTCTCCACTTGCAATACCGCCAGCTGCAATCAGAGGTATTGAGATAGATTTTCGTACTTGTGGAATCAATACCATTGTAGTGGTTTCCTCACGTCCGTTATGTCCACCTGCTTCAAATCCTTCTGCAACAACAGCATCAACTCCAGCTTCCTCACATTTGACGGCGAATTTCGTGCTGGATACCACATGAGCGACTTTAATCCCATTCTCTTTCAAACTCCTTGTCCATGTTTTAGGATTACCCGCGGAAGTAAATACAACAGGTACTTTTTCTTCCATGATAATTTTCATCACTTCTTCTGCAAAATGAAAAATCAACGGAACATTTACTCCATAGGGCTTATCTGTCGCTTTTTTACACTTTTGAATATGCTCCCGTAGCACCTCCGGGGTCATTGAACCTGCGCCAATAAGTCCCAAACCTCCTGCATTACTAACTGCCGATGCAAGCTCCCAGCCACTGCACCATACCATACCTCCCGAAATGATCGGATATTTTATCCCAAAAAGTGATGTAATTCTATTTTCCATTTTCTATCAATTCAATTTACTGCAAAGGTACAACCTTTAATTGAAATGCCAAACAAAGGACTTTATCCGCACAATTATTTGCAACAACTTCTCTATCTAAAAAATAGTGCATATCTTTGCGGCATGTTAAACATCCTGTTAAAATCGGATTTGGTGGCGTAAACAATCTGTAGCTCCTTTACAGATTGTCCTTTCGTTTATTCCCGGGTATCCTATCCGGGGGTAGTTCTTATTTATATCAATCAAGTTTTTTTAAACTGTGTACAATGCTGATTGCATGGGTATGCTTTCACGTGTATGCTATATACGTTAGGATAATGATTCATTTAAATATTTATGGTTGGAACGACACCTTAAACCAACTAAAACAGGAATCGAGATACAATACATTGTCTCACGGACGGGTTGCTATTGTGCATCGCACGTGTTATGAGGTAATTTCCGAAAACGGAGTGTTTGTCTGTGAGTTGACCGGTACGATGATGTATGGAAAATCAGACTTTGAGCTACCTTGTACGGGCGATTGGGTGATCTTTCAACCTTTCGACGACAGCAAAGGGATCATCGTTGATCTATTGCCGCGCGAACGGATATTATACCGGAAGAAAAGCGGAACGGTGGCCGACAAACAAGCCATTGCTTCGTATGTCGATAAAGCGTTTATTGTGCAAAGTCTGGATGATAATTTCAATATTCGCAGGGTAGAGCGTTTCATGGTTCAGATAGTGGAGGAAAATATCCATCCGGTGTTGATACTCAACAAAGCGGATCTGGATTTTGACAAACAGGAAACGGAGGAGGCAATCAGACATATTGCCCGGGGGATGCCGGTGTTTTTTACCAGTATAGTCCAACCTGAAACGATTGTCCGACTACGGGAATCCATCTCGGAAGGCGAAACGGTCGTGTTTGTTGGTTCATCGGGTGTAGGGAAGAGTTCGCTGATCAATGCACTGTGCGAAAAGTCGGTGTTTCTGACATCCGAGATAAGCCAGTCCACGGGCAAAGGACGACACACTTCTACCCGCCGGGAGATGGTATTGATGGAGGGCTCGGGCGTTTTAATCGACACTCCGGGTATCCGTGAGTTTGGATTGACTGTTGACAATCCCGATTCATTGGCGGAGATGCTGGAGATTGCCAACTATGCGGATGCGTGTCGCTTCAAGGATTGCACACATACCAATGAGCCTGACTGTGGGGTTTTGGAAGCTGTAAAGAAGGGGCTGTTAGATGTCAAAGTGTATGAAAGCTATCAGAAACTGAAGCGGGAAGCATGGCATTTCTCTTCTTCGGAGCATGAAAAACGCAAAAAGGAGAAGTCCTTTTCAAAACTCGTCGACGAAGTAAAGAAACACAAAGCGGACTTTTGATTTTAATTTAAATGGCGCGGGGTTCCGAGGAACTTCGCGCCATTCTTTTGTCTCTTTGACATGCGATGTCGTTACCGTTTCATATCCACAAACCGCTCCAGATCAAACTCGTCAAAATCGCTAACCAGACGTTCGCCCTCAAGTTCTTTGTGGTCATCGAATCGTTGGAGAGTAAGTGTCTGCTTCTCTCCTATTTTGACTGCAACCGGAACTTTTTTACTGTCTAATATGACCCAATGGGTTACAATAATCCTGCTCTCTTTTAGTGTGCCCTTGTTGACCTTGTTAATCTTATACACATATTCTGCCAGACAACGCTGATAGGGAGCTATGGAAGCTGGTTCGGGAGTTACACTCATCTTTTCAAGTGTGGCTTCTGCAACTATTGTTTCGGGTGTTTTTCGGCCTGCGATCTTCTTTTGCCAGAGTTCGTAGTGTTTGGCTGCCTCTTTATCGCTCACAAAACGGTTGAAAATAGCTACACCCTCGAGCTTGCCGTCCCAATTTCTTTCTCCACCCCACTCATCGCCAAAAATCAGATGTTGAGGTTTCCAGCTTGAAAAATCACCCTGATACTTTTCCTTCAATGGCATCGCCTTCCCATTGAAGTAGCAGCTCAAGTGTCCATCGGCATAGCTTACAATGACATGCACAGCAACGTCTTGTTTGATTGCGCCAAGTACAATTTCCGGCGACGAACCGTTTTCGCCCGAGAAAGGAGTACGAAGACGTATCACAAGATTGTTTTCTGATTGTCCCAAGGTGAAATTGCGCGAACTGGAACTTTCAGAGAAACTAATAATTCGTGCGGGCCCTGTCTGATTGAGGTTATTGGAGGTTATATAGGCTTCAATGGTCAACTGATTGGTTTTTTTGCATGCCTGAAGTAAATTCTCATCAGCTCCTTCGACTTTTGCGGCTCCACTTGCGAGGTCCAAACAGTTGTCAAAACCATAAATTGCTTTTCCGCTAAGTTCCAATTGTGTCGAATATTTTTTGCCACCAGAGGTTTTTACCTGATTTGCACTTTTAGAGTCTTCCCATATAAACGCCAAACCATCATCGGTGCCGGGCCATTTCTTGAAACTGTTTATGGTCTTGCTATCCAAAGTTTTAACATCCAAAACGGCATCATTATTTGCTACTTTAGTTGGGATATCCACTTTTTCACCATCTTTGACCCATACATCGGGGAAGTAGTCGCCCACTTCGTTTTCGGTAATCTTCGACCATGCCTCAATGGACTTATAGTCAGCACTAAACCGTCCGACATAGACTTCTACTTTCGTATAGCCTTCTCTAATCCGGTTTCCTCCCGGTTGACCACCTTTGCCCACATAAGGACCCGTTACTGCTATAAATTCGGGCGAATTGCTCCAACGGGGATGATACACTTCAAATCCGTTGATACCCTCAGCATCGCCAATAGAAACAACCCACTTTTTGCCGGTTTGGCTCGTGAGAAAGACATTGCGGTGTGCTCCATCGAAGATCCAGAACAGCTGTGAGTTATCAGGTGCCAGACTTGTCCAGCAGCCGTTGCCGAGTAACTGCCAATCCTTGGTCTCCAAATTGGCAACACCGCCCTTTGGCCATGGAAACAAGCCACTGGCATGTTTCCCATCTCTCGAAAGCTGAAAATTATCAACATGCAATGGAGTTGTGTTCCATATCAGCTCTGGCTTACCGCCTTTGTCGATGGATACTCTGTATAGTGGATCTTTTTCGTTGAAGCCGGTTTGGTAATAGACCCAAAGCTTTTTATTCGTTGGATCTTGCCATACATCGGCTATGTCACCTTCAACAATTTTACGCAGATTCTTCCCATCCCAGTCAACCACATAAATCTGTTTGTCGTGTCGGTTGGTAAATAGCACTCTGTTGCCATCGGGTGTAAACAGGGGTTTGGTATATCCATCTAATTGATCGAGGATGACATGTTCTTTGCCTTCTTTTGAATCGAAACCAATAATCTTTGACTTAAATTCGTTCTCATTTGAATGGCGGTCTTTGCCACTAAAATCGCGCACCCAAACGACACGTGATTGTTTGCCTGTGAGTTTTTGTAAATCTGTGTTTTGAGCGACAATTGAATGAGAACAAAGCAGATAGGATGCTAGTAAGGTTGCAAGAAAAAATAAAGGAGATCTCATAATGCTGTATTATTTAATGATATTATTCTCTAACCGTTATGAACTGTTATGCTGCAAAAGTAGTTTGATATATCTGGAATGCAAGAGGATCAGTATTATTTAACCTGCATTTATAGATATATAACATTAGCTTTGAGTCGCGGATAGAGTGCCAGTCCGATAAGGATGCCGCTAAGCAGTCCGCCGAGATGTGCCGCATTGTCAATGTTGCCGGTGAGTCCGCTGAGAAGACTGTAGCCTGCATAAGCCACAAAGCAGAGCAAAGAAGTTCTCTTTAATTGCCCGGGAAGCAGGTTAGTAAGTAGCAATGCGATAGCCACGCCATACATGCCGAGTATGGCACCGGAAGCTCCTACGCTGACCGACAATGGATGCCACCAGATGCTGGCTAGACTGCCTGCTAGTCCGGTGAGAAGGTAAGAGAGTGCAAATCGCCAGGCACCGATTACCGGTTCGAGAAAAAAGCCGATAAACAGCAGACCGAGCATATTAACAATCAGATGTTCCAATCCTCCATGCAGGAAGGTGGAGGTGAGTAATCGCCAGTACTCCCCTTCCAGGACGAGCGGACGGGAGTTGGCTCCCCAGCTGAGCAGACCGGTAGTCTCGAAGGAGGAGAATCCTGCTCCCACCAAAACCATGCAGATAAAGACGAGAATATTGAGATCGAGGAGGATCGGCGTGGCAAAGTGTCCTTTCCTGGGAGTCAGGACGCTGATAATCTCGGCAAGATCCGATCGCTCAGGTTTTTGTTCGGCCGGAGATTCCTGTTCGGACGCATCGGTGTCGTCCAACTGAGCTTCGTCGTTCTCTTCGGCATAGGGAATCGGATTGGCATCAGCATACTCATCGGATTCTTCTTCATTCTGTTCGTCGGAAGGACGTATGATGCCTTTCAACAGCATATAAATGACTCCAATGCTTAGTAGCAGGAAGAGAAAAGACTGCATTGGATCTTCACTAAATTCAAAAGCTGTTCTCAGCATAGTATGATTCCTTTTTATTCAATCTGTTTTCTTTGATGCAAAGAGTAGGAAGCAAAATAGGGACATTGCCATTTGATCCAGAAAGCAAACAGTCGATATGAAACTTAATATAAAAACAGACAAAACACCTTAATATACAATATTAATAAAGTACTTTTGCTTCACAATTGTTTGATAATAATCGGATGAAAAGTAAGCTAACAACAAAAATAACATAAACAATCTAACTGCCCGACTTTTTCAGACTAATAATGAAAAGCAGAATCTAATTAATCACATAATCCCAAGAAAAAGATGAAACTAATAAAGAAACTTACCAATGGAATACTATTAATCATCATTGGATTGTTACACACCCAATTCGTTCTCTCACCAGATGGTTGTGGAAGTCAGTTTATGAATTTCTCCAGTACCTCTTTTTACAAAATATGTGGTGGGCTTGATGAACTTCCGATGATGGCAGGCAAAACAAATCTAGAAGCCTTCGCTGCCTTCTGGTTTTTCTATTTTGGCATTTTTCTTATTCCAGTAGGCCTCCTGGTTCATTCAATTGAAAAGGAGAATAGGACAATACCTCATTATTTCACCATATCCTATTTACTATTTGTGCTGATTGGTTGTTACATGATTCCCAATTCTGGTATGACTTTTATCATGTTGCCTCATGCCATTTATATGTTACTTAGTAATTACTATAAGGCAAGGAAAAAGGATGTATCGGTAGCTCGTCAAAATTAAAAAAGTTCTTCTCAGCAAAGTATGATTCCTTTATTCTCTCCAAAAACACTATTAAATATGAATATAATTGCAATTGCTTCGACCTCATTGATTGTACCGGCACTCTTCCAATTAATTGTTGGAACTTTGGTGTTGAAGAAGAAGGTGAATATGTCTTTGCCAATAGTAAGTGTGATCAGCGTGCTTGCTTCAATTCTTATTCCGATTCTTTTATATTACTATATGGCCTACGGAGCTCGGCAGGTCAATAATCATGATGGATTGTGGGCCGTAGCACTGGCTATCCTTTCAGGGATTGGGCTTCTTGCTTTGCTGCTCATCATCTTGATTCAGTGGCTTGTGTTGAAGTATCGCAAGCCGACTGTAGCAAAAGAATAGATTGTATAGTTGCTAAAAAAGAGTTACCTGTCTTGCGTTGTTATATTTTCTATGAGTTATAACTCACAAAATCAGCAGACAATCGCAAGGAATGCCCAGCATCGGCCATCTCTATTATTGCTTGATCACCTTTTCTGTTCTGTTGCCTGCCTTGACGATGTAAAGTCCCGGGGCATTGCCGGAGAAGTCTATCGCCATAGCATCCAGTTCGGCGCGTTGCTGCCAGAGAAGTTGTCCTTGCTGATTATGAAGGGTGACTGTCTCGCCGGGCGACAGATTGCTGACTATCAGAAGTGATGATACCGGATTGGGGAACACATTGAGCTTTAAGGCAGTGACCATAAGACCTTCCTCTGTATCAATATAACCATACTGGGTATCAAGATAGGCCACCCTCGCATTGATCCAGGTAGAGAGATAGGAAATCTCTGTCAGGTATTGATCAACTTGACCAGATTTGGTAAGCCAGAACTGAACTTCACGGTTGGCGGATCCATCGGCAGTAAGTTCATCGTTGTAGCGCACAAATCGGGAAATCAGATTTTCAGGTTTAAAGTATTCTTTGCGCAACTCAGCATAGCGTGATTTAAGGGAATCATTGAAACCACAGACATTGTTTTTCATCAGACGCAGATATAGGTTGTTTTGCCCATTCTCTCTCTGGATTACATACGAATTAAAATTCTGTTCGGGATAGGTTCCATATCCATTGCCCGTTGATTTAGAGCCATCCCAGCGACGACCAAAAACGCCATCAAGATCCCATGGAGTAATGGACATTTTTTTCGATTGTGTCTTATCATAGATGGAAAAGTAGCTGTTTTTTGCATGATTATCTGTCGCAAGTATCAGCTCGATGAAGAGGTAATAGTCGATGAACTCAGGAAGGTCAAACTGTTCACTCACTTTCTCTGCAAAGAGATCATCGGTGGAGTTTGCCACGAAATCAACGGCGTCATTCAACGGTTTCCAGTCGGTGTAGCCCAGACTTTCCAGACCACTGGCATCGGGATACGAGGCTTCCCATCCATCCCATGTCTCAGAACCATTGTTATAACTCATATGGATACCTTTCATAAGTGTAGGATACGTCCAGTTTACAGCTTTATAAAGAAGCCCTCTGATCGTATCAGGAATACCATTGGAGGATCCTTCCTTAAATTTCTTCAGTTTCAATTGTTTACGATTCACTGTCTCTGTTAGACAATAAAGACCTTTGTACGTATCATTGATATACAGCTCAACAAATTTTCCGCGGGTTCCATTGATTGCTTTCGGCTCTTTGGAGAAATACTCGGGTTTCACAGAGAAATCGTTCCACAGATCGGTTGAAACCCTGTTGCGCAGACGGATAGGATCCATTACCATCGCATCCAGTATCCAACTGTTATCTTCACGCATCCCGAGAAAACTCTTGTCCAGATTTTCATATTGAACGGCAGCGTTGCTTGTTATCGGATTAACCAACTTGACAGCAAAGGAATGTTTGGAATAGCCTATTGTGTATGAGCCACGATGCCGAAAGTTGGCATCTAACGTATCGGACTGAGTAAGTGAAAAAGGATCATTGACTCGTATTTTACCTAATGTATAATCTAGAGCATTAACCTTTGATTCATTAAGATAGAGTTGAACAATGGAGTGACATGTAAAATACATATTCATTTCGCATAACTCATTTTCTCCTTTTATGATCACAATCCGGAACTTTTTACCGCCTGTTACATCACCAAAAGAAAATTCATCTCCACTTTGGACGACTTTTCCGTTGATGGCGAGAAATGCATCTGAGGGTGTCTTGGCGGCAAAACTGAATTCGATGGTTTTTGTCACCTCTTCTTTAAATTGAGCTTCGGTCAGGATATAGTAATAGTCGTTGTTTACATTTAAAAAAACGGGGTTCCGACCTTGGATGGAAAAGCTATCCAGATACGAATAGAAACCTCCTTCCGCATTATCATCGACTACCTGCATGCTATCTTTGACAGAATAAAAACCGAAGAGTTGATTCTTGTATTCGCTATATTCAGTAATTGCAACCTCTGATCCTGAGCTGCTTTTACTTATTGCCTGCGTGGTATATCCTGCCAGGGCGGATCTGATGCTGTAATACACAAGTCCTCCTCTCCGGTTGAGCGAGAGTGTAAACCTTGTGGTATCAAGATAGGCACCCGAAGCGACCATCTCTAATCCAGCACCCGATTCTGAAGGGAGCAGTTTGACGTATTTCTTGGTTGCCACATTCTTAAATGAGAATTTACCATCCACGTTGTAGATATACCATGATGCGCTGTCGCCAAAGGCCGCGGTGTTTTCTTCATAGACGAGCTTCAATCCATCAGGGGTTGAGCGTACCACCAGACCTCCGGTACCTGAAGCATCCAGAGAGGCAATACGATATTTCATTCCTAGCGTAATCACTGGAGAAGCATTGGCAGTTGCACAAAGCAGATTGAGCGAGAATAATAAAAGAAAGAACTGTTTCATACTGTTTGTATAATGGTATTAATTATTTATTCGGCTATGTATCTGAATCGTAAATACTGCTCATTGTCCGGGGCATCCAACCGAAGAAGATAGATGCCTGATTCTGTCAATTCGTTGATTGTAAATGTTTGTGTAACTGGCTCTTTACAGAATGGCTTATCCTCATCCGTGAGGATCTCTTTCAGCATACCATAGGAGTCAAATACTTTTATGGATACTCTTCCCGGCTTGATTACGTTGTAGGTGATATCTACCGGCTGACCTTTGCGCAGAGTCGTCGAACTCATGTAAAATGGAGTCTTCTGCATCTCCTGCTGAGAGTATTGTCGTTCAAACTCTTCCATGCTTTCATATTGTATCACGCTAAAGTTGCTGATTCTGGCCATAGCCATACATACATCGCCGGTATAATCGCCGCCGGTCAGATACATTCCAATGGCAAGATTGGTATCCGTGCTGTCTGAAGAAAGGAAATCTATCCGCAATGGGTCATCCATATATTCCGACCAGAAGTGGTTGTCGTAGGAATAAAAGGCAGTGACATAGTTTGGCGCATAGAAGTTGAAACGGAGTTTGATATAGACATCTTGCGCTATGTCTCTTTTATCGAGCTTCTTTAGATCGAAATCGTATGCCCAGCGATATGCTAAACGACCTCCTTCATAGGCTCCGATGCCAAACGACACGAACGGTGAATTGGAAGCTAGTTCGCCTCTGTTTATCGTACGCGCCATAATACCCATATAGGTACCGATACCTGAATTGGATACAGAATCGATCTTCATGGAAACTTCAATCGGCTTGTGGGGATCAAATCCACTCTTGTAAAGATAACTGGTAAGATCGATATGCTTCATTTCGGAGCGCTGATTGGTATAAAAGGTGATTGAATCTATTGAATGAATCATCTTGGTTGCTATCGTGTCGAGCGCGGAGAGTCTTTCAGAAGGCGACATATAAGGCACATTCATGCTGTCGAGCCGGGACGCATAGTTGCCGAGGATGGAGAGTGTGTCATACAGCGTCTTCCTCGGATAACCGAGCAGGATAGAATCCATTATGACCTTGCGCGGCTCCTTTGATGAATCGTAGATCGCTAATATAGAATCATACTCTATCTTTTCTTCGTCTGCCATCAGTGTCGTATCTATCTTCACTTCCGGACGGAAATTGGTGGATGTGTTGTAAGAGAGTCCGGAATAGGTCACTCGTTTGGCTGTATGGAAGGTGATTCGCAAACCGAGGAGATTGAAGTTCGGTGTATTGGCTATGATCTTCAGCTGATTTTTTCCTTCCTTCAGGAAAATCGGTTTGCGTGCTCCTTCGACCCAGTCGATACCTCCTTTCCCTTTTACCAAGGGGAGCTCTTTGACCTGCATGATGCCATTGACATCAATACGGATCGAGCGCGGATCAGATGTATTAAAGGCTGTGAACGGACTGATCAGATAGTATCCTTCACGGGGTGCGTAAACGGTGTATGTCACCCAATCGCCTATCCTAATATTAGTAATATAGGGGAAGCCGGTCTCAGCATAACCCAACTGTGTAATACGCCTGGTGAAGAGTCCGGTGGATTCATCCCAGTTGATCGCCTTAGACGTATCAACGGCTCCGAGAAATATCCGGGTATCAAATAATTCTGGTGAACTGTAAGAAAAAGGTTTGAATGCCAGGTCAACATCGCATCCAAAGGCTCCTCTGATCTCAGCTCGGATGGTGTCCTTGGGGAACTTGTCGGCTTTGGAATAAGGAACCCATTCCTCACGAAAGTCGTAGGTAAAAGCTCCCTGAACATACATTTCCGAGTTTGGATTGTTGGTCGGAGGATTATTGCGGAGTGTCATTGCGTGATTGCCGATATCCCTCCCACCCCAATCGTACTCCCAACTGCCGAGGAAAACCGGACGTTTCTTACTGATCAACAATCTTTTGGTGATAAACTCTTGTCCCCATACCATATTGGGATTGATGGGTATCTCCAGGTTGATATGTTTCCATCCAAATGGTGACGCAGCATCAATCGTCATGGGTTTGGCTTTCCCATTGGAAACAACGACAGAAAAGTCAGCCTCCATGGTGAATCCTTTGATCGTACAACTGAGTTTCAAACTTGTGACTCCTTCGCGAAGTCCTTTTACCCGGACATATTTACTGTAGTCTTCACCATTGATCGCCACTTCATTTACTTTTTCCCACGAATAGGTTTCAAGGACACTTGTGTCCATCGCCTGACTCTCCACTGAGAAATACTCACCCAATGCATGTCCAAAGAGCTTGGTGACATTAATATCCAATGATTTTCCGGGCTTCAGATACTCATAGAAATACTCTGCGACTGATTGCTGATTCTGAACCACATAAGGAATTTCTACATCTCTTACGGAGACATTATCGAATAGATAGATAGCCGGTTGGGTATAGTTTGGATCTGCTGCGCTCTTAAAAAGAGAAGAGCCTCCGATGCCCATATAGGCCTTACCAACGATACCCACTTTCACAATTCCGCCCACTTTAACCCATTCAGCGTCTTCCACGTCGTCTTTGTGATACGCCTCCACATACTTTCCCTGTCGGACAAGTTTCAACCAACGGGGAAAACAGTCGGGAGGTGTATGGGTACTTCCATTAGTACCACTTTTTCCTGTTGAATAACCATACGAATTAAAAGTGTTATTTTGTACGCGCCAGCAAAAGTTGACAGAGTTGTTCAACGCTTTTGCCTCAACAAAACACATTGGATCATTGACCGCCATTCCTCTGCGAACCATCACAAATCCTTTGGCCGATGAGCCATATACTACTTCCGCATCCATGATACGTGCTTCAATCTGGGCATCTTGATCGCTTTCATAATACATAAAAGCACAATCATCGGCACTGTTGTTCATCGCATTACCTCCTACTTTTAAGTAAAAAAGTCCGTTGGAGGCTTTGTAACACCAGTTTGAAGAGTAAGACATAGAACCAATCTCCTTATAACTCCACCCTGAAGGAAGCTTATCGGTGATACCTGTGGAATAGGGCCGTTTGATACGTATCGGATCATATGCATAGCTGTCGGCAACTACCAATAACAGAAGTATGCATATCAATGTTTCCGAATACAGGAGAGTAGTTTTTTTCATGCGTATAGAATGCTTGGTATCGTTGATCGACTTTCGCAAAAGTAATAAATGTTTTTTTGTTTTACAAAAAAGTATTATCTAAATAATACGGAATACCATAAAAATAATGTTTCATATACTTCGTGTGGATTAACTCACTCAGAAATGCAGTTGATCAACAAAAACTGAAGAGAATAGGAAAAAAGAACCCTTCTTACTATTGCTCATCTCACTGATTATGAGTATCTTTAAGGATTACTTAATACTTAAAGAAGATGGTACAAACAGAGCAGACAGAGCATTTCAGGATCAGATGTTACAGCAAGACAGAGCTGGGACTCCTCTATACACCTCACTGCCGAAAGGAGCATGCATGGCGGATTATGCGCAACTGGATCAATCGCTGCAAGCCGCTCAATGAGGCACTGCTCGTCACCGGAATCAGACCTTCTTCGCGAATCCTCTCCCCCCGACAGGTGCAGCTGATCGTGGAGCATCTCGGTGAACCGTAAACACAAGGATGGATAAGGATGAAAAGATTGCTTCGTGTAAGTCTGAATAAAATGAAATATTATTCTTTCTGATTCAATGAATCAATTATCTTTGCCAAATCAACAACCAAATTAAATCAGATTTGCCATGCTTAATCCCCTCTATTTCGTCTTCTTACTACCGGCTTTATGCCAATTGATTCTTGGATCTATGGTCTTGAAGAATAAGCTAAACATTCCGATCATGAGAGTGAGCGTAATCTGCATGACTTCATTAGAAATCATGCTGGGTGTATACGTGTATAAAAACTACCCCGAATGGAAACAGACTAATTTGGATGAGGGTTTAATGACGTTTATATGGCTTTCAACGATCAGTTTGACTGTCTCAGGAGTTATTATGATAATTCAGTTGAAAGCTTCGAAATCCAAAGAATGAATGAGTGTTGCCCTCCTCGTACGCTTCGTTCGTATCATTGTTGTAAAACAAACCTATCTACATACATCATGAAAAAACTTATTCTTCTGGCTGTTCTTTTACAGCTTTCGCTCGCATCCTTTGCACAACAAGCACTCGGGCGCGGACAAAACATGATCTCTCCGGAAGTGAATCCGGACAACTCTGTTACTTTTCGACTGAATGCTCCCAAGGCTGAGAAGGTGCAGATTACAGGCGATTTCCTGTCTGCTCAAACACCTTCTGATCTGACCAAAGGGGATGATGGTATCTGGGAGTTCAAGACACCAGCTCCTTTGAAACCGGAACTATACAGCTATTCTTTTCTGGTGGATGGGTTGAAGACTATGGATCCCAATAATGTGTATTTGATTCGCGATGTGGCAACCGTGACAAATGTGTTTCTGGTGGGCGGAGGTCGTGCTGATTTATATAAAGTGAACGATGTAGCTCACGGCACAGTAAGCCGCAGATGGTATGAGAGTCCTACTTTGAAGATGACCCGCCGCATGACAATCTACACTCCTGCCGGTTACGAAGCGGATAATAAACGATATCCCGTGCTTTATCTGCTGCATGGTATGGGTGGTGATGAGGAAGCCTGGATCTCTCTTGGCCGTGCGACTCAGATTATGGACAACTTGGTGGCACAGGGAAAAGCCAAACCGATGATTGTGGTTATGCCAAACGGAAATGCATCGCAGGAGGCTGCTCCGGGTGAGTCTGCATTGGGTTTATACAAACCCACTTCACAACTACCTAAAACGATGGAGGGCTCGATAGAAGAGAGTTTTCCTGATGTGGTCAATTTCATCGACAGCAATTACCGCACAGTAAAAGCGAAATCAGGACGTGCCATTGCGGGCTTGTCTATGGGCGGTTTTCACTCCTACCACATCAGCAAGCAGTATCCTGATATGTTCGATTATGTGGGTTTATTTTCAGCGGCTGTCATGTCAGGAAGAGAGAATCAATCGCCTGTTTATCAGGATTCTGAGGCTAAACTAAAAACTCAGTTCGCCAAAAACCCGAAACTCTACTGGATAGCTATCGGCAAAACTGATTTCCTGTACAAAGGCAACGAAGAGTATCGTAAACTGCTGGACACAAAGGGGTATAAATATACATATTACGAGTCTGAGGAAGGTCATCTCTGGAAAAACTGGCGCATCTATCTGTCAGAATTTGCCCCCCTGTTATTCAACTAACTCAATGAAACTGGGGGTCTCCCAAAGTCGTTTACTCGTCGGAAAATGATCGTTAGGTATGAATTAATCAAGAAATCGTGATTAATTCATACCTAACGATCATTTTACATCAAAAGTACCGGCATCATCAACGACATTAGAAATCTTTTTATTTGCACGATATGCCTTCTTTGCCGTGTTAAATCTCCAGGAAACAGAGAGTCCGAAGGTTTTATCTTTACTTTTAAGCCATCCTTGGTAATAGCTGCTGACAATACTATCATCAATCGTATAACTTCGGAAAGTATTCTTTACAAATGGGAAATAGTAAGTGATCTGAACATTCCAGTCTTGGTAAGAATAGCCGGCACTTAGATAGGATACCTTTTCAATCCCACTAATATTCATTCCTTCCAGGAAGCTGCTGTTCAACTTTTGATAATAATAAAAAGATATATTCTTATACTGATAGGATCCATAGAGGGTAACCGGATAAAAGTATTTTGTTATTTCCCTGGAAGTTGTAGTCGGCTGAAACATCTGTTTATATGCTCTGAAATTGCATCCCAGTTTGAGACCCTTTACTGGTTTTACTGACAAATTTGACTCAATGCCATAGCGCAGGTTTTTAACTGCATTGACATTGGAAAGTGTGATATAGGTCTGATTGTTGATCACCTCTTGCTGGTAATAATCAAAGATGTAATTATTGTCATTCTCGTAATACAGAGCAATCTTTGTGTCAATGATTTTCCCTGAATAGGTATGATACAACTTCATTTCCTGACTCTGGCTACTCCTTAAATCCGGATTACCTTTTCGGACAATGTTGTTGAGCACCATAATTGAATTGTCAGACAATTGTTGAATCTGAGGTACTCCTGTGGATGATTGATAGTACAGACGGATATAATTTCTATCATTGAGTGGATATCCTAAGATCAGAACCGGAATGAATCGCTTTTGATTAAAATCAGTGCCGGATGTTTTCGTTGTATTTAGTTTACCGCCCAGACTAACACGGTAAGAAATCTTACTCAGAGTGCCTGACGTTTCTCCATAGACATAATGCTCCTGAAGATATACCCTATCCGTTTTATCATTTTCTGCGGTTAAAATATTGCTTATCGTATTATCTGCCGAGGAGATAATTGTTCTATAGCCGAACGAGAAATTGTTTTTTCCGATGTTTGTCACATAATTGATCTCTCCGATGGTGGTCTTCTTCTGATTGTCGTTATTCATTGCATCTTTATAGGGATATAAGCCTTGTTCTTCTGAATAAAGATCCTGATGGTTGGTATAAATGGCCGAAACAAGATTCAGATTCAACTCCCGGTTTTCATTGAATTTTCTCGAATAATATAAATCAATGGAAGGAGAGAACGTTTTTATTCTGTTTGTCAACACCCCAGGTTTGATATCCTGAATGGCATCGACGGTATATTTCACATTCCTGGTTTCATCGTAATTATCGTCAGAAAACCCTATCACTGTTTTTGCCTGAAAAACATATTTGTTCTCTTTGTAGTTCGTATATGCTATAGAAATATTCTCACTATTTCGCCAGTTCTGCTCCTCTCTTTGATACGCATATTCATGATCCTTACCCCGTAGCGAGTACGAATATTTCCCTTCGTAATAATCTTTGACGCTTCGTTTTGGATTCATCAGAATGTCAGATCCGAACGTAAATTTGTGCCTGCCATTGATGTACGACACATAAGGCGTGAACATAGAATAAAATTGAGCCATTGTGAGATAAAAGTCTCCAGCCCACCCTGAATCCAGATTCTCTGTGGTGATATTGATTACACTCCCCGAAACGCCGTATCGGATGGGTGGAATATCATAGTAGTCTACCCTTTTTACTTTATTGGCGGGAACTAATTTCAACTCACTATCGTTTGAACGGATGCCGTTTATCAATATAAGAACAGGCTTTCCATCTGAACTGGCTAACGTATTGGACGTTTTATCAATCAACAAATGCGGAATACTTAGCATCAAGTCTCTGGCTTCTTTCGCTGATGCCTTTTGTTCATCGGAAAAAGTAATGTTTATCTTATCTATATCTTGTTCCATACGCCTGGCATCAACAAATATATCCGATAATAAACGGTTATCTTCTTCTAAAACAAGGGTGTCAACAGGATATGTTTCATCCTTCCAATGAGTTAAATCCAGATCCAGAGACTTTGTTTTATATCCTAAAGACGTGAACAATAGCCGATACTCTCCTTTCAATACATTGATAGTAAAAGCGCCATCATTTGCAGTATAAGTCCCAGAAACGAGTTTGGTAGTATCAAGCTTACTATAAACTCTCACAGAAGCAAATTCTAATGGAATCTCTTTCCTGTTGTCTATTGCTCTGACTGTTCCTGTTATCAGCACTTGGGAAAAACCAATAATAGAATTGAAAAGGAAAAATAGTAGTATTAATAATCTCTTCATGGACTTGACTGCATAATGTAAGGAATTCACGATTGATCTATCATCTGATGCCGCTACATCCCGGCAAACTATTCTTCCACAATACTCTTAAAGTTCTTCCAGCCTTCTGCTTTTTTATAGGCTGAGAGACTCCCTTTGGGAACAAATAGTGTGCATGTCTCCTTATAATTGAAGCTGTGTTCTTTTACTGTCGGAGGTGCTACAGCTTTACAATGAATTGCAATCAACTTGTCACAAGCCATAAAGGCAATATCACCGATTGAAGTCAGACGATCAGGAAGGGTAATGGATGTTAAGCGGCGACAAGACAAAAAGGTCCCAATTTCTATAGAAGCAAGACTATCAGGAAGGAGGATGGATGTTAAGAAGAAACAGCCGGCGAATGCCATACATTGAATGGTGGTGACGCTATTAGGTATCGTATAATTAGTTGATCTGGCACTGGGATAAGCTATCAATGTCGTTTTATCGAAATTAAACAAAACACCGTCCGATTGGCTAAATCTGGTATTTCCTGCTGATACTTGGAATTCTTTTAGTCTTTTGCAACCGGACACAACACCGGAACTCCATGATTGGATACTATCTGGAAGGGTGAGGGATGCCAACCCACTACAATTTTTAAAGGCAGCAAAACCAATGGAAATGACACTCTCCGGAAGGATGAGGGATGCTAATCCGCTACAATCAGAAAAAGCACCGTCGCCAATGGAAGTGAGACTTTCAGGGAGGATGATGGATGTTAGTCCGCCACAACCCTCAAAGGCTCCGACACCAATGGAAGTAATACTATTTGGTAAACGTATAGAAGTTAATTGCTTACAATTATAAAAGATTTTATCTCCAATCGTATTATCGGATGCATCATATATCATTAGTTTTTCAGGATTGTAATAATAATGTCCCCCACCGACAATCTTCGCACCGGATATATCAAGATCTGTCAGCTTACCTGAAGTTGATTCTCCTTTATAAGCAAGGCCTGCCATTTCACGGATATAACGAAGATCATCTCCATTCAGATTGCCGGTCAGGGTAAGATGAGTTATCTGATCTTTCTCCCCTTTTGTAATCAGAGTCGATAATGTACCCTCCGTTGCAACGTGAAGAATTTTACTTATTTGTTTATCTTGCGAACAGCTGAGTAATAAGCATACTGTGACCAGCAAAAAGGAAAGAGATAATTGGTTTTTCATTGTCTATGGTATTAAACTATTCTTCTACGATACTCTTAAAGGTCTTCCAGCCATCTGCTTTTTTATAGGCAGCTGATCTCCCTTTGGGAACAAATAGAGTGCATGTCTCCTTAAACGCGTAGAATGCGTCGTTTTTTTCGATATCTAAAATAAGTCTTGCTGATTTTTCAAAAGATGGAGGTTTCAAAGCATCACAATGTATCTGCTTTAAAGACGATTTGGAAAATGCATACCCTCCAATCGAAGTGACACTTTTAGGAATCTTGATGGAAATCAATCTGTCGCAGCCGGAGAAAGCATCTTTTCCAATGGAATCAACACCCTTGAGAATTGTGTAATTACCTGATCTTGCATTCGGACATTCGATCAAAGTTGTCTTATCCTTACTGTATAGTACTCCATCTACCTGGCAATAGGAAGTATTTTCTTCCGACACCCCGATTTCCTTTAATTGCTGACAATATTGAAAGACAGAACAACCTATTGACTTAACACCACTGCCAATTGTCACGGAAGTTAAGCCTGAACACGAAAAAAACGCGCAATCGTCAATATTAGTGACATTATTGGGTATTCGGACAGAGGTCAATCCTATACAATGACTAAAAGCATAAAGTCCAATCGTAGTCACACGATTGCCAAAGGTCAATGAAGTCAAACCGGTACATTTTATAAAAGCACAAAGACCTATTGATGTAACATTACTACCAATGGTCAATGAAGTCAGGCTGCTACATCCTGAAAATGCAGCTATTCCTATGGATGTAACATTATCGGGAATGATCAAAGAAGTCAAACCGGTACATCCTTCAAATGCGCCAGCAGCTATTGATGTGATGCTATTGGGAAGGACTATTTCAGTCAATCCTGTACAACTATCAAACATGACTCTACCAATCACATTGTCGGAGGTATTACGAATACGACTATCTGTCAAAATAATGCCTTCTCTGTTATCTTTGTAATAGTAGTCTCCTCCTGACACTATATTTGCTTGAGACAGATCAAGAACAGAAAGCTTTCCGGCTGTTTTTTCATTAATCACATTCTTTCCTGCCATTTCACGGATAAAACGGATATCCGTACCATTCAGATCGCCCGTTACAGTAAGATGGGTTATCTGATCTTTCTCACCACCTGTAATCAGAGTCGGTAATGTGCCTGCTGTTGCGACATCAACTATTTTGCTGACTTGTGCATTCAGGCTACTGCTGAGTAATAAGCATGCTGTGACCAGCAAAATGGAAAGTGATAGTTGGTTTTTCATTGTCTTTGATATTCTATTATTTGGGGACAAATAGGAACGCTCCAACTTGCTCTCTTTATTAATGGTGATAGAGTGAGCGATGGCAGCACGCTTGAATTACTGCTCCGGGAATCCTTAGTCTTCATTGTGTCTTCTGTTCTTGTGGTTCATCTTATTTTGTCCGGACCTTTTCTTCAATGATTTTTGAGAACTTTCTCCATTGTTCAGCAGTCTTATAAGCAGCAGCTGTCCCTTTTGGAACATATACCTTACATCTCTTTAAAAATGCGTAGTATGCTTTGAGTTCATCGCTTATGTCAGTGTCGATAGTACGTGGTTCTGAACTTCCTAAAGATGGAGGTGTCAAAGCTTCACAATGTATCTGCTTTATAGAAGATATGTGAAAGACATAAGATCCGATCGAAGTGACACTATTGGGGATTGTGATTGATCTCAACCCTTCACTGTTGGCAAATGCGCCATTTCCAATCGAAGTAACGCTATTGGGAATCGTGATGGATGTCAATCCGTCACAGCCAGAGAAAGCATAATCTCCAATGGAAGTAACACTTTTGGGGATCGTGATGGATGTCAACAAGCGACAGCTGGAAAATGCTCCATTTCCAATTGAAGTAACAGTATTGGGAATGATGTATTCGTTTGTTTTTGTTGCTGGGCATGCAATCAATGTTGTTTTATCTTTACTGTAGAGTACTCCATCTAGTTGGCAATAGGAAGTATTCTCTTCTGAGACCCGAAATTCTCTTAATCTGGGACAAGGATTAAATGCGGAATTGCCTATCGAAGTGACACCACTGCCAATGGTCACGGAAGTTAAGCCTGAACAAAAGCCAAATGCATGTTCTTGAATAGAAGTGACACTATTGGGTATTAGGAGAGAGGTCAATCCTTTGCAAAATTGAAAAGCGCCAAAGCCTATTGAAGTGACATTCTTGCCAATGATCAATGATGTCAAACCGGTACATCTTCTATAAGCACTAAATCCTATTGATGTAACATTATTGCCAATGGTCAAAGAAGTCAAACCGCTACAATCCTCAAAAGCAGACTGTCCTATAGACGTGATGCTTGCGGGAAGAAAGATTTCAGTTAAACCTTCACAACCCTGAAACATGCGATCATCAATTATATTCCCTGAGGTATTATGAACAATTTCCAGACTATCATTTGTTATAAAAGTCCAATTGAAATAGTAGCCTCCGCCTGCCACAATATTTGCTTGCGACAGATCAAGAACAGAAAGCTTTCCGGAGGTTTTTTCATTATTCACATTCCTTCCTGCCATTTCACGGATGAAATGGATATCATCTCCATTCAGGTTGCCGGTCAGAGTAAGATGGGTTATCTGATCTTTCTCCGCTTTTGTAATCAGAGTCGGTAATGTACCTGCCTTTGCGACATCAACTATTTTGCTGACTTGTGCATTCAGGCTACTGCTGAGTAACAAGCATGCTGTGACCAGCAAAATGGAAAGTGATAGTTGATTTTTCATTGTCTATGGTGATAAGCCTATTCTTCAATGATTGTCGAAAACTCCTTCCAAATTGAAGCGCTCTTATAGAGATTTGCTGTCCCTTTGGGAACAGATATCTTGCATATATCTATTAATGCGTAGTATGCATCGTCGTTATCGTTGTCTAAAAGAATATATGCTTTTAATCTTCCTAAAGATGGAGGTGTCAATGCTTCACAACGTATCTTCTTTATAGAAGATCCTGAAAATGCATAAGATCCGATCGAAGTGACACTCTTGGGTATCGTAATGGATGTCAATCCATTAGAGTGGGCAAACGCACCATTTCCAATGGAAGTAACGCTATTGGGGATCGTGATCGATTTCAATCCGTTACAGCCGGAGAAAGCATAATCTCCAATGGAAGTAACACTTTTGGGAATCGTGATGGATGTCAATCCGTCACAGTCGTCGAAAGCATAATCTCCGATTGAAGTAACACTCTTAGGGATTGTGTATTCGTTTGTCTTTGTTGCAGGACATGTAATCAATGTTGTTTTATCCTTGCTGTAGAGTACTCCTTCTAGTTGGCAATAGGAAGTATTCTCTTCTGAGACCCGGAATTCTTGTAATCTCTTGCAACTAGAAAATGCGGGATAACCTATCGAAGTGACACCACTGCCAATGGTCACGGAAGTTAAGCCTGAACAATCATTAAATGCTCCACCCTTAATTGAAGTGACACTGTTGGGTATTAGAACAGAGGTTAATCCTTTGCAACCATAAAATGCGGAACTACCTATCGAAGTGACATTCTTGCCAATGGTCAAAGAAGTCAAGCCGGTACATCCTTTAAATGCCCAATAATCTATTGAATAAACTTTATCAGGAATGGTCACGGAAGTCAAACCGGTACATCCTTCAAATGCCCTAATACCGATTGATGTAAGATTCTCTGGAAATGTCACGGAAGTCAAGCCGGTACATCCGCTAAATGCAGCAGTATCAATGGATGTGATGCTATTGGGAAGAAAGATTTCAGTCAATCCCGAACAATTTTCAAACATACAACTACCAATTACCTTGTCGGAGGTTTTATGAACAGCTCCCAAAGAATCACCTAATATGAAGTTATCTCTGCAATACAAGTCTCCACCCGACACTATATTTGCTCGTGTCAGATTAAGAACTGAAAGCTTTCCGGATGTTTTTTGTTTGTACATGTTCTTTCCTGCCATTTCACGGATGTAACGGATATCAGTTCCATTGAGATCGCCGGTTACTGTAAGATGGGTTATCTGATCTTTCTCACTCGCTGTAATCAGAGTCGGTAATGTGCCTGCCGTTGCGACATTAACCGTTTTACTTTCTTGTGCATTCAGGCTACTGCTGAGTAATAAGCATGCTGTAACCAGCAAAAAGGAAAGTGATAATTGGTTTTTCATTGTCTTTGGTATTAAAATGGTTGAACGAAACCTAACTAATTATCGCAAATATAATTAATAATATTAGAATCAAACAATATATAGAGCATATTAACATCTCAAATCAGATCTTTCTTCTCCATTTCTTCTTTTTGTTTGTTATTTTACTTGCAAATCAACTTTATCATCCACCTACTGCCACCTGTTGCACTGAACCGACATTCCTCCTACACGCTTATCGTATCTTTGTAACGTTGCCGCAAGGATCTACGGCGCAGAGGTATTTCTATTATTCATCTTTAATTCTTACTATTATGAGTGTTCCTTATCAATTGGTGCTTCGGGCGAATCCGAAGGACAGACTGGCGCCTAAAAAGTTTTACGGGGCTGTGAAAAACAGCGGTATGACTGAGTTTGAAACGTTGTGTACTACTATCTCCGACCGTGGCACCTGTATCAAGGGTGATATCCAGGCGGCGCTCGACGGACTGATACATACCATGAAGATGGGTCTGGCTGAGGGCAGGATCATCCAGCTGGGTGAGTTTGGTAATTTCCGGATGAGTATCGGGGGGAAAAGGCGTGGAGGATGCTGCCGATTATGCGACGTCGATGATCTTGCGTAAGAAGATCCTCTTCTCTCCGGGCAAGCTGCTCCAGGATATGATGAAGACCATCGCCTTCAAATCGACCGGCATCATCGTGACACCGGCTGAAGTGGTCGAACCGTAATCGTTTGTTTCTTACCATGAGTGCTAAAATCAAGGTGATCTTCGAATGGCTGCTAACGATCCTGAAGTTATTTAAAAGTGATCCGGCGAAAGCGAGGGAGTTCACGGATCTGGTAACTGATCAGTATGACTACCTGGTGGTGCAGATCGAGAAGTTTCAGAGGGATTACTTCGAATTGTGTGAGCGCATCAAGTTGCTCTATACGGAGATCAGCGGACTGCGGGAAGAGATGAGCCGCAAAGCAGGACAGAAATGCATAGTGGCGGATTGCTCCGCTAGAAAAGCCGAATAGGCTGTTTGTCGGGAGTCTCCCTTCTTCTCTTTGGGAAGATCGGAGGCTCCCTTCTTTATCTAACTTTTATCTTTATATTTACTATCACAAACAACTGGTTATTAGTATCATGAGAAATATCAACGAAATCATAATTCACTGTTCAGCGACCCACTCGGATAGGGATTTTACGGAAAAACAACTGGAGGAGGCGCACATCCAAAGGGGTTTTGATCAGTGCGGTTATCACTATTATATCCGTAAGAATGGCATCATCTCAAGCATGCGTAAGCCGGAAGTGATCGGTGCGCATTGCCATGGACACAATGCCAATTCCATTGGTATCTGCTATGAGGGCGGACTGGCTCCCGACGGCTCTCCTGCTGATACGCGTACCTTCGAACAGAAATATGCGCTGCGTTCGCTGGTGCGCTGCCTCTTGCAGGATTACCCGGGCGCACAGGTGTATGGTCATCGCGGGAGCTCTCTCCTGACCTCAATGGCAATGGCATTGTAGAACCGAACGAGTGGATCAAGCAATGTCCTTGCTTCGACGTGAAGTCCGAACTATCACAAACAAAATAAAACAATGAAAAGATTGGGTGTTTCAAATATTGTTCGTAGTTTTGCGAACAGCACAACGAAGATAGATAGACTTTTTACAAAACAATCTTGTGTTTCTAAAACTACAAACGACTCTAAACAAATAACTAAACGTAGAAAGAATGAAAACAATTGGTTTTATTGGCGGGGGAAGAATTACAGGCATACTCCTCCATGCTTTTGAGAATAGCGGAATCTCGCTAGAGAAAGTGACTGTATCTGACATCAATCAGGAGGGTGCTGAATGCTTTGAAAGTAAAGTTTCCGAAGATTACAGTGACGACTGAGAATCTGCAGGTCGTATCTGAGAATGAGGTGGTTTTTATTGCAGTTCATCCTCCAGTCTTAATGGATACTCTGGCAAAGGTCAAAGATGGTATCCATAAAAATGCGATACTAATTTCGTTGGCACCAAAGCATACCATTGAAAAGATATCTCTTGCATTGGGTGGGTTTGCCAATATAGCGCGTATGAACCCTAGTGCTTCAACGATCGTAAACAAAGGTATCAATCCGGTAGCTTTCTCTCCGGAAATGAAGGATGTGTCTAAAAACGTTATTCTGGAACTGATGAAGACGCTTGGTTCTACACCGGAAGTGGATGAATCAAAGATTGAGGCTTATGCCGTGATCAGTGCGATGGGACATACTTACTTCTTTTTCCAGTTGCAAAAGCTCAAGGAACTGGCTGTTAGTTATGGCATGGATGAACTGGAAGCTGAATCAACGATTATCGATATGCTTTGGGGCACAACGGAGAC
>CAXXFJ010000004.1:0-202810 GCA_963677415.2 Bacteroidales bacterium | reverse complement strand
CAACATCTCCTGCTTTGTGGATGTCACATTGAAAGACTCGGAGGTAGGTGGCAGACAATTCTCGTCGTCACAAACCATAAATCGAACTTCTCCAGCAACAATAGCCTCTGTAGCAGCATCAAATGCAAACTTCTGAGCAAAAGTAACTTCTTTGGTGAACCAACGAAGGTTCATCGCAAAGGTTTTATCAAATTCCTTCATGTGTGTTTGGTCAATGAATAAACCTCCCCTACTCTTTTGGCACCTTTCAAGGTACTGAAAGTAAACGATGTTGGCACTGGCCCTCCTTCCGGAAGTTTCTGATCATAAAGATGCCATGGAGCTTCAATAGTAGCTTTCATCTGAAGTTCACCTTCCGTGGAAGAAGTTCTTTTCATCTCAAACTCCATGATACAGGATCATAGATTTGAGCATGAAGTGCAGCGTGCTGAGTAATATCAGCAGGATGAGAGCATTACGTTTCATATCAGATAATCTACACAGGCACGTGCCTCTTTAATGGGTGCTATAAATGTCTTGGAAACAGCGACATGATCGGGATGCGCAGCATAGACAGCCACATCTTCCATCTTGTCAAATGTTGTGTACAATGCAAGATCATATTCTTCGGCAGGATTCATATTGATACCGGGCCTCGATACTACGTAGCACTTCGACCTTATTGATGAGATTCTTCCAATGCAACCTTAATTTCAGTCAGGGTAGTGATCCGTTCATCTGTTGATGCAAACGGTTTCATTTTGAATAATACAACATGTTTTACCATCCTATTCTCATTTAATCATTAAACTCAATTTTCTTTTCCGCGAATCTCATCATTAGGATTCCATTAAGCAAAAGCAATCTCTCCATTTACAATCGTACAAATGACCTGGGTGCTGAACTTTCGGTTCATAAATGGCGACCATCCACATTTGTAAAGGATATTGGATTCGTTGACCTTCCAATCGCTCTCCGGATCGATCAAGACCATATCAGCAAAATACCCTTCACGCAGGAATCCACGATCTTTTATATGAAAAAGGATGGCAGGGTTGTGACACATCTTTTCAACAATCTTCTCTTTGGTAAAGAGGGTCCTTTTCTTATATAGTTCTAGCATCGCGGTAAGCGAATGCTGAATCAATGGACCGCCGGAAGCAGCTTCGAGCAGCTTCCAATTTCTCACTCCACAAATGGGGTGCGTGATCGGTAGCGACAATATCAATAATATCATTATTAAGAGAGTCTCTCAAAGCATCTTTATCTGCTCTCGTCTTTATAGCCGGGTTCCATTTATCTTATTGCCATAGCTTTCATAGTCGCGGTCGTCAAACCACAGATGATGCACGCATACTTCGGCAGTAATCCGTTTCTTCTCCAGTGGACCCGGAGCAAACAGTGCCATCTCCTTTGCAGTGGAGAGATGGAGCACATGCAAACGGTATTGTGTTTAAGTGCAGATTGGACAGCCTTGAAAGAAGAGCGAAAGCAGGCCTCCTCGCTACGGATCAGCGAATGAAAACCGATAGGAAGATCTTCACCAAACTGTGAAGTAAAATATTTTTTATTGGCAGCAATGACTTCCTCTCCTCACAATGCGTTAGCCACGAGCTTGTCCGTTGAGGAGAAGATGGCTTCCAGCGAGTCTGCATTATCTACGAGCATATTGCCCGTAGAAGAACCCATAAATACTTTTACACCACAAGCACGACGGATTCCTTCCTTCTGCAACTCATCTATATTATCATTGGTAGCTCCTTAAATAGAACGTATAATTGATTAGAGGACTTCTCCGCTGCCAGATCAAATTTCTGGATTCAAAGCTTCTATCGTTGTAGTCTGGGGAATTGTATTGGGCATATCCATGAAAGTAGTCACACCTCCTGCTGCTGCAGCACGTGTTTCTGAGAAGAGATCGCCTTTGTGTGTCAGACCCGGGTCACGAAAATGAACCTGATCATCAATCACTCCGGGAAACAGCCATAAACCTGTTGCATTGATGCAATCGCACTCATCATTCAGTTCTTCAGGAAACTCTCCTTCATATATTTTCTCGATACGTTCACCATCAATGAGAATTGAACCAACAAATTCTCTTCCCTCATTGACTATTATTGCATTTTTAATTAGCTTCTTGTTCATTTTATTGTCTTTGAATAAGTTTTAAACCAACTCTTCATCTTCATCAGTATTATACCAAATATCGCTTCTCCAAATATGCCCGAACTCATTTCGAGGTTCCCAATACCCTATTGACAAAAACAATAGGAACTTCAACAATTTTGAATCCAAATTTGTAGGTAGTAAATTTCATTTCTATCTGGAATGCATAACCTTTAAAGTGAATAGCATCCAGGTCTATAGTCTCCAAGACTTCACGGCGATAGCATTTGAATCCGCCGTCGTGTCTTTTATATTCATACCAGTAATAACACGAACGTAATAAGATGCAAAATAAGACATTAGCACCCGTCCGATGGGCCAGTTCACCACATTTACACCGCTCACATAGCGCGAACCAATGGCAAGATCTGCTCCTTGTTCGGCACAAGCTTCATGAAGACGAACCAAGTCTTTTGGATTATGAGAGAAATCCGCATCCATCTCAATGATGTATGAATAACAATGTTCTATCGGCCCACTTGAAACCACAGATGTATGCTGTTCCCAGTCCCTGCTTCCCTTGGCGTTCAATGATGAAGACCTGTTCCGGATATTGTTGTATCATCTTCTTGACAGCCGCTGCGGTACCGTCAGGAGACCCATCATCAATAATCAACACATGAAAAGCCTTTGGCAATTCCAGAACAGCAAGTATTATTGTCTCTATATTTTCAATTTCATTGTACGTGGGTATAATAACCACACTGTCAGATCGCATCATTATTTTATTATTATTACAGAAGAGGCTCTGAAGACTATCTTAATACTGATAATTATATGTGTTTCCCGAAATAAGACACAAATGTACGCAAAGTTATGTGAGTTGCCCAAATTATGCAATATGTTTTTCATACTTTTGCACAAATATATATTTATATGAATATCAACATAAAAGAGAGATTGGAGAAAAATATAGAGATCAATCCGTTTGTTGCACATCTCGAAATTAAAATCGTAGAAGCAGAAGAAGGATATGTAAAAGCAGAAATGCCTTTGAGACCTGAAGAGAAACAATACAGCGGCACTGTACATGGAGGCGTACTTGCTACTATCGCTGATACGATTGCGGCTATGCAGCCTATACGGTAACAGAGGAGAACTGCGGTTTACTGACTACCGACCTTAGCATCAAATTCTTTCGTTCCGGATGGGGTGACAAATTAGTAGCCATCGGACGATCTGTAAAATCTGGAAGAAGGATGCAGTTCGCTGAATGCGAGATCTATTGCAACGACAAGCTGCTCAGTAAAGCCAGTGGCTCTTACATCGTAATTGAACCGCAGAAGTAATCAAGCTTCTACTCCAAAGATCTCAAGCGTAAGATCTGCTCCGTCCCATACGGCATAGGAATTATACTCAAGCAGTCGCCAATAATAAGAATACGACTCTCTCTGCTGAGCATCAGATCAAGCAGGATGTGACGGTGCCCATAGATTAAATAGTTGACGGGATTAACTTTTCAAATACTCTTTGGAATACTGAATGAGATGTTCTTTCTCTTCACCGAGATAAGGCGTATTGGCTTTTTCCCGCTTAGTACGACTATGACGTGACCACGCTAAACCGAAAGCCATGGTCCATCTGGATGGATTGCAGCAAAGAGAACTTGCAGGAAGCGGTTGTGAAACATGCTTCGTAAGATCTTAAAGGCTATAGAGTTATCGCCCAGTCCATCTCCATGAGCAAGATAAGCGAGTTTATTGCCCAGTTGAAGGGTAAGGGGTGGCGCGGGTGTATGATAGCTCCTGTCTCTTGTGGGATATAATCAAAGATCCAGATGTCATGATTGCCTATAAACCAATGTATCTCCACACCCATATCATGCAATTCGCCTAGCTTTCCTAAGAAACGGGTAAAGCCACGGGGCACCACATATTTGTATTCCCACCAGTAGTCAAAAATATCTCCAAGCAGATAAAGAGCCTTGGCATCAGGCTTGACAACAGTATCCAACCATTGCACAATGAGACGTTCCTGAACCATCGGGTTTTCCACTGCCCGAGACCCCATGTGAAAGTCCGATGCGAAATAGATCTTGCTACGTTCAGTCATAATTACAAAAATCCCAAATCAAGTTTAGCTTCGTCAGACATCATATCCCGATCCCATGCTGGTTCAAAGACTAATATCAGATCCAAGCTCTTCACTTCATCGATGCCCTCAACCTTCATCCGCACATCTTCCAAAATAAAGTCAGCCATGGGACAGTTGGGTGCTGTAAGAGTCATCTGAATTCTAACATTCTTATCATCATCCACTTCAATATTATAAATCAGTCCCAGGTCATATACATTAACAGGTATCTCCGGATCATAAACAGTACGCAACACCTTTACGATCTTCTCTTCTAACGGCATAAAAACGTTTTCCATTATTTGAACTTGTTGATTACTATACAAAAGTAATTATTATTTTTCTAAATCCGTCCTTCGTCGTGATAACTATAGAAATTCCCATCACACAGGATCAGATGATCTATCAAAGTAATACCAAACAATTTGGTTGCTTTATTCACATTCTCAGTCAGACGATCGTCCTGCGCACTCGGGCGCATACTGCCCGATGGATGATTATGACACAACACCAGTCCGGAAGCAAGGTGACTGACAGCCGATTTAAATATCAGGCGCACATCAGCACTCGTTTCCGATATACCTCCCTGTCCAATCTTCTCTTTATGAATCACCCCCCAGTGAATTGTTCAGCAGCATGATCCAAAACTCCTCGTAAGGCAAATCGCCCAACATCGGATGAAATTGAGTATATATTTCCTTACTACAGGTTATGCGCGGTTTGACCCCTGCATCCGCTTTAGACCTCCTTTTGCCAAGTTCAAGCGCTGCTACAATAGTGATTGCCTTTGCTTCGCCGATACCCTTGTATTCCATCAGCGTTTTGAGATCTTGTTTGCCAAGAGTGTTGAGATTATTGTCATAAGATGCCAGGATGCGCCGACATAGTTCGACTGCAGTCTCTTCCCTGTTTCCGGAACCTACGAGAATGCCGAGCAGTTCGGCTTCAGTCAGTGCTGAAGCTCCTCTCTCCATCATTTTCTCCCGAGGACGATCTTCAGGTGCCCCAGTCTTTTATATTTATATTTTTCTTTTCCATGGTTAAGGTTAATCGGTTGCATACACAATCTCTATTTCTTCTTATAATGTTTGTCCAGCTCTGCCTGCATGTCTGTCTTTCGGCGAAATATCACCCTTCGGGAAAAGGCAGAGATAAATCCTATTCCATACCCTCCCAACTGAATGAAGCTGGTCACAATTGACAGCAAAGCTATATGAATACTTTTATTGCAAATCAATGATTCCAGAAACAGTGCCAAGATATAAAGTCCCCAGAGGCAGCAATGCCCAAAGGGAAAATGAGCGAACTGGCTGCAAGGAAAAGAACTCCAAGCACAAAAATGGCTGGAAGCATATGTACTACCTTCAAAGATTCGGGGTGCAACAGGAAAAGATCGACCCGCGCCATGCCAAACACATGCACCTGTTTGAAGAAAGACTTCAGACTCACACGGCGCTTATGATACACATAGGCATCAGGAAACAGAAACACATTAAATCCGGCCTCTTTGATGCGCGTACTCAGATCAATATCTTCTCCAAACATATCTTTAAAGCCGCCTACTTTCTCATAGACCTCTCTGGAGAATCCCATATTGAAAGTGCGGGGCACAAACTTTTCCATCCCACGCTTGCTGCCACGAATCCCTCCGGTGGTAAGAAAAGAAGTCATTGAATAGCTTATCGCTTTTTGTAAGGAAGTAAATGAGGAATGCGCACGATCCGGCCCTCCGAAACAATCTGCTTTAGTCTCTTTTAAATCATTCTTTACTTGTTCGAAATAACCTGGAGGGATGATACAATCTGAATCGAAGAAAAGCAGATACTTTCCAAGGGCACGTTGCATGCCATAGTTACGGGTATGACTCCGTCCTGAATTTGGTTTCACGAAGTAACGGACTGCCAATTGAGATTCGTAACTTTTGACAACCTGATCACAGGATATTGTCGAACCATCTTCCACAATTACTACTTCAAAGTCCTTGCAAGTCTGAAGAGAGAGACTCTCAAGCAGCTCACCTACTTCATATGGACGGTTATATACCGGTATGATTATTGAGAATGTAATCATGAATATC
This sequence comes from Bacteroidales bacterium, assembly GCA_963677415.2. Lineage (GTDB taxonomy): Bacteria > Bacteroidota > Bacteroidia > Bacteroidales > JAQUTK01 > JAQUTK01. The sequence continues at coordinate 196,515 of CAXXFJ010000004.1, read as the reverse complement.
TTTTTGGTTGTCTATTGATGTACAAAGATAATTTATTCTTATTCAGAAAGGATGCCGCCTTCAAAAAAAAGTCCCCTGCCTCTTTACACAAAAGCAGGGGACTTTATACTATATCCTGGAATTCAAAGAAAGAAGTCCTTCTCTGATTATGCTTCAGGTTGATCCATATTTTGATCGATTGCCTCTATCTTCTTTACAATTTCTTCAATATCGGTTTTCAGTTTCTCAATCTTATTTTCCAATTCTTTGATCAAGCTGTTACCACTCTTATTCTTTCCGGTGAAAAAACCTATATTGTTTTCGCAAGTCTGCAAATCGGACTTCATGGCATCATATTGATGCATCAGTTTGTCTCTCTCACGGTACACCTTATTACCACCTCTTCCGGCAGAATCAGATTTATCATTCTTGTAAGAATAGAACTTACGATTAGGCTCACTGACGTTCAAACGTGCATATTGTTCATCTACAGCAGCATTCAGCTCTTTATGAATTTTGTCTTTATCTTTGAATGGTACAAAACCAACACTGTTCCACAGACTGATCAACTGACGCAGCAAAATGATTGCCTCTTTCGGAGGTAATGCCGGATCAATAGCTTTGATCTCTTCTATAATTTCTTTCTTTCTATCCAGATTGGCATTTTCAGAAGTACGTTGACTGGAAGAAATTGCATTCTTTGTTTCAAAGAAAAAATCGCATGCGGTACTGAAACGTTTCCAGATAGTATCTGAATGTTTTTTAGGGACAGAACCTACGGTCTTCCACTCTTTCTGCAATTTTATAAAGATATCGGTAGATTCTTTCCATTCCGTACTATCTTTCAGGGATTCAGCTTTCTCGCACAATGCGATCTTCTTTTCAAGATTATGAGCCATATCTTCCTTGATGGACTTATAAAACTCACTTTTCTTCTTGAAGAACTCGTCACATAAAGCACGGAATTGCTCAAACACCTTCACGTTACTCTTTTTTGGAGCAAAACCAATGGCTTTCCATTTTTCTTGAAGCGCAATCACCTCTTTCGTTTTTGCTTCCCAATCTTTGATGAACTTCAGTTTTTCAAAATCTATCGATTCAATTTCCTTGCAAATAGACTGTTTCTCCTCGAGATTCGTTGTCTCTGAAGAACGAAGCGATTCAAAATATTGCTGATGTCTCTTATTGATTACAGAAGAAGCAAGTTTGAAACGTTGCCACAGCTCTTCGCGCAGCTCTTTTGCTACAGGGCCAGTGTCACGCCAATCCTGGTGAAACTTTTGCAACTGATGAAATGCTGATACAACATCTTCTTCAGCAGCAAGTTTCTCTACAGTTTCACAAAGTACACTCTTGATTTCAAAATTCTTCTTGAAATCATATTCGCGGAACTCGTTATTTATCTTGAGAAAATCATAAAACTTCTCCACATAATGTTGATAACTTTTCCATTGCTCATTGGATATAGTCTGAGAGCTCTGTTTAAGTTCATTCCATTCCTGTTGTAACTTTCTGAATTCTGTATATTGTTTATTGATATCATCCGAATTTTCAGTGAGTCCTTTCAGCTTATCAATAATAGTCAATCGCTTGCTCTGAACCTCTTCTTTATTCTTTTCCTGTTCAGCAACCAGTAGCGCCCTTTTCTCGCGAAAAACTGTCAGAAGATTCTTCAGCATATTCTCCAAAGAATCAGGTTCAATGGCAAACTCCTCTTCAGCACCACCTCCATCAACAAACTCTTTTTTGAGCTTATCATATTCGGTTTTTTGCTGTTTATAAAACGCCTGTTTAAGTAAGTCAACATCTTTTCTCACCGATTCAATCGGTAAATCAGCCAATCTTTCCAACTGAGCTATGATTTGCGCTTTTGATAACTTACTATAATCATGAGCATAAGTATCCTGTGCTTCTTGAACTTCGGGAGCTTCTACAGCTTCAACAACTGCAACTGTTTCAACAGCTTCAGGAGCTTCAACTGCTTCAGGAGTTTCTTGAACTTCCGGAGCTTTCTCTATTTCCTCCTGAACTTCAGGAGCTACTACTTCTTCTTCCTGATTTTCAATTTTTATATCTACTTCCTTTGTCACTTTTACATCCGATGCCGTAGAAATTTCTTCTACCGCAGGATTCGCTTTAATTTCTTCCAACTCACCATTTAAGGGTGTGCTGGATTTCAGAGTGTCCGTCATTTTAAGTTCATTTTTTTGATCACCGGCTCATACGCCGCAATTAGTTGGCAAAATAAGATAATTATTTGCTTAAATCATAACTTCTAGGAACTTATTTTAATAAAGCAGCTAAAAAACCTTCTTTTACTGAGCTCCGGGAACTCTTACTTTTAACTCATCGGGTGCATCTTTTGTCTTCATATCAAACAAATAAGCCTTCTCGGTAAATAGCTCTCGGATCATTTCTGGTTCGATTGTAATCTGAGGGCGGAACTGATCAGAATGCATATATTCCAATATTGATGCATATAACTGACGTGCTACCAAGCGGCTTTCCCATTTAGAAGTCAGATCCATACTACTCATCATAACCTTTCCATTGAGCACTTTCGCCTCGTAGAGAAGACCTGCTTTCCTGCTGATAAACCAAGTGTCGATGCTTTGCACCAAAGGCTGAAATGCATCAGGGAAGTTATCAAACTGCATCACCTGTGATCTATTCACCAACTCCCACCACTGCAGGTTGCTGTGATATTCTGTTGGGAAATTACGGAACACCGGATGATAGTTATTCACAAAAATACCGGTCGTATGAGGAGGACGCATCTTGAACCAGGATGTATTCCAGAAGACCGGCGTAAACTGTTGCTGGATATCTTTGCCATAAGAAATCTTTCCGGCAGCAGTAATCAACACATTGCCGCCATCTTTCAATATCCCGATGGCCTTTTGATCCAGGGAATCACACTGATAGATGCCACTTAACTCCGGCTTAACAATTTCCGGATACACCCAGAAATCCCAGTCATTGACGATGTCTGTTCCGGCAATCTTCACTTCCATATTGAGCTTTTGTGCTTTTTCAATCTGCTGCAATGAGAAAGAAATCTCTCCAAAAGACTGGCAATTACCTATCTCAAACTGTTTTTTATTAAAGGGAACAGAAGAAAGAACCACACCATTCACATCACGGATCGTTGCGATCACATTCACATTCTGAAGGGGTTTCGGTCCGAAGTGAGACATTTCCAAAGAAGCTTTGAAGGTCTCCTTATTCGAATAAGTAAACTTTTCAATCCGTGCCAGTGGTACCGTTGGACTACAGAAGCGTCGGAAAGCAGGAGCATCAATGTACCCCTTCTCCTCCCAAAACACATTCAGTACACCTACCAAAGCAGTACCTTGTCCGGAATAATCATTCAGACAGAGTAACTGGAAGCCCGCATAATCAGGAGTACGAAGCGTCTTCTCAATCTCATATTTATAACATAATGCCTGCAGCTTTCCGGATGCCATCATAAAATCATGACCCAGTCCTTCCATCTTATTATCTCTCAGAAGATCTCTGAATATTTCAAAGTTCAGAGCCTTGTTGACACCTGTATATTTACGGATCTCTGTGAAGTCAGGAAACGCACACCACTGACCTGTCTCATGTGATACATACGGCTGACTCACGGTATCAATTTTTCCTCTAAAATCAGACATCGTTTCAGGAGCCTTTCCATTCCAGTCTAGTCCGCGCGCTCCAGCCTTGACATGATATTGGTTCTTTGGTTGCCATGCCCAGCCGCCACCCACAGATGCACCAGTATAGACACGACGCGTATCAGTAGCTTTCCAGTAATCTACAAACTTAGACACCCATTCCACCCAGCGTCCTGAAGGTTCATTACCGCATGCCAGCATACAGAAAGAAGCGTAGTTACCATATTCTTTGCTGATCCGTTGTGTTTCTTGCATCAGGTATGTATCAATTGGACGCCCACTTCCCAGACTCGAACCATGATTTGGCCAGCTCGGCCCTTCCGGTTGTAAGTAAAACCCGATCCTATCTGCAGCAATAAAAGCAGCTTCCGGCGGACAGAATGAATGAAAACGCATGTGATTCAGACCATAAGAACGACAAATCCCGAAGACACGCATCCACTCATCGACACTCATCGGTGCATAACCGGTCAAGGGGAAACAGCAATTCTCGACAGTACCCCGAAGCATCGTTTTCCGTCCGTTCACATAAAACCATTTCCCTTCAATCGTAAACTCTCGCATACCGAATGTCGTCTCGCGACTATCCGACCCTTTGCCAACCGTCAGTTCTGTTTTCAGTTTGTAAAGCACTGGAGTAAACTCATCCCAAAGATGTACATTCGCTCCCATTGCCAGTTCCATCTCAATCTTATTTTCGCCTTTCTTCAAAGTAACCTCCTTTGAAGTTGCCGGCACTTTCTGAGTTGCACCATTAAAAGCCTCAGCAGAAAGAGTTATTGTTCCTTTCCCTGCCTTCTCGGCTGTAACAGACATCTTCACAACCGCTTTCTTTGCACCAATATTCGGATATACCTGTACATCCTCCAAAAAACTATTCTCTCCTGCAGTAAGAGTCATCTTACCCACAATACCGTTCCAGTTACCCTGTGTCTGATCCGTGATACTGTGCGAATCTTTTCCTACATTATACTCTTCCCGAAGAGTATTGTCAATACGAACAGAAAGCGTATGTTTTCCCTTACTCAAGAAAGCAGTCAGGTCATATACATGAGGCACAGAAAAAGAATTACAAGAACCAATCTCCTTATTATCCACCCACAAAGTCGTCATGATATGCGGGCGTTCCAAAGAAAGAATCACACGTTTCCCACTCCAAGAAGAAGGGATCAAGACCTCTTTCTGATACCAGGCAATTCCCACATAATGCCTTGCCGGAGTGAGGAAGAACGGAAACTTTACATTTCCCTCCACCCGATACGGTGCCATTTTCGGATTGTAATAATACGAACTGTCATACAGACTACCTGTCCAATCAGTCTTCACAGAAACCTCGTCTCCCTTCAGCTTCTCGGGCATTGATCCCGGAAGATTAATAGAGTCATTGAGCATACGTTGAAACCATTTCTCTGTAACCCCCACATCTGTACGATCGATCTGAAAAGACCATTTGCCCGATAGATCCAGCACTTCCTGCGCTGTTGCCGGCAAGAAAGTCAATACGAACAAAGCTGACAACCAAAAGATTCGTTTCATAATTTAACTATAGATTATATATGATAGACTTATTTTACTTCAAATGAATAGCGACCCGATTCAACTGCGAACACAGCATATCCCTCTTCCGTTCCTGCTGCATTCACACCTTTAGCCTTATTTACAGGCTTTCCGTTCTCCGTTATTGCATGCCCTTCACTTGCAGGAAGATACAGAGTAGCTGTACTACCTACAGGAACCACAACATCCATCAAGAAGGTTCCCTGTGCCTTCCTCCATTTCACGGAAGCCTCACCCAAAAGAGTACGTTGCGAATAACTTGCAAACGTAAGATCACGGGGCACCACCGGACGAATAATGATATGTTTGTATCCCGGCTGCGCCTCATCCACATTCAATCCGGCCACTTTTCGGTAAAACCAACTCAGAGCACCTCCAAACATCGGGTGATTGCGTGAATTCTTTCCATCCCACTGTTCCCATGTCGTAGTAGCCCCCTGTTCGATCCAAAGTCCGAAACTTGGGAAATCCCTCTTATTCATCGCTTCATAGGCAAGTTCATTCAGCCCGTTTTCAGCTAGTACCTCAAAGAAGAACTGTGTGCCAAAGATCCCTGTATTCAAATGTCCACCGTTGGCAATTATCTCTTCTCGTAGTGTATTCACCACTTTCGCTTTCTCAGTTTCAGGCACTCCCATCTTCAAGGCAAAGATATTGCTTCCGAATGCACCATAAGAAGCTTTCTCTGCATCATAGAACTTTTTGTGAAAAGCATCCCTCGTCTTGTCGGCCAATGTCCGGAACTTGACCTCACCCTCTGCATCACCAAGCACCTTAGCCGTACGGGCGGTAAAGTCCGCGCAGCGCCAGAGATAAAAAGTGTGAACCAGCGAATCAGCCGGAAAACCGGACGGCGGACACCAGTCCCCGAGGTTCATCCAGTAAATCAACTCTTTACCCAGCGGAGCCTTTGAATACATGATCCCATCCTTAGTAAGCCAGGTAAGCATATAGCGCACCTGTTCCTTCATCCCTTGATAGTTACGAGTCAGCATCTCCTTATCACCATAATTCAGATAAAACTCCCACGGCATGATATTCATTGCGGCACCCCATGCGACGCCACCGCCACATCCCGGTTGCCACGGGGCACTGTTGGTCACATAACCCGTCTTCACGTTTTGACCTTCAAGCATATCCTGGATCCATTTGGTATAAAAAGACGCCGCATCCAGGTTGTGCATCACAGTGATACAAGAAGCCTGACCATCACCGGTATAAGCCGATCGTTCACGGTGCGGACAGTCGCTCGCAATACCTCCGTGCATATTATCTGTCTGACTACGCCACCATATCTTGTTGATCTTATTGAAAAGTTCGTTGCTACAGCTAAAATGCCCGGTAGTCTCCACATTACTATATACCGCCTCGGCAATCAAGTTGTCAGCAGTCAGTTCGCCTGGCCAATTCACGATCTTTACCTTGCGAAACACAAACCATGAGAAGCGTGCGGCATACGATTCCGGCGCATTGCCATTCAGTGTGTACCTGTTGTCGCCACTCTTTTGATCACAGATATATGTTATTTCAATGGTACGTCCCGCTTCACCCCGTATTCCCTGCATGTGTAACCATCCGGAGATCTCCTCTCCAAAATCCACTTCGTAGCTTCCATCCTCCATTTTTTGGATCGCTACAGGTTTAAGTTGCTCCATCACCTTATCCGATACAGTGTTTTGAGCAACCAATCTTCCCTCCGGCGCTTTCCTCAGCACCACTGGTTCCCATCCCTGTTCATCACAAGAGGTCATCGCCCAGTCTTTTATCTCTTTGCGTGCATCATAGATCTCTCCGGCAAAAACACCATCCAGCACGATAGCACTCCGGTGCGCTTTCCACGAACCATCCGAAACCACCAGATCCGAGCTACCATCCGTATATTTTATCACTATCTGACAGATGAAACGAGGCGAACCATACGCCTTATCCCAATTTATCATTGGATTATAAAAACCATTTCCAAGCATAGCACCCACCGCATTCTCCCCCTGTTGAAGCAAATCAGTCAGATCATAGCCCAGATACATCACCCGATAAGCCAGAAAAGAATCATCAATAGGAATCCCCGTCTTATCCAGACCCGGTCGTTTACCATAGTTAGTCTGATTGGGCACCAGTTTATCCTCACTCACTTTCTTGCCATTGACAAACAGTTCGAAATAACCCAGTCCGGTCACAAACGCATGAGCAGAAGCAACCTTTTTAGTCACTTTAAACTCTTTTCGTAGCAGCGGAGCTGGAGGAAATATTTTATCCGGTGTCCGTTCCGTTGCCTCCTCCCCTTGCCAGGGAGCACCTATCCATTGCGCCCGCCAATCCGCAGGAGTCAGCAATCCCATGGTCCAGCAAGCAGGTTCGCTCCAGTCCGAAGCTCGGCCTTTGCTATCCCACACCCGTACCTGCCAATAGTATGTTTGTCCCGAAGCGAGAGACTGCCCTTTATAATCAATCAAGGCCGACTGATCGGAAGATAATTTTCCGCTGTCCCACATATCCGGTTTATTACTGTGCAGAATTTTTAGTGAAGACGCCACCTTTAACCTGCCAGGCAGTTTGTTTCTCACCGCGTGCCAACGAGTCAGTCAGCACATTGATCCAGCTCAATCTCGGATGCAAATTGTCCAGTACCGATGGATTGATCCTATAATCACAAGTCGTTCTTTGAGGTTTTATTCCCGCTGTCTTTGCAGTTATTCCGGAGAAAGGAAAAAGAATAATAACAAGAAAAAACAGGGAAAGAGAGTAGCTCTTGAGTCTGGTTAGTTTCATGATTTTAGAGATATTGTATATTTCTTCCAGTTGACGAAAAGCTTCTTCAACACCACAAATGTAACTATTTTAATCTTACAGCCCATTCATTCACACATAAAATTGAAGCTATTACAAAAAAACGCATCTCAGAATAAAAAAACTCCGCAATCCACTTGTACATTTAAAAAAGAGCGCTACCTTTGCATCGCTTTTGAGAGGTAATACTTTCTTTGAGTATGGAGAGGTGGCAGAGTGGTCGATTGCGACGGTCTTGAAAACCGCTGTACTGCAAGGTACCCGGGGTTCGAATCCCTGTCTCTCCGCTGGTTAAAAGACCAACCAGCAAATCCCGTAAGATGAAAGTCTTGCGGGATTTTTTTATGATAGATATTGGACGAAGTATTTTACTTAAGATGTTTATATTCAGCGATTAGTTTATCTAAGAAAAGGAATAGCATCTTGTTCATTTCATTGTAATTATACGTACGAATTTCATCCGGCTTTTGAATAAAACGATGTTTCGTGTTGTTGAGTAGTGCCTCTTCATCATTTGCAATTAACAACTCCACCACTTCTGCCGTTAGTTCCAGATGGCATTGAAATCCATAAACTAAATTTGAATAGGCAATAATTTGCCGGGGACAGCCTTCACTGGTAGCTAATACCTTACACCCTGCAGTTAATCCCGGCATATCACTATGCCAATGTCCGACAAGCAAAGAGGAACCAAAATGTTTCAGTTTTTCATCCTGAGCACCTTCATCCGTCAGTTGTATCGGCCATACACCGATCTCTTTTTCAGGGCTATGCTCATATCCGGCATCTAAAGCATTTCCTATAAGTTGAGCCCCCAGACAAATACCGACCACTGCTTTCTTTGCTTGAATACATTTTTGCAGGAACGCAATTTCTGCTTCCGCATTAAAATGAGGACACTCCATCAAAGTCGTATCAGGACTCTGTGGACCTCCTATCACGATAAGCACATCGATATCATCAATCAAGTCAGGCAATGGCTGATACTCATACACCTTGGAAAAAGTAATATCATAACCTTTCTTTTCCGCCCAAATTAACAAGGCTCCCGGAGACTCGAAGATTTCATGTTGTATAAAATGAATGCGCATAGTGATGTCGTAAAATAAGTAAGCTACAAAATTATATATTCTTCGTCATTGATGCCGAATAGTCAATCACATTTGAATGTTTTTTCTCTTTTACCCAAGGATCCAGAGATAACTTCAGCCAGTAACCAAGCTCCCGTTTCAACATCTCTTGATCCTTCACAGGTATCGACTCAAAGTTGAGATTAGATTGTTGGTATGGGTCTTTTAGATTATTGAACAAAGTTACCTTACCATCTCCTGAAACCGTAAAAGTGTATATGCTTGTCCGCACGCCCTTTTTATTGCCTTCTAACGAAAGGAACGGAGTAGAAATTGGACGAGTAACAGTCACGGCCTTCGGGTTTTTGATTATATCAGCATAGTCCGTTCCGGCCACCTCATCAGGAATCAAATCTTTTAAGCCCATTAAGCCCATAAATGTAGGATAAAGGTCGGTAGTACCGATCAGCAAGTCATCAGTTTTGTGTTTCAAAACCCCCTTGTAACGCATAATCAATGGCACACCAAAAGCTTCCTCGTATTCACAGTTCTTTTGCATTCTGCCTTGGCTACCGAGCATCTCACCATGATCCGAGGTGAATAGCACAAGCGTATTCTCATCTAAGCCCAGAGAATCAAGCGTTTCGATAACCTGGCCGATATATTTATCGGTTGAAGTTACATTTGCAAAATACACACGAGCATTAAGGTCCGAAGCTTTACTTGTGCTGTTAGGGCGATTAAACAATTCATCGTGCGTCATGTTTTCATACAATTTGTACGATTCCGGTTCACAATCTGTCAAACTATTATACGGAGGATGCGGAGGGTTTAAGGACCATGTAACACAAAATGGCTTTTCAGGATCACGTTGATTGCGATTATTTTTTAGATAATCGATAATGGTGCGTGCCTCGCGCTTTGATGAAAACTCTTTAGCATTATACATATCACCATCCTTTTTCCCGTCCACAGTGACCGGGTCATTGGAATAAACGTATTGAGAGAAATGGTTGTCTTTTAGCACCTGATACCAATACTCGTTACTGTGTCTGTCGGGTCCTGGCGGAATATAAATATCAAACTTGTTTGGAATATTTCCTCCCGGAGAATCTGTTGTACCAATGTAATTTCCTTTAGCATCAAAAACTCTGGTTGGATTAATCCAATGGCATTTACCAAACCATGCGGTATTATAACCATTGTTGTAAAGCACATCAGTATAACATTTAAGATCTTCTATAAGGTCAGTAGTTCCACCGTCTAAACAATTCTTTCCAACACCATTTTGACTCGGAAAAAGTCCGCTCAACAACATGGCCCGGTGAGGGCTGCTAACGGGGTGGGTACTCATAGCCTGCGTAAACACGACACCTTGAGAGGCAAGTTTATCCAGGGTTGGAGTATATACATGATCGCTGACACCATTAATAACACCCTTATATTCTTTCTTTTGCCAGAACCCCATCGACTGTCGCCTGTGTTCATCGGTAAAAATAATGAGTAGGTTGGGTCTTTTTTGTACTTGCTTTATGATTGAAGTACGTGCCGATAAAATAGTCGGCAGTAATAATATTATTGAAAGTATTTTTTTTATATATAAAAAATCATGCTGTTTGAAATTTTCTAAGATAGAAAAGGATATTAATCATTTGTAACAGGTTTAGGTTCAGACTCCGGATGATACTCAATAGTAAAATAAAATGTAGAGCCTTTCCCTTCGTCACTTTCTACCCATATTTCTCCACCAAGCATTTCAACGAATGCTTTTGAAATGGCCAATCCCAGACCGGCACCCTGCCTTGCTTCAACATCAGCAATATCAGCCTGAATAAAACGTTCGAATATGGCATTTTGTCTCTCTTTTGGAATTCCAATACCCGTATCCTTTACATAAAACTCAATGGAATTACCTTTTATAGTATACCCAAATTCGATGGAACCTTCATCGGTATATTTAATTGCATTTTTCACAAGATTCGTAAGAATCCCATATAGTTTCTCAACATCCGTTTTAATTATAGCATCTTCGTTTGGGAGACTGTTTTTAAAAGCCAGATCTATCCCTTTCTTTTCAGAATCAAGTTTTAAGAGCTTGTATACAAATTCTACCTGATCATTAATATTTGTCTTTTTAATATTCACCACCATTTGCCCCGACTCAATTTTAGAAATATCAACAATTCCCTGAATCGTATTTAGCATGCGTTCTCCACTCTTCTCTATTAAATCTATAAATTTCATCTGAGACTCGCCAGAAAGATCGGGATCTCTCAAAAGGTCTGAGAATCCAAGAATAGCATTCATTGGCGTTCTGATTTCATGGCTCATATTAGCCAAGAAAGCGGATTTCAGACGATCACTTTCTTCCGCTTTTTCTTTGGTCATTATTAGTTCTTTTTCAATTCGCTTTCTTTCTGTAATATCAGCTATAAGACCTATAATTTTCACGGGATTCCCATTTTCGTCTCTTATTATCTCAGCAATTGAATTTACTGTTCTTCTTTCATGGGTTCCAATTTTAAAAATATCATATTCATAATTATACGAGACTTTATTTTTTAAAGCATCATCCAGTATTGCACTTGTTTCTTTTCGGTCCACATAACATCCTCTAATTGCCTCTATAGAAAAATTTCCAGAATCCATATTAAAACCAAAAATCCTTTTTGCTTCATCCGACCCCCAGTAAATGCGATTCTTTACATCAAATTCAAAGGTACCAATTTTTGCTACCTCCTGAGCTTGTCTGAAACGTTGTTCGTTTAAATGGATTTTCTCTTCAGTTAATTTTCGTTGTGTAATATTTCGCAATATCCCTTCAATCTTTTTTGGATGTCCGTTATCGTCAAATACCAATCTGGCATTCACCGAACAATAAATTAGTTCATTACTCTTTTGCTTAAATTCAAGTTCAAAATCATTTACATATTTATCTTGCAACATTCTCTTTATAAAAGTATCCCTTTTGCTTGCATCTGCATATAAATCGTAAACACAAGCCCCAAGTAAATCATCTCTGGTATAATCAGAATGAAATTCAATAGACGGACTTATTTCCAGAATTGTACCTTTCAAATCTATTGTATAAAACACATCATGAAGATTTTCAAAGATAGTCCGAAATTTCTCTTCACTATTGTTGAGTTTGTCCAGGATTTTGTAATGGGTTTCGCTAAAATGAAAAATAATTCGCGAAGCAATAATGCTGCCAAGAATTAACACAAACAATGCAATCTGGCTATTAATATCCCAGATAGAATAATTCTCGGTTGAAAATGCAATGGAGAGGCCAACATAAGTTAGCCACACTAAGAAGAAGACGGAAAGAGTAGCCAAAAATATAATGTGGTTATTTCTCAGGATAGACATGGCAGGGATGCCAAAAAGTTTTCGTACTATATTGATTCTGAGTAATATATCAGACAATAAGGTCAACAGAAAAATATTAATACTATCTGATATAGCAAAGTGCATTAGTATCTCCCTGGGTAAAATCTTTAATGTTTGACTCTCCCAAAAAGGGGGATTATGAGCAAGAAGTCTATTAAAGATCAGATCATCATACACATACATTATAACGGCAAAAGAGGCGACTGCCGCAAACAACCAAAGAGTATTTTTCTTTAGTCGTGTACAATTATAAAGATATCCGACTAAAACAAAGTACCCCAGATAAATGAGTGAATCTCCCAAATTGGCCCATCCAGAATAGGGCCACAAGATAAACGGAAAATAAATACCTCCAGCCAATCCGGCAATAAGTCCGTATCTCCAACCCATTACCAATGCTACTATAATTGGCAAAAGAGGAGACCATGGAATACTTATTATTACTTCATCCAGATGTGTTTCAATGCCATGTTTTGATAGTACAGCACTTAAGATACCGAAGATTATCGAGAGTCCAATTTTTCTAAGTTTTAGAAATGAATCTTGATTTTTCATATTTCTCCCGGTTAGTGTTAGTACATTAGAGATCATTTAATAACACGTGCGTTTCCATAGCCGTCACCTTTATTCTGATTAGCAAAGATACATTCTTTATTGATTCTTCTACAAGAAAATCAATTTATTTACCTACTTCAAGCTCTTCTTAAAACGAACAACAGTTAATAAATCAGTGAGTTGTTCTTTTTCATTCACCTCAAAAGTCATTGGTATCAAAAGTCCTATGTGCTTCGCCTGAGCGAACTCATACTTAATCGTCTCCGATATATCCAATGCAGCAATAGCTTCGAGATGCTTTTCGGTAAAATAGAAGCCCGCTTTGAAAGAGCCTTCCCATACTGAAAGCCACAGAATGGTCTTCTTCTTGTGTACTACCTTAGCAAGCCATGCTTTCCCATCGTTGTAGAATCTCCACTCAATGATCAAACCATACTCTTTGTCTGTAATAGTTACAATAAATGACTCCAATACGCTGTAAACTGAATTTCCAAGCGCATCTTTCAATACCATATCCGATGGGAACAATTCCGGATCTCTTAATAACATGTGCATTTCCATAGTCGTCGCTTTTATTCTGAATTTGTAAAACTACGAAAAAAGATGCTTGTCTCTACTAAAATCAAAGAAAAGTGAAATATTTAAAGTAATATTGCAGTGTATATTTGTAAACTAATATTGAAATCATGAAGTATTACATCAGCAAAACAATTAGTGCGGATTTTGATCAAGCTGTTCAGCTTATTACAGAATCGTTGAAAAAAGAAGGATTTGGAATCCTAACAGAAATTAATCTTCAGGAAAAGCTGAAAGAAAAATTGAATGTAGATTTCCGTAAATACAAGATCCTGGGAGCCTGTAATCCAGCATATGCCTATAAAGCAATCCAGCAGGAAGACAAGATTGGCACCATGCTCCCCTGCAGTATTATCGTCCAGCAATTGGATAACAATGAAATAGAAGTTGCAGCAGTCGATCCGATTGCTTCAATGATGGCCATTGAAAATCCTGACCTTGCCGTAATTGCTAAAGAGATAAAAGAAAAACTGGAACGTGCTATTGCGCAGATCGGCAACAACGATTTGTAAAAACGGAATAACTATATCTGTTTTTATTTGTCTATCCACTTTTTAAAAGTACTAACCTTATCTTTACTTACTGTTAAATCGTCAATGGGCTTCTTGCTATTTAATTTAATATTCAGCCTGCTTGATGAATAGCTTAGTATATCACTAATCGCATTAATATTGATAATACAATTTCTGTTGATTCTGAAAAACCGATCAGGGTCAATTGTTTTTTGCAAATAATCAAGCGAATAATCGAGTGAATAATCTTGATCGGAAAATGTTCTGACAAATATGGCTCGTTCAAGAATATAAAAACAAGCAATTTCATTCGTCGGTATTGACTTATAGTGTACTCCTACTTTTATTAGGAACCGTGATTTGAAGCCGATGTTTAATTCTTTGGATAGTTGTGAAAACAGATTATTGCTGATTGTTTTTTGATAATGAATGGTTTTGAATTTTTCAATAGCATTCATCAAGGGAATTTCCTCAATGGGTTTCAGCAGATAATCAACACTATTCACTTTAAATGCAGAAAGCATGTATTGATCGTATGCAGTAGTGAATATAATGGGAACATCCAGCTTGATAGTTTCAAAGATTTCAAAACACAGGCCATCATCAAGCTGAATATCCATAAATATTAAATCGGGAGAAGGATTGCTTTGAATCCAGTTAATGGTAGCTTCGACCGATTCAGTTGTTCCAACAATGTTGACAGCAACATCAATCTTTTTTAAAAGCCTGCTAAGACCGGAAATAGCAGGCTTTTCATTTTCAACGAGAAGAATGTTCATGACAGTAAAGGTATTTTGACCAAATAATCATTGGTAGTTTCTTCAATAGTGATTTCTTTTCCGGTGATTAGCCGAACCCTTTCGTTCAGGTTATTTAATCCTATTTTTGTTGAAACCACTTGAGTCGCCATTTTTTGAAGATTATTTTTTACCACGATTTGCTGTTCCTCCATGTAAACAACAATTCTCAAGGGTTTTTCGAGCGTAGCCATGTTGTGTTTTATAGCATTCTCAATCAATACTTGTAAAGATACGGGCAAAATCTCATACTCATAATTGCTTTCTTTTATATCGATGCTAAGAAGTATTTTCCCTTTACTACGTGCCTCATGGAGGTAAAAATAATCCTCGATAAATGCCAATTCGTCTTTTAGAGGGACTTTAACTTTTTGGCTATTATCAAGAATATAACGATACATAAGAGATAACTTACTGATGAACTGACTGGCCTTTTCAGCATCTGTATTAACCAGCGAAGCTAATGTATTTAGACTATTAAATAAGAAGTGGGGATTTACCTGGCTTTTCAAAGTCTCATTCTGAAAAATAAGGTTTTGTTCCCGCAGTTCAAACTCTCTTTTCAAGGACTGTTGCCAGGGCACAAAGAAGAATATTGGTGTAGCAAACAAAAACCCTATTGCTGTCACTTTTAAAGTGTTTTGTGAAGTCAATAAGAACCATGAAAGAGATGGAATATCATATCCTCCTATTAAATGAAATAAATACAAATACAGTATGACAATCAGGTTTGTTAGTGCAATAGATACTATATAAAATAGAACCAAACGAATAAGATACATGCGGGTAATATCTGTCCTTGTAATCTCCTTCTTTCCTGAACGGATATTTATTTTTAGTATTTTCTCAGATACCAGGTAAACAAGTTCTATGGTTATTAGCATTACAACAAAAGTACTGAAAAGGAAATCTTTATTCAGTTCAGTGTTGATTATCATTCCCCAAATTGGGGTAAATGCAGCACAAAAAAGTAAAAACTTTACATGTCTGGCAGTCAATTTAGGTAAATACAAATCTTTTATTCCACGTGTTTTCATAATTTCAAATTTAGATTGTTCTTATTAAAACTCTTGAGTAAACATTCTCGGCATTCTTTGGAAAATCATCGATGGTTAGAACGATGGCACTACTGAAATTTCTTTTCATTGTCTTGATTTTTAAAGTTAAACATTATTTTGAGTCAAAATAAGCTCATTGTAAAACCTTAAACAATTTATAAATGCTCAATCGCCTAATCGTATCGCTGAATGGGAGAATTATTTAGTTTAATCAAAATGGATATGAGTCAGAGAATTTTCATATCTGCAAGCCTATTTCTCTTTGTTTGGTAGAGCATAATGTATTGCCTCTTGATTCTTTCCGATAAAAACGAATTAGTTACCAATTCATCTATCAGAGGATACTTTGCCGTAAAAACTGATAATTCCTTGTCAACCACTTTCTCCGGCAATCCTATTAGTAAACCAAAATATCTGAAGGATGTGCCATTTGCCTTTCCTTCTTTAAAAACATCTTTCCTATCTTCTTTAAATAAACCTCTATCTAATGCAAAATCCGTATCGTCAACATGGATTCTCGTGTTTAACAGGTCGTAAGCTGGAGTCAAGCGGAAATCGTTTTCACCCATATCTATAACTGAAAAATTCTTCAAATGGGCATCTCCGTTAGAAAATAGGAAGTTGAACAATAGTAGGCGGTATAACTTTAAAAGTTCCACTGGCCACGCCGGTAAAAACCTCTTTACTAATGCGGCCACCTCTTCGTAGCTATAATCATATTTGTAGTTTACTCCGGCATTTTCGGATGTAACTCCAGCCAACGAAGCGAAATCTTCCACTTTATACTTTTTACCATCAGGAGCAACATCAAATCGCTTTGTAAAATACGCCATTTCTCCTCCTTGAAAGAAACATAAACCATTAGCGGCAGTTTCCATCTTGAATACTTGTTCTGCAATTTGCATAGTGAGATTTTCATTGGCGGCACACTCTTGCGGGTTCCGTATTTCTGCTGGTCGGGGCTTCAAGATGTAGTGCCCTTGTTCACCTTCAGGGGTCAGATTGAGTTTATCCTCCTTGATAACCATAGAGTATTTACTTTGTACCCCTGATATGGAAATACGTTTTTTATTCTCCATAAAAAGTTTGGCATCGTCCTCATTCTGTTCAATAGATTCATAAGGAAGCACGTGTGAAACCTTATGCTTATCAAATACCTTTTTCAAAGCAATCGGACTGTACGTGTCATACCCGGTAGCTAGCATGGATGGACAATTAACTATCGCTTTCATTCTATCACAGGTTTAACTGTTATGGCTCCCGTCACATCATTTTGAGCTGTAGCAACTAAAATTCCAAAGTGGTCTTTCTCATCTATACGAAGCAATCGGGATTGCGTTATCCTGTTACTTCCCTCTGAAAGCATATTAAAGAAGAACGGGAACAAGTAAGTCGAACGATATTCCTGTTGTGTTTTTGGGAAAGTCAGACTAATGGCCGATTTTGTTGCATCGTTGTAGTACTCATTCGTATACCCGAATATATAGTCTTTCGTAGAAACTTCTGTTAGTTCTCCGGCTAATATTCCATTTATATAAACATTTGCTTTTCTCATCGTTTCTACTACTTATGCTTTATTGGTCTTGATTTTGATATCCATTTCCAATCCAAGCGTATTTAGAATGCTAAAGACCACTTTTAAAGATGGATTTGCTTCTCCACGCTCGATCTTCGTAAGGGTATTGATTCCTACCCCTGATAAAGCAGCAAGCTCTCGCTGTGTAATTGAGAGCGTTTTTCTGCGATTCTTTATGATATTACCTATCTCTTCCATAATCACAATATAATGGGATTTAAGGGCAAATATAGTTTCTTTTGAGAATGCAAACAAGTGAAATCACAAAATAGTGGGATTTTATGCTATTCGCAACTAAATAATAAGCTCTTAAAGCATGAAAATCACATTATATTGTGATATCTTGTATTTCTCTTTGTTTGATGATGGTAGCAATAACAACGGGGAAGATACTCACCGAAATGACAATTCTCCAACAGTTTCCGCTCAATGGGTAGAGCTGATTTAGATAGCTGTTCCTCATTTATTTTGAAATAATTTCTCGTCCAAAAGGAGTTAGCGCCAGTCCGGCTAGTTTAAAATGCTGCATGGCAAATGGCAATCCAATAATGGTGATAGCAAACAAAATGCCGAAGGCGAAATGCGTCAATGCTATCCAAATGCCACCTATAAAGAACCATATCACGTTCATAATCGTTGAAAGGCAGCCTGGGTTGCCCGCTGAAGGTCTAACTTGGCTGCCAAAAGGCCACAATGCAAGCACGGCCAGTTTCAAGGTTTGAAGCGCGAAAGGAATACCCACAATGGTTACCATCAGGGCTAAACTCGATACTACATATTCGGCAGCAATAAAAATTCCGCCGAAGACCAACCAAATAATATTTCCGAGTAGTTTCATTTTTTCTTTAATTATTTCTTCTTTACTAGAATTGGTATTTCGTTAAGAATGCAATCTCCGTAAGTGTATCGGAATCTGAGTAATTTGCCCTATTAATATGTATTTTCTGAATAATCATTTAAGTCTCTTTTAACATGGTTCCCATAGCCGCCTCTGTTTATCAGATTAACAAAGATACATTCTTTGTCTGAATTATTGGGATAGAAACAGTATTCAATTAATAATTTCTTTAGTGAAGGTTATGCACACACTCAAAAAGAAGCCTTAAGTCAATGGCGATCCTTTGGTGATTAGCCATTTACTTTACTGAAGCGAGTTTTGTCGTAGTATTCCAATTACGGATGGTTATCTCTTTATATATGGGTTGACCAATGATTCTTGTCAAATAACTTTGACTAGCCTTACTTTTCAGTTGGGAGAAATAAAGCACTCCATCCCCTATCCAGACTTGATCCACTCCATCCTTTATCCGGATTGATTCCTGCGCCATATTTGCGGTCATAGGTTCTCTAATAAACAGCACATTATATTTGTATTCAGTCGGTTCATTGCCAAACAATTGAGGAGCGGAATTCACGATCTGACAAAGATGCCTTTCAGTTATCAAAATAACTTTAGATTGATAATCGAATCTTTCAGAGAGACCTTGCTCTACGACTCTCGTAAGGCACTGTTTATCCTGTCCTTTTGTTGAAAACAGCACATTTCCACTTTGGATATAAGTAGCAACGTCAGTATACCCCATTTCTTCAAAACAAGCTTTCAGATCGGTCATCTTTATGATATTGTTGCCACCGACATTAATTCCTCTTAGTAAAGCGATGTATCTTGTCGTATTCATTTGTTTATTCTGATAAGCAAAGATATATTATTCAGCTGAATTAAGTCACATTCTATTTGCATAGAATTATTTTTACAATCCTTTTGCAGTATAGAAACCGCCATTTCGGAACTAGCTGTTTCGGAACCACCTATTTATTCATCTAAAAAACAGGCTGTATGAAATTCTATGAGTCTTCATTTTACGAAAACCACAGGCGAATTCTCCGATTATTTCATCAATCTGAAAGGACATTGCCAAGCAATATGTACAATGTAGAACTAGTTACCCAGAATAACACTATAGATAAATCTATATTATTGTAATATATTTGGATGTAATTATAGACATATCTATATTTGCATAAATATTACTGACTATGTACACAGAATTATATGAACAATCGGGTAGTGATATTATCCGACAGCTAGGAAAACGATACAGAGACTATCGTAAACGAATGGGATTCACTCAAAAGGAAGTCGCAGAGAAATCCGGATTGAGCGTATTTACAATCAGTTCCTTTGAGAACGGTTCTTCTACCGGGGTTACGTTGGCTTCGTTTATCAAATTGTTGCGAGCCATCGACAACCTTGATGAAATTGAAAAGCTATTGCCTGTATTACCAGAAAGTCCGCGTGCATTATTTATGAAACAACAGAAAGAAAAGTAATTATGGAAACGAATGTAGTAATGGTGAAGCTTTGGGGGATGTCGGTAGGGTATCTTTCATGGGATAAAAAATCAGATGTTGCTGTTTTTGAATATGAATCTGAATTCTTAGACAAAGGCTTGGATATTGCTCCACTAACAATGCCCATCAATTCACCGCGCAGCAGAAAGCATATACCGTGGACAGGCGATAAAGATAAATTGTACATGGGACTTCCACCAATGATTGCCGATTCACTCCCCGACAAATGGGGGCATTCTCTTTTTAGTGCATGGCTGCGAGATAATCATATTCCAACAAAGGATGTTAGTCCGGTAGATCATCTTTCGTTTATCGGTAGCCGTGCAATGGGTGCACTTGAGTTTGAACCGGCTCATAAATTAGGCGACAACTCTGTTTTCCATGTAGATATCGAACACCTGTATGAGTTTGCCAAACAGGTCTTGAATGAACGGGAAACTACAGTGCTAAATGCCGAGAATTCAATTTTGTGGCAAGATCTGATCAAGATTAGTTCATCCCCGGGAGGTAAGCGTCCGAAAGCAATTGTTGCAGTAAATAAATCCACTGGCGAAGTAATTTCCGGACAGGGAAATATACCTGAAAGCTTTGAGCATTTTATTCTTAAGTATGATGATAATTCATCCTATCCATTGGCCAAGTTGGAGTATGTTTATTACCAAATGGCTTTAGCTGCTGAAATAAATATGATGCCGTCCGAATTACGTTCATACAAAAACGCCACACATTTTCTTACCCGTCGATTTGACCGTGTTGGTGATGATCGAATACATACACAAACACTGGCTGCTATCTCACCGGGAAGTGACAGTTACGAAGATTTATTTGCTGTAATACGAAGGTTTAATTTGCCGTACGAGGACAACCGTCAGCAATTTCTGCGAATGGTATTTAATGTGCTTGCTCGTAATGTGGATGACCATTCAAAAAACTTCAGCTTTTGTATGACCCCTGATGGCGTGTGGCGTTTATCTCCGGCTTATGACTTGACTTATGGCGTTGATCTTTCTGCTCCGGCATATATGAACAAACACTCTATTTCCATTAATGGCAAAACTGAGGATATAACCCGTGAAGATATGGAAACGATAGCTCAGCGAAATGACATTCAAGATTATAACTCTTTAATTGAGCTGGTAAGCAATGCTGTTGGTAAATTTAGGGAGTTTGCTGCTGAATTGAAAATTGACGAACACTTAGTTGACAGCATAGAATCTGATTTTGTCAGGCTGTAAGTAGAAAATCCCCCCCAAGTCGCACCCGAAGTCAGCAAGTTATTGCAATTGCTCAATAACATGATAGATTTATTTTTGATCTCTGTTTATCTTCCATGATCCCGCTTTCTTTGAGTCAATACGAAGCAGTATGTTCTTTGACTTTAAGAACGCAATTTCTCGTTCTATGGTCGGTTTACTTACTTGAAGTCTCTTTGCAATCTCACCAACGGTGATGATCGGATTCTCTTCAACAATGGCAATAATGTTTTTCAATCTTTCTGATAATTTTAATCCATCATTTAATCCATCATTTAATCCATCACCTGCGGATGATTTAGCATGATCACCAATATAGACATCTGCAATAGAAGTTTGGTAATTGCTAATTAATTGCTCTAAATTACGAATATGCTCATCAAACATAAAATTACGGAACACGTCAAGATCTTCGCACTCACGAGTCGCAAGAAGAGCTTCAATATATTCGGCTTTGCGATTTTTATCTATGTTTGTTGGTATTATGCCAAACTCAAATTGTATCTGACTCATCAGTAGGCGAGACATCCTGCCATTGCCATCAGCCCAAGGGTGAATAGTTACCAATTGGTAGTGAGCATCAAAACTCAATCTGTAACAATCCAGTATATCAGCTTTAGTCAACGCCTTACGCCTATTGTTTATGTTTTCGCATAGTTCCGATAATTTCATGGGAACTTTTGCATAATTCATATATGAACGTCCTCCCACGCCGGCCGCAACATTAAGTAATCGTAAGTCGCCATTTGCTGAAGAGAAAGTTCCAAGAGCTGTATTGTATGAAGTTCCGGTATTCTTCATCACCACCGAAGAGAGCATTTTAAGCATCTCAACAGAAATGTCAGTATGATTATTAGCCAAGGTAACACTTTGTTCATAAGCAGCCTTCAGATCTAAGTTCATCAACTGTTCTGCCATAGAACGTCCTTTTGCAGTGATACCCTCATCAAACAAAAGCTGATTTTCAATTTCGGTTACTGTGGATCCTTCAATTGCAGTGGAGTGCGTGATAAGCGAATAGAGATAGAATTTATTGTAGTCTATCTGATGATCTATTCCCAATTCTTTGAATTGAGAAAAGAGGGATACTATTTTCTGTTCTCTGTTCATGATGCAATAATAAGCAGAATATTTCAATTATAGACCATTGAACCCACAGAACGATTATATTTATTCTTAAACCATGCCTTCACTTTTGAAATCGCTGTTAGTAAGCTCTACTGTTTGCGCGCCATTTTCATCAGTTTTCTATTTCCTTTATCGCTTTCACCAATTCTTCATCATGACTGCCAACCTGCTGATACAAAATCTTGCCCGTCCTATCAATAATGACGAAATTGGGGAATGCTGCTATTTTCATACCGGTAGTTATTTTTTTATCATTCTGATACACATTGGAAAGCAAAGGCCACGAAACCTTGTTTTCTTTGAAAATGGATTTTGCCAACTCTGTATTTTTCGGCATATCCTCACAGACGCTGACGAAAGAGAACCAACGCTTATGCAGCTCATATATATTGCGTAATTCAGGAAGCCCGGCAATGCATGGTTTGCACCAAGTACCAAAGAAATCGATTAACAGATACTGGCGTTCCCCAAAATACGGTACAAACAATTTTAGCAGGTGTGCTGGTACTGTATAAGTATTTGCTGCTACAATCGGCGTAAAATAAGCAGAGGTATTGTCCACATCCACACTGTCAAAACGGTAATACTTACTACCCAAAAACACCGTATCACCAAATGCGTATTCAGACTGACGTTTAACGTTGTTGACAAAGTTGTTTTCGTGTCCGGATACTTTCAAACTGTTTTGCATTTTAAACCAATAATCCGAAGCCTTGGGATTGGTCCAGGTAGTTAAGGCCTCGCCCTCAAAGTTCGCCTCTCTGATACATACGTCCGTTACGCTCACTATCATTGGTTCGAAAATCTTCAAAGAATCTTCATTAATAAATACAGAACCATCATATTTGTGCAACAAAAAATAATCTCTAGGTCCTTGAAGCGATGAGTTCTTAATCAAAGAAGACGATTCAAACTCTTTTCCCTTAATTTTATCGATAGATTTAGTAAAAGAGAATATTGATGTTTTTTCCGTCTGAATTCCATCTGGCATAACCCGAAAAACATGCATCATATCTCCACTCGGTTTAACTCGATACTTTTCACTTATTCCACGTGAAGAAAGATCATATTCTACACTGTCCGGATTCACTCCATCCCTACTCCAATAAGTTGGTTTTCCGTAAATAAAATAAGAATAGGCTTTGCATTTACCTAGATCCAAAGGTGTTTCTAACGGTATCACCGTTTGTTGTGCATAAGACATAACTGCATTTAGAGATAAGAAAATGCAGATAGCGAGAACTCTAATCTTTTTCATAATTTACTAGTAGTGAGTAAAGAAACATATACCATTAATATTTACACAAACAATTCCAATATGCTGTAACAGTGTTTTCAAGCGCATTATTAAGAAATAGAGGTTTTAATATATCTGGATGGAATGATAGATAATCCGGAGCATACCCACCCAAAAAATCCGGAACGAATAGTGCCATAATCCAGAAGAAAACGGGCTATATTCAGTGCCATTCCGGCAGATATCCACCCAAAAACGGATAAAAACGGATAAAAAAGAGTTTTTTTAAACGAGACAAACGATTCTTTGAACCGGATTCCGGAGCATTCCCACCCAGTCGATACGAAGTGGGTAAAGAAGCGAAAGATTCCGGAGCATATCCACCCATTTTGGGGAGTATAAGTCATTGAAGATTAGTTTGTTTTGTTTTCGAGAAGCAGCTTGTGAAAAAGAATTCACATTCCGGAGCATATCCACCCACTCATTTATAGAAAATGCTTATATTCTATGTACGAATCATCAATACATAGAATACTATTATGGCAGGAAAAATAATACGAATGAGTAAAATAAAACAAGTATTGCAATTGCATAAGGAGGGTGTCTCCAATCGGAGGATAGCCCAATCGTTGGATCTTTATAAAGGGACAGTCAACGAGTATCTGCGTAAAGTAAAAGAGAACGGATTTGATATTGATACGCTCTTGAAGTTGGAAGATCCTGTTCTTGAGAAGAAGTTCTCGGCAGGTAATCCGGCTTATACGGAAGATCGTTTTCTGGTTTTTAAGGAGAAGCTTTCTTATTTTGAGCAGGAGCTCCGGCGTCCTCACGTAACAAAGCAGACCCTGTGGGAGGAATACAAAAAGGAGCATCCCGATGGCTACGGCTACTCCCAGTTCTGTTATCATCTTTCCCAGGTGAGCGTGGCGCGACATCCTTCTGCTATACTGGAACATGCTCCCGGCAGAGAGCTGTATGTGGATTTCTCGGGGGATACGATGTCTTATGTGGACAGAGAAACCGGAGAAGTGGTAAAAGTTCAGATTTTTATAGCATGCCTTCCTTACTCGGATTACACCTTTGTAATGGCGGTCCGTTCCCAATCCACGGAAGAGTTTCTGTATGGCTTGTCTTGTGCGTTACGCTGTTTTGGAGGAAGTCCCAAGATATTGGTTCCCGACAACCTGAAAGCGGCAGTTATAAAAACAGACAAATATGAGCCGGAACTGAATCGGGTCATGGAAGATTTTGGCAATCATTACGGGTTTGTGGTTCTTCCGGCAAGACCTTATTCCCCCAAAGACAAGGCTGCCGTAGAAAACCATGTAAAGATCATTTACACCCGGGTTTACGCCAAACTCCGTAATGAAACATTCTTTTCCATGGATGAACTCAATAAAGCGATCGCGGAGAAAGTCAAAGAGCACAATCAAACCCGCATGCAGCAAAAACCTTATTCACGGGAAGAAAAGTTTCTGGCCGAAGAACGCTCCATGTTGACGGCATTACCTTGCGATGACTTTGATCTGAAGTATTATGCCTTACTGAAGGTGGCACAGAACAATTGTATCTTTCTGGGCAGGGATAAGCATTATTACTCTGTCCCTTACAGTTATATCGGCAGAAAGGTCTCGGTCGTGTACACAAGAAGCATTGTCAGAATCTATTGTGACGGAGACTGTATCGCAACTCATCTTCGCACGGCCGGTTACGGTTATACCACACAGAAAGAGCATTTGTGTTCTACCCACCGGCATTATCTGGAGCGGAGTCCTGAGTATTATATCCGGCAGGCGCAAAAACGTTCGGAAAACTTAGCAGGGTTAATCATCCGGAACTTTGAGAAGGAAGAAGTACCTGAGCGCATCTACAGACGTTGTGACGGGCTCTTATCCCTACAGAGGAAAACCAATCCCGTTGTTTTTGAAAAGGCTTGCCGCTATGCCCTTGATTGTGATTTGCTCTCCTGCAAGTCATTGCAGAAAATCATAGAAAACAAGGCCTATGAATTTATAGAAAGCACAAAAGAGACAATGAAAGAGGAAGAAAAACGTCTCCCGCATAAAAATATCAGGGGGAAAGAGTATTATATGAATCAAATTAAAACAGAATCAGAATGGAACAAATCAAATCAGAATTGATGCAATTAAAGCTTTCAGGCATGGTCAGTTGCCTGAAAACGTGGGAAGAAACCAGAAAAGTACATGAACTATCCTTTATGGATGGGCTCAAACTTTTAGTGCAAGCGGAGAAAGATCAGAGGGACTCGAACCGGTATGAGCGTCTGTTAAAGAATGCCTCGTTCCGCTATCAGGCATCGGTTGAAGAGTTAAACTTTGAAGCCAGCCGCGGCGTCGAACAATCCAGAATTTTATCATTATCCACAGGAAGCTATATCCGAAACGGGGAATCGGTGCTGATTACAGGTGCAGCCGGATGCGGAAAAAGCTTCCTGGCATCGGCTTTAGGTACTCAAGCATGCAGGAAAGGCTTTACGGTGTCCTATTACAACATGCAGAAGTTATTGCTCCGACTGAAAATTGCCAGAGTGGAAGGATCAATCATACGGTTCTTTGACAAAGTAGCCAAGACCGACTTGCTAATCCTCGATGACTTCGGACTATCCACCATGGAGAAACAACAGCAACTTGACTTTATGGAGATAATAGAAGACAGGCATGCCAGAAAAGCAACTATAATTGCCAGTCAACTACCAGTGGCTATGTGGTTTGATATATTTACCGATGAAACATTGGCCGATTCTATCATTGATAGAATTGTATATACATCGCATAGATTTGAATTAAAAGGAGAGAGTTTAAGAAAAAAACGGTAATTTTGTCATTATAAAAGAGCAGAGTGAGTGGGTGGTTATCACCGGAATCACTGGGTGGCTATCACCGGAATATCTAGGAATGATTCACCGACCTCTCTTTCCATATGAATTTGTATTCTAGATTTGAGTTTTTTGGCATAATAACTATTCACTAGTGTCCACTAAAATAATTTTGTTTATTGTTGAACATTAGTTGAGGCCTGAATATCAAGTGATTACAAATAATAAATTAACGAGAAACGACTTTAAATCAATTGAAATCGTCACGCAGGAAATTCCAATATAAGTTTCAGTCAATCTGTTAGATACGACTAATAATAAGCCGTTTTTAGTGGACACTAGTGATAACTATTATTTTAATTCGTCGCGTATCTTATTACAAGCAACGCCTACTGAAGCATCTAGCTCCTCATCATTGGCATCATATTCTAGTGCTGTGATTCCCAACAAATCTGACAATATTTTCAAATTTCCTTTGGGGCGTGGAATTACAAAAAACACTTTATTTCTTGTATATTTTCCCATAAACATACCATACTCAAAAATCACATTATCTCTGGGTATTTCTAGGCATTTTCCATTTATTTCTCGGTTATAAATTTCATCATCAGCATTAAATACAAAAATACCATAATCGTGATTGTTAAGAATATGCTCAAGATTTTCAATATTTGCTTTACCTGCCTTAAACAAACTTTCATTCCACACATGAAGTGTATATTTACTATTGCCATTAGCATCTTTATCATTGAATAAATTATTTTTTATGCTTTTGGCTATAG
This sequence comes from Bacteroidales bacterium, assembly GCA_963677415.2. Lineage (GTDB taxonomy): Bacteria > Bacteroidota > Bacteroidia > Bacteroidales > JAQUTK01 > JAQUTK01. The sequence continues at coordinate 169,408 of CAXXFJ010000004.1, read as the reverse complement.
ACAATGCTTTTTCACGAGAAGACGAACCTATAAAGATTTTAGGTTTTGCTATTGTGATTGATTGATTTATTGTTCTTACTTTTGCTGTATTTGTAATCAAATCACTTTTTTTAACTGGTACGGTTTCAGAAAGGAATTGATTAATAGCAGCATCGCGATTAAAATACTTCATATTCCAATACTTTTTGCCATTTCGCAATGTAAAATATTCATCCGTTTGAAACCAGTCTGGTTTTCGAGTTATAAAACAGACATCAAAATTTTCAAACTCATTCTTGCCCTTAATCTCTTCACAAATCGTATCACCAGAAGTAATTATTCCACCCTTGTCAGCAGATCCAGAATGAACAAGAAGGCGAAAGGTAAAATCGTTTGTTGCATATTTGAATATACAATTATAAAAATGATTAAACTCATGTAATACAACCACATTTGCGTCATTCAGAAAATTCCTGCATTTAGAATATAAATCGGGTGTAAATGTTTCGTTATCTGGACTTGAAATTAAAAATGTCAATACTTTTTCCATATACTTAATTGTCTTGAAGTTTGTAAATTGTCTTATACTGATATAGGTAGACACATTATAAACAAATAAATAATGTGATCTATGAAGCGAAAAACAAGAACAATTAAATTTACAGAATCGGATAAGCTATCGATTCTTCGTGAGTATTATTCGAGCGGCGCCTCGAAAAGTGAAATTTCAAAGAAGCATGAGCTTAGCAGAAATCAAATTGATTATTGGATAAAAATTTATTCAATAGAGTCAGAAGCTCTATCTTTATCTCCTGAAACAATAGAAGATGTTATGGCACGGAAGAAATTAAATGAACCGGATGAGATTGCAAGATTGCAAGCTCGTATTAAGGATTTGGAGAAAGCTCTGGCCTTCTCCGAGTTAGGAATTAAGGCTCGCGATATCATGATTGACTTAGCCGAGAAGCAGGAAAACATCCAAATAAGAAAAAAAGCTGGGGCCAGGTAGTCACGATACTGGTTGAGCAGCATGATACAAACGTAAAGGCTGCTTGCAGACTATTTGGCCATTGCCGTCAGGCTTACTACCAGTTGAAAACTGACTATGAGCAGGAAAGCAAACATAACAGGGAGCTTTTGGATGCGGTAAAAGAAATCCGCGAGGAAGATCCGGGCATCGGTTGCTTCAAACTCTTCATCATGATCTGCTGCGTCTTCGGGCAGGATCGTGTTCCCGGTCGCGACAATTTCTTCAAGTTGTTGCGACGCAACAAGCTGATGCTTAATCGTCCCAAGCCACGACATACGACAAATTCCAATCATCGGTATCACAAATACAAGAACCGGATAAAGGATTTTGTACCTACCGGGCCCAATCAATTGTGGGTGAGTGATATCACATATATAAGCATGGATGTTGGCTGTTGCTATTTGCACTTGATTACCGATGCGTACTCACATAAGATTATAGGATGGAAGCTGGCTGACACATTGAAGGCTGCCATCACACTGGATGCCTTGAGTGATGCTATCAGCCAGACAGACCGGAATGACCTTACAGGTTTGATTCATCATTCTGACCGGGGAGTACAATACTGTTGTGATATTTATATTAAAAAACTTAACGAGTATAACATCACGATCAGTATGACTGAGGAGTACAAGCCCACTGACAATGCAATTGCAGAACGGGTAAATGGTATCATAAAACAGGAACGCATCTATTGTGACAGGCATTTTAAGAATATAGATCAGGCCCGGTCTGTTATTGGCCGGTATATTTCTTTTTACAATACCAGGAGGCCCCATATGAGCATAGGGATGCTTACCCCGGAAGCTGCTCACCAACAGACTGGAGAACAAAAAAGAATGTGGAAAACAAAAGTTTATGCATCACGTAAGACTAACATGCAAAATAATGATGTACTTTTGTCTACCCAGCAGCAAATCCAGGTGACGGTTTAAGGCATCAGACTGGTTAAAGAATGAATGGTGCATCGAGCACCATCCATTCTTACCCAACAGCAAGTCTGGTTCTGGCATATCCATCTGGTGTAAACGATTCTAGTATGGAAGTAGTGAAGGTGTCTAGACTTTCAGTATAAACTTTCTGATATGTCTAGTTTCTCCGTTTAAAGGGAAAAAAAGTGTCTACCCAAATCAGTAAAAGTCAAATATTAAAAATGATTTTTATATCGTACCTATCTTTAGTTCTTTTATCAATACAAATTCCATCTTCACCACAAAACAAAACAAAAATAGGCTTAACTGTGGTATCTATTCCGTGTCCTTCTACTCTGTCGCTGCTTATAAACCCTTTATTCTGTGAGATTATTAGTTCTATAATATTTTCAGATTGACTGACACTACAGGAAATAACTGTATCTGTATTATTCTGATACTTTGCCGCATTATAAAATATTTCTTCAAGTGCATATTCAAGTAAATCACTATGTATATTAACAAGCATATTATCCGTAAGAATATTATTTATTTTCAGTTTTACAGCCAGACCTTTTTTCTGGTTATATCTTGAATTAGCTGCTTTTTTTGCGTTATCAATACAGGTTTTTAAGTCCACCATATATTTCTTGCAATACCTAACAAAAGGTTTGTCTTCTAATAAGAAATTTGTCTGAAAATTATCTATTTCACATGCAAATGCTTTAATCTTAGCTATATCATTTGTTTCCAGAATTTGTTTCTTACTATCTATTATTACAGTACAATTGCTATCTATTTTATACAGATTATTATAGATAGAGTTTTCATCTTTAAAAAGATTGTCGTATTGTATCTTATCACCATAACCAATACAATCTTTAATTTTTTCAAGATTTGTGCCTAAATATTTCAATCTCTTTGAAATATTAGTACACAATTCTATCAAGTTGTTGATTATATCAGACGTAATATCCCTTTCTTCAACTCCATTTACCAATTGAAAAATTTGTCGCTTAAAATCAGAATGAGAATCGGCTGATCGTTCTTTGATAAAAAATTTTTTTAAATTATAAAAAGCATCGTTAATATTTAAAGGTTGGGTTAATTCAAAACGTCGCACTATAGATTTTATAATATTTCTTATTTTATCATCTGAATATATTATATTACATTCTTTATTATCTCTTTCTTGAGAATTATCAAATTTGTCATTCATCACAATCAAGATATTTCGTATATTTTCTTTCAACTCATCTTTCATGTAATAACCTTCCCAAATTATAAATGAAAAATAGCTGAGTGCGTTATCGTCATTATTACAAAATTGAAAAACTAATTCAAAATTATTTATATTATAGAAACCTATTCTGCAACAAATAGTATAATAAACTCGCAGAATTGAATATATACTCCAATCATAATTAAGTTTAGCAATAGCATTTTTGTCTTTTATCAGTTCATCAATAATCTGTAAGCGTCTCCGCAATACCATCTTGCATGGTAATATCTAGCCAATTACTTTTGTCTTCTAAAAAGACGAAAGATGAACAACTCTGATTTATATTCGAAATTACTAGAGGATTACAAACGCGCATTGTGTAGCTGTGACATACCCTTGTATGATTATTGTTTGATGTATCACATAAGCTATAACAGTCTTCAGGCATGGATGCGCAAACAAGACCTGACGCTCAAAGATTTCGATCCGGCACCTCGTTACGATGACAATTTAGATTCAGTCCCATGCCATTTAGGAATAACGGAGTCATCGCAGCATATTTATCCACTGTCGTTTCATGCATCCCCAGTTGAAGAAAAATTTGTCTGTGAGCAGATTCCATCCTGTATTAAAGGAGTGAAAATCACCTACCCTAACGGGATGGCAGTCTCCATAGAAGATGTCACGGCAAAGGAACTAGCCACATTGCTCCTCTCATGCAATACCGGTTACTAGGATGTTCGCACTTACAGAATCCATGAGTTACCACCTCTGTTCGCATGATGTGGATATGCGTAAAGGGATCTATTCCTTGTATCAGTTAGTCAAGTCCGACATGAAACGCAACCCCTTGTCCGGGGAAGTTTTTCTGTTTGTGAGCAAAAACAGAACCACCATAAAGATACTTCATTGGGAACATGGCGGATTTATTTTATATCAGAAGAAACTTGAGAAAGGTACTTTCGAGATACCCCTTTTTAACCCATTCAGTGGTCAATACGAGATGAAATGGAGCACCTTCGTTTTAATAATGGAGGGCGTCTATATTCATTCGGCAAAATACAGAAAACGGTTCGATATTGATTTAATACGTTGATATACAAATATATAGATAATATTTAATTCCTTGTTTCCTTGGTGAAACAAATGATTATTCGTACCTTTATGGCATGAATTTTAAACGGATTGTAGAACTGCTGGAAGATCAACTCAGACTTTCTGCTGAAAGAGAAAAAGCTTATTTGGAACAGATAAGCCGTCAGTCCCTTCAGCTTCAGCAACAATCCTTCCAGCTTCAGCAACAATCTCTCCAGATAGAATCGTTATCCGCCCAGATCGATAAGCTGACCAGTTCAATCAGCTCACTGGAAGATACGCTTGTCCAAAAGGATGGCGACATACAAACATTGACCGGCAAGAACCGGGGTCTGAGCAAGCTGCTTTCCAATCCATCGGAAAAGATTGTTCCAAAGGTGGTAAATCAGGCTGTGTCTCCTGAAGCGAATAGCTCTTCACCTAAAGATCGCGGTAACAACAATGCCAAACGCAAGGAGCATTTTGAATTAGAGGTCGTTCCTCATGATATTTTCCCGAATGATCCCGGTTTTGATAAAGAGAAAGCCAAAATCATAAGCCATGTGGATTCCATCCGATATGAATATATCCCGCCACGCTTTATCAAGCATCTCTATCATCAGTACAACTGCTTGTTTGAGGAAAAGATGTACTTTGCAAAAGCACCGATGGCTCCGCTGCAAAACTCGAACTATGAAGCTTCCTTTATCGCCGGGATGTTGCAACTCAGATACATCTACTCCATGCCCGTTGAACGGATCGTGAAATTCTTTAATGAATCCGGTTTTGAACTGAACAAAGCAACCGCACACGGTCTGATAAAAAAGTCTGCCATGATGATGGATCGCCTGGATGAGGTCATGAGAACGGAGATCCTTGGGGACAGCTATTTGTGCATGGACGAAAGCTACTATACCATTCTCGTAAAAGATAAAAACGAGAAAGGAAAAGGAGTACGCAAAGGATATATATGGGCGGCATTGGCCAATGAGAAAAAACTGATACAATACTTTTATCACGACGGATCACGATCAGGTGAAGTGCTGAACAATTATATCGGTGAAGAATATAAAGGAGCCATCCAGTCGGATGGACTGATACACTATAAGGTTTATGAAACAGATACATATCCGGATATCATACGTCTTTCTTGCTTCCAGCATTGCAAACGTAAGTTTCTGGATATTGAAGGAGATGAAGATGCCACGCAAATCATCGATCTTATCAACCAGCTATACAGGAAAGAACATCTGATCCAAGAAGAGTGGAGTCCGAATAAAAGACTCAGATACAGAAAAGAATATGCACCGCCCATATTAAAGCAGCTCAAAAGAAAATTACTGGAGATACAATCCAACCCTGCCACACTTCCCAAGAGTCCACTCTCTATGGCGGTAAACTATATACTGCACGAGTATGACGCATTGTGCAATTACATAAAAAGGGCTGATTATAAGCTGGACAACAATGCCATCGAACTCTGCATGAGATACATCAGCTTAAGCAGGAGAAACTCGCTGTTTTGTGGCAGTCATGCGGGAGCAAAGAGATCAGCTTTGATCTACTCGCTGGCGTGTTCCTGCAGGCTACAGGGAATAAACACCTTCGAATACTTCACAGACGTACTCAATCGGATGGCCTGTATAAGCCCGAACGCTTCAGACGATGTATATAGGGAGCTTCTTCCAAACTACTGGAAAAAATAATCAAAAGAAAAAGAACTTTTGAATTTTTCTATACGGTATCGTGGAGACGCTTACAATAATCTTTTGTAATATCTCAAAAAGATTAACCAATAAATCTTTGATTGTATAAATTAAATACGGTTCATGCAAAATACAAATAAGAATTTGTTCAAATTTTCTTAAATCGTCTATATTTTCAATATTAAACAAATTTTCCCATTCTTCATTTGGGTAGCGGTTGCATAAATCATCGAATTTTTCTTCTCCATAATCATCATTTCGACTAAAATAATCTTCATAGAATCGATATCCGTCTATTTTGCCCAATTCATCTCGCATTAAGAAGATATTTTTAGAATCCCATTTTGTTGTGATTTTATCTTTTGGAATATATTCAGAAGTAGACTTTTCACCATTATCTGGTTTCAATATCTCTGATTTTCTTTTCTTGATATAATTTGCTGCTTCTTTAGTGATTGAGTCTTTGTTTTCATATTGTTTTAATAATTCAAATTCTTTGCAGAAAGGACACATATCTTCGGTTTGATATGAGGGAATATGCAAATTTGTGCCAAAAAAAATATTGAGGGGAACAATAACATCTCTGTCTTTATCTTTTATTTCTTCGTCTATTTTAGTTTTAACTTTTATTGTATGTAATCTTGAATAAAACTCACGCTGAAAATCATCTAATCTGCCAATAATAATCAAAACGTCTATTCTACTTACTTCATAAATAGACACTGCATCTATGAGTTGTATCAGCGATTGTCCCGACAAAGTGCCACTATCTGTTATTAAGATTGGTTGCCCTTTTAATACTTCATTAAAACGTTTTGGTGGAAACACAAATCGCCAACCTAACGGAGTTTGATATCTTTGTAATCCGATTATATTGGCTTTATTTGTCCCAAAAACTTTGTTATAAGTATCTTCTGAGATTTGTTCTATTCCTGAATGTACCGGGTGAAAAATAAAAAACGGATTACATGCTTTTCCTAGTCTATTATCCATTTCTATCTTACATTTCTCCAATAATTCAGATCCTTTATTGTTGCAGAGTAAAGCATACATATCTGTAAAGTAACTACTACACGACAATAAACTTTGTTTGAAATGTCCAATTTGAAAAATATCAGAACTGACTAAATCAAAAAACTCTTTGGGGTTTTCAAACAAAATTTTATTTTTTTCTGTATGTTTAGAGTTTAGTGTTACAATAGAATTAAGAATAGGATTTATACGTTTTATTTTATAAGCATTCGCACCTTGAGGTTTATGTTTAAACTTTTCAATATTTAAATGGGGATTTTGTTCGCTTGAAATGATTGAGATAATTTTGCACTCAATGTCTTCCATTTTGATTTCGTCAAAAAACACTGAAGGATACTCAGTATTTTCATCAACATTCCTTTTTCTTGTATCCGCGATTGATAAAATACCAGTAATAACTGCATCTTTATTTTTAATTTCTTCAACCAATCTTTTAATAAGCGAACCTGTTGAAATAACATCATTTACGATAAGAATTCTCTGATTACTTTCCATATCTCTGAATGGTTTCTCTTCTTCAAATGAAAAGTAACTCGACAATTTAATTAAATCGGGACAAAAACTTAAATCTTTCGAACATTCGTTTTTATCACTTCTCTCTTTTCTCAAAAAGGAGTAAGCATCCTCATCTTTTATCAAATTCCTAATTTCGATTGCCAGAAGTTGGCTACTTACTGTCACTGCGAGAATCTTATCGAACTTTAAAGAAATTTTGTTTACATTAAATGTGTCTATATACTTATCCAATAGAAATCTTGCGAAAAATTGAGAAGTATATCTGAAACTCAATTTATCATAAAGAGAGAGGTATTTTGTTTGATATGTGCCCTTAGAAGTTAGAAATAGTCTCTTTTCGCTGTGTTTCTCGGTTGGTCTTTCGCCATCCTTAATAACATCATTGCTAATCCAAGCTAAAATTGTGTTCTCTCTCGCTTTTTTTGCCTCAAAAATTAAGTCATTGAAATTTGAGAAAATTGAAATAGCTCTACCTTGATATTGAGAAATCACATTTCCTTCACACAAATAGTCATTAATAAATAATGATTTATCAATACTCTTTTCCTCATTGAACAATAGTTCTGTAAGTAAAATATCATCATCTTTATCATCTACTCCAATCCATTGAATAATGTTTTTATCAATATTCTGCTCACTTAATTTATTCAATTTAAGACATGGTATTGCTTTGAATAAAAATGAAGTTTTACTTTTTATTGCATTCTCGTATTCGTATTCTTTTAATGCATTTAATTCATCACTATCTACATTTATCGCGATAACTTTAGTTCGTTCATTTATTAAAGGAGAATTTTGAAGATATGTATATATTTTATAGAGATAATTTCTTCTTGGAATATTTTCAAAATCAACAAATAAAACACAGCTTATCGATTTCTCATTTAAAATTTTTAATTTAGAATCTATCTGAATGAACACTAAATTTATAATACCTTTATCTGTATTATACTTTGAATTAAGTCCGTGAATCTCATCACTTGTTTCCGAGACATAAACAGCAAATGCTAAATGTAAGTATTCATAAAACTGGGGCGCAAACTTTTCTTTCGGATAAATATCAAATTTATCTTGATTAAAAATATCATAGTTAAGTTTGTAATCATCTATTCTCACTCCGGATTTTCTGAATTTTCCTTTTTTTCTTTCGGGAAGAATAATTGAAATCATTGTTCCTGAAAAAAATAAAGATTCACTCTTGACTGACTGCACTACAGCGTCTTTTGCAACATATATTCTATCTTTATCTACTGATATTTCATTATTTTTATTTTCTATATAAATTCTATCCGAAAAATCATAAATAACTTTGCCCTTACCACTTCTTGCCACTAATAAACCTTTGTATCTCCTTACCATATCAATAAGAAAATATAAGCCTCTCGGTATTAAATCAGCTCGCTCGATACGACTATCAAATGGGTCTTTTGAAGAATCCAATAAAAAAGCATATTCTAGTACCTGAGAGTGAATATGCTTTTTTTCTATGTCATTAGATAGACGAAAAATAGCGTTTTCTTTATTTTTATTATATTCGTCTTTTAATGTTTCATATATTCCACAACCAAAATCAATAAAAGTAAATTCTAAGTAGGATTGGTTTTTAAAAAGATTATACAGTTCATAATAATTACCATTCTTATCCTTTTTACTCAATCCTATCAAAAGTTTTCCATTTTTCCCTTCTTCGCTTATTCTTTCTAATGTCTTGGTTTTGTTTTTAAATGCATCTTGTTTTACTATTGAAACTAGTTTTTCTTTGTCTTTAAAAAAATCAAGCGTTAATTCTTCTTTCTCATTTATGAAACTATCCATAAACTTAGGGGTATTGGGGTTATCCCATTTTTCACGTAATGCTGTTGTAAAATAGCTTTCATCAATCTGTGCGTGTTCAGCAGAATTCATAAACAGTTCTTTAGTAATAATATCACTTATCACTTTGTTCTCAAAAGGAGAATAACAATTATTACTATTCAACAAATTGGTAATATTCTCATCTATATTAAACTGCTCATTTGATTTTTGATAAAAACGGCTATCAACAGCTTCATCAGAATATCGCTCTGTCGGTATAATTGTAAGCGTCTCCGCAATACCATCTTGCATGGTAATATCTAGCCAATTACTTTTGTCTTCTAAAAAGACGAAAGATGAACAACTCTGATTTATATTCGAAATTACTAGAGGATTACAAACGCGCATTGTGTAGCTGTGACATACCCTTGTATGATTATTGTTTGATGTATCACATAAGCTATAACAGTCTTCAGGCATGGATGCGCAAACAAGACCTGACGCTCAAAGATTTCGATCCGGCACCTCGTTACGATGACAATTTAGATTCAGTCCCATGCCATTTAGGAATAACGGAGTCATCGCAGCATATTTATCCACTGTCGTTTCATGCATCCCCAGTTGAAGAAAAATTTGTCTGTGAGCAGATTCCATCCTGTATTAAAGGAGTGAAAATCACCTACCCTAACGGGATGGCAGTCTCCATAGAAGATGTCACGGCAAAGGAACTAGCCACATTGCTCCTCTCATGCAATACCGGTTACTAGGATGTTCGCACTTACAGAATCCATGAGTTACCACCTCTGTTCGCATGATGTGGATATGCGTAAAGGGATCTATTCCTTGTATCAGTTAGTCAAGTCCGACATGAAACGCAACCCCTTGTCCGGGGAAGTTTTTCTGTTTGTGAGCAAAAACAGAACCACCATAAAGATACTTCATTGGGAACATGGCGGATTTATTTTATATCAGAAGAAACTTGAGAAAGGTACTTTCGAGATACCCCTTTTTAACCCATTCAGTGGTCAATACGAGATGAAATGGAGCACCTTCGTTTTAATAATGGAGGGCGTCTATATTCATTCGGCAAAATACAGAAAACGGTTCGATATTGATTTAATACGTTGATATACAAATATATAGATAATATTTAATTCCTTGTTTCCTTGGTGAAACAAATGATTATTCGTACCTTTATGGCATGAATTTTAAACGGATTGTAGAACTGCTGGAAGATCAACTCAGACTTTCTGCTGAAAGAGAAAAAGCTTATTTGGAACAGATAAGCCGTCAGTCCCTTCAGCTTCAGCAACAATCCTTCCAGCTTCAGCAACAATCTCTCCAGATAGAATCGTTATCCGCCCAGATCGATAAGCTGACCAGTTCAATCAGCTCACTGGAAGATACGCTTGTCCAAAAGGATGGCGACATACAAACATTGACCGGCAAGAACCGGGGTCTGAGCAAGCTGCTTTCCAATCCATCGGAAAAGATTGTTCCAAAGGTGGTAAATCAGGCTGTGTCTCCTGAAGCGAATAGCTCTTCACCTAAAGATCGCGGTAACAACAATGCCAAACGCAAGGAGCATTTTGAATTAGAGGTCGTTCCTCATGATATTTTCCCGAATGATCCCGGTTTTGATAAAGAGAAAGCCAAAATCATAAGCCATGTGGATTCCATCCGATATGAATATATCCCGCCACGCTTTATCAAGCATCTCTATCATCAGTACAACTGCTTGTTTGAGGAAAAGATGTACTTTGCAAAAGCACCGATGGCTCCGCTGCAAAACTCGAACTATGAAGCTTCCTTTATCGCCGGGATGTTGCAACTCAGATACATCTACTCCATGCCCGTTGAACGGATCGTGAAATTCTTTAATGAATCCGGTTTTGAACTGAACAAAGCAACCGCACACGGTCTGATAAAAAAGTCTGCCATGATGATGGATCGCCTGGATGAGGTCATGAGAACGGAGATCCTTGGGGACAGCTATTTGTGCATGGACGAAAGCTACTATACCATTCTCGTAAAAGATAAAAACGAGAAAGGAAAAGGAGTACGCAAAGGATATATATGGGCGGCATTGGCCAATGAGAAAAAACTGATACAATACTTTTATCACGACGGATCACGATCAGGTGAAGTGCTGAACAATTATATCGGTGAAGAATATAAAGGAGCCATCCAGTCGGATGGACTGATACACTATAAGGTTTATGAAACAGATACATATCCGGATATCATACGTCTTTCTTGCTTCCAGCATTGCAAACGTAAGTTTCTGGATATTGAAGGAGATGAAGATGCCACGCAAATCATCGATCTTATCAACCAGCTATACAGGAAAGAACATCTGATCCAAGAAGAGTGGAGTCCGAATAAAAGACTCAGATACAGAAAAGAATATGCACCGCCCATATTAAAGCAGCTCAAAAGAAAATTACTGGAGATACAATCCAACCCTGCCACACTTCCCAAGAGTCCACTCTCTATGGCGGTAAACTATATACTGCACGAGTATGACGCATTGTGCAATTACATAAAAAGGGCTGATTATAAGCTGGACAACAATGCCATCGAACTCTGCATGAGATACATCAGCTTAAGCAGGAGAAACTCGCTGTTTTGTGGCAGTCATGCGGGAGCAAAGAGATCAGCTTTGATCTACTCGCTGGCGTGTTCCTGCAGGCTACAGGGAATAAACACCTTCGAATACTTCACAGACGTACTCAATCGGATGGCCTGTATAAGCCCGAACGCTTCAGACGATGTATATAGGGAGCTTCTTCCAAACTACTGGAAAAAATAATCAAAAGAAAAGTAAGCGTCTCCGCAATACCATCTTGCATGGTAATATCTAGCCAATTACTTTTGTCTTCTAAAAAGACGAAAGATGAACAACTCTGATTTATATTCGAAATTACTAGAGGATTACAAACGCGCATTGTGTAGCTGTGACATACCCTTGTATGATTATTGTTTGATGTATCACATAAGCTATAACAGTCTTCAGGCATGGATGCGCAAACAAGACCTGACGCTCAAAGATTTCGATCCGGCACCTCGTTACGATGACAATTTAGATTCAGTCCCATGCCATTTAGGAATAACGGAGTCATCGCAGCATATTTATCCACTGTCGTTTCATGCATCCCCAGTTGAAGAAAAATTTGTCTGTGAGCAGATTCCATCCTGTATTAAAGGAGTGAAAATCACCTACCCTAACGGGATGGCAGTCTCCATAGAAGATGTCACGGCAAAGGAACTAGCCACATTGCTCCTCTCATGCAATACCGGTTACTAGGATGTTCGCACTTACAGAATCCATGAGTTACCACCTCTGTTCGCATGATGTGGATATGCGTAAAGGGATCTATTCCTTGTATCAGTTAGTCAAGTCCGACATGAAACGCAACCCCTTGTCCGGGGAAGTTTTTCTGTTTGTGAGCAAAAACAGAACCACCATAAAGATACTTCATTGGGAACATGGCGGATTTATTTTATATCAGAAGAAACTTGAGAAAGGTACTTTCGAGATACCCCTTTTTAACCCATTCAGTGGTCAATACGAGATGAAATGGAGCACCTTCGTTTTAATAATGGAGGGCGTCTATATTCATTCGGCAAAATACAGAAAACGGTTCGATATTGATTTAATACGTTGATATACAAATATATAGATAATATTTAATTCCTTGTTTCCTTGGTGAAACAAATGATTATTCGTACCTTTATGGCATGAATTTTAAACGGATTGTAGAACTGCTGGAAGATCAACTCAGACTTTCTGCTGAAAGAGAAAAAGCTTATTTGGAACAGATAAGCCGTCAGTCCCTTCAGCTTCAGCAACAATCCTTCCAGCTTCAGCAACAATCTCTCCAGATAGAATCGTTATCCGCCCAGATCGATAAGCTGACCAGTTCAATCAGCTCACTGGAAGATACGCTTGTCCAAAAGGATGGCGACATACAAACATTGATCGGCAAGAACCGGGGTCTGAGCAAGCTGCTTTCCAATCCATCGGAAAAGATTGTTCCAAAGGTGGTAAATCAGGCTGTGTCTCCTGAAGCGAATAGCTCTTCACCTAAAGATCGCGGTAACAACAATGCCAAACGCAAGGAGCATTTTGAATTAGAGGTCGTTCCTCATGATATTTTCCCGAATGATCCCGGTTTTGATAAAGAGAAAGCCAAAATCATAAGCCATGTGGATTCCATCCGATATGAATATATCCCGCCACGCTTTATCAAGCATCTCTATCATCAGTACAACTGCTTGTTTGAGGAAAAGATGTACTTTGCAAAAGCACCGATGGCTCCGCTGCAAAACTCGAACTATGAAGCTTCCTTTATCGCCGGGATGTTGCAACTCAGATACATCTACTCCATGCCCGTTGAACGGATCGTGAAATTCTTTAATGAATCCGGTTTTGAACTGAACAAAGCAACCGCACACGGTCTGATAAAAAAGTCTGCCATGATGATGGATCGCCTGGATGAGGTCATGAGAACGGAGATCCTTGGGGACAGCTATTTGTGCATGGACGAAAGCTACTATACCATTCTCGTAAAAGATAAAAACGAGAAAGGAAAAGGAGTACGCAAAGGATATATATGGGCGGCATTGGCCAATGAGAAAAAACTGATACAATACTTTTATCACGACGGATCACGATCAGGTGAAGTGCTGAACAATTATATCGGTGAAGAATATAAAGGAGCCATCCAGTCGGATGGACTGATACACTATAAGGTTTATGAAACAGATACATATCCGGATATCATACGTCTTTCTTGCTTCCAGCATTGCAAACGTAAGTTTCTGGATATTGAAGGAGATGAAGATGCCACGCAAATCATCGATCTTATCAACCAGCTATACAGGAAAGAACATCTGATCCAAGAAGAGTGGAGTCCGAATAAAAGACTCAGATACAGAAAAGAATATGCACCGCCCATATTAAAGCAGCTCAAAAGAAAATTACTGGAGATACAATCCAACCCTGCCACACTTCCCAAGAGTCCACTCTCTATGGCGGTAAACTATATACTGCACGAGTATGACGCATTGTGCAATTACATAAAAAGGGCTGATTATAAGCTGGACAACAATGCCATCGAACTCTGCATGAGATACATCAGCTTAAGCAGGAGAAACTCGCTGTTTTGTGGCAGTCATGCGGGAGCAAAGAGATCAGCTTTGATCTACTCGCTGGCGTGTTCCTGCAGGCTACAGGGAATAAACACCTTCGAATACTTCACAGACGTACTCAATCGGATGGCCTGTATAAGCCCGAACGCTTCAGACGATGTATATAGGGAGCTTCTTCCAAACTACTGGAAAAAATAATCAAAAGAAAAAGAACTTTTGAATTTTTCTATACGGTATCGTGGAGACGCTTACAAAGAAAAAGAACTTTTGAATTTTTCTATACGGTATCGTGGAGACGCTTACGTATAATTTGAAATGGTATGATTTTATTCGATCTTTCAGAAGATTTTTTTTTATCAAACAATGTATTTATATTACTAACTAAATTTTTAAAATTAAAATCTTCGACACCTGTATGAAACATCTTCCAATCTCTATATAAATATAAATTTGCGATTCTTCTTCTTCCTATTGTTTTATCGTCATCATCCTCAAATATCTTTGAAACAATTGGCATCTTCACAATGACCTTCTTTTTGTTAAGTACCAGTTTTCTCATCAATGAAAATAAAAATGTTATTTCTTCAGCACTGATCCATTCTAATTGTTCTAGGTTGAAAATTACTTCGGGATCTTTTGTCTCCAAACAGGTAGAATAATATTTATCGATAAAATTATCTAAATCTTTTTGGGTAAATTTTTTTGCAATTTTTATTTCCATATTTTTCTACTGTTTCGTATAAACAAAATACCTTTCATAATTATTTATTCTTTATGCTTTTCAACAATTAAGATTTAACTGATCCAAAGTTATGAATAATTATTATATCAAATAATATTTATAGTAAATATTATTTGATTATTCGACATTATAGTTATAGTAAAAGCGATGTGTAAAATTGGATTGATTGGAAATAGCAGCCAACAGGAGCCTTTAGAATGTTCTTTTGAGAAGAGTCAACCGGAGTCAGAGATAAAGAATAATGAGTCTACTGAAATCAGAGTTAGTAAGAGTAACAAAGAGGTTTGCAGGAAATATTCGGTAACAAACCGCACTACATTTTTTCAATTGAATATATATCTTTGCACCAGAACAAAATCTGGATGATGAATCTATGTATAGACAACATGAAAGATTAAAATCAGAGTTAGAAGCAATAAGAGTCAACCACTTCGCTTCTTCGAGGGTCTGCAACCACTATTAATGGTAAGTTTTTAAAAACACATTGGATATGAGTAATTATAAAATATCAACAGATAAAGATAAGTTAGATTTAATTGCAATACATGACTTTCTGACAAATCGTTCTTATTGGGCAAGAGGTAGAAGTTTTGAAACAGTCAAGCGTTCGATTGAAAATTCTATTTGCTTTGGAGTGTATGACAATACAGACAAACTGGTTGGATTTGCAAGAGTTCTTACAGATTCTGCTGTCTTCGCTTATATTATGGACGTTTTCATTTTAGAAGTCTTTAGAAAACAAGGATTGGGTAAACAACTTATGGATGCTATAATGAAGCATCCTGATATACAAGGATTGCAACGAGTTATGCTTGCAACTAATGATGCTCACAAGTTGTATGAAAAGTTTGGGTTCGTTGTCACTGAAATCCCAAACAAGATAATGGAATTTGTCAATAAACCCCAGTAAAACAACAACCTGTGTCTTCGAATCCCGGTGTCTAGCACTGAGTTTAGTGGTTCTTCGTCAATTTAGTTGAAAGCAATATCCAAGTTATGCGTATAGTTCCATTAATTGGATAAAAGGAGGTATTGTTCCTTTAACAGTTATACTCTTTTGACATATACCTTACTAGTACCTCGTCCTGCCATAGTAATGCCAGTCTCTGTATTCTCTCTAAACTCAATAAGTTCTTTGGAAGCCACCGGTTTTGACAATCCTGTCAATGTCGCATAATCATCTAATCGCATGAACAGATGAGCAGGATCATTTAGAAAATCGAGTGCCAACTGTAGCCGCGCCTCTTTCGTATAAGGTGAACGATAAAGTTTGCGCACTCCGCCAGGTGTAAGATGGCTATGCGAATCAGTATCACGTATCAATTGTTTCTCTGCTCTATAATTGATACCGGTCACTTGCAGACTGGTGGAATTATGTTTTGGTTCATCTCCGTCAATGGTGTCCATCTCCTTATCTTCACGAACACCAATCGATGCCTTGAATGTGCCGAGACCATCTACAGAAAGACTATAGCCGTCAGCCATTGCTTTTGCCATTTCATGGGTCAGTGTTTGAAGTACGTGCGACACAGTACCCTCAGTCAATCCAGAACCGGATTGAGCAATACGGTTAATCAACTCTTTGGGACTAAGATTACCACTTGTCTGTAGCCGATAAAAGCACTTGTTTTCACCGGTGCCTTGAATGTCAGCCATTTCTTGCTTGATATATTTTGCCATCTGATAGGAATATAAGTTTTCTTTGTTAAGATGTAAAGATACTCATTTCTTGACATATTCTTCATCTTGAAGCACGGAATAGTTATATTAAACCGCAATATAGCTATCTCATGCTTCAAGATAGCTGTATTGCGGTTCAAGATAACTAATGCATCCTTAATGCTTGCTTTTGTCTTCTGGTCTGGGTTACTTTGCTTGGTCTGTTCAATAAACTGTGTCAGTAAGTATGATTAATTGATATCCCATCTCTGTTCAAATATAATAATAAATTGTGCCATAATTTGCTTCCACCCTAAAATTGGTCTTAAGTTCTCAAATAATTTCATTTGCACCAAATAAAGTAACTTGATAAGTGCCTGATCATTCGTAAAAACACGTTTCGACTTAGTAACTTTACGAAGCTGACTGTTGAAACTTTCAATGATATTGGTTGTGTAAACCAGCTTTCTTATCATATCAGGGAATTCAAACATTTGAGACAACCTGTCCCAGTTTTCAAGCCATGATTTAATTATGTATGGATATTTCTTTGACCATTTTTCATCAAATCTGGCTAAAGCCTTTTCTGCCTGTTCTTTATCGTTTGCCTGATAAATTTCTCTTAAGGAATCAACAACTGCTTTGCGGTCTTTACTAGCAACATATTTTAGTGAATTTCTTATTTGGTGAACAATGCACAACTGAACCTTAGTTTGTGGGAAGACAGCCTCGATAGCCTGAGCAAATCCTTTGAGATTATCAATACTGGCTAGCAATATATCCTGAACACCACGACGCTGGATATCATTAAGAACAGATAACCAAAAACGGGCACTCTCAGCCTGGCCAATATACATGCCCAATAAATCTTTAATCCCGTCACGATTTAGACCTATCAAACAATATACTGCTTTGCTTTTTATGGCATTATCTTCCCGGACTTTATAGTGAATAGCATCCATCCAGACAATGGGGTATACACTTTCTAAGGAACGGGTTTGCCACTGTTCTACCTCAGGAACAATTTTGTCTGTTATAGCTGTGATTGTAGCTGGAGACATGTTTAATTGATACATCTCGCTCAAATGATCACAAATGTCTGTATAGCTCATTCCTAAGGCATACAAATTAATAATTTTACGATCCAGTCCTTCGCCAAGAGTTGTTTGCCGTTTAGGGAGCAGTTCCGGTTCAAAACTTCCATTCCTGTCTCTGGGAGTGGACACCTCTATGCTTCCATAATGAGTCTTTACTCTCTTTGAACTTAATCCGTTACGACGGTTGTTGGCTTGATGTGGTTCTGACAAATGACCGGCTAGCTCTCCTTGCAAACCCGCTTCCAGTAAACGTTTTAGAAGAGGGGCTAATATACCGTTCTCTCCTTCAAGGTTAACGCCTTGCTTCAATTTTAATAATGGTTCTTTCTCAAATTCTTTGTAATCAAATTCTTCTGTATTGCTCATAATAATGCTCTTTATGCGGTAAATATAATGATTTTTATACTTACTGACACAGTTTATTGAACAGACCCCTTTGCTTCCCTGATCAACAGACATTTTCTTCTGGTTGATTTACGGGCACCAAACGACCTGGTGATAAACGATTATTGCTCATGGCTGCTTTTAAGAGGGGATTGCGGGTCAAGCCCGCAATGACGGTAAAGGGGGGTATTCTTTGACGGTAAGGTGGCCGTTCTTGACAAATGGATGACCATTTTGGAAGAATTGGGTTGCCATTAGTAAAAAATGGGGGTTCTGCAATGACAAAGGGTTAAGGGACAGCCGTTTTATGGTGATTTCCCGTGGTTATTTTTTTTTTACTTTCAGAATGGCGAGATACCTTCATTTCAATGCACCAAGCCCACCTTGCCATGCCTCTCAGCATACTGTAGAGCAACATGACTTGTTTCGATCTTACTTGCTAGCTCACATATTGCTTACAAAAAAAATTGCGATTGCCACTTTTTGATACAGTTTCGCTTGAAAACAGAAGATATCATGTGATTTGTTACCACATTAATAGCTGCCCGGAAATGAATGACAGATACAAAAGGGCCTTTTAGCAAACAAATCTGTATGCAAATAATGGCGAGCAAATGTAAATTGAGGAAACTGACATGCCATACAGTACACTGAGAGGTAATTCGGGGGTGTAGGGGTGTAGATAAATAGTACTTTTTTACTGATCTTAAAATCTAAATTCAAAAAAACAACAGAGAGGGCAGAAGCCCTTTTTATACCATCTCTCGATACGAACCGTTCGTAAATCAACCACCATTACAACGAATCTGTCTTTCAACAGGTGAAACGAAATCTTTGTGGATCCAATACTTGCCTCGGCGATGATGGACAGACTTACGCGCAAAGCTTGCTTGATAAATATGAGCGGAACATCGTACAGACTAAAAAACTTAGGAATGGAAAAATTAAAAAAAATAAAACCAAATATCCGAAAAGAATAACTATTTTCGCCTCGAGAAAAGTGTGCACTTTTCAGTTAGAATTCTGAACGCTTTTCAGTTGTTATTTACACTAAATAGATAATGCCATGAATACAATTAGAAAAAAGTTATGTTTTGTAATAATGGGCTTTGGTAAAAAAAAAGACCCAGATACAAACCGAACTATTGATTTGGATGAAACCTATAAAAAGATTATTCGTCCTGCAGTACAATCCTGCAATTATGACTGTGTAAGAGCAGATGAAATATTAGACTCTGGAATAATCGACAGAAGCATGTATGCTTTACTTTATAGAGCTGAATTAGTAATAGCAGATATTTCAACATACAACCCTAATGCAATATATGAATTAGGAACTCGACATGTATTAAAACCTTATTCAACTATTATAATTAAAGAAGATGAGAGTAAAATTCCGTTTGACATTAATCACAGTAGAACTTTAAGCTATAAACATTTAGGAAACGAAATATCTGATGGCGAAGCAAAGAAATGTATTAAACAATTAAAAGAACTTATTACAATTATAACAGAGAATCCATTAATTGATAGTCCTCTGTATTCTTTCATTCCCAAAATTAAGCAACCTATTTTATTGGATGAAGATTTAAATGAAATCATTGGCGATCTTAAGAACAATGAAAATACGATTTATTCTTTGACAGAGAAGGCCAAAAGTTTTATGCAAGAAAAGAGATTTACTGAGGCGGCTGAAACTTGGAAAAAACTTAGCGAAAAGACTAAAAATGAATTTTATCATACTCAACAAGAAGCTCTTTGTGTTTATAAAAGCAAATTACCTAGTGAAATTCAGGCATTAACTAATGCATTACAAATTATTGGTAAAATATCAGACCAAACAGATACCGAAACACTAGGTATTACGGGTGCAATTAATAAAAATTTATGGAAATGTACAAATGAAATAGGCTATTTGAATACAGCTATTGAAAATTATAAGAAAGGGTGGAATCTCTATAAAGATTATTACACTGGAGAAAACTATGCTCATTGTTTAGAACATAAATCTATTCTAGAGAAGGATAGTGATAATAAAATTCATTCGAAAGTAGAAGCTAAAAACACAAGGCATGAAATTCTTGAAATTGTTCTTAAATCGTTGGAGGATACAGAGCCCGAAGAGTTGAAATGGAAATATGCAACACTCTCCAACTGCTATTTAGCTATTGAAGACGTTGGAAAAGCAACGGAGTTCGATAATAAATTTCATTCACAAAATCCTTTAATTTGGGAAATTGAAACTTTCGAAAAATCAAAACAAGATATTATTAATTCAAAAAAATAGGAGATTGTAATTATGGCAAAAGAGTATCGTATTTTTATCAGTCACTCATGGACATATCCACAAGACTTGGATAATCTAAGAAATCTACTTAAAGAGCGTGGATATTTTAATGTCTCATTCGAAGAAGCCACTGCTGACGTACCAATTAATTCAACTAATGCAACCTATGTAAAAAGTAGATTAAAACAGAAGATATCAAATTCGAATATTGTATTAGGCATTGCTGGAATGTATGCATCTTATAGTGACTGGATGGCGTGGGAGCTTGAAACTGCGAATAGTTTAGATATTCCTATTGTTGGAGTAATTCCATGGGGTCAAGAAAGGATATCTGGTACTGTAACGAAATATTCAAAACAAGATGTACGCTGGAATACAGAAAGTATAGTTGAAGCAATTCGATATTGGGCAAAATAAGAGAGTTCATTTAATAATAAATTGGGAAACACTGAGTTAGCTAACGTGACAACATTAGGTTGATTATGTGTTTTTTTTTACGAATTAAATCCAACTCGAAAATCAACTTGGACATAAGCTGTATATATTGACTTTGTAATGAGAAATGTATACAAAACGTCCTTTTAGCAAATAAAACTGTATGCAATTTATGCGGAGCAATGTTTTTTTGAGGAGATCGAAATGCCATACAGCATACTGAGAGGCTGCCCATGGTGTAGGTGGTGTAGATAAATAGTACTTTTTTACTCATTCCTAAATCGAAATTCGAAAAAACAACAGAGAGGGCAAAGTTCCTTCCTGCTTTTTGGTTCAGTGCGAAATAATTCTTTCCTTTGCAGGGATTTCCTTTGCAGGGAATGAAGATTCGTCTCAAAGGTGAAGGGTGACACGAATGTGATGAAATAACCGACAAACTAATAATACATGATGAATTACAGATTGATCTCAGCTGCACTGTTTTTTTGCATGACTTGTGTGATAAGTGCTCAGGACATTGTGAAGTATAAAAATCCGGCTTTTTCGGCAGAAGAACGGGTGAAGGATCTGCTCGGCAGGATGACTCTTGAGGAAAAGATTGCTCAGATGCGCCATCTACATGGGCCTTCGATTATGGAGAACGGGAAGGTCAGCAGTGAAAAGCTGGATGCGCTGTTAAAGGGTAAGAGCATGGGATTTGTTGAAGCGATCACTTTACCAGGTGAGACTTGCCTTACGTATATGACCGGTATTCAACGATATATGCGCGAACATACGCGTTTGGGGATTCCTGTCTTTACATTGACTGAGTCGTTGCATGGTTCGGTGCATGATGGTTCGACGATTTTCCCTCAGGCTATCGCTCTGGCGAGTACTTTTAATACGGATCTGGCGTATGAGATGACTTCTGCTATTGCCGAGGAACTGGCGGCTCAGGGTATTACGCAGTCTTTGACTCCGGTCATAGATGTGTGTCGGGATTTGAGATGGGGTCGCGTGGAGGAGTGTTTTGGTGAGGATCCGTATCTGACTTCTCGCATGGGGGTGGCTCAGGTGAAGGGCTATCTGGATCATAAGATATCGCCGATGATCAAGCATTTTGGGGCTCATGCTTCACCGCAGGGTGGGTTAAATCTGGCTTCAGTCTCTTGTGGACAACGGGATCTGCTTTCTATTTATCTGAAACCTTTTGAAGTGGTCGTGAAAGAGGCTTCACCGTGGGCTATCATGTCTTCGTATGATTCATGGAATAATGTGCCGAACTCTTCTTCTCACTATCTCATGACGGAAATATTGCGTGATCAGTGGGGGTTCAAGGGTTTTGTGTATTCGGATTGGGGGGCTATCGGCATGTTGAATTCTTTTCATGCGACTGCCCTGAATAGTGGTGATGCTGCGCTGCAAGCACTGACTGCCGGACTGGATGCAGAGGCTGCGGGTAATTGCTATGGACAACTGGCTGGTCTGGTTGAAAAGGGTACGCTGGATGTAAAATATATCGATCTGGCTGTTTCGCGTATTTTACGTGCGAAGTTTGAAATGGGACTGTTTGATAGTGTGTTACCTACTGCCGCGGATTATAAAAAGCATGTTCATACTGCTGATCACATTGCTTTGGCACGTAAGATTGCTGACGAGTCTATCGTGTTGCTGAAGAATGAGGGGAATATCTTGCCGCTTCAAATCGAAAAGATTAAATCCATTGCTTTGATTGGTCCGAATGCGGATCAGGTACAGTTTGGCGATTATACCTGGAGCCGGAGTAATGGGGATGGTATTACGTTGCTGAAGGCTGTAAAAGAGAAATATGGTAGTCGGATGACGGTAAACTATGCCGCAGGGTGTGATCTGGTGACGGACAACAGGGACGGACTGAAAGAGGCGGTTGCTATGGCTGCAAAAAGTGATGTGAGTGTGGTGGTGGTGGGTTCGGCTAGTGCTTCTCTGTCGCGCGATTACTCGAATGCGACGTGTGGTGAGGGGTTTGATTTGAGCGATCTCGTGCTGACGGGTGTTCAGGAGGATTTGATTAAGGCTGTTCATGCCACCGGCAAACCGGTTATTGTGGTTCTGCTTTCGGGTAAACCTTTTGCCATGCCTTGGGTAAAGGAAAATATTGCGGGTATAGTGACGCAGTGGTACCCGGGTGAACAGGGTGGTGCCGCATTGGCAGATGTCTTGTTTGGTGCTGTGAATCCTTCGGGAAAATTGAATTATTCTTTTCCGCAAAGCGTAGGGCATCTTCCTTGTTTTTATAATTACCTGCCTACGGACAAGGGTTTTTATAACTCTCCGGGGAGCAAGAATAAGCCGGGCAAAGATTATGTGTTCGCTGATCCTTCTGCCTTATGGGTCTTTGGTCATGGATTGAGCTATACGACGTTTGACTATCTGTCTATGACAACTTCTAAAGAGGTGTATGGGACGAGTGATTCGATTCAAATATCTGTTTCTCTGCGCAATAGTGGCGACAGAGACGGGATGGAAGTGGTACAGGTCTATGTGCGTGATAAGTTTGCGAGCGTTGTTACGCCTATCCGCGAACTTAAATCTTTCAAAAAGGTGTTGCTGAAGAAGGGTGAAACAAAGCTGGTGCAGCTCATGATCCCGGTGTCTGAACTGGCTCTCTATAATAAGGTGATGGAGCGAGTGGTCGAACCGGGTGCTTTTGAATTGCAGGTTGGCAGTTCGTCGGGGGATATTCGGATCAAAAAGGAAATCACGGTGCGTGCTTCTTGATAGAGTGAAGGCTTAGTCTTTATGCTAATAACTCAATATAATTGCCTTCGGGATCTAAGACGGCACTTTCATAATATCCATCGCCTGTAGTGCGCGGTTCACTAGCAACAGTGAAACCTTCTTTTCGGAAGCGTTCGGTCAATGCATCAACGGCTTCTTTTCCTCCGAGAGAGATCGCGATATGCGCCAGACCTTTTTGACTGTTACGTGGAGAAGCATTGTTTGCAATATCCGGTCGGTGCATCAATTCGATGCGTGCTCCATTTTCATTGAAAGTCAGAAAATACGAGGTGTATTTCTTTGCCGGATTTACATATTTCTCACCACAACTGAGATCAAAGTAAGAGAGATAAAACGTCCGCATCTGCTCTATATCATCGACCCAAATGGCAATGTGTTCGATTCTCATGTCGTTTGATTTCAAATCATTAGTCCTCTTTTACGGCTTTCTGATACTCAGCACTTATTGCACGGGGCGAATATATATACAACGTATTGTCTAACGGGTCTTTTACCGAAAACGCGCGATCGCCCCATTCGTGGTCGGCAATTTCTTCGGTGAAAGCGATTCCTGTTTGCTGCATCTTTGCATATTCAGCATCCACATCGGTTACATTCAGGTTCAATGTCAATCCGCCTGAGAATACGACTCCTGCCACCCCATACTCGGGTTTCATAAACGAAAGGAAGATAAATGGATTCACATCGCTTTGAAATTGAATGGTTACATACCATTCGCAGTCGAAAGTTACTTTTACATCTAAATGGCGGACATAAAAGTCTACACACTCTTTAATTTTTTCAGTGTGGAAAGTGATTGATAAATCGTTGAATTTCATCGTGACTGTTTTTGTAATTTATTCGATCGTAAAATCTTCCGATTTGAAGTTGCTGTAATACCTCCCATCTTGCGCTGTGAATTTCAAAACACAATAATCAGGATCGGTTACTCCTTTGGGATAGTACATTTCGTCACCTTCCCGCCAGATTTCTTCTTTTGATTGGGCATCGGTCAATACTTCCATGGATCCCTTCAGCATCACACCCCGAAAAAACTGTTTGTCAAAGAAGTAAACACTGGCTTTCGGATTTGCAAGATATTGCTTTACACGCATCGAAGAGGTATTTGTCGTGAAATAAAAGTCTTTTATTTCGACTCTTTTTCGCGGTGGAAGCATGGCTTTCATATTCGGAAAACCATCTGTATCAACCGAACCAATCATTGAAACAGTTACATTGTCAATGATTCCACCTATTGTTATTACTGCGTCTCTCATATCTTTCTTGTTTTTGTGTTTTTATAATGATCCTCCTGTGTATTTCTCTCCGGCAGTTTGCTTCAAACATCAAATCCGTTACTGGTGTGTTATACATTGTTCGCTGCGAAATTAAATAAAAGTTTCAAATGATCAAAATTGATTCATCTGTACTATTTGAATCAAATTTAATAATCTATATTTGCACGGATATTACAATTCTTATACCCTTATCCACATGAAATACAAATTATTCTTAGTGCTTCTTTTTATTAGTTCTCTAACGGTCTATTCACAGAGAACAACTGTTACTTCGCCA
Organism: Bacteroidales bacterium; assembly: GCA_963677415.2. Lineage (GTDB taxonomy): Bacteria > Bacteroidota > Bacteroidia > Bacteroidales > JAQUTK01 > JAQUTK01. The sequence continues at coordinate 144,072 of CAXXFJ010000004.1, read as the reverse complement.
AACCAAAAAATAAGTGTCGGACTTTACAACTCAAATAGTGCAGAAGTCGGGCAATGGTATTTAAAGGTAATGTATGTAAATAATGGTAAAACAAGTGAGGTGATTCCTCAAATAACGCTGGGACTTATCCGGGCAGACCAGGATTTCTCGAAAGATCTGAAATATATTAAAGCAGGAAAAACAGTACCGATTAATGAGAAATACCAAGCTTCACATGGCAAAAAAAGCCAATGCAGCAATTCGGCCAATGAAACAGTAGTATTCTTTGAAAATCCGGGTAAGGCTAAATTAAACCTGATAATCAGGGCTTATAATGATGGGGTTACTTTTCGTTATGAATTTCCTGATAAAGAAGGCTCATTTGTAGTAGATGATGAGTTGACGGCTTATTGTATACCGGATAGCACGAAAAGATGGATGGAAAAGTTTAACACTGCAAACGAAGGTCTTTATGATTCCATGAAAGATGGTAACGTACAACAGGATTGGGGTTATCCAGCTCTTTTCAACACAAACAATACTGATTGTTGGTATTTGATACACGAAGCCGATTTGAACGGAAACTATTGTGGGTCAAAGTTATCCAATGCCACAGAAAAATCAAACTATAAAATTACTTTTCCTGATCAATGGAATGGAAGAGGTAAAGGTGATCGTAAACCAACTATTACGCTCCCTTGGAAATCGCCATGGCGCGTAATTATCATCGGTAGTCTTGCGGATATTGTGCAATCAACTCTTGTTGATGATGTATCTGCTCCTTCCACGATTGCCGAAACCGACTGGATTAAGCCTGGCGTTGCTTCATGGAATTATTGGTCGAATAATCATGGAAGCAAAGACTTCAAAATAGTGTGTAAGTTTGCCGATCTTGCCGCCAAGATGGGGTGGCCATATACTTTGATTGATTGGGAATGGGATGTCATGGGTAATGGCGGAACATTGGAAGATGCCTTAAAATATATCCAATCATTGGGTGTAAAACCTTTGATGTGGTATAATTCCGGAGGAGATCATACGTGGGTTGCTGCTACCCCAAAAGATAGGATGCTAACCCATGAAAATCGAGTGGCAGAGTTTACCAAACTCAATAAGCTAGGTGTTGCAGGCGTTAAGATTGACTTTTTCGAGAGCGAAAAACAAGACATGATTAAGTATTATCTTGACATTCTGGAGGATGCTGCCAAATTCAAGATTATGGTCTATTTTCATGGTTGTTTAGTGCCTCGTGGTTGGGCTCGCACCTATCCGAACGTAATGACTTATGAAGGAGTACGCGGTGCTGAATGGTATAACAATGGACCGGATCTTACCACAGCAGCTCCTGTGCATAATACCACTTTACCCTTTACACGCAACGTGGTTGGTGCTATGGATTATACTCCTGTTACTTTTACTAATTCGCAATATCCGCACATTACTTCTTATGGGCACGAACTGGCTCTTAGTGTCGTGTTCGAGTCAGGTATTCAGCACATGGCCGACCGTCCGGAGGGTTATTTTGATTTGCCCGATGCCGCTAAGATTTTCCTCATGGAAGTGCCTAATGCTTGGGACAACACTAAATTGATCGACGGATATCCGGGAAAAGAGTTGATTATTGCCCGAAACAAGGGTGCGGCATGGTATATTGGAGGGATAAGTGCTGAGAGAATGCCAAAAAACAAAACATTGACCTTCAATTATTTGCCCGAGAATGTAAAATATAAACTGACATTAATATCAGATGGTGAATTTGATAAACAACTTGTTACTCAATACATGGTTGTTGATAAATCCAGTACAGTAAAAGTAAGATTACTTGGCAGGGGTGGTTTCGTTGCTTCTCTTAAACCTATTCAATAGTAATGTTTGTACTATGTGACAATTAGTATGATTAATTACCAAGGGAGTGAAGGGCGTTTGGGAGTGGAATCTTTATTAATTTGCTATGAAAAATCTTAGAATACTATTTGTCCTTATCAGTTGCCAGTTACTGTCTCCTCCCCTTTTTGCCCAGTTTAGCGAGAAATGGGGCGATCAGGGCGATGGCACGTATGTCAACCCTGTTATTCCGGGCGACTTCAGCGACATTGACGCTATCCGTGTGGGCAATGATTTTTACGCTATTTCTTCCAGTATGCAGTATTCGCCCGGCATGGTAGTGCTACATTCCAAAGATTTGGTCAATTGGGAGATTATCGGGCATGTGGTGGATGACCTTACACGTATTAGTTCCTCGATGAACTGGAACCGGATGAATTGCTATGGGAAGGGGATATGGGCCGGGTCCATACGTTATTATAAAAATAAGTTCTGGGTCTATTTTGATACGCCCGAGGACGGTTTTTTTATGAGTTCGGCTTCCAATCCCGCCGGTCCGTGGGAACCGCTACACCAGGTTTGGAAAGTGAAGGAGTGGGACGATTGTTGTTCTTTTTGCGATGACGATGGGCAACTCTATTTTATTGCGACAAACTTTGGGATGGATGCTAAGAATCAGAAAAAATACAATATTCATCTGTTTAAAATGACTCCCGATGGTAAAAGCTTAGTGATGGAATCCGACTCCATTATTTATCAGGAAAAAGGAAGCGAAGCGAATAAACTATTTAAAATCAATGGATTGTATTATCATTTCTTTAGTCAGGTAAAGAAAGAGGGACGCGTTGTCATGATGCAGCGTTCAAAAAATATTTACGGTCCTTACGAGGTTAAACAGTTGAACCATGTCAATAAGTCCAGAGACAAAGAGCCCAATCAGGGCGGCCTGATTGGTTTGACGGATGGCAGTTGGTGGTTCTTTACGCATCATGGGTCTGGCAACTGGGAAGGACGCAGTGCCAGTCTGCTTCCTGTCAATTGGGTGAACGGTTGGCCTATTATCGGCGAAGTGGGTAATGACACTATCGGTAATATGGTGTGGAAAGCCTCCAAACCGATCCAGATTAGTCACTCTAACGTCAAATATATAACCGATGATTCTTTTTCTTCCAAAATATTACTTCCGCATTGGGAGTGGAACTATCAGCCACGAGCTGAGAAATGGTCGTTAACCGAACGGAAAGGTTACCTGCGGTTATACGCTTTCCCTCCCATTCGACCGGAAGATTACAAAAATATTCTGCTGCGGGCAGGAAATACCCTTACACAACGGAGCCTGAGAACTCGCGAAAACAGGGTAACAGTGAAGTTGGACATCAGTGGAATGGCCGATGGTCAGGTTGCCGGACTTACTCATTTTTCAACCGCATCTTTCAGTTGGCTGGGTGTCAAACAGGAAAAGGGGATCCGGAAATTGATATATAACCAAAACAATGATGAAGTCTCAGGCGTGGTATTAAGCGGGGAAAATATATGGATTCGTTCATGCTGGGACATGGATGGTGTTAATAGCTATTTCTACAGCCTTGATGGAAAGAAGTTTATTGCGTGCGGAGGTAAGTCTCAATTGACATGGGGCAGTTATCGTGGCGACCGGATTGGAATTTTTAATTTCAATGTCCTGGCAGATGAAGGATTTGTTGATGTGGATTCCTTTCAATATTACTATTCCAGATAATGATCCCGGTGTATGGACTGACTCTCTATAATAAAGGCGATGGAGCGAGATGTCAAACCGGGTACATTTGAAATGAGAGTGTAGGACCCTGAAAGGGGTTGACTCTTTTAGCTTCTAATTCTGATTTTAGTAGACTCTTTATTTTTTATCTCTGACTACAGTTGACTCCTTTATCTTTATCTCTGACTACGGTTGACTCTTTTAGAACAAGACCCTAAAAGAGGTTGACTTTGCTCTTTTGAAGCTCGGAAATATCCGATAGGTTTGTTCTGCAAACATACATATTATATCTGCACAGGCAAATTGTTTTGCAGATATTCTTCCCGATAACTTCTCCATCTTTTCTTGATGGGTCCATTCATAAGTGAAGCTTCCATCGGTGTCATCATATCCAGACTCTTATGAGGTCTTTGGGTGTTGTAGAACTCTACAGCTTCTGCAACGGCAGTTCGCACCTCTTCGATATCTTTAAAATCACGATACTCCAGGAATTCATGTTTGAGGATCCCATTTACACGTTCTGCAATCGCGTTCTCTTTCGGATCTCCTTTCTCCGTCATGCTTATCCGTATATGGTTCTCTTTTAGAAGTCTGGTATATGAGTCGCTGGCATACTGAACACCACGGTCTGAGTGGTGGATTAAGTCAAGCCGGTCAGCCTCTTCTATCCGTGATAAAGCTTGTTGAAGAGCCCGGATTGTGAACTCCGTTTGTAAGGTTGGGGCGACATAATAACCCACAATCTCCTTGTCGTAAGCATCGGTAATCAAGGAGAGAAAGCAGAACTTCTCACGGATCCTGATATAAGTGATATCACTCACCCACACCTGATTGGGGTGCTCCATAATCAGATCCTGTATCTGGTTCGGATATAAAAGATAAGGATGATTGGAATCCGTCGTCCGGATTCGTTTTCTTCTTTTCCTTATGGTCAGACCATAAACACAGAGTATCCTACAGAAGGAATCCCGCCCAAGGCTGTATTCCACACCAAAATAGCTTTTATACATTACCCATAACTTCTCCCCACCGATGCCGGGATCTTTTCCACGGATTTCATGTACATATTCAAGTACGAACTGTACCTTTGCAGCATTCTCTAAACCGTGATCCAGATACTGGTAATAGGCTTGCTTAGATACACCAAACAGACCGCAAAGAGCCTTTGTATGATACAAAGGAGCTCCTGTGTGAAGCCTTACTACTGTTTGGTGCCAGCTTTTTTTCGGATTGGAATCTGAAACATTTCCTCCGCAACGTCTATCATTGTATCAAAGGCCGTAGCGCGCATCTTTTCATGTTCCAAATCCATCTTTACTTTTTTCAGTTCCTTTTTCAATCTGGCAATCTCTTCGGACTCTAATCTTTCCCGTTCTTTTTTCATAGATTCATCCTCCTGATTTGGTTCTGGTGCAAAGGTATGCATCCAACTCAATAACGTAGTACGGTTTGCTATCGAATATTTCCGGCAAACCTCTTTGTTACTCATTCCGTCAAGATGATCCTTGACCGCGGATATGCGTAACTCATCTGAATAATGACCTTGATTCTTCATCGTTTCTAATTTTTAGTTGAACTTCTGAGAGTCAACTAAAATCAGTGCTAGACAGAGCATGAGTTCTTATTGAAAATACATATTATCCACTTGCAAATTGATAAGAATGGTAAATTTGATTCCTATCTCATATTTGAATCCAAAAATATAATCTATATTTGCGACGGTATTAAAATCTATTAAAGAGGACGTTTCTCATGACTAAAACAAATTTATTAGTTACGATGTTTTTCGTGTTTTGCCTTGGAAAAGGCTTTGCACAGCAACCTTCACCGATAAAGGTGAATGAAGGTTTGTTACAGGGAGCTTACGAAGAGGGTTTGACCGTCTATAAAGGCGTTCCTTTTGCTGCTCCGCCTGTTGGCGATCTTAGATGGAGTGCACCCAAGCCTCCTGTAAAGTGGGATGGTGTGAAACAGGCGACACAATTTGCTCCTGCGCCAATGCAAGGGGGAAATTCCCCATCGGGAAAGAGTGAAGATTGTTTGTATCTGAATGTGTGGTCTCCTGCCAAATCGGCAAATGATCGGCTTCCGGTACTCGTTTGGATTTACGGCGGTGGATTTAGTTTCGGATCGACTTCCGATCCTATGTACAGTGGCGAAAAGCTGGCAAAGAAAGGTGTCATTTTAGTTAGTATCGCTTATAGGGTTGGTCAATTAGGGTTTTTAGCGCATCCTGAACTTAGTGCTGAAAGTCCGGATCATGTATCCGGAAACTACGGCATACTGGATCAAATTGCCGGTCTGAAATGGATACAAAAAAACATTGCGGCTTTTGGTGGCGATCCTGATAAGGTGACCATTTTTGGTGAATCGGCCGGAGGTATCTCTGTAAGCATGTTATGTGCGTCTCCATTGGCAAAAGGGTTGTTTCGGGGAGCTGTTTCTGAAAGTGGTGGTTCATTTGGTCCGACTCGCCCTACTACTTATCCGGGAGAAAACATGAAAACATTGAAACAGGCTGAAGACGATGGAGTGACTTTTGTTCAAAAGTCAGGTGTTGCTTCTATTGCCGATCTTCGTAAACTGACTGCCGACAAGATCCCTTCCGGTTTTGGAATGGCGGGCGGATGGCCTATTATGGATGGATGTGTGATTCCGGATGATCAGTACAAACTCTACGAAGCGGGCAAATATAATGATGTAGCGGTACTTATCGGATACAATTCCGACGAAGGTGCCAGTTTCTCTCCGGGACGAACTCCCGAGGAATATATAACCGGGTGAAAAACCGATATGGCAAGTTTGCTGATGATCTGATAAAAGCATATCCTGCAGGAGAGAATTCCGTTCCTAAGACTGCCCGGGACTTAGCGCGTGATGCTGCTTTTGGGTGGCAGACATGGGCTTGGGCTACGCTTCAGTCAAAAACAGGAAAATCGAAAGTCTTTTTTTACTATTTCGATCAGCACCCTGATTATCCGAAAGAATCGCCGCGCTTTGGATATGGATCTCCTCATGGACAGGAAGTTGCGTACGTGTTCAATCATCTGAACACATCTGATCCTCAGACATCAAAAAGTGACTTGGCAATTTCGGAAGCCATGGCTACTTATTGGACGAATTTTGCAAAATATGGAACTCCAAACGGTAATGGTGTGCCTGAATGGCCGGCTTTTAGCGATAAAAATCCTGTGTTAATGTATTTCAATCAAACACCTCATACTGGTCCGATACCAAATATAGAGTCGTTGAAGGTGTTGGACAATTATTTCAAATGGCGCCGTTCATCTGAAGGAGAAGCGTGGGCAAAATAAGAAATGTCGTATTTATCTCCTAAGGGGCAGGATTATAAAATATTTAATTATATTTGTAGCTGGTATAGAGAATGATAGCTCGTTGCATTTGAAAGAATATACACGAAGAAAAACAATTTTTAGATGACTACAAGAATGAGTGGATAAGACATACATCAATGGTTTTAGCTGATAGAGAGGCTTGACCAAAACTAGTACCTGCAAAACAATCTTAGTGCCCGACTTTACGGGGGGATATTCTTAAAAAAACAGGAGACAGTAAGTCAGTGATAAGCACGACTTTTTGATTCGCATTTAAATCTCGAGAAACAAAATAAGTATACATAAAATCAGACAACTAATTTATGAAGAAATTAAAATTAACCCTGTCATTACTGACGATTCTTGTCTTCAGTGGAATGGCGCAGTCGTATCAGAAAACTGATTTAGGTTTAAAAACCAAAATCAACTCAACGGATATTGAGATTCAATTCTATGGACCTGCCATAGTAAGGGTGTTAAAATCGCCTGAAGGCAAAACTTTTACAAAGGAAAGTTTATCTGTCATCAAAAAGCCTCAAACGACAAAGTTTGCTATCAGTCAGCAAGGTGATGTTATCTCGTTGAAAAGCGACAAACTGAAAGTCAGCGTGAATGTAAAGTCTGGTAAAATAGCTTACTCTACTCTTGCCGGCGAACAACTTTTAAGCGAGAAAGAGTCTGGTGCTACGTTTACTGATTTTAATGATGCAGGATCAAAAACCTACACCATCAGTCAGTCGTTTACACTTGATAAAGACGAGGCTATTTATGGTTTAGGTCAGCAACAGCGCGGCAAAATGTCTCAGCGGAATGTCCGGATCAATATGGTACAAGGAAACACGGACGACTATGTTCCTTTCTTTGTATCTACGAAGGGTTACGGATTATTCTGGGATAATTATTCCCCCACTCTTTTTGAAGACAAACCTGAAAGTACATCCTTCAAATCGGATGTTGGCGATTGCATTGATTACTACGTTATGTTTGGTAAAAATATGGATGGGACTATTGCGTGCATGCGTGATCTGACCGGACAATCCCCAATGTTTCCGTTGTGGACATTCGGATTTTGGCAAAGTAAAGAACGCTACAAAAGCCAGAATGAACTGGTGGGTGTGGTTAGTAAGTATCGTGAGCTAGGTGTGCCGCTTGATGGTATCATTCAGGACTGGCAGTATTGGGGAAATAATTATCTGTGGAATGCCATGGATTTTTTCAACTCTGAATTTCCGAACCCCAAAAAGATGGTGGATGACATTCATAAACAGAATGCGCACCTGATCATTTCCATCTGGTCTTCTTTTGGACCGCAAACAAGACAATTTCGCGAGATGGAACCCAAAGGTATGCTCCTGAACTTCCAAACCTGGCCACAATCCGGATTGGACAAATGGCCACCTGATATGGAGTATCCTTCTGGAGTACAACCTTATGACCCATACAACCCTGAAGCGCGTGATATTTACTGGAAGTATCTGAACAAAGGGCTTTTCTCATTGGGTATTGACGGCTGGTGGATGGATTCGACTGAACCGGATCACCTATCGTTCAAACCTTCGGATTTCGACTTGAAAACATATCTAGGCTCATTCCGCAAAGTGCGCAATGCTTTTCCTTTGATGGCAGTTGGAGGAGTTGCAGAACACCAGCGTGCGGCAAGTTCGGAGAAACGCGTATTTATCCTTACCTGTTCGGCTTTTGCCGGTCAGCAACGTTATGGGGCTAACACATGGTCGGGCGACGTAAATTCGTCCTGGCAGAACTTACGCAATCAGATACCTGCCGGCCTCAACTTTTCCCTGAGCGCCATTCCTTACTGGAACACGGATATCGGGGGCTTTTTCGCAGGTGCATACAACAATGGCAGGAGCAATGGTTCTGGAGCAAAGAATCCTTCATTCCAGGAACTGTATGTGAGATGGGTACAGTTTGGGGCATTTACTCCAATGATGCGTTCACACGGTACGGATGTTCCAAGAGAGATCTATAACTTCGGAGAAAAGGGCGAACCTATCTACGACGCGATTGCTAAGGCTATAAATTTGCGTTATTCTCTACTACCTTATATTTACTCTACTTCCTGGGCGATTACCAACAGTCAATCGACTTTTATGCGCGCTTTGGTGATGGACTTTAACGATAAAAACGTGAGAGACATGAACAACGAGTATATGTTTGGTAAATCAATACTCGTAGCTCCGGTTGTCAATGCGCAATATACTCCGGAAACGATTGTGAGATCCACGGCAGAAACTGGTTGGGACAGAAAAGACGTGGATAATAAGAATACTAGTCTGACTGTAAACTTCACTCAAACGAAATCGGCGAAAGTTTATTTGCCTGCCGGAACGGCTTGGTATGACTTCTGGACGAATGAAAAGATCAATGGCGGCAAGGAAATTACTAAAGAAACAACAATTGATATGATTCCTTTGTACATAAAGGCGGGTAGTATCATTCCTTTCGGACCAGAAGTGCAGTATGCCACCGAAAAGAAATGGGATAACCTGGAAATACGCGTTTATCCCGGAGCCAATGGCGAGTTTACTTTGTATGAAGATGAAAATGATAATTACAACTATGAGAAAGGGGAATATTCAACTATTACTTTCTCATGGAATGATGCGAAAAAAGCATTGACTATCAATGACCGCAAAGGTTCCTTTACCGGAATGCTTGCTGAACGGAAATTCACTATTCAACTTATTGGTTCAGATAACAAGTCTGAGAATGTAGTGACGTATAAAGGGAAAAAAGTCGTAGTTAAGTTATAAGGTTACGAAACTATCTATTTACTTAGAACTAACAATAAGAAAGGATTAAATGAAAAGATTCATAGGAGTTATCTATATTAGTCTGATAACGTTCGTTGGATTGAGTGCTCAAAATAAGGTTCAGAAGTCAAAAACGACTTCTGAACCTTACTTGCTTCAACCGTTTCCTTCGATTCCTTCCATATTACCTGAAGACAGTGTTACGATGGGTGAATGGGAATCGTTTCCTGAAGTGAAGCTGGATATTCCTATTGCTGCCGGACCGTTTGAACCGACTTGGGAATCTATTGAAAAGAACTATCCGGGCGAACCTGCATGGCTTCGTGAGGCTAAGTTTGGTATATGGGTTCACTTTGGACCGCAATCGGCCGGTGAAAGTGGCGACTGGTATGCACGCAAACTGTATACAGAAGGTACTAGTGCCTATAAAAATCATCTGAAGAGATATGGACATCCGTCCGAGGTCGGCTACAAGGAAGTCTTGCGCGATTGGAATCCTAGCAAACTTGATCCAGCCAAACTGACTAAAATATATCAGGATGCAGGTGCTCGTTTCCTTATGATTCAAGGGGTGCATCATGACAATTATGACTTATGGAACTCTCGTTATCAGCCTTGGAACTCTGTCAATATCGGACCGAAACGTGATTTTATTGGTGAATGGGCTAAGGCGTGTCGCGCCAATGGTTTGTATTATGGTGTTACCTTTCATCACGAATATACGTGGTGGTGGTGGCAAACGGCATTTGGCAGTGACAAAGAGGGACCTAAGAAAGGGATTCCATACGACGGTAACCTGACTCTTGCTGACGGTAAAGGTAAATGGTGGGAAGGATATGATCCTCGTTTGCTCTATGGCATTAACCTACGCGAATACAAGGGGGTTGCCAAAAATGCAGCATCAGGATGGACTCCGGCACCGGCAGGTATCTTCTCCAATCACCTCGAATACGCAAAATGGTATGCCACTAAGTGGGCGTTACGAATGATGGATGTAGTGGAACATTATGACCCGGACTTCATCTATACGGATGGTACGGTTCAAGGTCCCTTCACAGGCAACGGTACGGGTACAGGTTACAAAGCGGATGCCATGCAAAGGGTTATTGCCGATTATTATAACCGCACGCTTAAAAAACGCGGCAAGGTCAACACCTTCAGTATCGTTAAGTTTCGTAATAGGACCAATGGCACAGTGAACACCGAGGAATTTGGCGTTCCTGCCAATATCAAAACCGATCAACCCTGGATTGCTGAAGCACCGGTTGGGGACTGGTTTTATGCACCGGGATTTACATACGATTCTGGAATGATGATTCGGTATATCATCGAAGCCATAGCACGCGACGGTAATGCAGCATTGTGTATCTCTATCTTGCCTGATGGTTCGTTGGATGAAGGCAGCTTGAAAATGTTGAAAGAAGTTGGTGTCTGGATGCGTCGCAATGGAGAATCGGTGTATGGAAGTCATGCATGGACAATTGCCGGCGAAGGGGAACAGGTCAACGGTAAGTTGAAAATGCTTCCCGGTGGCGGATTGACTCGCAGGCATGCGGAATTCAAGTTTGATGCTCAGGACATCCGTTTTACAATTGGTAAAAATGGTGCGCTTTACGCATTTTGTATGAACGTGCCGGCACCCGGAACGCAAGTGAAAATCAAGTCTCTTGGAACAGATGTAAAACTCCTGGACAAAACAATCAAATCAGTGAAGCTGCTCGGATATAAAGGTAAACTTCAATGGAAACAGGAAGCTGATGGCCTCTCGATAACTTGTCCAACCCAAATACCTTTCGCTACGTCAATAGTGTTCAAGGTAAATTAGGCTGAAGAACAGGTCACGGGTAGAGTGTGGCTGTGGTCAGCTGCATAAGTGTAAAGATCTAAATCATTGTGAGAGGAACCGGAGGAGATTTTTAGTAAACTCTTCCGGTTCTTCTATGCAGGAGAAATGCCCTGCGTTTTTGATTGTTACTATCTTACTGTCGGGGATCATTGCCGACAGTTCGGTGATGGCTTTTTTAGTGCTGTCAAAATCGCATGCGCCAACAAGAAACAGCACCGGGATATTGATTTTGTTTGCCAGATAGTAGTTTCGTGCGGCTGTGCCCAGAAAGATCTTGGGCGATTCACGATGCGACACCTGCCACATGCGCCACTCGTCAATCAGCGACATCAGAAAAGGTGAATTAGCGCAGGAGCCTTCACGCATGGATGCTTTCCAGTTGGCTTTAAAAGTTTTCATATCCTGCTCGGGTTCTTTGGGTTGTAAATCAAACGTGAGTGCTCCATCGGCCAGCACGGCAGACAGCACACGGTCGGGATAAACGGTCATAAAATCGGAAATGAACATGGCTCCTAACGACAAGCCAACCAGATGTGCTTTGGGGATTTGTAAGGCATCCATCACACTCCTTAAATCTTCACAAGCTGTAAAATCCTTGCCTTCTGTCGGCATAGAGGATAATCCGTAGCCGCGTAAGTCATACCGGATCACCCGGTAATGCTTTGCAAGTTCGTCAAACTGTGCATCCCACATCCGACGGTCCACACTATGTGCGTGTAGCAGAATCACCGGTTCGCCAGCTCCTTTCTCTTCATAAAAGAGCATGGCATCACCTATGTTGGCAAAGCCCTGCTTGAGGTTATTGTGTTGCAGGATCGTGGATGTAAGATTGGAAATGATGGGTGCGTCGTAAAAAGGAGAGAAACCATTGGCACATCCCCCACCCTGCACATGGGTAATAAAGAACCCATAGACACTATCCTTTTTATTGATCCACGGATAAGCTCCTGCCCAACCCGGACTACTGATTTGGTAGGCTACGCCGTTGCTATCCAACTTCTCCCGCCATTCGCCCAGTCCGTATATGCCGGTATGGAAAGAGCCGAACGCCCTTTCTATATATTCTCCGGGGAGCACCCTCGCCTCTTTCACCTGATCGGCCTGCATGGCGGAGACTGTCTCTTTTTTCAGTATTTGTTTGCCCTTGTAGCTTCCATCATGGTATATCATATTCAAGAAATGGATGTAATCATCGAGTGTCGTTTGCAGTCCGCCTCCCAACATGGGTGCATGTCCTCCATCCAGATTTATGGGAACGAAATGCGAGTTCATCATTCCCAATGGACGGGCTATCTCCAGCTCGAAAATGGTTTCAAAATCTTTTTTGTACGCTTTCTCTGCCATACGTCCGGCAACTTGCAGAGCCAATCCTCCGTATTGAAAACGGCTGCCGACACTGAATGAGGGGGGTAACGTAAGGATCCGCTCCACTGATTTCTTTAAGACGCAGAAGGTGTCTATTTCGGGATCCGGCAGGTAGTCACGAATGCCTGAGGTATGAGAAAGCAACTGCCGAAGTTTGATTTTCCCTTGCGGATTTCCTTTAAACTCAGGCAACCAACGGTCAACCGGATCCTCCCAGTCGAGCTTCGTCTTATCCACCACAACGGCTATAGTAGCGGCAGCGATCCATTTGCCGGCTGAAGCCACATACACAGGAGTAGTCGATGTGTAGGTTCCATAGGATTGTTGAAAAACAATCTGATCGTTTTTTACAATGCACACGGATGCTCCGGGATAACACTTTTGAGTGATCCAACTAGTGATTAAGGTATCTAAGGGTGAGAAATCGTAGTGCGCCTGTGCATATCCAATTGTTGGCAGCAAAACAAGCAGTAACAGTCTCAATAGTTTTTTGTTCATGACACTTTCAAATATACATGTGAATACGAAACAGATCAGCTAAACACTTATGCCACCGGAAAAGATCTATTTCAAACAATCCAAACAATAAAAGCGATCTTGAAACCGTTTGTCTTGTGGTTGCAGAAAGGGGCATTTCCTCTTTGTCTCATCTCACAAAAATAACTATTTATCCTGTATCTTCATCCTTTGAATAGAAAAAGACCCCAAACATGAAATTATCCGTATCGCTTGTCACTTTTATGCAGACTCCCGAGGAACTGTGCCCCGTCATGGAAAGTATATCCAACTCTCCTCTAGTGGATCGACTGCAGATCATAGACAACTCTCCGACGAACGAACTTGCAACTTTCTTCCGCAAATTTCCGAATGCTGAGTACCTGCATAACCCTTCCAACCCGGGATTTGGTGCTTCTCATAACTTGGCGCTTCGCCGTTCTTTGGAAGAAAATATCCCTTATCACCTTATCGTCAATCCGGATGTTTCTTTTGACAGTAATGTGCTCGCCGAACTGGTTAGCTACATGGACCAAAATCACGAAGCTGGTCTTATTTCGCCTAAGATTCTATATCCTGACGGATCTTTGCAGTACCATTGCAAATTGCTTCCTACCCCATGGGACTGGTTTGTGCGTGGTTTCATGCCATTTACTTTCTGCAAAGAACGGGTCAACCGACGGTTTGAATTAAAAAGCTTTGGGTATGATCGTATTGCAGATATTCCTTATTTGAACGGTAGTTTCATGCTTTTCCGAACCAGTGCACTACAGGTTACAGGGATCTTTGACGAACGCTTCTTTATGTACAGTGAAGATACAGACCTCACCCGACGTATACACAGTGCATATCGCACTATTTTTTACCCTTTTGTGTCTATTACGCATACTTTCAACAGAGAGTCACACCGCAATCCACGACTATTTCTGATCCAGATATATTCGACAATCCTGTACTTTTCAAAATGGGGATGGTTTGCTGATGAAGAACGGAAAACCATAAACAGGACAGTGCTACAGACACTATTTCCAGTGCCCGTTGAGACATACAGGGAAGATCAGGAAGAAGTATATTGACGGGTTAATTACGTGGAGAGATATATTTGAAATAAATCTCGCGCATACAAAAAACCACGACAATCATAAATAGCACAACTAGAACAAAAAGTAGTTCTTTCATTGATAAAAGATTATAAAGGGCGTATAAGGTTGGCGCAAAACTAATCATTCCTTTTTAATTTCCCAGCTCAAAACGACTCGTTCACAATATTTAACTCGTTAATAACGATTTCTAGCCGGCAATCTGCTCTTTTGTTGTAAAATCCAACTACTTTCGTACAACAAAATGACAAAGAGATGGATATCTTACGTCGGACAGCCCTACTAAAAGGACTCTTTTCTTATGAGAAGAAAGTCCTCCTGGAAGATAAGAAACTGGCTATCATTCCCTGCCGGTTTTCTGAAATCCTGAGAGAAAGCGAAATAGCAAGTTTTCAAAAACTATTCTCTCCAACAGGATTTTGTGCCCTCTCGGATAATAACATTCAAGAGAATAAACACTTCACCTATTTTGTATTTACCCCTCGTTGGAAATCTAAAAGTAAAGAAGTAATTCTTCTCATGCACGGGTTAAATGAACGAACCTGGGAGAAATATCTGGTGTGGGCTGAATATCTCGCCGAACAAACAGGGAAACCTGTAGTGCTTTTCCCTATCGCTTTTCATATGAACCGTACCCCCGACTCGTGGTTTAATCCCCGTGCAATACTCCCATGGGTAAGCCGACGAAAAGAAAACACAAAAGAAGCTGTTAATTCAACTTTCTTCAATGTCGCACTGAGTAGTCGTATTTCTGAAAACCCGCTTCGTTTCTACGCATCCGGAAGAGAATCCGTGTTCAACTTGTGGCAACTGATCAAAGAAATTAAATCAGGAGCTCACCCTCTGTTTGCTGAAGGTACTTCCGTCAATATCTTTGCCTATTCTATTGGAGCGATGCTTTCTCAGGTCTTTATGCTTGCCAATCCGGATCATCTGACCGATGATACGAAGCTATTTATGTTTTGTGGAGGTTCGATCTTCTGCGACATGAACGGCAATGCGCGTGACATTTTGGATGCCAATGCCAATGAGCTGATGCAAAACTATTACCAAAACGAGTTTTCCAAGGACAACTCCTCTCACCGGGTCATTCCTGAGATTTATGAAAACGATGATTTTGAAAAAGCCTTTCAATCGATGATCCTGCCGGAATTATATAGCGATTTCAGGGAGAACTTCTTCGTAAAGTTAAAGAAACAGATACAAGCTGTTTCCCTGAAGAAAGATATTGTGGTACCTACGATGGGAATCATACGAGCACTTGGCAAGTCTTCCGGAGATATACTCCAGGAGATTGATTTCCCTTTTTCATATACCCACCAAAATCCCTTCCCCGGAAAGACCGATTCAGAGCTGTTATCAGGCTCTTTTCAAAACGTCTTCAATCGCGCTGCTTCCTTTCTTTAAACAATAAGTAGGCTAGTTTTCTCATTTGAAACAAAAATGAGAATCTATCAATACAAAAAATCAGTAAGCTGAATTATACTATTTTATAGAGACTGAGGCTCCATAAAATCGAATATTACAATTGAATCTATGACGCTTTTTCAAAAAACGTTATTATCTTTGCCAACATTAAATCCAAACCAAGAAATTTATGTTTACAAGAAGAGACTTTCTCAAAACAGCAGCACTTACCACTGCTGGTATTGCTGCAGGTGAAATGAATGTGAGAGCACAAAGTGTTCCTCAGAGTGCAGCGAGTATAAAAAGAGTAAATGGAGCCGGAAAGAAAATTAATCTTGCCTGCATAGGCATCGGCAACAGAGGCGAGCAGGTCATCGCAGAGTGGGAAAAGACAGGACTAACCAATATCGTTGCACTCTGTGACGTAGATATGGGTGGACCACAGACTCTTAAGGTAATGGGGAAATATCCCAAAGCCCGTCAATTCAAAGATTACCGTGAAATGTTCGATAAGATGGGCAATGATATTGAAGCCGTTGCCGTTGTTCTCCCTGATTTCTCCCATTTCCCTGCAGTAATGATGTCTATGTCCTACGGCAAACATGTATTCGTTGAAAAACCAATGGCACGTACTTTTCTGGAAGCTGAACTGATGATGCAAGCTGCCCGGAAACACAAAAACCTTGTCACTCAAGTAGGTAATCAAGGACACTCGGATGCGAATTATCACCAGTTCAAAGCTTGGAAAGAAGCTGGTATTATCAAAGATGTGACCGCTATCACAGCACATATGAACTCAGCACGCCGCTGGCACGACTTTGATCCGAAGATGGTCAGACCACTTGAAAAACAACCTATCCCAAGCACATTGGATTGGGATCTTTGGCACGGTACTGCTCCCTACCACGAATATAATGCACTCTATCATCAGGGCAACTGGCGTTGCTGGTACGACTTTGGCATGGGTGCTTTGGGAGACTGGGGCGCACACATCCTGGATACTGCTCATGAATTCCTCAAACTGGACCTGCCTACCGTAGTTGATCCGATTCGTATCGATGGACACACCGACTATTTCTTCCCAATGGCGTCCACCATTCTCTTCCATTTCCCGAAACGTAGTGGGATGCCTGCCTGCGATGTCACCTGGTATGATGGTGTCAACAATCTTCCTCCTCTTCCAAAAGGATATGGTGCATCTGAACTTGATCCGAATATCCCTGCTGCAGGAGGTAACAGTCTGCAACCCTCTTCACTCAACCCGGGAAAGGTCATCTACAGCAAAGATCTGACTTTCAAAGGTGGCACACACGGCAGTACCCTTTCTATCATCCCTGCTGAAAAAGCCAAGGAGATGGCATCCAAACTACCTGTAGTACCTAAAAACGGATCCAATCACTACTCTAACTTCCTGCTATCCTGCATGGGAGAAGAGAAAACCCGTTCATCGTTCGAAATCTTCGGACCGATGAGTCAGGTATTCTCTTTAGGTGTGATGGCTCAGCGTTTGAACGCCCGTATCGAATTTGATCCGAAAACGAAGACTATTACAAACAATGCATTTGCAAATGCCATGCTGACCGGTATCCCACCGCGCTCAGGATGGGAACAATATTATAAAATTTAATTGCATACAAAACAACACATGAAAAGAAATCTAGTAATCGCGGCAGTGCTATTCCTCACGGTAAACCTGAGTGCAAAAGGGCCACAGTGGACCTCCTTGTTTAACGGGAAAAACCTAAAAGGATGGACAGTACTCAATGGTTCTGCCGAATATAAGATTGAGGACAAGGCTATTATAGGTACTTCCAAAACAGGAACGCCCAACACGTTCCTTTGCACAGATAAGACGTATGACAACTTCATTCTGGAATTTGAATTCCGTGTCGATGATGGTATCAATTCGGGCGTACAATTCAGAAGTGAAAGTTTGCCTACCTATAACAAAGGTCGTGTACATGGCTACCAGTTTGAAATCGATCCTTCTACCCGTGCCTGGAGTGGTGGTATCTATGATGAAGCACGCAAAGGATGGCTCTATCCACTGACGGAAAACCCGGCTGCTCAGACCGCGTTCAAGAATAAGGTCTGGAATACGGCTCGCATCGAAGCTTTCGGGTCCAATATGCGTACTTTCATCAATGGTATTCCTTGCGCCAACCTGATTGACGATCAAACGGCACGCGGCTTCATTGCCCTGCAAATACATGCGGTTGATCAGGCTAATGCCGGCAAGACCATTGGCTGGAAGAATATCCGTATCTGTACGAAGGATGTAGAGAAATACCTTACTCCGGCATCGGAGGTGGCTCCTCTGGTAAGCAATGAACCTAATTTCATTTCAGAACGGGAGAAGAAAGAAGGTTGGAAACTCTTGTGGGACGGAAAGACAACCAACGGATGGCGAGGTGCCAAACTGGAAGCTTTTCCTCAGAAAGGTTGGACCATCAAAGACGGCATCCTCACTGTCACAAAGAATGACGGCAAGGAATCTGCTTTCGGAGGTGATATCGTGACCACCCGGGGATACAAGAATTTCATACTTAAGGCTGACTTCAAGATAACGGAAGGGGCGAACAGTGGTATTAAGTATTTTGTGGATACCAAACTTAATACAGGTGAAGGTTCGGCAATCGGCTGTGAGTTTCAGATCCTTGACGATCTCAGACATCCCGATGCTAAACTGGGTGTGAAAGGCAACCGTACATTGGGTTCTCTCTACGACCTTATCCCTGCACCGGAAAAGAAACCATTCGTCTTTGCTGAGTATAACACCGCAATGATTGTCGTTAATGGCAATACAGTGGAACATTGGCTCAATGGAACGAAACTCATCACCTACGAACGCAACACCCAGGAATGGAACGCGCTTGTAGCATACAGTAAATATGCCGACTGGCCAAACTTCGGAAATGCAGTAGAAGGTCTTATCCTGCTGCAAGACCATGGTGATCAGGTCTCTTACAAGAATGTAAAGATCAAAGAGCTGCCTTGATAAAAGAAAGAACCCCCGTCCGCAAGACGAGGGTTCTTCTTTTTTATATACACTTATGAGTCATTATATCCAGTATCAGTTTATCCGTCTCATTCATTCCCTGCGAACCGATTAGCACGAGGTTATAAATACTCTTTTCCACATCCTCATCGATGATACCTTCCACCGACTCCACACACTTATTTTCCATCGCCAACATCGCGGAGAAAAGTGCAGTCGAGACACCACTGGTCAGTTTGAGCGCACAACTTGGTTTGGCTCCATCGCAGACCATCCCGGTCAGATTGGCGATCATATTCTTTATGGCATACGTACTCTGTTCGTAAGAGCCACCCATCAGATAGGTGATACCGCAACTCGATCCTGTCGCGGCAATCACGCAACCGCACAATGCGGATAGCCGTCCCATGCTCTGTTTGATATAAATGACCGTCAGATGACTCAGCATGAGTGCACGGATCAGTTTATCTTCTGCTATCCCGTTCTTTTCTGCATAGACCACCACCGGAAGGGTAGCCGCTATCCCCTGATTACCACTTCCCGAGTTGCTCATCACAGGCACCATTGCTCCTGCCATGCGTGCATCGCAGGCGGCTGCGGTATAAGAGAGAATAGCAGGGAAGAGCCCCTCTCCCATCATTTTCTGTTGTTTGACCTCATTGAGCATTTTACCGAGACCGTGTCCATACTCTTTCCCTTTTTGAAGCGCAAACTCTGCCGCACCTTTATTCAGCCGGGCAGATTCAAGGATAAAAGCAATCTCTTCCAAGGGCGACTCCGTCGCAAACTCATACACCTTGCTGAATGAAAGTTCGGGCGAACTGGTGTCTTCTTCTGAACAAGCCTGTTGCCTGTTTAGAAGCACCTTCTCACCCTTCGCCTCATACACAAAGTGGGTATGATCACCGGCAATCACTGCAGTTGCCCGATCTGATCCTGCCGAGCAAACCACTTCTATATAAAGTTTTTCTGTATTGTTTTCTTTCAGATCAATCTGTATCACTTTCGCATCAATCAGCAGCTTTCCCCGTTCCACATCGGCAGGAGTCACATCTTTTAGTACCTCAAGCTGGTAAGAAGCCTTTCCGACCAGCGCACCCAAGGCGATTGCTATTGGCAGACCTACCATTCCTGTGCCGGGAATACCAACACCCATCGCATTCTTTAGGATATTGGCACTCATATATACTTCGAAGTTAGCCGGTTGGCTGCCTAGTATCTCACATGCACGTGCTGTGCAAAGTGCGACAGCAATCGGTTCAGTGCAACCAATCGCAGGAATCACCTCCCGTCTGACCAGTGCGACAATCTTATCTCTTTCGGTCTTTTCTATCATATATTGATTATTAGGTTCAACGCAGCAAAGATAATGAATTATTAGTTTGTCCGAAATATGATTACCGGACTGTTTCCGGCGTAACCTCAAATTCCAGTTCCCCGAAACCAATCATAGCATTAAACAAACGTATCTTCCGATACCGGAGAATTTCCTGAGCAGGAATCTCCTTCTCCACTATCATTCCCTGAAGTAGTAAACCAGCTCTTCGTATTCCATACAGCAAGGGTGTCAGCGGGGTAACCCACAAAGTACCGTCAAATAAGGCAACATTGCAATACGAGGTATCCGTCAGCAAACCATTGCGTATCAACAACACATCATCACACCCCTCCCGCAATGCAAAAGCCCGGACATACTCCGAGCGATCGGCACTCTTACAGACAGAGGATTCCATTGTCGTAGGCACAAGTCGCAACGATGTGATAAGAGGTAAAGAATAAGGAACATACTCCAGTTGCTGCACCCGCTCATCATAGAGCAGACGACACTTGTACTTGCCGTCACCTTCAGGAATCTCACTTTTCAAAAGTGTCTCACGCAGTAAGAACGGAGGTACACCCGGGAAGAATTGTGTAAAGGTTGCATTCACACGTGCCTGATGCCCGTCAAGGTTCAGATGACGTCCCTGCACAAACTGTATCGTTTCAAGAAACCGGCACATAGATCTTTTGTATTAATTCATTATATTCACTCTCACCCTGACTTTGAGACGTAACTCCGCCTCCACTTTTAAAGACGAGACGGTCACCCTGTTGTTCGATGTAGCGGATCATAACTGCACTATCCAACTCCTGACCATCAAAGAATCCGCATACTCCGGTATAATAGCCACGTTCATAGCCTTCTGCTTGTCGGATAATGTCACGTGTTTTCTCTTTGGGAGCACCACAGATAGACCCTGCCGGAAGCAAAGCAAACAAGATATCACCGATCTGCTTTTGATAATCTGCTGGCAAATCTCCCTTGATTTCCGAACTCACCTGCAGCAAGTCTGTTTGATTCGTCCGTATTCTTTCCACATAACGGAAGCGAGTCACACGTATATTCTCTGCCACCATACTGAGATCATTGCGTATCAGATCCACTATCGTTGCATGTTCAGCCAGTTCCTTTTCATCGTTAAGAATCTGTTCCTCTGCATGCTCTAAGGTGGCATCAATTGTTCCTTTCATCGGATAAGAAGCTATCTCACCCTTTCGGATGGTCACAAAGGTTTCCGGCGAAAGCACCAGAAAGGTATCTTTTACCCACAACTTATACTTCGAAACGCTTCGCTCGTATAACTCTGGAAGCGAATAATTCGTCCGCAGCAAAGAGGGTTGTGTCAGATTGGTCAGGAAGGAATTTCCCGACTGAATCTGGCTTACCACAAAAGTGAACTTTTGGAGATACTCTTCTTTGGATATCGGGATAACCTCCCATTGCAGGAACCTTTCCGAGATTTCTGAAGTTGAAACAGCAGTACCCTCCTTGCCAATCTGGAACTGAATGAATTGGGGATCAACCTGATCCTTATCTATCACATACCCCTTTCTGGCGTCATAGTCAATGATAAACAAAAACGGCGTTCCACATCCTGCAAGATCATTCATTCTCACACGAAGCGATTCTCTGTCAAGCAATTCATATGGGAAACCTTGTCTCACAGTTTTCTTCATTTATCGTCAAAAGTCTTGTATCAAATCACGTTTCAGTAGCTAATTGGGCAAAGATAAGTGAAAATAGCTATATGATAAAAGAGATAAGGGAACTTCTTTCGGAGTTCCCTTATCTCTTTTCTATCCTATAGGATTAATCTAAAACAGATCCACCTCGTTGATACGTGTATGTATATCAGTGCTCCACCCGGAATAAATAGTAAGTCTGAAATAGCGGAAGGTAGCCGGGGCATCAAGTCTCAAAAGATAAGACTCCGAATCCGGGGCATCCGTACGCAGTAACTGCGTCCATGTCGAAGCATTTTCACTACCCTCAATCTCAATGTCCTTCATGTGACGACTTGTGCCACCGCTGAGCGTAAATTTAAAGCCCTTCACCAACTGAGAGATTTTCGTATCCACGACAAACTGATGCGGATAGGTTGCCGGTGTACCAGTCCAAGCTGAATGCCAGTAAGTACTAGTGTTCCCGTCGATGATTTGAGCAGCACGACCGTTCGTTCCCTCGCCTGAGGTCTCCTGTGAAGTGAAGCTTTCTATCGTCCATCCGGTCTTGTCCTTATACACGATATTATTCAATTCAGCCTCAGCCATAATCGCAGTATCAACCCGTGCTGCAAAGGGAGCCAGATCAAGGGTTGGAGCATTTGTCTGTAAAGGAATCTGATTGGCCGTTAGTTTGGTCGGCGTATATCCGCCGGAAGCCATATAGAAGCGTTCCGGATATTCAGGTGCCACACCTTGCTCGTAATCCACACGCTGTCCCACGGCACCATCCGTATGCGAGAAGCCCACCTTATTCAGGCTCACCCACTTACCAGTAGAATATTCCTGAGCGAACGCATTATAGTAATAACCCTTGCGAACTTGTTGTCCATTAGAATAACCGAAGTTTTCGATAAATGAATAGAAGCCATCAAACATACGAGTGTCAAACGGCGCTCTCCAGGTTGCCACATATTTCCAGCCTTCAACCTCATCTGCACAATACCAGGCCGACAATATGATCGTGGGCTTCGTCTTAATCACATTCCCCTGTCCATCCAGCGTCTTCACCGCGTCGCGTCGCACATTCATCAGAAACTTCACCGGCTGATCTACTTTCCAGTTTGCCGTCTTTACATACGACTGTCCGCCGGTACCTTCATTACCAAATCCATTGGCAGTCACATAGCTTGCCTTATCCACCAATGATACCAGACTGTCTTTCGATGCATCCGGATTGGTATCTGTATCTACACTGTCCCATACGGAGAAGAGTACACGGCGTTCTGTGGCACTGTTGGTCTGAATACCCATATATCCACGAAAGAATCCCAATGACATCCAGTAGGTATATAAAGGATCATATCCTTGCGGAACCATAATCTCTTCATAGATCCAGTTATATTCCTTCGTCGTGCTTGCTGTCGAACTGAAACTCAAATGTACCGATGGAGAAGAAAGATAATCTGTACCATGCACTTCCGGAGTCGTCTCGACACCCGGTTCGGTGAAAGAGTAAAACGAAAGCGGATAAATTGTTACACCCGACATGCTGGCAAGCGGTTTGAGTTCATACCGGTAATATCCCGTCTGAGGGATCACCAGTCTGGCACACGAGATCGTGTCCCGTTTATTATTACCACTATACGCAATCGTATCTTTCACAGCATCAAAGCCCAGTTCGTAGCAAGGAGAGCAACTCAGCTCCAATTGACGAGCGGTTGCGCTAACTGTCGCCTTGATATCCAGATTCAGGTCATAAGTGCCCGCCTTCTGATACAAGTACCAAACCGCACTCTTGTTCAGGTTGGTCCAACTTGTGATGGTTCCCCCACTGTTGGTAAAGCCCGAACCGGCAGGTTCAGCATATGCTTTGTTGGTAGGGATGCTAAACGTCTGTTCCATGTTCACTCTCTGCACATCCGAATAACAATATACACAGGTACCCTCCTTAACGCGGGCCCGTATAAACTGTGGTTTAGTGATCTTATACTTTAATGTGGAAGCTGAGCTCATCGGAATTTTTGTCCATGCAGTACTATCTGTTGAACTTTGCCAACTGATCGAACCGGCTCTATAGCCATCGAGGTCAATAAGCAGGGAATCTCCTGATTTCATAGCTACTGTTTCAGTCTGAGCAGAGATTGGTGCAGTGGCGGTCAGCGTCAACAACGCCAGGACAATGATATATATAATTTTCTTCATAACAGGCGTTATTTAATGATGATTGAATGAGTGACAGGTTTTCCATTACCGGTTACCCGTACAAAATAAGTACCCGGAGCAACACCATTCAGTGAAAGGGCAACGACCGAGGCTGCTTCCTCCCCTTTTACAATCTTGCTGGAGATCAGCTGACCTTTCACATTCAGCAAGGCTACCGTTACCACTTTTCCGCTACCATCCAAAGGTACATAAACCACATCCGAAGCCGGATTGGGATACACGCGCAGTTTTACCGGGATCTCCTCCATCGGTGTCGCAGTAATCTTGATCGTCGTAGATGCAGTACAACTGTTAGCATCAGTCACAGTCACATCATAGGAAGTGCTGTCGGCAGTCACCACCTCATTACCCCATGCAAATGAATAATCAGGAGTACCGCCTGTCACGGCTAATTGAGTCGAATCACCCTTGTATTCGGGGTTGCCTGTCGCTACCACCTGGAGTTCAGCTGGCTGAGCGATTTTTAGTTTCAGGACTTTCTTGTTTTGAGCGGAAGCGGAAAGCATCGCCGCACAAAGCAGAAATGGAAATAACAGTTTTCTCATAAAGAAGTAATTAGTAAGTTCTAACAAAGTATATATTATTGCCACAAAGATAATTCTTTTGTGGCATATAAAGCACATCTTCCGACACTTTTTAAGATGTGGCTAAAGAGTTATACGGTTCATTACTAACAGACTATTCTGATACCGAAAGCGGTCTCTTATTTCCCAAACAGGGTAATCTCTCCCAGACCGGCTCTACCTTCAGATACATTGGTGATTGTGAGTCTCAGATATTTTATCTCTTTTGCAACTGCCTGCGGTTTGAAATCCCATCCCGTGCACTCCCGTTCATACAAAGAGGTCCATTTCTCACCATCGGAGGATACCTCCACTTTATGTTTGTAGGAGGAACTGTCTTTTTGAAACAAGATACGACAGGCAGATACAAATGTCGGCTCATTCAAAGCCAACATTATTACCTGTGGAAAGCGATCTTCATTGGCAATCCACCAGCTCTTATCATCACCATCCACAATATTAGAGGCCGGATAAGCTTTTTGTTCGCTACCTGAAACAACGACTTCCTTCACACGCAGCACCGGCTTCGATAAGACCGTTTTTTCCCAAGCTGTTTGTTTGAAAGTAACGCCCGATTCTTCCTGTCCGACAAAAGCTTTATGGTCACCATCAGCCAAAGGAGTTCCTTCAAACGGCAAACTCTGTACACTCACCGTTCCTTCTGCGAGTCCATCACCAGAAGCTTTGATAGTAATCACACCCGTCTTCTTTGTCGTGCGGACAAAGGCAAAACCTACACCACCTTCCACTTGCTGTGAAGAGATTCCCACTCTTTCTATTCCGTCACCTATCAGAGTTCCCTCTCCTGAAACAGAGATCCGGAGGATTGCATCCGAAGTAGATACCAATGTACCGTTCTTATCGCAAACCTTAAAGTAAACCGGAATCATATCACTACCATCTGCCACAGGGGCTATGCCATTATCGTGAACGATAACCTCAATATGATGGGGTAGTTCAGGGGTACGCACACGATGAACTGCAACCACTTTACCCTCCACAAGACCTTCAGCTTTCAGTTCACCGGCCTCATAACTCCCCGCATTGAAGATAAAACAAGGACTTCCACCCTTGCCCACAATTGGAGCATACAACGAGGTACGTTCAGCACGTGTCTGAGTGCCAATACACGTTCCATTCCAGTACAGTTTGACAGCATCACAATTAGAGAAGACAGTAATATCTGATGTCGAAGAAGCAAAAGAGGGGGATGCATTATAGGAAGCCACATACACCATCGGACCATCATACAAACCAGATTGGGAGATTGTCTTATCCCGCATGCTTTGCATCATATAATAACTGAACTTCGGATAGCGGTTGATATCAACAACGCCGCAAAACAAGGTCTCTTCACAGCATCCCCGTGCATAATCATTATAGCTCCATACGAAATGACCCGCCATGCGTGGATTGGCATCCAGCATACACCAGTCAAAATAACCATTCCCATTCAACTGTTCGAAGCGGCTGCGACACTGCTTCATCTGTTCCTCTTCATTTTCCATCAGGCTCACACGTGGTTTCTCACCAACACCATCCCCCCATTCACGGGTAAGAAGTGGCTTGATAGCAATCTGATCCTCCAAATGATTATTCATCACATTCCCGTCTTTCCGGGTACTGGCGATCTGCTTATAAAACACATCATAATAATCTTTCATATTCGAGTTACCATAATAATCGCCGGCCGTGTACATCTGACTCCCGGGATACTCCGTATGCGCAATGTTCTGAATCTCACTGGCAAGTTCGACCGGGTAGCGGGACTCGTTCAGCGCTGTTTCCCAAAGCACAATAGAAGGATGATTACGATCTCTGCGGATCATCCTGCGCTCAACCTCAAACAGTCGTTTGATAAACACAGAATCCTTATTGAAATACTGCCAGCCGGGAATACATTCCACCACCAGCAGTCCATATTTGTCACACGCTGCAAGGAATGCGGGATCCTGAGGATAATGAGCTGCACGAACGGCGTTCATTCCACCCCGTTTCATATCGATCACATCCCGTTCCTGCATCGAATTGGATGCAGCATCACCCACATTTGGATATGCCTGATGCCGGTTGGCACCCCGCATATATAAGTACTCACCATTAATAAAG
This sequence comes from Bacteroidales bacterium, assembly GCA_963677415.2. Lineage (GTDB taxonomy): Bacteria > Bacteroidota > Bacteroidia > Bacteroidales > JAQUTK01 > JAQUTK01. The sequence goes on along the minus strand of CAXXFJ010000004.1, from coordinate 117,331 downwards.
AAACCTTCTTCCGTCGAATAACGAATCGTCCGGATTCCGATCTGTTGCGTATACTCGTCCACAACCTTTCCACCAGCCAGCACCTGCGTCTCTAACGAATACAAATCCGGATGATATGGATGCCACAACAAAGGGTTCTTTACCATCAGATCCTGTTCCACGGAGCAATCTTTCATTCCATCCAGGTTGAAGGAAGCTTCCTTCTCTACCACCACTTTGCCCATCTTATCAATCAACCTAGTCCGCAGCTTCCCCTTCCGGGAACTATCATACCCATTCCGGATATGTGTCCGGACATGCACCTTTGCTTCCTTCTTATTTACGATGGGATAGGTCACGAAGACACCTCCGCCAGCTACGATATTTTCACTCAATGCATCAGTCACGTGCAACTTGTCCGTCACTATCATCTCTGCATCACGGTAAATACCACTGTAATAATAAAAGTCCATCGATCCCTGTGGTTTGCCCGGAGGAGTCAGCGGCTCATACTGAGCGGAGACTCTTACAGCCAGCACATTGGTCTCGTTCCATTGTATCTTATCCGTTATATCTGCATTCAGTCCGATATATCCTCCATGATTCTCTGTCACTTTTTCTCCATTGACATACACCTCACACGAAGTCATCACCCCCTCAAAAGAGACTACGATTCGTTTTCCTTTATAGCTCTCCGGCAGCTTAAAATACCTACGGTACCAACCGATTCCATCATAAATACCATTTCCTCCGGAATGTTTCTTTTCCAGTTGCATGATATGAGGCAATACAACTGGGATCCATTTCGAGTCATCCAGTTTGACCTGCTGACCGTTTGCGATATCTCCCCTGTAAAATGCCCAGTCCGTATTCATATTCAGACTGACACGCGCCATCTCCTTCTGCTCTTTCAACCTCGTTGAAGAAATCCGTACATCTGTGAAGAGCGGACGGTGATCCGAAGCGACATTCTCTTCCAGTACTTCATCACGTACCACTGAAAACGTCGTGACATTACTTTTAAGAGCGTAGATATAATCAATGCAACAGTCCGGCGCATTTGCCGGAGAGGTATACTTTGCCGGATCATTAAGCGTCTGAAAATGCTCCCGCAGAGCTCTTTGCGTCGTAGAGAAATACTCCGAGTTCATATCTCCGGCAAGGAATACCGGTTTGGTGACACCTTTCAAGGCATTCAAAATGACAGGAATTGAAGCCAACTGATCTTCGTCGGTCAAAGAGAAATGAGTGGCACAGAAAACATACTTCTCAAACTCTACAACCAGTAAAGCACGCTTCTCTTCTCTACCCGGAAGTGAATACGTCCGAGTGTGCAAGGGTTTCTCTTTCGACAAGATGCCAATTCCATATTTTCCTCCCTGATAGTCAATAGCCGGTGCATACACCAAATGCATGCGGGTAAGTTTGGCGAGTTCTCCCAATGCAAACACGCCATTATTACGTGTAGTGGCACTATCCAATTCCTGTAAGGAGATGACATCAGGATCAGCCTGGCTAATAATCTTTGCAATGCGTTTGTAGTCGAGCTGATTATCCAGACCTCTACAGTTACGCACATTATAAGACATTACCCGCATCACACCTTTCTCGCGCGAAGAATTGATGGACAAGGCATTTGAAGAGAAACAACACAATAAAGCAAGCAGAGAAATAATCATTCTATTCATGACACATATAGTATTTAGATTTTGAGCAAACGTATCTTTTTGTCCGGGTTTCGTATTCACTTCGAGTATTCCGTCCTTTTCTGTCACACTCCCGGAGACCCCTTTCGTCTTATAAGAGCCAGAGCCAAAAGGATTGGCAATGCGAAGCAGTCCGCCTTGTTCGGCGAGGATCTCCACCTGGGACACACTGCCTGCTTTTCGTTCGGCAGATACCAAAAAGGCTCCGTAAGCACGTAGCTTCGTGAAAGAGACATCCTTCCATTCGGCAGGTATAGCCGGGAATATACGGATGATCCCTGTATGACTCTGGAGCAACATCTCCTGAATACCGGCAGCAAAAGCAAAGTTACCTTCCAGCGTAAAAGGGCGATAAGTAAACAGAGACTTTCCGCTTTTCGTCTGATCTCCATTCGCATGAAAAGTGTTTCGCAGACAGAAGCACTCCGCAAAAGTACGCAGTTCCTTCGCAGCTCCTTCGCCATCCATCGCCCGTGCTTTCATGTTTCCAAACCAGCTGTAGGAATAGCCGCACCAGTAATCCGGTCCAAACTTTTCAAAGTTGGCAATAGTCGCTTTGATGATCTTCTGATCCTTAGCTCCGTTACTCCAGTCGACAATACCCAAAGGATGGATAGCCATCGCATTGGAAAAATGACGGTGAGACTGATTGTAAGGAAACCCCTTAGCAAAAGTAAGTCCATTGGTTTCATCCAGATCAAAATCAGGCAACTGACGCAGAATACCCTTCCAATGATTGGCCTCATCAGTCAGCTGTAAGTCCGTTGCCAGTTCGGCGGCAGCGGTAAAGGCAAAGCGGATAAGTCCGAGATCATAATTTGTCATCTCTTTAAACCAGGCATTAATGCTATTATCATTGATTTCCGGACTGGAACTCAGTGGTAATTTACGGATCCCCTTCTCATCCACCGACGTAAACTGTTCGAGAAAAGTAACCACATCTTTCAGATAGGGATATGCCCTCTCTTTTAGGAAAACACGATCGCCCGAATATTTATAATGCAGGTAAAAATGCTGTGCAAGCCATGCTCCTACTGTCGGCGACATAGAATACTGGATCCATCCACCCATCGGAGCACCCGTCAGTGTACAGACACCGGGCACATTCATCCCTTCCTTTCCAAAATACTGTCGGGTATATTGTTTATACACATCCCGTTGATTCCACAAAGTATTGAGATAGCCGAGCCCTTCGGTCAGGTGATTGCCGGTGTAGCAAGGCCAGTAGCTGAGCTGCGTGTTCAGGTCATGATGATAGTCGCCCTTCCAAGGTGGTAGTTTGCCATTATCTGCCGTCCACACCGATTGAAGAGGTATCGGATACGAATAAGCACGGGCTGCCGAACCAAATTTATACATCTCATTGGCATATTGCTTTGCGAGAATGGTATCGGGCACAGAGACAGAAGATTGGTTCCAATAGTTCTTCCAAAAAGATAGATGCGTCGAGTAATCGGCAAATATGCCGCGTTTAAAGGCTTCATTGACTACATCCGTCGCACGTTGTCCACAAAGAGAAGAAGTGACGCTCCATACACCAGTCAGCGTACTTCCTTTCTTTTCCCATCTCACTGCCACATCGTAAGAGAAATCGCCCCAGCCTTTCTGGTGATAGACAATCAGGTTGCCTGTTTGAGTCACTTTACCTTGTTCATATCCCAATCTCCGCAAGTCCTGTCCTGTCACCGGGCCTAAATCCTCGATCGTTCCCACATTACTATTATAAACGGGAGGAATCAGTTCAGGAAGTCCCAGTTCGTCAGCAGACTCAATCCGAAACCATCCGATTGGTTCGGTGGCATGGACAAACGTTTGCAACCGGGTGCCATTGCTCCAGGTCACCTCACACACTGCATTGTTCAGATAAAGCTGCACCCGTTGAGGTTTACCCAGCTTATTCAGTTTGAATTCCAGTCCGGCACCCGGTATCTTAGACGGAGCAGCCTGGTTATCATACGGATGGTCAAACTTCTTCTGTACCGGTAGGTAGTCGTTCTTCATTACCTGATTATAGACCCAACTGAAACGGTTATTTACCCCGGATATACTATCCGAAGGGCGCAAATCCCACAGATCGATACGATCGAGCGACATACGCAGAGAAGACGCTTTTTCCCAAACAAGGGATCCGACCACCGCATTGCCGAGAGGCATTCCTTCATCCCAGGTGACAGCAAGATCATTAAAACGCAGGTCGTTTTCCGAAGGAGTCAACACAAGTGCTTTCTTTGCACAACAGGGGAGCAAAAACAGCAAGAAAGCAATAATCAAATAGTTTGTTTTCATAATATATGATATCTAAGGTTTCTTCACTCTACCTACAGGTCGCACATTTTTTCCTTTCACTTTGGTAATATTATCACCTAACTCCTCGCGGGCTTCTTGCCCCATACGTTCCAAACGAGCGGCAACATCACCATATTGTGCAATGACATTGTATCGTTCACCCGGATCGCGGCGGAGATCAAACAACAGTCTCTCCTCCAGTTTATGATACTCCTCCACCTGACCGGGAGCGCCATCATTGCCGGGGATAAAGTTCTCATAGGTCCTATGTGTGTGCGGAAAGATTAACTTGAACTCACCATCAGTCACGGCTTCCAGGTCATTTGCCCTATAGTAGTAATAGAACGAGGTTCTGGGATTAGCATTCGGCTCCTGCTTTAACAAAGGCATTAAATTGACACCATCAATGGTATGATCAGGCAGTTTGGCATCAGCGAGTGAAGCAAATGTCGGCAACAGGTCAATCGCAGATGAAAGTTTGTTACAGATGGATCCTCCTTGAATAGTTCCCGTCCAATGCATGACACATGGAACACGCTGTCCACCCTCAAAACTAGTACCCTTCCCTTCTCTAAGACCACCGGTAGTGCCAGCATGATTTCCATAATTCAGCCAGGGCCCATTATCTGAAAGCACAACAACCAACGTATTCTTATCCAATCCCTCTTTTTTCAGCTTTTCCATAATCTGGCCGATACTCCAGTCCAGTTCCATCATCACATCCCCATAGAGTCCCTGTTGACTTTTACCTTTAAACTTATCCGAGACAGACAAAGGAACATGAGGCATCGGATGAGCCAGGTAGAGGAAAAAATGGGTTCTTCTTGTTCTTACCGATAAACTCGACCGCCCTATTGGTGAAGTCAGTAGTAAAACGACTCTGATCTGGATCAAGCTCAATGGTCTTATCACCCTCAATAAGTGGAAGTGAAGGAAATTTATAGGTAGGGTGATTCGGCCACATATCATTTGAATAAGGAATACCGTAGTATTCATCAAAACCATTATGAGTGGGTAAAAATTGAGTCTGATCGCCCAAATGCCATTTTCCATAAGCAGCACATGTATAGCCCTTGGGCTTGAGCACCTCCGCGATTGTCATTTCATTTTCATTAATCCCCGTCTCAGACCCGGGACCCGGTGCTCCGCTAATGCCAATACGATTGGGATAACAACCAGTAAGAAGTCCGGCTCTGGAAGCACCACTCACTGCTTGAGGCGAGTAAAAACGGGTAAAACGCATTCCCTCATTCACCATACGGTCAATGTTGGGTGTTTCATATCCGATAGCTCCATTCGCTCTCAAATCACCATATCCCATGTCATCCATGAGAATAACAATAAAATTGGGTTGTTTCTTTGCAAAGATGTCATTAGCACTGATTGCGCCTACCGACAGTGCAAACGCCTTTATTAATGTCTTATTCATATCATCTGTTGTTTTTGAAGTTTATCACATTAAACTCATAAATGGAGGGTGGAGCAATGGATCTCAATACCTTGAGTCTGATCTTAGAAGTCTGATAATAGCGCGGGAAACGAATCACCTTACAGTCACCCATTGGTTCGTCAATTGTATAAATAGTAATCCAGCTATTGTCTTTCCATATATCGATGGTATATGATTGGATACGATTGATCCTGACATTTGAAAAACCATCCGCAGAGCTTTTTACATCGCAGTATTCAAAGATGGAGATCTTGTTGAAGCGATCCTTCTCATTCAGTTGAATCACCAATTCAGGCAATGAATCTTCAGATGCCCACCTTGTCTGCATCCACCATCCACGGCCATTTGAGCACCATAATGCAGATGATCTGATTGATACACCGAACTGGCAGAAGCCCCGGCAGCAAAGGATATGAATTTTCCATTCTTAGGCAATGGCTTATTCTTTTGGATATTCAACCGTCTGCCAAGTGAAATGACCGCATCTGCTTCATTTTCTCTTATTCTTCCGGTTTTATCGGGTGGTACATTTATTACCAGCGTATTGTCTTTGTCCGTACACCAGTAAAAGAGTTCTTCCAGTTCGTCCAGATCCCTGACAGGCATTGGGCGGTCTTTCTGAAACCAGTTCCACTGCTTGCTCAGACAGATCGTATGTTCAAAGGGCAGATAGTAGGAGTTACCCTTATATAGGTATTGCTTCTTGTCCGATTTGTTGGCAATGATTGGATCCCACAAGCGGAAGTCTGTCGGAAAATACTGTATGAAATATTTGTTATCAACAGTCATGGAATCCAACGGAGCGGTCTTTCTTGTGTTTTCTTCCTTGACAATGGTAATGTTTACTCCGACAGCACAAGTAGGTTGTATCTTTTTTACCAGCGAATAGATGCGTGGCAGATTCCAGTTCGCCGGCAGTCTGTCCCACCCCCCATCAAACCATAACTCGCACACCGGACCATAGTTGGTAAGTAACTCGGTCAACTGGTTTGCCATATAATCAACATACTTCTCCGGATTCTTATCTTTATACGACGGTTCATGTCTGTCCCAAAGAGAATAGTAGATAGCAAATTTCAGTCCATATTTCTTACAAGCCTTTGATACAGCAGCTACAACATCCGTTGGCACCTTGGATGAAGCAACATCATAGTCTGTATATTTACTATCCCAAAGGCAAAAGCCATCATGGTGTTTCGTGATTAACAAGACATACCGAAAGCCAGCGTCACGTGCTACCCTCACCCATTGATCACAGTCCAATTTTGTAGGATTGTACATTTGAGCCGGCACGGTGCCGTCCGACCATTCATCACCTGAAAAGGTATTTACTCCGAAATGCATAAACATGCCATACCCTCTTTTCAAAAGGAGTTTTTGAGACTCATTGGGTGTATTAGATGGTTGTATTTCCTGAGCAATCATTATTTGAGCAAAGAATGCCAGGGTGACAAAAAGAAAGACTTTTCTCATATTATTAGTAGGTATTAATCTATAACGACAAGTCGCAGAAGCTTTAAGAGTACAGCCTGCTTCCAAGGATCTGTGTGATAAACTGTGGCAAAGATAGGATAATTGTCCAAAAAAAAGCAAACTTCAGACTCACTTTGTTTGAACAAGACAAAATATTATACAATATCACTCACTAAAAGGAGATCTGGAACGACACGTCCTTGAGGGCGTGTTGAGATAGGAACCATTGCCATTGCCGAACAAGCAAACCGGATACGACACGTCATTGCGGGCTTGCAGAGATTATTCACTACACGTCATTGCGGGCCTGACCCGCAATCTCCCCCTCTCACACGTTCAACTAAAATCTGTATTGCACTCATTGTAAGGCAAGGTAAAATAAAAAGTGGAACCGACTCCTTCTTCGCTTTTAACCCAGATTTTGCCACCAAGCATTTCCACATACGCTTTGGAGATTGACAAACCCAATCCCGCACCCTGCCGTGCCATTTCATCAGCAATATCAGCCTGGATAAAACGCTCGAAGATAGCTTCCCTCCTGTCTTTTGGAATCCCTATACCGGTGTCTTTTACATAAAACTCCAGTTTGACATCCTCCTTGTCCGTTTTTTTAGTATATCCAAATTCTATTGAACCCTTTTCAGTATATTTTATGGCATTCTTTACCAGGTTGGTAAGTATGGCATACACCTTTTCGCGGTCAGTTTTGATGATTGCTTCGTTTGCAGGTAAGGCGTTCTTAAAAGAGAACTGTATACCTTTGGCTTCCACTTCGGGTTTGAAGAAAGTATACATGTATTCGATTTGCTCGTTCATATTCGATTCCTTCATATACAGTTTCATCAGTCCGGCTTCTATTTTGGAAATATCAACAATATCGTTGATGATATTGAGCATGCGTACTCCGCTTTTCTCTATGACTTGAATATACGCTTGTTGCTCCTCACCTGTAAGATCGGGTTCTTTAAGCAAACCAGCAAAGCCCAGAATACCATTCATCGGTGTTCGGATTTCATGCGACATATTGGCTAGGAACGCGGATTTAAGGCGGTCGCTTTCTTCGGCTTTTTCTTTGGCTGATTTTAGTTCATTTTCAAACGTAATTCTTTCCGTCAAATCGGTATGCGTGCCCACCATACGTAACGGCTGACCGGTATCCGAAAAGTCTGTTATCTTCCCCCTGTCCAGAATCCACTTATAGATACCGTCTTTGCACAAAACCCTGTGAACATTGGAATAGAATTGTGCTTTCCCGTCTAAGTGCATTTGAATATCTGATAGGCATGTCTGAATGTCATCCGGATGCACTCTTCTACTCCACTCGTCGAGACTAGCTACGATTTCATGTTCTTCAAAACCTAACATTGCTTTATACTGTTTGGAATAAAAGACTTCATTTGTTTTCAAATTCCAATCCCAGACTCCATCCTGATTGCCCTCCAGTGCAAATTGCCATCGCCGTTCACTTTCAAGCAAGGCTTCCCTGGTTTTTTGATTTTGATACTGTCTAAGCATTATAATTCCAAGAGCTAAAGTAGCTAAAGGATAAATTAGGATAACCGGAATTAGAATGGTTTGAAATGTGGATACTCTATCTTCTTTTGGCAGTAATAATGTACAAGCTAACATCACTAGATGCACAAGAATGCCCATGAATAACAGTTCCCTGATTTGTTTCTTTTTGAGTTTTTCAAATCTTGTTTTTCCCCATATAATTCCGATCGTACCAGAGCTTACAATGACAGCTATTCCCATCCACACACCATCACCACCCAACGAAAATCGGTATGTTCCGGTAATAATCATTGCAATGACAGTAGGTATAGCACCAAAAAACAAACCGGAAACCGAAAGCATAATCGAACGGGTATCAAAAACAAGTCCGGGATTAAGAGTCCATGGAGTATTTATAAGCACCAATCCAATACCACCTAAAAAGACACCTGTAAGCAATTTAATTAGAATGCTTTTATTTCTCACTCCCTTTATGCTGAAATAATCATATAACAGACTGAAAGCAAGCAGGATTGCAATGTTTTGCAATAAATCAACTAAAAATGTCTTGCTCATATTTACATGTGGTGGGATCTGGGAACTCATTATTCATTCTGAATCAAGAGAAATCGCAGATCCCGTTAATCAATTTCTCGAATCATCACAAATCTACAATACTTATTCCAATAACTGAATAAAAAAAGGCAACAACTTCTCAAATCTATCTATAAGTATTTTGTGTAAGTATTTTGTTGTAGTATTTTTTATCTCTTATCCAACAGACTTCATACTACAAGAAGAAACTCAACAGGCTACTGTGACCTATTGAGTTTCTTCTTGTAATAAAGTTCATATAAAGAGAACTCTTCAGAGCAGGAATGATCGAATTTACTTTTTCTCGTTCCGGATGGCCTGATCCACCCGTTCGATAAACGGTTTCAGATCCATTGCCGGTGCATTTGTTTGCAACGGAATCTCATCAGCAGTCAGTTTGGTCGGTGTATAGCCACCGGAAGCCATGTAAAACCGAGTTGGATACTCAGGAGCCACTCCTTGTTCGTAGTCCACGCGTTCACCTACCGCGCCGTCCGTATGAGAGAATCTCACTTTGTTAAAGCTCAACCATTTTCCGGTAGATGCCTCCCGTCCGAAGGCATTGAAATAATACCCCTTACGCAACAACTGTCCGTTGGAAGAGGAGAAGTTTTCAATAAAGGAATAGAAACCACTAAACATACGCTGTTCCTGTGGTGCTCTCCAGGAAGCCACATATTTCCAGCCTTCCGTCTCATTGACACAATACCAGGCAGACAACACGATTGAACCCTCGCCACGGCGCACATTCATGAGGAACTTCACCGGCTCATCCACCTTCCAGTTTGCCGTCTTCACATATGATTGTCCACCGGTACCTTCATTGCCAAATCCGTTGCTGGTCACATACTCCGCTTTATCCACCAGAGAGACCAGACTATCTTTGGATGCATTCGGATTCTTATCCTTGTCCACACTGTCCCACACAGAGAAAAGCACCCGACGTTCCGTCTCGCTATTTGTCTGAAATCCCATGTAACCACGGAAGAACCCAAGTGCCTCCCAATACGTATGCAATGGATCATAGCCCTTTGGCACCATCATCTCCTCATAGATCCAGTCATACTCTTTGGTAGTAGGAGCCGTCGTACTGAAATTCAGATGCACCGAAGGAGAAGATTGAAACTTTGTCGCATGTACCACAGGGATTGTTCCCGTCGCTTTATCAGCAGTAGCATCGAAGGATAATCCGGCGATAGTCACCCCCTCCATGCCTGTCAATGCCTTCATCTCATAGCGGTAATACCCGGTAGCAGGAATCACCACTTTGCCTGCCTTGACTTGTTGATCTCCGGCAGCAGCCTTCAGCGACAACTTTTTCGTCATGGATTTGAAGCCCAACTCATAACACTGGGTACAATTCATTTCGATTGTATTATTCTCTCCTGATGTCTTTTGCAGGTCGATACTAAGTTCATACGATCCCTTCTCCTGATACAGATACCACACCACACTCAAGTTTTGATTGTTCCAGTTGGTAATGCCTCCTCTCCTCACAGAGACATCTTCTCTGGAAGAAGTTGAGAATGGTTCAATGTAAGCTTGACGGGCTGTGACAGTCTGCCGGGTCTGGGCAGAAAGGGAAAAGGTGCCTGAAAGAGCGACTAACAGGACTGTGAGCACAGAAATAAGTCTTTTCATAAAAAGTAGTATTAGGGTTTAAGATGCAAATGTAATATTTAATTTCAACTGAGTAAACGACTACTCCATTTTTTAAACCTACCGAGCCACTGAATCAATAAAAAAACGGGAATATCTAAAAGATCTATCTAAAGCCTTTACGCAAACATACGGATGTGCTAATCCTTTCGTCCGTATGAATGGATTCACGCATCCGTATCCGTGTTCCGTTTCACTGCAGTGAAACGGGACTTTAGTTAGAGCGAAACAACAGAGGTGACTATGCCTGAAGTCAGTTTACACTTTGGGTTATTCTTACTGATTGACTATACAACTTTATTGAAATGCTCCTGATTTACTTCACACTCTTTTTATATGGCTATTCTTTTATATCCCCCATTGCAATCTGATATTCCTTCCAAAGCGCATCGATCTGATACTTCTTATCAGGGCCGAAGATATGTTTGAAGGCGCCGTCAAAAGACCATGGAATCACCTCCAGGGTCGTTCGGTTAAACTTGCGCAAGAAGTCCTTGTCCTTGTTTTGAGCAATCCAGTACAAGAAGAATCCGGTGGTGCGATAACCTTTCATGTAAGTGCCTCCTTTGGGACGATCTTTGGCTGTGAAACAGCCATCTGCCAGCCTTACCGCATCTGCCATCCCTTCGATGAATGTCCAAAACGCGCCACCATCACCATAGCTGCCACACCCTTGCGGTTCCAACTGATACGCATGGGTCAGTTCGTGATACAACACTCCGCGTGTTTCGTAATCCACTTTGGCGGTGTCATTCTGACCAAAGCTCTTCTCCACCCAGCGTGTACTATAATCAATGGCGACCATGGAGCCCGAACCACTCTTGCCAGAGATGCCGTCATAGTCTTTCAAGGTGTAGCGAATAGTTTTTAATTGGGGGATGCTGTCCTCCGGCGAGAAATATAATGTTTGCAACACCTTGCGGGCACTCTCCTGGATATAGTTATCCGGATCGGGAATGATCTGATGATAGATCTGAGAGCCCTTGGTCTCCGGCGATCTATCTGTAAACCTTACATTTCCTACAAAGTAACTATCCCACACCAGATCGTCAGACAAGGAATATGGTTTGGTATCGGCTGCCAGTCCGCGCTTCTTGTTGGGTACAGAGGCCATTTCAAACTCAAGAACTCCTCCATTCATGATGTCGGCATGTGTGATATACATCTTTTCATAGACCTTGCCGTTCAGTTTGACGGACTTCACATACCGGTTTTTATCGCTTACCTTCGGGGCATTGATCTCCAGATTTTTCCCATCCGTCAGATTGATCTTCAGGTAAGGCAGATAGGGAGCACCCAACACATACTGATCGCTGCCCGGACAGACCGGATAAAAGCCCATGGCAGTAAAAATATACCAGGCAGACATCTGTCCGCAATCGTCATTACCGCACAGTCCGTCAATATTATTCTTATACATTTTGTTCATGATCTCACGCACCCAATACTGCGTCTTCCAGGGCTGCGATGTCCATGCATAGAGATACGCGATATGATGACTCGGTTCGTTGCCATGCACATAATTGCCGAGCAAACCCTCCTTCGTCACATCTTCCGTATGTTCGTAAAACTCTGCCGGAAGTTCCATGGTAAACAACGAATCCAATTTGCCGACAAACTTCGTATCACCACCCATCTCTGTCATCAGACCCTTTACATCCTGCGGTACGTAAAACGAATAGTTCCATGAATTGCCCTCGATAAAGCCCTCACCGGAAGTATTCAGCAAACTAAAGTCCTTCTTCCACTCCCCGTTTGCATACTTCGGACGTGCAAATCCAATGGAACGGTCAAACACATTGCGATAGTTCAAAGCCCGCTGTTTATATCGTTCTGCCACGACCCTGTTGCCTGCTTTGCGTGCCATGTTGTAGATCGTCCAGTCATCGTAAGCAAACTCCAAGGTGGTGGACACCCCGCTGCCATTCTTCTCAAAAGGAATATAGCCGTACTCCAGATACTCTTTCGTATTCTCATAATACGGGATATTCGAACTGCTGACCATTGCCGAAAGCATCTTTTCCTTGTTCAGGTCTGCTCCTTTCGCAAAGGCGTCAGACAAGACTGAGACAGCGTGATAGCCGGTCATACACCAATTCTCATTGCCCATCAACGACCAGACAGGCAATGCCTTATGCACACTCTGTTCGCCGTGTTTGAGCATCGACTGAACCATATCCTTATTACGATCCTTCTGAATAATATTCAACAGCGGATGAAATGCGCGATAGGTATCCCACAAAGAGAATATCGTGTAGTTAGTAAAACCATCCGCCTGGTGAATGTTATGATCCACACCTCTGTAATTGCCATCCACATCCATATAGACCGACGGATTGATCATCGTATGATACAACGAGGTATAAAACATCGCACACTGATCCTTCGAGCCCTTCACTTCGATGACCCCTAACTCTTTATTCCAAGTCTCTTTTGCCTTTGCTGCAACTTCATCAAAAGAAAGATGCGCTGCTTCCGCCTGTAAGTTCTTCAGTGCCCCTTCCGTACTCACTCCGGAGATCGCCACTTTCACTTCCAGAACAGGATCAGAGGAGAGATCAAAATTGAAATAGGTTACGATCTCCCGTCCGGTGATCTCAGGGAAGTTATGCTTCATATCGAACTTCCTCCAGAAACCATTATACTTGATCACACCCTTGTCCACATATCCATAGTCAACGACAGGTTTGGAAAAAGAGATGGCAAAATAAGTGTAGTTTGTCCGTGCCCAACCATTGGTGATACGGTAGCCGGTCAGCAAGGTATCATTCTCCACCCGCAGATTGGTCCAGAGGGTCTTCCCCTCATAGTTATAGATACCGTGGATCAGGTCCAGAATGATCCGGCATTTCTCACCCTTGGGATAGGTATATTTATGAACACCGACACGTTCTGTGGCAGTCAGCTGCGCCTTTATCTTATAATCATCCAGCATGACCTCATAATAACCGGGAGTCGCAATCTCCGTGTCGTGAGAGAAACGCGAACGATAACCCTTGTCCGGTTCTGTTGCTGTACCGGGATTCAATTGCAGTGTACCTGTTGTTGGCATAATGAGTATATCACCCAGATCCGCATGGCCGGTACCGCTCAGATGCGTGTGACTGAAACCCACAATCGTTTTGTCCCGATGTTGATATCCGGCACAATAGGCATACACTTCCGGTTGATACTTCCCGTCCACATTTTGAGGAATGGTATCCGTATCCGGACTCAGCTGAACGGCTCCAAAAGGCACACAGGCACCGGGGAAAGTATGTCCCATGCCATTTGTGCCTATGATAGGATTGACGTTATCGATCCGTTGCGATTGTCCGGACACAGTCACTGATCCGGCAAGAAGAAGAAGAGAAGTCAGCAGGTGCTTCATGGTCTTTCGTTGGTGTTTCATTCGTTAATAAAAAATCACCGCAAAGATAGAGAAAGCAACTAATATAACATCAACCGACTATTCCATTTTTCTACTTAATATCATTTTCTCTGAAACGATCCGTTGCCCGTTGATACGTAGCGAATACATATACATGCCATTTGCGATGCGGGCGGCAGGATGCCATACATACTCATAGCTTCCGGCACCTGATACAGATACAGTCTTGCGATCAACGATGCGACCCATGAAATCCGAGAACTCAATCTCCACCACTGTTTCCTTATTTTGAGTCACAGTATATGGGATATGCAGCTCGTTGATGCAAGGATTCGGATAAGCCATCACTTTGTTTCCTAGTCTCTCAGAGAGAGTACCCGTCACAATATCCTCTGCAAGAACGGCACCACCCATCGCATCCGAGATCGTAATATCCGTCACCAAAGCATCTCGCACATACATGATAGGCGTCTTTCCCCTTGGGATGCACTTGCCACTCAAACTGTAGGACAGAAAGAAAAACTCATCGTCCGATAACCATTCGGAAGTCTGTTCCATACCATCCAAAGAGCTCAGAGGTTGTATATAACCGGCATCACTCTTATTCACATGTACCGTAAACTGAATTCCACCCAGCGGTTCAGCACAATCCACATAAAACATTCCTTTCTCCAGCGAATAGATGGCTTTGGCACCGGCAAAAGTATCTGAGTCGGATGGCAGGATAATATTAACTATGCCTACCACATCTGTCACATCAATTGTATCATCAGCATTCACATCTGCCGCATCAAAGATGAAAGGCCATGGATTCTTATTTGTGATATATCCCACGGTCGTGTTTACATCTTCCATATCTACAGTTAAATCACCATTAGCATCCCCAGGGGTAGCCGTCAGCGGCACCACAGATACTACCGATGAGGTATTTGTCTCAGATTGATCCATTCGAACCACTGAATACATATAATTGTAACACATCCCCGGCACTACCTCGTAATCGGTATATGTCGTATTGGTAATCAGCGCACTGTTTACAAGAATGGTATCCACACTTTCGCCTATTTCATCTACCGTATACCTATACATATTGTATCCCCTGATATCTCCCATATACTGGGCCGGCGTCTTCCATTGCAGCACTACTTTTCCGGTGCGTGCCGTTGCCTCAAAGCCATTGCTCAACGAACCGGCAGCCTGAAGCACCACACTAAAGCGTTTGTTTTCCATGGGAAGTTCGAAAGACTCATTATCCCTGGCTTCTGATATTGAGAGTCCATTCAGACCATCTCCGTCTGTCACTCTCTTCATCGTATAGCAAACAGAATACACTGTCCCCTCCTCATTCCAGAAGCCCTCTTCATCAATCTTTTGTGAACCATACGGAGAGCGGACACCCATCGCCACTTTCGGAGCAAACCGCTTATCCATCGGACGGTTGAAGAAGACTTCAAAGCGATGCTTTCCGATGCCCAGCGACGGTAACAGATCCAGATTGTCCCTTATCTCATTGCCATCGACCTCCACTTTCCATACCACGCCATGTGCCTCGGCCGAGGGACGATCCAGCTTGTTGGACAAATCATACAATCCAAAGACTCGAGACAAGTTAGTACCGAAATCAAAGATCTCGCTACGCGCCAGCGAATCCAACGACGAACCATGATAATTGGGCGAAGGATTGGTGTAGATAAATGGCAGTGAAGCTTCTGAATAAAAAGAGCACAAACCAGTATAAGGAGAACGATCAGTTACTGTATTTGAGAATACATTTGAGTTGGACAACGAGAATTGGCCCTTATTCAACTCATCTATATTAAACAATGGGGTAGTTTTGTTCATCAGATTCTCAATAAAATTGGAAGAAAGCAAGGTTGCTCCCGTCATATTGACACCCGGAATATCATTCATCAGAAAGTTTGAACGGCCGAAATAGCTATTTTCAAAGCTGACTGAAGAGCCACCGATATTTCTCACAATACAGTTTTCGCAGTTATGAATATGAACTGTTCCGAAATATCCCATCCATTCCAATACACAATATTTGAGTGTATCAGCCGCTGTATATTCCAGTCCGGCCCACACATTACCGGTCTCCTCTTTGGTAAACACAATCAGACTGTCAGGCGTTCCTTCAGCCTTCAATCGGCCGGCACACGACAGTTTGGCGCCATCCTTAAATTGTACGACTGTGCCCGGTTTAATGGTCAGAGTGACTCCCTCAGGCACCCCCAGATTATCCGTCACAATATACTTCTGATCCGCTGTCAACGTAAGATCTTCCGTCAGCATACCCCGTAGTTCGACGCCACGTTCCGAAGTAAGGACTATTTCTTCGGAGGCAGTTCCTTTGTGATCACCATACCAAACAGACACCTTCATACACACATTTCGGTTATTAGCAAGATCGGGACTCAACCGGATACGCAGCGGATTAGCACTCTGACGCTTCTCATAGGTAGAAAGCGAATATCCGAAATCAACCACCGAGTCAAGCAGTTCGACCACCGTCGTATCCTCAAATCTCACGAACTCAATCTTCATTTTTATATCCACTGCCACTCCCCCTGTATTCAGCACTTTCGGGTAAATAGCCATCACCTCTCCGGCATCCGGCGAGTTATCGCCATCACCACCCTCATCATCCAATTTGGTAGAGATAAGGGTCAGCACAGGATGTCTTTCTGATACCTCATAGCAAGCCGCAAAATCCACATTATCTCCGGAGGTATGGATCAGATCCGCCCAGAGTTTCTCCTGAGAAGAATAATCGGACACCTGTAACAAACGAGAAATACCTCCTGCCACCAGCGGAGTAGCCATAGATGTGCCATTCCAACTCTGATACTGTCCACCGGGAACGGTACTAAGTATCTTAGCTCCGGGAGCAGACAGTTCATAATTATATCCCTGACCGTCAGGAAAAGAAGACTTGACAGGTCCATCGCAATCATAGTTAGAAAATGAGGCCCGATACCCATTGGTTCCCTTCGTCTCCTGCGTAGCCATAACACCCAATACAAAAGAATAGCCACCCGGGAAAAGTGGTTTGCCTCCCGGACTGCATGCAGCATCAATGCCCAACGATTCATTGCCGGCGGCAGCGACGAGTATAGCCGACTGATAGGCTTGTTGCAACGCCTGTTGCAACGCAATAGCATTTTCAGTGCTGCCAAAGCTCATACTTATGATCGTTGCTCCATTATCCACTGCATAGCGGATTCCTTTAGCAATAGACGCCATGTCGCCCGATCCATTGCTCTGTAATACAGCCACTGGCATGATCAAAGCATCCGGGTTGGCACCTGCAATTCCTATTTTATTCGTTCCGGAAGCTGCTGCAATACCTGCACAGTGTGTACCATGCCCGAAACCATCCACTATTTTGCCGCTATTATTGACAAAATCCCAGCCATGCACATCATCCACATATCCATTATTATCATTATCCAGACCATCGCCGGGTATTTCTCCCTCATTCGTCCATATATTCGGAGCGAGATCCGGATGAGTCACATCTACTCCTGTATCGATGATGGCAATCACAGGACGCTTATTGTTCACCACAGGCTTCGTCCACAACTGATCCAACTTTACCCTCGGGATTCCCCACTGTTGACTATACATCGGCTCCGCTTTATACTCATCGGCAACACCGCAGGTATAATACAAATAATTCGGTTCAGCATATTCCACCTCGGGCAATCCTTTGAGTTCGCTGAGGATCTGTCCCAGGTTTTGATCCTCTTTCATGTTTACTTTCAGGAGATACAACGAACTCAGGTCCATTTCCGTCACTCTCTCACCGGTATAGGAAGGAGCCGAGCGCATCGTCCGTCCCGTCTGATTATCAGGAAGCAGCTGCTCCATCTCCTTCACATCAAAGGCAGCCAGCACCTTATCGACACCCACTTCACTAATGCTTCGGGCACTTCCCTGCGACCTGCCGGTGTTGAACTTGACAATCACCTCATTCTGCACATACCGCGGCATGCCGGTATAAGTCGTCGGATTTATTCCTCTCTCTGCAAGACGTTCCTGCGACCACGACATCGGCATGTTACATGCCACCATCAGGACAATCAGCGAAATGGAAAACTTTGGTATCGGATTCATCGTGTTTTTCTTTGATAATTTATACCTTCATATATTCTGTAAAACTAATCCAATAATTTTATTTTACGAAATTTTCAGATGAAAAGCGAGGGTATGCAACAAAGAAATACCTATTTTTGCTGGTTGTCCTATTTAAAAAAGATCCTTGAATCTTTAGTTCAATCACATCTAAAACACGAAATCATATGAAAAACTTCCTTAGGAAAAGTCTGTTCTGCCTCTTATTTGTCTATGCTCCTATCGTCTCTTTACAGGCAAGCGATCCAACGATACAAAAAGAAAATGGAATCACACGACTGGTGGTCGATGGCAAACCTTTCATCATGCTTTCCGGCGAACTTCACAACTCGACTTCCTCTACATTGGAATATCTGGAACCCATGATGATGAAGATGAAAGCCATGAACCTAAACTCTGTCATTGCCTCCATATCCTGGGAACAATTTGAACCGAAAGAAGGAACCTACGATTATACGATGATTGATGGTATTATCAAACAGGCGGAAAAACAGGATCTGAAAGTCTGTGTCATCTGGTTTGCCACATGGAAAAACGGACAGTCAACCTATGCCCCGGGATGGGTAGAGAAAGATACCAAACGGTTTTTCAGAATAAAAGATAAGAACGGCTTCAATACGAACATCATTTCTCCATTGTGCGAGCATGCAAAGCTTGCAGACGCAAAAGCATTTGCCGCACTCATGAAAAGAATAAAAGAGGTGGACAAAAACAAAATGGTGATTGT
Organism: Bacteroidales bacterium; assembly: GCA_963677415.2. Lineage (GTDB taxonomy): Bacteria > Bacteroidota > Bacteroidia > Bacteroidales > JAQUTK01 > JAQUTK01. Next base: position 98,459 of record CAXXFJ010000004.1, on the reverse strand, counting down.
CATGCAACCTGAAAATGAAGTGGGTTGTTTTCAGGATATTGATTATGGAAAGGAAGCACAGGATCAATACAAGAAAGACGTACCTGCAACATTCCTCTCTTATATCAAGAAGAATGAATCAAAGTTAATGAAAGAGTTGAAGAATCGTTGGGTAGAAAACGGGAAGAAAGTTAAAGGTAGCTGGATAGATGTCTTTGGAGATAATCCTGATTCGAAAGAGTTTTTTATGGCTTGGCAGTATGCCACATATATTCAGGAAGTGGTACGACAAGGGAAACTGGAATATACAATACCGATGTATGTAAATGCCTGGCTCGTGCAATTTGAAGGTCAGCTTCCAGGTGATTATCCTTGTGGCGGACCGGTATCCAAAGTGATGGATATCTACAAAGCCGCTGCACCTGCTATTGATTGGTGTTCGCCTGATATTTATCTCGCTACTTACAAAGAGGTCTGCGCGATGTATCTGCGCGATGATAACCCATTGTTTATCCCCGAAACCATACGCGATGCAGGCCGGGTCTTTTATGCCTTCGCCGAACTTAACGCAATGTGTGTGGCTCCTTTTGGCATCGAGGATGGGGCTTCAGATATGCAGTTGATCAGTGGATATAAGGTGTTAAATGAGCTCTTGCCTGTCATCACTCAGTATCAGGGAACAGGTAACATGAGAGGTTACCTGAAACAAAAAGGTGAAAAGGGTACTTCATTTAATATGGGTAACTATAAAATAAACATCAATTACCAAGGCAATGAAGATCCCTCCTACGGATTGGTTATCCAGACCGGCCCGGATGAGTTTATTCTTTCCGGCATGCGATCCAGTGTATGGTTTTCGGCAATAGATCCTCAACAAAAGACAGGGATTGCCTATACTTGGGAAGGCGGCTATACAAACGGTACCTGGAAGACTCTGCGCTGGCTCAATGGTGACGAAGCCTCTGCTGATGGATTTGGGATGTATGGAAGAAAATCATATTACGCCAAAACACTGACTCAGGCAGGCGAACTTCCTCCTCAACCTGTTGAAGGGATGGAACAAAAAGCCGGAACAGAGGTCAAAGAAATTATCGAGCCGGGTATCTATCAGGTTAAACTGTATACTTTCCCAAAGAAATAGTAAGAAGAGTAGCACGATTACAGCGCGCGTACCCGGCATGCTGTAATCGTGTATTTCTTGCCATCAATCCGTATCAAACAATCTTTGGATGAAGAGACAAACCACTTGCCCTCCTTCTGCTCCAATGTGACAGTTGTATTCTCTGCGGCATTGATGCTTACAGAGCCTGCTTTCAGTTCAGTGCCATTACCCAGAAAGAATATCCGGTTGGAGGTACTGGTAATACCAGCCAGTGCATACGTCCCCGTCATACTCAAATCCTTATAAGTTGCGCTGGAAGTGGCATCCGATTGAGAGAAGATGTAATCCGTACGACCTGATTTGTTCTTCACACAGATACCCACAAAACCCTCGGCTGTCGTCTTGGCATCAAAGTAACTTACCGAAGCAATGGCTGAAGGCTCATTCTTTGAACTCGGTTCGAAGATGGAAACAAACGGACGTGTCCATGCCTCTCCCTTCTGACGTGCCACATAGGTTAGCATCGGCTGATCCTTGATTGAATAAGGCATATCATTGACACGGCTTAACCCCTCACACATCGGACTCAATGCCGTGTACACTTCCCGATCAGGCTCCCCTTTCTGCCACATCGTCATCGCGATAGCATCACCATCGGGCATATCCATCGTAAATATTGCTTTCAGATCCTTTGCCGTCAAAGCACTCTTCTTGTCATAAATATAGGAGTATCCATATAAGTGTCCCCCCGCAAAAGCCAGTTCCTCGGTCGGCTGTAAGTTCAGATCACTCCCATCTGCAGCAGTCAAAGTCATCGTCTGTCCGAGGTTATGATAGAAGTAATCATGCATCTTATCATCCTTTTCCACCTTCCGGCTACGAAATATATCCACGTAATAGCCCGTAGTAGGCGAAGTCGTAACGATACTCATCAACCGGGTCTGGTCCGCCTGACTCTCCGGTTCGCGAAAGTACACATTACTATAACTGATCCCTTTATAAAGACCCTCTTTTACTTCCGGTGCCGGATAACAACTGCGCAGTTCGAAGGAATGATTGCTTTTCATGATCGGATAGCTCGACACGCCATCTACACAAACTGTATTATGAGAAGGAAACTGACCGTAATACTCCAGATAGTCCAATCCTGAATAGAGTGCCAAACCGATGCCTGCATCCGGAGCCAGCGTGTAACCCTTGCCATACAGTTCCATGGAAATACCATTCGCATGCATGTGATTGCCTTCCGAAGCGTTCTCTGAGATCATCAGACTGTGACGCGGATTCATTCCGTTACGCTGCACAAACCAGCTCACATTAGGTGCCCAAAAGGTCGGTGTCACATAGTCATCGATAGTACCAGCCGCGATTGAAGCATCGAGCACCAGCGGCTGATCGGTGAAGAATGAATTGACAGAGACCCCCCGGCTGTTCGGATTCTCCGCCCGTTTCTCATATTCCGGACTAAACAATTTGAGCATCGCGGTAAACTTCCGCTCCTGCTCTTTCTTGCCATATACTTGCGCATTCTGCACCATCCGTTCAAAAGGTACGGAAGAGAGCGTATGCGGATGGGTATCCCCAAACCCCACTATCATTCTGTTGGGAAACAGATACTGCGGCAACGTAGCCACGGCTTTTTCCACTACAGGAAGTTCCACCAGCAGATCCCTCTTCAAGGTCCGGTCAAACAAATTGACAAAGTTCGCATAATCACCTACCACACCCATGCTGTAGCCCGGACACTCTGCCCAGATCCCCGTCTGCGGATCAAAGCCATAGTCAGCAAGTTTCGCCAGTCCCCACTGACGGATACTTGTCGCATGCAGCACCTTGTCGATATAATACTCCCGTCCTTTGCCATCCGTATAAGTCTGATTGTCCTCCAGCACCAGGGCAATGTCCATGATGAAACGTGCCTGAATCAGGTCCCAGTTATTGTGAGGCACTCCATTGTCTATAATATTGTCCGCCCATTTCTTGAAGGCACCTGCATAGACAGCCATCTGATCCGGCTTGTTGACCTTCAGGTAGTCATACAGAAAATCATACAACGGCACCAGCGCGTTCAGCGCATCCTCGTGGATCACTTCAAAAGAAGTCATTCCTACCAGCGTCTGTTGATGCCCATGATTCAGATCTTTCGGCACATTGCGGTAATAGATGCCCTTCATATACACATCAAAGACCGAAGCGGCACTCAGCGCATATTTATCTTCTCCGGTGATCCAGTAAAGAAAAGCCTCATCACGTGCCACATTCAGGATATCCATGTTTGTGGCAGCCACCTGATTGCCCGTCTTGCTGATACTTGCCCACTCCATGGGTCGTCCTTCTTGCGAGTTATTGGGCAGATACAGTCCCCGAGGGTCCTCTTCAAACGGCGTGATATCCTCAATCTTCGGACGACCATAGATCGTAGAGTTACTCCGTGCCCCATTATACATGACAGTAGGCACCGGTGCTTTTTCTCCACCCGCATTACTATAAAATTCACCTTGAATAAACACATCCGTCGCATGCGATTTCCAGTACATCCTCAGACGTGAGGAAAGAAAATCTGCATCCCGGTTTGCATACACATCCGTCCGTTGCTTTAGTTTGTCGAAAACAGTCTTCGCCCAAGCCTCGTTGCTAATCTGTTTCACCGTCTCAGCTTTTCCTTCTGCGGTAGTCAGTACACGCGGGTGACTCTGCGGCAGCTGGGGTTTAACAACGACCTCTTGTGCCACAAGTGAAATGCCAAACAGGAGAAATGCTCCGATAAGTATATTCTTCATATAGATTCTTTTTTTGATAATACGTACCACTCACTTTTTTTACTCAACTGAAAAGACTTTGTTTTCTAACCCTCGTCTCTTGATTATGTTAATTGTAACTTTAATTAAAAGTATTATGAGATTTAACTATTGAAAAGAGACTGATTGTATTATTATTCTTACTTTTGCATACTAAAGTTCCTTTTTTTCTATTAAATAAAGAGTTCATCCTTTGATCTCTTATTAATAACCTAACTATGAATAATTTAATACTGTATGCAGGTCTGGTGATCCTGTTTGTGATCCTGATCTTTATCTTTTGGTGCTCCCGGAGAAAGTGTAAACGCGCTTTTACAGTTGGCAAACTTAAATTTGCCCATCGTTCAGACAAGACCTTGGAATGCCTTTCCTACGAAGGTGCTGCACCCTCCGGTAAACTTGTGATACCGGGTTTTCTGGAACAGTCTAAAGGTCAAGCAATCACTTCCATCCGAAAAGCTGCTTTTCAGTATTGCGGCAATCTTACCTCTGTCATAATCGAGGAAGGTATTACAGAGATTGGTTCCTATGCCTTTGCCAACTGCTGTAACCTGGAATCCGTTACCATTCCATCTACAATGACTGAAATCGGTTCCTATGCCTTTGCCAATTGTACCGGACTTCGGACAATCATCAGCAGAAATCCGCGGCCACCCCATCTCGCTTTCTACTCTTTTTTCAACGTTGATACGACCTTATGCACCCTTTATGTACCAAAAACCATAGATCTCACACAACCAACTGCAGAAAAGTGGAAAAGCTTCAAGAACATCCAACACGAAGAGACTGAAAAGTAGTCAACAACAACCTAAAGCCAATTTGCAAACAGTAAAGCGATATCTTCACTAGTGAGCAAGCGTGGATTATTGCCCAGCCGTTGCAGATTTATATTACTTATAATCACGTTTTTGTCAAATGTGTCCGGTAGTTTGCGGGAAAGTCCGATGGAGGCAAGAAAACCATTCATCACACCTGATGCCTCTTCCCTGGAGACAATCCCCAACCATTCGTAGAGTCGGTCCATACGCTGATGATGCTCTTCCAACGTTCGGTTGCAGTTAAGTTGCACAACTTTGTCCACATAGTTAAATTCCAGAAAGAAAGGAAAAGTCATCGCCACAGCATGCCCATGCGGCAAGCCATAATACGAGGTAAACGGATAAGAAAAAGCATGTGGAGCAGTAGTCCGAGTCGTATTTATCGCTTTCCCCGCATAAAAAGCACCCAAAGAAAGGGCATCTCTCGTTGCCTCCGATTCAGAGCGAATCACTTCCGGCAATGCTTTCCAGAGCAAATGGATCGCTTTCTCCGCATAATCGTCTGATTCAGCGGTGGCCTTCACGCTCCAATAGGCCTCGATAGCTTGTGCCAGTGCATCAAACCCCGTGCAGGCAGTCAGATACGGATCTGCATGATATGTAAATACAGGATCTACAATCGCCACTTCAGGCAAGATTGCCGGATGGTCAACCGAATACTTTACATGATCACGATAGACAACGGCAAACCGGGTTGCTTCACTACCGGTACCGGCAGTCGTCGGCACCACAATCAAAGGTCGATGCTCTTTGGCTTGTACAAATCCAGGAGCATCGATAGTTCCTTCATAGGCATCAAAAAAGCGGATCAGTTTGGCCATGTCCATCACACTGCCACCCCCCACCGCAAGTATCAGATCGCACGGATGCTCTCTGAGCAGTGCGATCCCTCTATAAGCATCCTCAATCTGAGGATTTCCCTTAAATTCCGAAAAGACGGTCACCCCTATTCCTGCTTCAGAAAGAATTGGTTCGATAGACTCTTGTGCACCACACCCCGTATACGACTCCTTACCTCTTACCAGTAGCAGAGCCTTCGGAGCCTGTTCATTCAGTATAGTGCTCAGATTAGCAATAGATCCTTTCCCTATGAACAGACGTTGACTCATCTTATTTTTTCAAAAACTCCATGAAACTCTCCTTATTCTGCACCGGTGTCGTGGTCGGTCTGCCCAGATCTTTGCGTGCACCCTTCTTTACCCGGATCTCCAGCAAAACAGGTCGTTCTCTTGCTTGGATCTCACCCAGAACGAAGAGCAGTTCATCCTTGTTTGAAACCGACATAGCCGTGCAATAGCCGGAGGATCGGGCAATCTGTGGCAGATCAATGTTCAGTCCAACAGTCGGCTGACCACCCACTGAGTCGTGTGCCCCATTATTAAAGACCACATGTATGAAGTTTTTCGGACAGAGAGAACCTGTGACAGCCATCGAGCCCATGTGCATGATCGAAGCTCCGTCGCCGTCAAAGCACCAGATCGTGCGATCCGGTTGCTGGAGAGCAATGCCTAAAGCAATCTGTGAAGCATGACCCATCGAACCAACCGTCAGGAAATCACGGGCATGACCCTCTCCGGCAGACTCACGGTATTCAAACAACTCGCGGGAGATCATCCCGGTGGTTGAAACAACCACATCCCGTTCACCAAGCGAAGCGGTAACGGCCTGAATGGCATCTTCGCGTGACAAAGTCAACTCCGAAGCAGCAACATTCTTCAGTTTGTAATCATCAAATGTATCCTTTTGAATCACAAAGGCAAAAGCCTCATTGGTGGAATGAATATGTTCCAGTGCTTTAGCAAGTTGCACCTCAAACTCCGCCTCATCCCGTGAGAGCACAGCATGACGAATGCCCATCGCATCCAACAGCGGCAGAGTTACCTTCCCCTGCTTCACATGCTGTGGTTCATCGTGCATTCCCGGTTCACCTCTCCACCCAATCAGGAGGAGTACAGGCACATTATACACTTCTTTGTCCGTCAGCGACAGCAGCGGATTGACCGTGTTACCGATACCGGAATTCTGCATATACACCACCGGAATGGCACCTGTAGCCAGATGATATCCCGTAGCCAGACCGATGGCAGCTCCCTCATTGGCAGCGATGACATTGTTCTGAGCAGGAATATGATCCGTGATATATGCACACATATTTTTAAGCAGTGAATCAGGCACACCGGCAAAGAATCCGATTCCCTGTTCACGTAAGATATCAATAAAAAAACCAGGTCTGATCATACTTTCGTTATTTAGTACCCGGAATAAGTTCTAAAATCTCTTTGATAGGCATACACAGTGGATTAGCCTCCAGCGAACGCCCGTTCTCCAGGATTGACTTCGCCGTATTGAGCATGGCCGGATAAGCACTTCTCAGCATGTGATTGGCATAGATCACCACATTCACACCCCAGCTCCGCAGTTCCTCTTCGGTGATCTGATTAAACGTTGTAGGCACGACCACGATCGGCACATCCGTCTTAAACTTCCTGAGTTCGGTGCAGAAGCCTTTGATATCCGCACCCGATTTCTCCTTGCTGTGAATCATGATCCCGTCCGCTCCTGCCTGAATGTAAGCCAGTGCCCTTTCAATGGCATCCGGCAACCCTTTGCCAGCAATAAAGCTCTCGATACGCGCGATAATCATAAAATCATCCGTGATCTGAGCCCGCTTACCAGCACCTATCTTTTCTGAAAAACCTTCAATGCTATCCTGTAGCTGAATGGCATCGGTACCAAACAGCGAATTCTTCTTCAAACCCACCTTATCCTCAATAATGACAGCAGAGATGCCCAGCCGTTCCAGTGTACGCACCGTAAAGACAAAATGCTCGATCTTGCCCCCCGTATCCCCGTCATAGATGATCGGTTTGGACGTACACTCCAGCGTATCATTCAGACTATGCAAACGAGTGGTTAGATCCACCGCTTCAATATCCGGTTTACCCTTCGAGGTAGAATCGGTCAAACTGCTGCTCCACATCCCGTCAAACTCTTTCTTCACGCCATTCACTTCCACCATCGTATTCTCTATGATCAGTCCTGTCAATCCGCTGTGTGATTCACAGATACGCACCAATGGTTTGGCAGCCAGCAACCTTCTCAACCGTTTCAGCCGGATCTCCGGTGTCGTGCCGATCTCTTTCAGTTTCTCATTCACCATGGTAGAAGAGATCCCCTTTGTATAAGGGATATCGATCACCTGTCCGCCCCATTTGGCGAGCGTATCAATCACCCGTTGGCGCGTCTGTTTCTGCACCCCTGTTTTCCAATCATCGCCATGCACCACATAATCAGGCTTCAGCAATTCAAGGTTTGGCACATAATCCAGTGTGGTCTGTGGGATCACCTCGTCCACCCCTTTCAGATTCTCCACTACCATTGACCGTTGTTCATAGTTCAAGTATGGGAGCCTCTTATAACTGGCAATAGCCGCATCCGTCAGAACTCCGACAGTAACACGTCCCAGTTTGTGTGCTTCACGAATAATATTCAGATGTCCGGGATGAATGATATCTGCACTCATTCCAACATATACTTCTTTTTCCATAAACCGTATTCAATATATATATAAAATCTAATTTCAATTCATTGGATTCAAGACTCCGCGACAGAAGTTGGCAGCTTTTCATTCACCGGTTGCCCGGTTAGCCCGGCATCCAAACTCTCAAATCTCGGCGAATTTCTCGAGAGAAACTCAGGCACCGTCTTTTTCATCAGTATCACGGTATCCTCCACCTTCACCATGCGCGACAATTTCTCAAACTCAGCATAGGTATCCAAAATCTCCTCATACACATAATCACGTACCTTGGCTACCCGGATCTTCTCATGCGAAGTAGGAAGGGTATTCTCTTCATCGCTGAGCACCTCCTCAAAGAGTTTCTCTCCGGGACGCAGTCCCGTATATTTTATCTTTATATCCCTGTCAGGCACATAACCTGCCAGTTCAATCATTTTTCTTGCCATGTCAACAATCTTCACCGCCTCACCCATCTCAAACACAAAAATATCGTTCCCATTACCCAATGTAGCAGCTTCCAGCACCAGCCGGCAAGCCTCTGGAATGGTCATAAAGAACCGGATAATATCCGGATGCGTCACAGTAACCGGACCACCACGCTCAATCTGTGTGCGGAAGCGAGGAATCACCGAACCATTGCTACCCAGCACATTTCCAAAACGTGTCGTCACAAACTTCGTCTTTCCCTGCACCGTCCCCTCATGGAGCGCTTTACCCAGACTCTGTATATAAATCTCAGCAAGTCGTTTGGAGCACCCCATCACATTGGTAGGGTTCACCGCCTTATCCGTAGAGATCATGATCATCATCTCAGAGCCATACTTCACGGCCATGTCAGCTACCTGTCGGGAACCGATTACATTGACCAGTACAGCCTCACACGGATTCTCCTCCATCAGCGGCACATGTTTATACGCAGCCGCATGAAAGACAACCTCCGGACGAAACCGTTCAAACACCATATCCACACGTTGCAACACCCTTACATCACCCACTATCGGAGCAAAATTAAGATCCGGAAACGAACGTTCCAGTTCAATGCGAAGCTCATGCATCGGCGTCTCAGCCGAATCAAACAGCACCAGCTTCTTTACTCCGAGCTTCGCAAGCTGACGGCACAGTTCGCTGCCAATACTTCCTGCCGCACCGGTCACCAGTACCGTCTTCCCCCTGAACTGCGCATCAACCTCCTCCATGTTGATATGAATTTCCTCGCGTCCCAGGAGATCCTCTATCCTCAGCTGTTTCAGTTCGGTGTTAAACAGACGCTCTCCACCCACCTCATTGATTGGAGGAGCAATAAATGTCTTTATCCCTGCACGCGAGCAATAGCCGATCAGCCGGTCCTTCTCCGCCTGCGCCTGATCATAGCGTGAAAATAAGATACCCTTAATCTCCTTACGGGGAATAAAATTATTAAAATCATCTTCATTTCGGAAGTAATAGACCGGAAGACCTGCCAGATAATACAGATCCATCTCACGACCGAAGACATAAAAGCCCGCCACATGATAATTCTTGCTCTCCGACATCCGTTTGACCAGAGCCGCACTGTCATTGCTCGTGCCATAAATCAGAATCAGGTTCTTACTCCTGCTCGGTTCTCCATTCGCCTTGATCCGTTGATATATATTGACCATTGCCATTCGGATGACCACCAGCGCAATAGAAGCTATCATCATGTCAAACAACAAAAATGAAGTCAAACGATTCCCAATCAGGTAATCACGATGCACAAAGATAATAATCAGCAGAAAGAGTATCATCTCTTTGGAAAGGACAGAGAAACCGATCCGCCACAAGTCTGAGAGTGTAGAATGGCGAATGACATGCCTGTATGTCTTGAAAACATAAAAAGAGACCAACCCCGACAACATGGAAAGTGCGGCAAGAGCCTCGAACTTAGCTGGAATAATCGGGATTGCAGACAGATAGCACACCATGAAATAGGCGACCAAAGTACTCACAACGGAAATAAAAAGATCAATCAGCAACACAATCCTATAATTCAGATAATGAGAGGATAAGATTCTCTCAATATACCTACGGAGACTATTCATACGATGCAAAATATTAGCAATTATCTAAAACAAAGAAATATCAATTGACAAAAATAAGATAAATTATTAATACATCCCTCATAAAGCGCGAATTACTTAAACCCTTTAAATAATCTGGTCAATGTTGGCATTTCTATTTACCCGATACGATAACAATTATAGATTGGATCCGATCTCACTTTGCGGAGCACCCAAATAGCTCTTTTTTAAACCTCCTGTATCTACCATGATTTTCTGGATTACAATACCCGGTTCGAGCACACGAATACGTAAATGATGAATACCGGCAGTGGCAACCGTATGCTTCGTTTTTGTCTGATTGATACGCGCAGACTGCCAGTTATTGATTTCCCAGGAATAATTCCCATTCATATTGACGACTTGTTCCTTGTCTCCATCCATTGAAACAGCATACCTCAATCCTTTATTTGCATTGAAATTCAGGGTTGGCGACAACAGCACAATCACATCAAAAGTCCCCGTCGATACAAAGTCTATCGCATATTCCAGATAAACCGAGTCAGCTGTTGCCGGGTATTCGTTTGATGGGAACGTCGTTACACCCGAAACCGTCTTACCGAGATCAGGAATTACCTCCCAATGAATTTTGTCCGTTCCATTTATCCTCTGATAATTTTCAGCTTCCATCGACACATATCCGTTTGCTTCGTGGAAGATTCGTTCGGAAAGGGGAATCAAGGGTACCTCCACTCGCTCCACCTTCGGCATGATGCTTCGCTGAGGTTCATTCCATGAAGTATAACCGATGCGGATCTGATCCATCATGTGCGACCATTTGCCATCAGCGATCTGCCGGTTATAGTGAATCGTAAACAGAGAATCACGGGTAAAGCATTGTTTAACTAAATCCGCCCACTCGTTCGCTTCAGGATCTTTCATTGCTGCCAATTGCCTGTTTTTGGCTACCGCATAATACATATCGTACAAGTTTGATGTGGCATTAACAGGAAACAGGACCAGTTGATCAAAAGCATCTTTGTATGCATTGGGAATAAAATTATATACCCGTAATGCATCCAGCGTCAGATCACGGTAGTCATCTCTTACCTGCTTAAACTCATTATAATTTTCCATACTGAATGTCTTCTCGTTCAGTAATTCCGGGGTCACCCGGTGATTGTATTTTGTGTATAGGTTAATGATGCGTGCCGACTCTTTCGCATATTTCTCACCAAATTGTTCTGCACACCAGTTCTCAGTATATTTCAACAAGTTTTGCGCATTGAATTGCGTTGGGTCCCACGCCATATCAAGAAAGAAGCTGATCGGGTATTCCATCGGTTTCAGGTCGCCGACATTCAGCACCCAAATCCGGTCCACACGGTGGCTCCATGCCAGATTCATCTGTTCCCATACCCGCTGTATTTGAGTTACATTTAGCCATTTATAGCTCCTTGGACCGCCCACGTAGTCCACATGATAGTATATCCCATATCCACCGGGATGCACCTTCGCATTGATATCCGGCAGTTTCCGTATATTACCCCAATTGTCATCACAGAGCAGCAAAGTCACATCATCCGGCACACGCATACCCTTATCATAGTAATCCTGTACTTCTTTATAAAGTGCCCACACCTGCGGCGTCTTCTCGGGCTTCATTCCTGTTACTTCAGCAATGATCTTCCGCTGGTCTTTCACTATCTTCTCCAGCAAGGCAATGTTATTCTCCTCGCTCATCGGTTCGTCACCATCGCCACGCATACCGATAGTCACCACCTTTTCATTCTTACTGTAATCCCAGGGACCTGATCCAAACCGGCGCCACTCTTCCTGCGCTCTGCTCATCGGTTCGTGATGCGATGTACTTATGACAATACCCATTTCATCAGCCAGCATAGCATTTTTCACATCATCATCAAAAAAGGCTTTTCCCCACATGGCAGGCCATAAGAAATTACCTCTCAGACGCAGGATCAATTCAAAGACGTGCGTGTAAAACTGATGATTGAAGCCGCCAAACTTCTCACCCACCCAACCCGCTAGTGCAGGAGCCTCATCGTTCAGGAAGATACCCCGATATTTTACTTTCGGACTTCCCGACAAGTAGCGTCCCTCCTTTATAAAGAGTGATTCATGTTTATCCACCGGAACATCAGCCCAGTAATACCACGGTGAAACGCCAATTTGACGGGAGAGATCATAAATTCCGTAAATAGTACCCCGTTTGTCACTTCCCACAATCACCAGTGCTTTATCAACACCAGGATAAGGTGATTCAACAGTCTGGATCAGAAAAGACTCCCACTTATCTGAAATATCACTTACATCAATCTTCTTCTTTTTGATCAGTTCATCAATCAGCGCGCTCCTATGAAGAGTACCGACAATGACCACCTCTTTCTGATTGATGGAAGGTGTCTTGATGAGCTCCGGCTCCATACCTGTCACCTTTCCAATATCAATCCTGAGATTCTGAAGCGCAAGGATCACACCCGGATAATCATTTTCACTGATCAGCAACGGAGCCGTCATTCCTGGAACCGCCAACCTGAAGCTATTTTCGCCAGCTTCCGTCTCAACATACAGTTTTCCCTGCTCTGCATACACAGAAGCAGAAAGAAACAAAACAAATACACATCCAATTACCTTAAATAATCCACACATACTAATCAGTTTAAACATTGATGACATATTAAATACACACGCTGTAAAGATAAGCTTTTTGATACGGTTGTAGTTAACCGATTATATTTTATTAATATCTTAGGAATAAAACATTTTCCAAAATATAGATGAAATGCCATGACAGAATGTTATACTATTGATAGCTGATCTTATGACGTCAAAATTACAGAATTTAGATGTTGACTCCTGCATTATTTCCTTTGATAGCCCCGTGCTAAGTGGTAAGTGCAAAATTTGCATATACCATTGTCGTGAGCCATTTATTATACAGGAAGTTGAGCTCTCTTTTTTATTGTATCCAGCAATACCCTTCGGATGATGGCACTGCCCGGATAAATAATCCGCCAATAGCGGGCAAAAACAGAGCTATCACAAGCAATTATTCCCTGAACACGGGTTTCCGTGGTCAAAAGAGTCTCTTCGTTATTGACACTGATAAAACGGAAATTAACAGCCACCTTCACGTAACCGGGAGTATTAAACGACTTAAACTCCTCGAGAGATGCAATTTCAGGCGGTGCCGGTCTGCCCGAACCATTCGTAAACATTGCCGATTTAATAATCATCACCGTAATATATTCATTCGGAGCAACCACAAAGAAATTGAAGTCAGGAGTTGAAAAGCAATCCGAACCGCCTTTATTATTTGCTGCCCTGTCGCTCATATCCACATCCTCATCAGCAATCCCCCTGATCTTCATCAATGCACGCGCAGCCGGGATATCTTTTACACCGGTCACCTGCAAGATCTGTCTGGCTCTTTCAGGCGATGCTTTTATCCGCACTTCGTGATATTCGTTAAAAGAATAATCGGGCATCAGCGCATCGATCTCTTGGTCGGTTGTTGGTGTATGCTCCACCTTTACCGGACTAAGAAGAGAAACAATAGAGAGCAGTAGCCCACTAAGCATCACATACACAGCAATATAACGATTCAGGATAAACAAGAACGTCAACGGATGAATAAGCGAAACAATCCCGACAACAGTAAGGATTATCCCCATCCAGAAAAAATAAGAAGGAGCATAAAAACGAGCATAATGCATCATTCGAAACATAATTACCAATGCAAGAATGATGCATATCAAGCCCGGTATGAATAACTGCATTTCCATCGATCTAATCTTTATTTCAAATGACTTTTAAAAGCACTATCGACTATCGGAATAACAAGAAACGGAGGTAGCCCGAGTTTGTCAACAGCCATCTTACAACAGTCCATGGAGTCCGTACATTTATCTGTATAACAATCCTTTACCACACAGTCAATATATCTCATATACTCCTCACCGTCGCTTAATAATTTTTCAATCTCATTCTTGTCAGTCAAAGGAGGAGTCCATGACGTGAGCAGAACCTGCAGATCGGTCTGCTTCTTAATTCTGTCCAGAGACTTCATCAACTCCTGATAATTATCATAATTGGGAATATCATTTTTCAAAGGAATCGAATCAGCAGTAAAAAGAATCTTATCTTCCTCGAACAAGATGTTTAATGAACCCTTAGAATGCCCGGAAGCTTCCATGAGCCTTAGAGTCAAGCCCTCTTGAAGTACCATCGTCTGATTGTTAGTCACAAACTCATCAATGACCACTGACTTGTCAACAAGATTATAAAACCCGGGAACAGGACGTTGACTATTTTGCAAATCAATATTTTCAATCCATTCTTTCTCTGATTCGTGTGCAAACACCTTACAGCAAGTCAGTTCTTTAATCCTTGCGACACTCCCAATATGATCCGGATGAGAATGAGACAAGATGATTGTATCAATCTCAGAAAAGTCCCTGTTTTGCTTTTTAAGATAATCGAATATCAATATCTCACTCCCTTTAACCCCTGTATCAATAAGTGTAATCTTATCTCCAAGAATCAGAATAACATTCACGAATCGTTGCAATTTTTTACCCGGGCTCAGAGTTATCTCAAAGTCAATTTGCAATACATGTATCTTATTTGTCAGTCTCATACAATTATAACATTTAAATTCTTACTCTTTTTTGTCAGTAGCGCAATGAATCTTCAGCCAATTGTGTTACAACTTTATTTTCAAAATTATACAGTCTCACCAAAGTTTGCGAAGAAAGATCATTGCTCTGCGGAGTTATGACGACAAAAGTCATCATGCTTCTTTTTGGATTATGATCAATCCATGTTCCCGTATTAGCATAAATACATTTCTTATCTTCATAACTCTGTGACGCTACAATTTTCGGATCGTGCGTATGACCAAACACAACAATTCTTTTATCAGAGTCAGGGTTCATAAAGTATTGTGTAATCGCCTGACGGTCGGTCTCAGTATTTGAAATAACAGAATCTATTGCTTCAGCCGTTGCAAAGTGCACAGCTACGTTATTATGAGTCTGTCTTGCTTCCCAATTATCCTGAATCCCCTTGTAAAAATCCAAATCTATAAATCCATCAGGAGAAGATTGACTGGGCACAAGATCATTCACAGAATAAGCGCCGGAAAATCCATTCACGTTTGTCAGAATGATTTTCTCATCAAATTTGTTACTTATAGGGAGTAGATCCGCTGTTTGATCCCACGTCTTCCAATATCGATATAACAAATCCTGACTTTCATCTCCCGAAATATTTGGGGTAACAACGGGTAGGCTATCTCCTGGAGATGGGTGACCTTGTATCACACTGAGTGCAGCTATTCTCGTAAAGAAATAGCCGGGAGGCAATATCGTACCCGGAGCAATGTCCTGATTTGAAAACGGATCAGGCGCACAGAAGAAATTGTAGCGGTGACTATGCTCAATAGCTATTTTAGGATAGTCAACCGGCGAATAAGTACCTAACCCCAGCACCTCATCCCGTGCCTGATTGATCCCGGGGAGAACACTTTCAACATTAGCCGCTGTAATTGTTAGATCGTGGTTGCCGGGCACATACGTAACCAGGATCTTTTCCTCTTGAATGATGCTGTTAAAAGCATCAAATACGCCTTTATTGGTTGTCGCAATACGCTGTACAAAACCAGCCTGATCTCCTCCTTGATATGTATCTACAGTAGCCGGCACAAACCATTCATCAAACATGTCTCCCGCGATCACAAGCTCTTTCACATTTGGAGCAGCTTTTATCTGTTTAAGCAACTTCTCCAGTGGCCCAAGGTTATTCTTACACTCTGTATAAGCAAGGTCAGCACCGAGATGAAGATCGCTGATTACAACAACCATATTCCTCTCATTCCCACCATTGCTAAATGGTTTTATACTTGTATCTGATAGCTCTGATTTTTCGCAGGCGGTTAACACACTAAAGAAAAACAACACACTTAATAATCTCAACAGGACTTTCATGCTACACTACAATTATTATCTCATTCTTACTCATTCATAATTAACAGAAATTCCCAAGCACAATTGACATGTCCTCTTCTCACACCAATTTGAAGAATAGACTCTTTTCAATAAAATCAAGTGTTCATTGTATATGATCACACAAAGATAATAAAACCAGAGAATAAACAAGATGGAAGAAAGCAAGAATCAATGAAAATGTCTAATCTCTATTCCGACATCAATCATCATCAGTCAACTTTCCGGGAGCAATCTATGCACACTTTTGAAACAAATAAAATCTATTAGAAAAGGTTCATTTAAATAATTGAATATCTTTGCGTGAAATTAAATCATTTGTAAAACCATAGAATTACTAAAAGCAATGAAAAGAAAGTTCATTCCCTTCTCAATGACGTTCCTACTCCTATCACTATTTTTTGCCTTGAGCAGTTGCGAGGACAAAGACAGTGAGAACAGCGACAAAACTACCATCAAGGTTACCGGTATCCAATTTACGCCCAACTGCTATACCGATAGCGGAAATGTGGTAGGTATTGATTTTGATATTGCAAGCACAGCACTTCTTCAGTCAGGTGTCAATGTAGATTTTAGTCTTGCCAACTCTTGGGACGAAGGTTATAATGCAACGTTAAACGGCAAAAATCGTGCCATGCTCACCGTCGGTTATTCTGCTGATCGCAAAGATCAGTTCAAATGGGCAGGGCCTACCAGTCAGGGAATATACGGCATCTTTTGCCATGGGGTATCAGGATATACCTTTCCTCTGAGTCTTGATGCATCCAAAGAAATCGGATCCATCGCCGTTGTCCGCAACTGGTTGGAAACTAAGACCCTGGAAGATCTCGGCTTTCACAACCTAACCTACTACGACACCTATGAAGCAGCATTGAGCGATTTTATGAATGGAACTATTCAGTTCATCGCAAGCGACTTTTTTCATTTGGTAAGTGCGCTCCCCAGTGGATACTTTATGGCAAATGTGATGACAGTGACTCGCTATCACACGGTCTATTATTACATCGCATTCTCAAAAGATGTAAATGATGCTGTCGTAGCAAAATGCCAGTCTGCCATCGAAACGATGATCAAAAACAAATCGACTGCTTCAATCATGCATAGCTATTTTTCCATCATGCCGGATGATTACATTCCGGGTACTATTCAGCTATTCACAGAATCATCCCCTCCTTTCAGCTATGGCATTGGTAAAGACACCACCAGAATGACAGTCGGCTCCTCGGTAGATATTGTGAATGAGATTCAGAGAAGATGTGGATTTGTGAATAAGATCAACCTAACTACTTGGATAGATGCCTACGCAACACCACAATACCTGCCTAACAGCGCAGTATTTACCACAGATCGTACCACCGAACGAGAAAATAAGTTCCAGTGGGTCGGTCCGATCAGCACCGACAGAGCCTATTTTTACACACTCGCCAGTGCAGGGATTGACACCATTAAAACACTCGCTCAAGCGAAAGCCCTGCTATCCATTGCGACTCCCAAAGAATGGTTCACTCATGATTTTCTCCGTAACAATAACTTTACCAACATCGTAGCCACTGCACTCACCTCCCAAGAAGCTTATGACCAACTGATCAACGGTGATGTTCAGGCACTTCTGATGACAGATTTGGATATAAAATGGCTGGCTGATAAAAGCGGGTTGTCGATGAGCGACTTTACACAACACATGAAAGCATTGGACAACGATGGTTACATCGCCTTTTCGCTCAACACACCGGCCAGTGTCGTTCAGCAATGGCAGCGCAACCTGGATGCCATGAAAACAGACGGCACCTTCGAGACAATCTGGAACAAATGGTTTGAGGGCATTCCGATGCCTTGATTACACACACAGTTTCCGACCATTCCAGCGAAGTTCTTGGAATGGTCGGAACTTTTTTACAAGACAACAAACATTGACCACAGTATGAAAGCAACAGATTTAATACAGAAACTACATATTGCCTTTGGCGAACAAGTAGAATTGCCCATCGCCTTTTGGTATTCCGACATACCCGAACCTACCCCTCAAAGGGTCAATGGATGCTATTTCAAAGCACTCGATGCAACACGCAAAGGAACCCCCATCACCCTTGATGCAGAGACAGTAGGCTGTATGGGCGGGAAGTTTTACACAGGCTTCACAGAGTTTCCCGAGAAGATGATTCCAAACTTTGTATCCGGAAAAGAAAGATACAAGAAAACGCCGGAGATGGTTACCGACTTTGCATTAGGCATTGGTCACCCCTTAGCAGAAAAACCCTTTTTACATTTTGCCCGCATCGATAGTCTCGATACGCTCGATCATGCAGAAGGCATCCTCTTCTTTGCAACCCCGGATGTCCTGAGCGGATTGATTACATGGGCACTCTTTGACACCAACCAGCCCGATGCTATCACCACACCCTTTGGTTCAGGATGCAGCACTACGGTCGCCCAAGTAGTGGCAGAAAACCGGATAAACGGTAAGCGTATCTTCCTGGGTCTTTTCGATCCCTCCGTACGTCCGTATGTAGAGGCCAATGTGCTCAGTCTGTCAATCCCTATGTCGCGGATGCAAGAAATGTTCCTCACATTTGAAGCGTCCAGCCTGGTAGATACGCATGCATGGAACAAGGTACGGGCAAGAATCAATGAAGGAGTCTAGTTGAGTGGCTGTTCCAGTGATAGCCACCCTGAGGTATGTTCCAAAATCTCTCCAATACTTTTGCAACAGCCTTAGCCGCACTAAAAGAAAAAAATCCTCTGTGAAAAAGAGCGAACCCCTCTTCGCTTCTCCTATTTTTATAAGTATTTTATCATCAAGGCTTTCCATAACAATATCAACTAAATTATGTCGCAAATATATGCTACATTTGCGACATAATTGCCTACTCACACCTCACGTCATTGCGGGCTTGACCCGCAATCTCCTACATTACGTCAAGATTATAGTGATCAATGTTACGATTCACCTGTCGCAGACCTTCAGTTCGAACTAACAAGAATTTCTTATTAGTTCGATTTTCAACCAATTCTCCTATTTTTGAATATATTACCCGATACCGGCATCAGTCATCAGTAGGCGACTTTCTCGGACCAATAAACCGATCACCATTAAAGTGAATCATATGA
This sequence comes from Bacteroidales bacterium, assembly GCA_963677415.2. GTDB lineage: Bacteria > Bacteroidota > Bacteroidia > Bacteroidales > JAQUTK01 > JAQUTK01. Next base: position 79,090 of record CAXXFJ010000004.1, on the reverse strand, counting down.
TTCGGAGTTTCCGCTATCCAAACCTCTGTTTCCCATGCAATATCAGCAACATTTTTCTTAAACTCCGCTTTATCCGGGAAAGCAGTCACATACACCTTCCCCACTCTACAATCCTTTAAGAACTCTTCCAGCTCCAACATACGCTTAGGCGAAACAGGGCCATGTGACGTCACTACCTCAATAAGGAATAACCATTGTCTGGCTTCATCATAGATAACAATGTCCGGAAGATTGCTATGCTCTGAAATAGGGATGCCAATCTCTTTAAGTATTACATCGTTTCTATACAAATCCTTATTGGCCGTATCACCCAGATAAAGGACTCTTCCAGCAGGTACATATCGTGAGGCAAAATCATTAATGACCTTAACTTGCACTTCGAATCCCTGCTCAGGTATTGAAACAGAAGACACGTCACATAAATCTCCCACCCTGTCAGTATTACTCATAGTCAAAATAGATTTATTGATACTATTATATTTTAGCTATCTATAGTGTTGAATACCTTCTCTTCTAAAACAGCTATTTCTCAATATTCTCAAATTCTTTGAGAGTCTTGCCCTCTTTTTGTTTCCACTCCGTCAACCCATTAGCATTTCTTCCCATTACTATTACAGCAGCTGTCGATGGACTACTAAAGATGTAATCATCTGTAAATTCATAATAATCACCACTGTCTTCAAGAATACCTTCTTCAATTAGTCTCTCTCTTAGCTTTACAAAACTTGGAGTCATTGATGGTGTAATTATCCCTGCCGCTTTAGATCCTTTAAAGACTACAAATCCATCAGAAGATGGCGCCCCTTGCCCATCAGCACCACGAGCAGCTTTAATTGAAAATATTTCGTTCTTTTGTTTTGATATAAATTCTCTCTTCTCGTCAAATACTTTGTGTCCAAGTGTATTGACAAGCATCTTTATATTTTCAATAAATTCTTCCATTTCGGCTCTGTCGGACTCTGAAATAGAAGATTGTGTTGGGACTATTGAGTTTTCAATTTTATAACGTTTGGCAAGCTGTGCAATCTCAAATAGGCGGCTTTCTAAATATTTTATGTGAGCTTTATTAAGGTTATCGTCTTTACTAACAAATATAATTGTTTCATTCCAAAAATCCTTTTGACTAAGATGTTGATTTAGTCGTTTGAAAATTGATTCTGCCTCACCAATATAAACCAGATCTTTTCCTTCCTCATCTTTTCCCAAAAGCAGATAAACGCCTGTATTCATTAAATCATTACGATCTGTACATTCCTTCATTTTTATACGAGGAATTTTGTAAGCTTTTCCTGTCCAGTTAGAAAGTTCACAACTCATTCGACCATTAGGATCTCCGTCAATGAGAAATATTTTTATTGTCTTAGCGAATTTCATTTCGTTTTGGTTAACTTTTCAATTAATATATAGTTGCAATTCTTTATCGTCGGGGCGTTTTCATGCTCTGCAAATGTAAGTATTATTAGTCGAGTGTAAAACTAAGGATACCAATCAAATAAAAAGAAATATTAGCTGGGTACCTTTTTGAATAAACAGGGAACCAAAAAACAGAACTCTTCAAAGTACATCATTGTTGATTAACCGAAATACCTCTGACTTTCTTATCATAAATATCATTAAACCACAAACGTTTAAACATAAGATTCACTTTGTCTTCGGAGAGTTTGTTGTAAAAATCCAGCTTGGTATTGATAAAGTTTAGCAATTCGTTATCTATTTCTTCGTAAAACTTATCCTGAATATTGTCCTTTGAATTACGAGTATTGAAGAAAGTCATGAGCTCTTCATTTTCATAGATATTCTTTTTCATTCGCTCGAACTCCACTTTATCTTCTTCTTTCAAATCTAAGCCAAATATCTCGTTTAATGTTTTTATTATCTGACTTAATAGATCATATTCATCTTCACCTGGTTTTGCTCCACCTCCCTGAGACATACCTTTCATTGCTGTATTTGTTCTCTCGAGAGGTAAATCTTTAGTAAACAAGTGCTGTAACCTGTAACTGTCAAGATCAACTTCAGCCAATACTTCTGTTGGAAGACTATCAGAGGAGAAAGGAAGTTTCATATACAAGCCTGTAAGAAAAACGTAATATTTTTCAAGTTGAACATCGGCAAAAGTCATAATTTGAGAGATGAAGCGATAAATGCGGACATAGCTTTTACAACTTGATTTAAATTCTGATTGCTGGTCTGCATCTAAATTCTCACTATACCTTCTGACTACTTCGTTTAAAATTGGCTGCAATTTCTCCTTGTGATCGCCTTTTTGAAAGAAAAGCTCAGCATATCGTTCAATATCATTGCTGTAAATGATATGAAATGCATCTATCTTATTCTGAATATCATACAAACTATTTGGATCAGTCTGATCCTCCAGCTCCATATAATTACTGCCGTAGTATTTTTGAAAATCTTCCTGCACTTTCTGCGGATCATTCACAAAATCAAGCACCATGGTAGTGTCTTTACCGACACAAGTCCGGTTCAGACGGCTCAATGTTTGAACAGTACTCGTACCACCGAGTTTCTTATCCACAAACATGGTATGAAGCAAAGGTTCGTCGAATCCTGTTTGATACATATTAGCAACAATCAATATCCTAAACTGAGGCATTTTCAGTGCATCCGCGATTTCAATTTTACCACCCAGGTTATTCATATTCTCCTTCGTATAATCCAAGCCCGTTTCCGCATCAGTTACAGTTCCACTAAATGCGACCAATGCACCGTAAGGTAGTCTCATTTCTCGCATGATCTCATCAAATTTACGCTTAAAACGTACGGCATGAAGTCTCGAACGTGTTACGAGCATTGCACGAGCTTTTCCTTGTATTTCATATTGAGTTTGAGATACAAAGTGCTCAATCATGACTCTGGCTTTCTTTTCGATAGCATGATCCTGTAAATCAACGAAGGACGAAAGTAATCGAACTGTTTTCTTTTTATCGTATTCCTTGTCTTCAATATCAGAATGCTTTATAAGCTTATAATATCGTGCCCAACTCATATAGTTTTTCAGAACATCCTTGATAAAACCTTCCTTTATAGCCTGCTCCATTGTATAGGTATCAAAGGCTTCCTTTTGATTTTTACGGATTGTCCCGAACATTTCTACGGTCTTATCTTTAGGTGTTGCCGTAAAAGCAAAGAAAGAAACATTCTTCTGACTTCCTTTTGATTTGATTTCTTCCTCAATAATTTCATCCAATGACTTTTCTTCACCGTCAGCTTTCTCAGCTTCTTCAAGAGATAGGGCTTTACGCAAGTGACGTGCAGCCTCACCTGTTTGCGAGCTGTGTGCCTCGTCAATGATTACAGCGTAAGTTTTGTCTTTGTTTTGTGCTATAGTCTCTGATATGACAGGAAAACGAAAGAGTGTAGTTACAATCATGGGCGTACGATTTTCTATCGCTTTAGCTAAAACAGAGCTGGGTTGATTATCATCAATATAAACCACACTACCCGGAACCTGTTCAAATTGGCGGATACTATCCTGTATCTGTTTGTTCAGAATGCGACGATCGGTCACAACAATGGTGCTGTTAAACAATGCATTCGAATCATCAATCTGTTTGTAAAAACCAGAAAGACGATATGCTAACCATGCAATAGTATTTGATTTACCGGAACCGGCTGAATGTTGTATCAAATATTTGCCTCCAACTCCATCTTTTTCAATTGCATTCAGTAATCGCTCTACAGCACGGCGTTGGTGGTATCTGGGAAAAATCAAGACTTCATTCTCCCTTTCTTTGATCTGACCGGTTTTATTGTCAAAGTATTTGTCTTTATTGATCTGAACATTAATATAGTTTTGCACCAGATTCATCATCGACTCCTTGCTCAACACATCTTCCCACAAATAAGCCGTAGCATAATTATATTCATCCACATTCACCAGTGCTTTGTTAAAAGGGAGGAAGTAAGTCTTTTTCCCATCTAATTTCGTACACATGGCTACCTGTTCGGTGCTAATAGCAAAATGCACCAGACAGCGTTTAAATTCAAACAATGTTTCTTTGGGATCACGATCTTCCATGTATTGCTTTATTGCATTCATGAGGTACTGACCCGTCAGTGCATTTTTGAGTTCTATGGTAACTACAGGAAGTCCGTTTATAAACAATACGATGTCAATGGAATTTTCATTTTTCTTTGAGTATTTCAGCTGTCGAACTACTGTAAGGCGGTTTTTTCCGTACCACTCCCAGTGCTCAGGAGATTTATTGTGCTGAGGTTTAAAATAGACTGTATCTAAATGCTGTCCACAGATTCTTAGTTTCATGTGAAAATAAGCCAGCGTTTTATCCTTTTGCCTACTGACTAATTCTGAAGCATAATAAGCAATCTTCTTGTCTGTCTCAGCTCCGTATTGCTCTTCTATTTTGTGATATTTATCAGGCTGAGTATCCTTGATAAAATCAATCAGATCTTCGGGAATGAGACACAACTCTTTATCGTAACACGAAGTTTCCTTGGTCACATATTCCGAAAAATCAGGCCTAATATCGCGACTTAAATAACGTGCAATATGATCCTCAAGGTGCATTTCTTTTGTTCCTGTTGACATATTCTGTTTTTATTATGATTTCTCACTTTATAGCTCCCAATAGCGTTCTTAGCACTTCCGAAACGATAGAAATACCCTTTTTATTACAACTTGCCATTTTGTTTCTCAATAGCTCTGGTACTTATTTGTAATTTATCAGCCATTTCAGGGCTGGAAACATTCAGATTCACTGGTTTCCAATCCCTAACATTCACCTTACCTGTTACTGCCTCCGAGATTAGAGATTGACGGAAAGACTTAAGATTAGTGATTTGTAAATTTGAAATTTCAATTAGAACGTCAAACTCATTTTGTCTTTCTTTCAACATTACACTAATTTCCTGTTGCTCCCTCAGTGGTGGTTTACATAAAACTACATTATTTAGATTGTCTTGTGTCATGCTTGGCACAGCACTACTCTCCTGAAGAAGACTAAATGGTATTTGTTGGCTTAAATAGAACACATACAAAGGGTCACAATCTTCGGATATTTCTGTATAAAACAATGTGTCAACAGTCCAAAAGGGTTGTTCAATATATTGGGGTTTATCTATTGTTCCTTTTCGACCAAGCAAAACAGACGGTTTATCATAAAGGAATTTTGAAGCTCGTCCAAATTCCCCACCAGTACCCAATACAGGATAGCCACCTTCTTCAACTTGAACATCTTTTTGGTCTTTACCGTTTCTTATTTTTGCAATATGTTTAAATTTTACAAGTTCCCACCTCTCTGGCAATTCCCCCAGCCACTCAACACCACTATCTTTCATTGGAGTATTGAGATTTAGTCCTTTGGTAACGGCTTTTTTGATTACTGCCTGGCGTTTATCTTTCAGTAAAGAAATCAGCTTCTCTTTTTGTGCTATTAATTGGTCAATAATGGCCGTTTGGTGGTCAAGGTAGTTGGCTATTTGGGTTTGCTCAGATAAAGTTGGAGCTACAATGTATAATTGCTTTATTGTGTCCTGACTAATATTTGGTTGACCTCCACCGTAAGACTTACTAATTATAAATTCTTTTGCAGCCAATAAATAATAGAATATATATCTATTTGTAATTTCCTTTGATTCAGATATCACGCAGCAGGCTTGATTTGTTGTAGTTTCAATTTTTAAATGGCCCAATTTTCCGATAGTTGCACCATACAATGCAATAACAATGCTATCAATAGGGTAAAGTCTTAAAACTGAATGATCTCTAAATGCTTCTTCGGTAATCCTTTTTGATGTAGAATAAATAAAACCATCATTCAAATCTCCGGTATTTAACCAATTAATTGTACCATCTTCATAGTATGAGTCATTTGCTGTTTTTGGAGTAGTTCCACTTCCAATACTCTGAAATGCTCTTCCTAATTTAACTTTAATCCAATGCTCAGGAATTTGCCCCAACCACTCAATTCCGCTATCCTTGTATTTCTCGTACGGTTTCATTCTCCAAGTAGTTCTTTAAGCAGTTGTGCAATTCCTTTTTGGTTTTCAGTACCAAATTCGAGGGCTTCTATTTCGGCTTTTATTTCTTCCGAAGGGCGCAAGCCTTTGTATTCGTAAAAGTATTTGGTGAAGTTTATTTCGTAACCAATGCGGGTTTTCTCAAAGTCGATCCAAGCATCGGGTACATGTGGCAGTACCTCATTAGCGAAATATTCTTCAATATCCACATTCATGGGGATATTCTCCTTATCACGTTTTTTGCCGTCTGCTTTAGGTTTGCCACTGCGATCGGTAACTATCTTGCCTTTTTTGTCATATTCGGGTTGCTCAACCGTTATCTGATAGTAGCCAAAGAAATCATTCGGAAAGATTTTGCAATAGGCGTTTTCCTCATACGCATTGTATATTTCCACCAGCTTGTCAATATGGAAATCTTCTATCTTGTAGCGCTTATTACCTAAGCTGCGTTTCTCCGGTCGGCAAAAGCCCTCCACTCCATTAGCCTTATCTTCCGGCACATTGGCATTAATCAACTGGACTTTACCACGCCGGTGTTTCGGTTTATTATTATCCAGAAACCACACAAAGGTATTGATCCCTGTATTGTAAAACAAGTCTTTTGGCAGAGCAACGATGCAATCGAGCCAGTCGTTTTTAATAATCCATTTGCGTATATCGCTCTCACCACTGCCGGCATCACCTGTAAACAGCGGTGAACCGTTGGTAACAACAGCAATTTTACCACCCTCGCGCTCCATTTTGCTAATCATGTGCTGCACAAACAACAACTGTCCATCACTGGTGCGGGGAAGTCCGGCATAAAACCGTCCGGCAGGGTTGGCACTCTCGTTCAGAATAAAAGTAGCATCCTTTGCCCAAGTTACACCATAGGGAGGGTTGGCAAACTGATAATGAAAATGCTTGTCAGTAAAACGATCTTGTGTAAAGGAATTTCCGTGGCGGATATTATCCACATTTTCGCCGGTTATCAGCGCCTCCGATTTGGCAATGGCATACGACTGTTCGTTTATCTCCTGTCCGTAGGTACGGATTGTCGGTTTGTTGTCTGTATCGACACAAAGCGTATCCAGTACATAGTTTTTGGCCAGATTAATCATACCACCCGTTCCCATGGCCGGATCGTAAAGAGTGCGAATAATTCCGGGTTGTGAAAGCACCTCTTTCTCAGTACTGAATACGATGCTAACCATCAAATCAATTACATCGCGGGGTGTGAAATGTTCTCCGGCGGTCTCGTTGCTTTGTTCGTTAGAAATACGTATCAGTTCCTCGAAAATATATCCCATCGAATGATTATCCACCGTTTCGGGCTTTAAATCCACTTTACAAATAGCATCTATCATCTGATAGAGCAATTTGTTCTTGATTAATCGGGCTATTACTTTATCAAACTGAAAGTTGTCGATAATATCACGCACCTCTTTGTTGAAGCCATTCAGGTAGTTATTGAAGTCAATCTCGATTGTTTTAGGGCTTTCCTTCAGTCCTTCCAGCGTATGTTTTGAGGTATTGTAAAACTGCAATCCTCCTGCAGTTTTGCGCAAAATCGGGTCCAACTTATCCTCGTTTACTTTATCTTTAAAATCAGTGTATGATTTATGTACCTTTTCGTTTACCGGCTCCAGAATACAATCCAGACGGCGAATTACCACAAAAGGTAATAGTACATCGCCGATTTCATTTTTCCGGAAAGTGTTCCAAAGTACCTTATCGGTAATATCGAAAATGAATTTTACATCCACCTTATTATTGCTCATTGTTTCGTTATTATAGTTCGTTTTTGCTTTGTGATGCAAAGTAAATAATAAATTGTGCAGCAGAAGTGCATAGTTAGAACTTATTTTCAAACATCGTTTATAAGGCGATTAACAATCGATTTATCTGGATTGCAATCACAATAGATTCTCTGGTTATGATCTTGACCTTTCGTTATTATATGATCCACTACAGATTTGCATTTTGATTTGATTCTGGTCAGTAAAATATAATCAGATTTTGCCACAGGATCTCCCTCATTTGGATTTATTCGATTGAAAATAAATTCATAACGAAAGTCATTATCATCTCTAACTTTACTATTATCATTTACTCTAAACATTGCAAATCCTTTATCACATGTTATACTTATATAGTTTGTAAAAATCTTTCTTTTGTGAATTGTTTCTGCAAAAACAACCTCAACAAGTATTTGATATTGCCTAAGTGCTGCAATTGATTCTTTTAAATCAATTGCAAGTTTTTGGCATCTCTGTTCACTTCTATTTTGATCATCAGAGATTACAAGTAAATGAAAAATACCATCCAGTTTTAAAGGTAGCATTGCATTCAATATATCAACAGTATTCCTTTCACCCACTATGACAGAATGCTCTTCATTCTTAAATAACCAGTCATCTGTTATTACTATAGCATTGGAAGGAGGTAATTGAAAATTAAATAAACATTTCCAGCCAACCAAATTATTAGAATGAATAATTTGGTTGGCTGGAAGTTCACAATGTGAAGTCCCTTTAAAAATATTATCATCTATTGATTCATAACTTTGAATAATAACTCCCAATGATTCTTGAAGTTTATCAGCCTCTTCTTTTTTGATATTTAGAAAAAAAGAAGAACGAGGTTTTTCCATCATTATACTATTATCTTCATAAATCGCATCAAAATAATTTTTTAATGCAATGGGAGATCTCCCTCCGTTAGACAGAATAAACTCAAAGATTATTGTACCCGGAAGTTGTTGTTCAATTAACTCATCATCGGTTATGTTTAAGCAGACATCAGAGTGATTACAAAAAATATTGTACCAATTCGGATTTTTATCATTGAAAACAACCATGTTTTCAAAAATCTCTAGTTCGGAATATATTGTAAACATCAGGCTTTATTTTGTCTTTTAATTTTTAATAGTTCAAGCGTGCTTGCTGAAGCTTCATCAAAAAAACCATTATCAAAATTTCTTTTCAACACACCATCCTGATCATATTCAATATGATAAGGGGTACCTTCAATTGGAAAATAGTACAGATTAAATAAGTTATCGTTAACTCCCTTTGTCAATTCTTTTTCTGCTACAATAACCTGAGTCCTTCTGATAATATACTCAGAATGTGTTTCAACTATTAATTGAATTTTATATTTATCTGTTATTTCATAAAAAATCTCTGCCAATTTGCTTTGTAATGCAGGATGCAGATTTAATTCGGGCTCTTCGATAATAACCGTATAAGTCAACTGATTCTTTTGTGCTTTAAAAAGAACACATGCTAAACGTATAATGAGTAACATTGCCTGAATAGATCCCATCCCTTTGTCTGCGAGAGGTATTTGTTTACCATTAATTAGAATATTAACCTCATAGGCTTCGCCTGCATGCAAGATGACAGAAAAGTCTTCTCCTATTTCAAACTCCTTCATCCATTTTTTTACAAAACGAGAGGCATCTGATTGTTGATTTTGAATATCTAATTGTTCAAACTCGTGAAATGCTTGTGCCAAAGCATTATTCTTATCTCTGATGGAAAAAAGCGCAGATTGTTTTGCCGGATTCGCTCCAAGGTATAAAATGTTTGTTTTATTTGTTATCTGAATGTAGTTGTCAAAAGAATTTTCTATTTTAAAATGATCATCATTAAAGCCTTTGAGATCAACAAACTCTTTTGTCTCTTTTTTCCCTTTTTGAATTTCACGAAACTGATTGTCGTATTTTCTTTTACAACGTTTCATAAACTCTTTAAATACAAATACTAGACTACCTTTCAATTCGCTTTCCATATCAAAGCTATAGTTGGCATTTTTTTTCTGCTCAGCTTTTCTGCTTTTTGATAGTTCTTCTTTTTTCTTTTCCAGTTTCTCGATAGTACTAATAATCTCAATGTATTCATGGGAGGTTTCACCTTTACTTTTTTGTACTTCCTGTTGTAATTTAAGGTTGGATATCTGTTCCTTTATTTCATCTAATGATCTATTTATATCAATTATGCGATCGTTGTCTTGTTCATGTTTTGAAGTAAAAGTAATGTGCTGAGCAGGTGGTTCTATTTTAAGTATATACCCATTTGTCAAATCCTCAATTTGATAATATACTACATCTGCATTGGTCTTGCCTTCCTTTCCAGAAATTGCAACTTCAACATTAAAACTTTCAATCTGAAAAGAAAAAGATATAATAGGACTGTCGCTGTATTTGTTCTTTGCACGGTCAAAAGTCACAATATTAGCATTCTCCAATAATTCATTAGCAAAAGAGAAAACGCCAAGATCACTTGATTTTATATACTCGTTAACGAGCATGAGTGCTTTGACTAAGGTGGATTTTCCGGAATTATTTTTTCCTACTAACAAAGTGATACCTCCGTATTCCAGTTCGGGGAAGTTGATGAAACGCCTAAAATTTTGAAATCCGATTTTGTTCATGTTACAAAGGTTTTATGTTATTGTGCAGCACAGCCGCATTGTTCTATAAATATTTTTCTGATAGAAGTTTTATTCTGTTTTTTATCTTCTCTCTCAAAGTGACTGGAGCTAATACCTCTATCCCCTCACCATAAGATAACACCAACATCTCCAGCTCGTAATTAGGAATAACTGTAAGTTCAATCAAGGTCTTTTCTTCGGTTTTTCCTTTTACTGTTTGCGAACCGTGCAATGGCTTAGTTTTAATATAAGGATAAAGTTCGTTAGTGATTTTAAGTAAAACCTTTTCCGGTTTAACATTGGCTGGTATAGTTACTCCTATCACATCCTCAAAATATTCCGAGAAATCAATTTCCGTATTAGGGATATAAGGTTCGCTAATTTCTTCTAACTCATCAATGCGGTCGAGCGCCAGATTACTAAGTTCGTTTCGTTGTCCATGCCACCCAAAAACAAACCAGCGGTTTTTGTACTGTTTCAGGTAGTATGGGTGAAAAATGATGGTCTGAATACAATCCTGCTTAAAACTTTTGTAACAAACTTTCAGCGATTTCCCGTAAAGAATAGCATTATACAAAGGCGTGATATGTTCAAGCCCCTGTAAGTCTTCATTTTGCTCAAAGTCAATAATCTTCTGGCTATTTATTGATAGTCCAAGTTCCATATCAAGCCTTGTAGCTATTTCATCTATCCATTCAAACTGAGGCATGCCTTTAAACCGTGATAGAGTAAGCAATGCTTCTTTCAACTGTTTCTTTTCAATTTCGTTTAACGGTTGATTGTTAATAGAAAAACTCAAATCATCGTAACGGTAATAAACTTTATGCCCATCGCGAATATGCTCCAGAGGGACCGACCAACCTTGTTCACTTTCCATGAAACGGATATCGTCCAATACCTGTCGACGTTTTACTCCATCTTCAATTCCAGCGTGTTCGTAAATTGCATTATTACAAACAGCGATCAAATCATCAATATAATACCTGCGTCCCGGATTACGAAAGCATTTATCTAAAGCTTGATAACGAATTGTAGCATGTTTGTTCGTTGCCATAAACTATATTCTTTTTTTTTCTTCAGATTTAACCTCTTTCAGAAGGTCATTTAAACCTCTTGAATTTGTTTTGTATTCCAGATTCTTGTGTATCCTTATTATTTGATTCATTTGAATAGTATCGGTATTTTCCACGAGTATTGATTTTATATCTCAGCCTACAAGGTTGATTCGGGAGTAAGTTTATTGTAGTTTAATAATACGTGTTCATTGTCGATGAACACACAAAGATAATGAACAAGATGGAAGAAAAAAAGAAAACAGATATAATATCAATGAGCTTTCTTGTTTCAAGATCACGACTGAACAAGGATCTACAGATCTTAATCCTGCATTCTATCATTCCAACCCATTAAAGTTCCGGATCACACCCGGTCCTGTAAGAGTACAAAAAGTCTTTTGCTTCATATTTGCCCAGGTCTTTAAAAAGTACTTCGACCATCACAATGCAGGTACCATTTTTTGTTGCTTTCAGTATCGCTGTGGAGAGGTTGGGATACGATAATACGCGACCGATCTTCTGATAGTAAGAGTCAAAGATGCTGAAGTAAGTATTTACTTGCATATTCTTCCCTTTCTGGAGGTTATTGAGGGTGGTGTGGCTGTGTCCGTCGATTAATACTAATTGAGTGATTTTCTTTTGGGCTATTTTATGGCACCTTACGGCATACGGACCCAGGTATTTTCGGATGGTGGCTGCTGCTATTTTCTTCGAATGGTTTTTCATCGCTGTGCGTTTAGAGGCTGAGAGCTCCATATGTGGATACAGCGGTGAGGCTTTGCCGATGGTGATGGGGATATATAAATGAGCTGACTCTCTGTAGTTACAAAGATCATTTATCTTTATCTCTTTGAGGATGATACGGCTTTCTCTGTTGTTGGCACCGTGAAGGGCATCGCATTCATTGCCAAGCCTAAATTCGTAGCCCTTGACATAAAAAATAATATTGATTCCCATGACCAGGGAATTTAACTCTATATTACCTCCGGTCAAAAACCGTTGAAAGGTACCTGCTGAAAGGGGACTGATCTGTTCCAGCTGTGCCGGATTCGAGTCTAACAGCTTCAGATATTTCTTGAAAAAGGGATGCAGATATATAAGAATGAGATGATCTCCATTCTCATTCTTTGCACTCATTCGCGTCATCCGATCTAGTTCGGCACGTACCTCCATGTAATCTGTTACTGTGAGGCAACTTTCTTTCTTTTGATTCATTAAGTCGAAATGTTATACTTGTATAAATAATTATTTGTAAGTTTTGAGCTATTTTAATAGCGTTTCATAGAACTCTTTTTGTTTATCAAAGTTAAGACACCCTACTGACTCTATTAAAATCTTCGGTATAAATTTCGGAATAAAAAACGAGACTTTTCACCCATCATAATGGGTTCTCTGGTATTTATTAAATGACTTCTTTTGTAGTGTACTTGTAATGACACAAATACACAACGTAATAAAAAAAGGAAGATATAATGAAGTTTAACTTAAAAAGAGAGAACAAACCGCTCGCACTGCGCGACATTCTGATCGGTATGTATGATAAAGAGAGTGAAAACGCAGGTATGCGTGAGTTGGTGCGTCTGTGTGCGTGCTCCGATTCACCTTCGGACGGCGAGGGAATGAGGAAGGTCAATCAAAGGTTTGACGAAGGTCAGGCGCAACTTTCATAAGGATGGGGGCATTGTATGACTTGTACAAGACTCCTGCCGCCTTTGGAGAGGTGGAGAAAAAGGGGCTGCTGCATGCGCGGATCGTCAACGGGAGGAGGGTGACTTGCGATGTATTGCTCACGGAGATTGCTGATGCGTCGACTTTTACCAGGGGCGATCTGATGGGAATGCTGTCTGCCGTGTCAGAGGCGATGGCCCGGCATCTGACGCTGGGCGATGTGGTCGAACTGGAGGGGCTGGGCTACTTCTCTGTCTCACTCAAGAGTAATGCGACGTCGGAGCGCAACGAGGTAAACTCGGCGACGGTGCAGTTTAATAGTGTGCATCTGAGGCTGTCCAAGGAGATGAAGAAGAAGCTGTCGTCCATGAGGCTGACGCGCAGAGAGAAGCAGGAAGAGAAGCCCGAACTGCTTCCTGTCGAACGACTGGCTCTGGTGATGGAGTTTTTTGTAAAAAATGTGTTTCTGTCGCGCATGGATTATCAGCGGCTCACGGGCTGCAATAAGTCGATGGCGCTGCGCGACCTGGATTTCTGGGTAGAGGCGTCGATACTGCGTCGCTTTGGTTCGGGCAACCTGATTGCTTATTTTTCCAATGATCTGAAGTTTTAAATTTATACCGTACCAATGAAAGACAATTATTATTTTCCGCATGATGCGGAATTCATGGAGGATTCCAGGGTGATCCGATTGATCGAGAAATATAAAATGGCCGGCTATGGGGTCTTGTTTTCTTTACAGGAATTGCTGCGAAGACATGAGAATTACCGGTTTCATAAGTCGGAACTGATGATGCATTGCCGCAGGATTAATACAAATAAAGTCTTGGTGCTGGCGATTCTGAATGATTTTGATCTGTTTTCTTTCGATGGTGAGTACTATTCTTCGGCAGATATGGATCGAAAAATGAAGCAATACGATGATAAAAAATGTAAATTCGTTCTTAAAAAAGCAATATTGGAACAGGATAAGTTACTGGAGCTCAAGGATAAATACGCATCCAACGAGGCGCTAATAAAAGGAAAGGAAATAAAAGAAATTAAAGGAAAAGAAATAGAAGGAAAGGAAAAGGATTCTTGTGCAATTCAGGCAGAAGAAGAAAAGAAAAATTTCGACGACGGCAAAAGTTCTTTTTCTGATTCTAAATCCTATTCTCGTGCCAAACCGGTGTCTGTCAAAAACGGGATCTCTGACGCGAACTCTGATCCCATCGCCGACAACTCAGACGACTCCGACAACAACAACAGTCTTATTCCTGATTATGAAAAACAGGCTCAAAAGAAAGAGTTGCACGAGATGGAGGTGGGCGTGGACAGGGCTTTCAAGGATCAGTATTGGGTGGAGATAATCGGGATGAATCAGCAAATGCCGGTGGAGTATATTCATCATATTCCGCTGATGTCGAGGGTGTTTAAGGATCATATCATCCAGCAGGGGAAGGTGCGTGCCATGAGTGACACGGAGGAGGCGAAAAGGTATTTTGCCAATTTTTCCCGCAAAGGGACTGCGACGCGGACGAGGCTGGATGAGAGGATGCGGACGGAGCTTCGCAAGGAGATGCCCTTCCCGTATGAGGATGTGGATCCCCACAGCGGGGTGCGGAGTGTGTGCGGGGTGGTGATCCCTCAGGATGCGCCTCCCCGACCGGATTATTCGGTGCGATGGAATGATGAGAAAAAGAGATGGACAAACTAAATTTACAGATACTACAAAATGAGTTATTATTATTACGAGGGTCAAACGATTGACTGCGACAGAGAGGGTGAGGAAGTGAAGTTGTTTTGCCCGAAATGTAACCTGAGGGATAGGAAGCATAAACGTGACAGGCCGTTATGGTTTAATTCAAAAACCTTGCTTTTTAAATGCTTTTGCTGCGATTGGACCGGAAAAGCGAAGGAGAATGCCGACGAGGGACGGCGGACGGGCAATGTGTCGATGGCTAGAGAGGGGGTCGCTCCTTCGCGCAGACTGGTGTTTGATGTCAACAAGACGAAGCTGAGTGATGAGATCGTGCGCTATTTCGCGGAGAAAAGGGGGATCTCGCAGGAGGTGCTGATACGGATGAGGATTACCCAGGAGATGAAGTTCTTGCAGAATGCGGGGAAAGAGGTGATGTGTATCGGCTTCAACTTCTTTGAGAATGGCGAACTGGTTAACACGAAGTATCGGGGACTGGAGAAGGATTTTGCTTCGCGGACGGGGGCCAGGACGATTCCATATAATATCGACGGCATCGTAACGACGAGAGATTGTGCGATTGTGGAGGGTGAAACGGATGCGCTGAGCTTCATGCAGAGCAGATATTACAGCGTGATCAGCGTGCCCAATGGGGCAAACAGCAATCTGGATTGGCTGGATCCGTATGTGGAGACGCATTTTGAGAATAAGGATATCATCTACATCGCGGTGGATATGGATGAGAAGGGGATGATGCTTCGTACCGAACTGGTGCGCCGTCTGGGCAAGGAGCGTTGTCGCATCGTGACGTTTGCTGAGGGTTGCAAGGATGCCAACGAGCATCTGATGATGCATGGCACGGAGAGCCTGAGGGCGTGCCTGGCGGCTGCTCCGGAGATGCCGCTGGAGGGGGTGTTTACAGTGAAGGATGTGAAGGACGAGTTTCGCACATTGTTTGAACAGGGCGCTGATACGGGTCTCTCCACGGGGTTTGACAATCTGGATGGGTTGCTGAAGCTGGAGACGGGCAGGCTCTGCGTGGTGACGGGGGTGCCCAACTGTGGTAAGTCGGAGTTTATCGACATGCTGGCGGTTCAGATGAATATGCTGCACGACTGGAAGACGGTCTTCTTCAGTCCGGAAAACCTGCCGTTGCAGATGCACTTTGCCAAGCATTCGGAGAAGCTGGTGGGCAAGGGTTTTAAGATGGGGATCACCTCGGAGGAGGAGTATGTGGGTGTGTATGAGTTTTTGAAACAAAACATATTCTCTATTGTGCCGGAAAAGGGGTTTAAGTTGGATAATATACTTAAGAAAGCACGCGAAGTGGTGCGCCGTAAGGGGGTGAAAATGGTGGTGATAGATCCGTTTAACCGTATCGATCATCAGATGGAAAAGGGGATGGCGGAGACGCAGTACATCAGTCATTTCCTCGACAGACTGGCTTCTTTTGCCCTCAGCACGGGCACGCTGGTGGTGCTGGTGGCTCATCCGCGCAAACTGGAGCGTGATGCGATTACCAAGCGTTATCCGGTGCCGGATATGTACTGCATAAACGGTTCGGCCAACTTCTTCAACAAGACCGACTATGGGTTTGCCGTGGAAAGGGAGGATAACAGCAACCTCTGTACGGTGCATATCCAGAAGGTGCGGTTTCGTAATCTGGGCAAGTGCGGCCAGGCTACGTTTGCTTTTAACTTGAATAACGGACGCTACTCACCGTGTGAGGTGGAGAAAGCTCCCAATGGCGACAGACGCCCGCTCTACTCTCCTACTCTCTTTGACAACTCTAACTGGCTGATAAAGAAGCTGGCACAGAAAGAGGCTGCCGCCAAACAGCAGGAGATGTCGTTTGATTTTGGGAGGGTGGACTGCTCTACCGGGATGCCGGATTAACGTTATGACAAGAAAATAAAACAATTAACATTCGAAAAGTGCATTATCTCGTAAAAAAAGCAAACAATTAAAGAAAAGAATTTATATTTGCAACTGTTTATCATTCATCCTGAAAAAGGAGCTATTTCATGAACAACCAAATCAAGTCTAAAGAACAACTCCTACAAGAGTTGCAGGAATTACAGCAAACTTATAATTCCTTAAAAGTCTCTGTGGAAGAGACGCTCAATGAACACAAACAGACAGAAGATGCTTTGCGTAAAAGCGAAGAGAAATACCGTCTGCTAATTGAGAATAGCCACGATATTATCTATACCCTTACCATAGAGGGCGTTTTATGTTCGTTTCTTCTGCCTGGACCGCACTACTTGGGTATTCGGAAGAAGAGGTTTTGGGAAAGCCATTCCGACAATTTATGCATCCCGATGATCTGCCTGCTAGCTTAGAGTTTTTGCATAAAGTAATCACTACCGGCAAACGACAGGAGGGGGTAGAGTACCGCGCAAAACATTTGAACGGGACTTGGCGTTGGCACACCTCAAACATTGTTCCCATAAAAGATGAAGCTGGCACGGTCATTGGTGTGGAAGGAATCGCCAGGGATGTTACCGGGTGCAAACTGACGGAAGCAGAGCTGAGGTTTAGTAAGACTACACTCGAATTGGCGTTAAAGGCATCACAGATGGGTTCATGGGTCTTTCTTATCGCGGAAAACAAACGTATCTTTGATAATCAGACGTGCTCTCTTATGGGAATCAATCACGACTCATTCAAAGGAACGGAAGAGGAGTTTTTTGCAGTGATTCATCCCGATGACCTGGAAAAGGTCAAGGCGGCTTTGAAGAAAACCCTGGAACTGAATGTAACGTATGCGGCAGAATATCGCGTTGTATGGTCTGATGGGAGCATTCATCATATCTCTGCCCGTGGTAAATTTTTGAGTGATGTAAAAGGAAACTTAATGATTAGCGGCATCAACTGGGATATCACCGAACGCAAGCTGGAAGAAATGGAGATAATAAAAGCCAAAGAGCATGCCGAAACAAACGATCGACTCAA
The DNA here is from genome assembly GCA_963677415.2 of Bacteroidales bacterium. Taxonomy (GTDB): domain Bacteria; phylum Bacteroidota; class Bacteroidia; order Bacteroidales; family JAQUTK01; genus JAQUTK01. Next base: position 61,318 of record CAXXFJ010000004.1, on the reverse strand, counting down.
ATCAGCGTTTCTTGCCAATATGAGCCACGAGATCCGCACACCCATGAATGGCATTTTAGGCTTTTCAGAAATATTGAAGGAACCGGGTCTTACGGGTGAAGAACAACAGAAATACATCAATATCATCGAGAAGAGTGGTATCCGTATGCTCAATATCATCAACGATATTGTTGATATATCGAAAATCGAATCGGGACTGATGAGACTAAATCTCAGCGAATCGAATATAAACGAACAGATCGATTATATATGTACTTTCTTTATGCCTGAGGTGAAAGCCAAAGGGATGAAACTATACTGCAAAAATGCATTGCCTGCGAAAGAAGCGATCATTAAAACCGATCGCGAAAAACTATATGCTATTTTTACCAACTTGGTGAAGAATGCAATTAAATTTAGCAAAGAGGGCACCATAGAGATTGGGTATTTAAAAAAGAATAAGATCCTTGAGTTTTATGTGAAAGACACCGGAATTGGGATTCCAAAGGAGAAACAGGAGGCAATCTTTGAGCGATTTATTCAGGCGAATAGTGCCGATATAAGGGTTTCTCAGGGCGCAGGTTTAGGATTGTCAATTACCAAAGCGTATGTAGAGATGCTGGGTGGAAAGATCTGGCTGGAAAGTGAAGAAGGGGTTGGTTCGACATTTTATTTTACTTTACCATACAAAACAGATAAGGATAATGAATCTATTGAACTGCACCCTGCTCATTCAGAGAAAACCAATCAGGTCAGGAAATTAAAGATACTGATTGTCGAGGATGATGAAGTTTCGGAGAAGTTGATTTATTCAATCGTCAAACTGCTTGGTAGAGATATTATATATGCAAAGACAGGGGTTGAAGCAGTTGAAGCTTCTAAGAGGAATCCGGATATAGATGTGATCTTGATGGATATAAGGATACCTGGAATAGACGGGTATGAAGCGACCCGACAAATCCGAAAATTTAACAAAGAGGTGGTCATCATAGCGCAGACTGCTTATGGACTTTCCGGCGACCGCGAAAAGGCTATAGAGGCGGGATGCAACGAATATATCGCAAAACCTGTTACGAAAGATAAAATGGTGGGGATGATAAAGAATGTTTTTAAATTTTGGGATTGATAGCGGGGTAAACACTTCATAAGATGGTACAGACCTGATGATATAATATACACAAACAGCGTAAAAAGGTGCTATATGATGAACGATCCGGAAAAATCCAAAGAACAACTTCTACAAGATTTGCAGGAATTGAAGCAAGCCTATGATTCCTTAAAAGCTACTGTAGAAGCCGATCTCTTTGAATACAAAAAGAAAGAAGATGCTTCACAAATAAGTGAAGAAAAATACCGTAAGATTATTGAGAATAGCCACGATGTCATTTATACCCTCACCTTAGAGGGTGTTTTTATGTTCGTGTCTTCTTCTAGTACTACACAAAATAGTATCCAACCAGAAGAGCTGTTGGGAAAGTCATTCCAACAAATTGTACATCCTGATGATCTGCAGGTATGCTGGGAATTTTTGCAAAAAGTAATCACTACCGGCGAACGACAGAAGGGGTTGGAATATCGCTTAAAACATTCAAACGGGATATGGAGTTGGCACACTTCAAACATTGTTCCCCTAAAAGATAAAACTGGCAGGGTCATTGGTGTCGAAGGAATAGCCAGGGACATTACAGAGCACAAGCAGGTGGAGGATCTGCTGGAGCAAACCCGTCTGAATTATGAAACCTTCTTTAATACAATTGATGATTTTCTTTTTATTTTAGACGAACAAGGAAATATCCTTCATGCCAATAGGACGGTTTTCAAGCGTCTTGGCTACACAATGGAAGAATTATCAGGCCAATCGGTTCTGATGATTCATCCGCCCGAACGCCGTGAGGAAGCTGCAAAGATTGTAGGCGAAATGTTAAGCGGAGTTACTGAGGTTTGTCCGATTCCGATTTTGACTAAATCGGGTATTCAGATTCCGGTTGAAACCAGAGTCTTTTTTGGTAATTGGAACGGCAACCCGGCAATCTTCGGGATTACCAAAGATATTTCGAAAGTAAGATTATCGGAAGAAAAGTTCTCTAAAGTGTTTTATCTCAATCCTTCCGCTTGCGGTTTAAGTGATTTAGATACCGGTGAATATGTAGAGGTGAATGATCAGTTTTACTCATTATTTGGGTTTGAAAAAAACGAAGTAATTGGAAAAACAGCCCTGAAATTGGGCATTTTAACCACAGAATCAACTAAGGCCATCTTACAGCATGCCAATAAAAACGGGAAAATAATTAATGCAGAAGCTGATTTAATTGCCAAGAACGGTGAGATTAAGCATGTGCTGTTGTCTGCCGAAAACATTTACGTGCAGGATAAAAAATATCGTTATACTGTAGTACAGGACATTACCGAGCGTAAGAAAGCGGAAGAAGATCTGATCTTTAGCAAGACAAAGCTCGAATTGGCGTTGCAGGCATCACAAATGGGATCATGGCTATATCTTATCCCGGAAAACAAACGCATTTTTGATAATCAGACATGCTCTCTAATGGGCATCGATCCTGCCTCATTCAGAGGAACTTTAGATGAATTTCAAGCTGTTATTCATCCAGATGATCGTGAGATAGTCAAGGCGGCATTGAAAAAAACACTGGAACAACATATTCCATACGTATCTGAATACCGTGTTGTATGGTCTGATGGGAGCATTCATCATATATCTGCTCGTGGTAAATTATTGTGTGATGAAAAAGGGAATACTCAAATGATTACCGGTATCAACTGGGATATCACCGAACGCAAGCAGGCAGAACTGGAACTGATCATTGCCAAAGTGCGGGCGGAAGAAAGTGATCGCCTCAAATCGGCATTTCTTGCCAATATGAGCCACGAGATCCGTACACCCATGAATGGTATTTTAGGCTTTGCCGAGATCTTGAAAGAACCGGATCTTACCGGTGAAGAGCAACAAAAATATATCAGCATCATCGAGAAGAGTGGTATCCGTATGCTCAACATCATCAACAATATTGTTGACATATCGAAAATCGAGGCGGGACTGATGAAAATCAATATCAGGGAATCGAATATCAACGATCAGATCGATTATATATGTACTTTCTTTAATCCTGAGGTGGAAGCCAAAGGATTGAAGTTAGACTGCAAAATGGCCTTGCCTTCGAAAGATGCGATCTTTGAAATTGACCGCGAAAAGCTATATGCTATTTTTACCAACTTGGTGAAGAATGCAATTAAATTTAGCAAAGAGGGCACCATAGAGATTGGGTATACAAAAAAGAATGAGACCCTTGAGTTTTATGTAAAAGATAGCGGAATTGGGATTCCTAAGAACAAACAGGAAGAGATATTTGAACGTTTTATTCAGGCGGACAGTTCCGATATAATGGCATGTCATGGCACTGGTTTAGGATTGTCAATTACCAAAGCATATGTAGAAATGCTGGGTGGAAAGATCTGGGTGGAAAGTGAAGAAGGGGTTGGTTCGACATTTTATTTTACGTTGCCTTGCAAGCCTGAACCGGCTAAAGTAACTGTGGTGCAGCAACCTGCATATTCAAATAGAATCTTTCACGTCAAAAAACTAAAAATACTCATTGTCGAAGATGATAAAGTCTCGGAAATACTGATTGACGCACTGATCAAGGTGTTTGGCAGAGAGATTTTATATGCAAAGAATGGTCTTGAAGCTGTGGAAGTTTGCCGGAAGAATCCTGATATTGATCTGGTTTTGATGGATATCATGATGCCTATAATGGGCGGATATGAAGCGACAAGGCAAATCCGGAAATTTAACAAAGAGGTGGTCATCATAGCGCAGACTGCTTATGGACTTTCCGGCGATCGGGAAAAGGCAATAGAGGCAGGATGCAACGACTATATATCAAAACCGATTAAGAAAGAAAAATTGGTGGAGGTGTTGCAAAACATTTTTAAATTTAGTGATTGATACCGCAATAAACTCTCCGGATTTCTCTTAAATAGATCCTTCTTTTCCTCCTGTATTATTGCTCATCTCACTGATTATGAGTACCTTTAAGAAGTAAACAAAACACTTCAAAAGATGGTACAGACAGAGCATACAGAGCGTTTCAGAATCCGGTGTTACAGCAAGACGGAGCTGGGGCTCCTCTATACACCACATTGCCGAAAAGAGCATGCCTGGCGGGTCATGCGCAACTGGATCAACCGCTGCAAACCGCTCAACGAGGCACTGCTCGCCACCGGCATCACGCCTTCTTCACGAATACTCTCTCCCCGACAGGTGCAACTGATCGTGGAGCATCTCGGTGAGCCGTAAAACAAAGAGCGGCAAACAGAGCTGTGATGCTCCGCTTGCCGCCTTCTATGGTCATACGAAAGATCAGTTTTTAATCTCGACTACTTCGTGCAGGACATTCCATCCTTTTGCTTCGTTATATTCGGTCTGTGAACCTTTGGGTACATACAATTTAATTGTGCGATATTCAAAATGCTCAGCTAGAATTTTTGGTACTACCGGAGGAATTGAAGCAAGTGAATATATTTTCTTTAATTTCCTACAGCAGCTCAAGGCACCATTTCCGATAGAGGTCACATTCTCGTAAAATACGATTTCTGTGATACTTTGACAATTTATAAATGCACGCGATCCTATTTCTTTGAGATCGCACGGCAGATCACGCAGCACTAGTTTGAAACATTTCTCAAAGGCAGAATTGCCTATTGACTCCAGATTGCCAGGTAGATTTGTCTGAGTCAGATTTTCACAACCTGAAAATGCATAATCAGGAATTGACGTAATGGATGGATGGATATAGATGGACTCCAGATGGGTACATCCAAAAAATGCTCCTATCTCAATCGACTCTACATTGTATGTCACGCCATTGTATTCTGCTGTCTCCTCTATCTCCTGATATCCACTTATACTCTTTTTCTGAAAACTAGCCACACTGACTGATGTGCGATTTTCATTGAAGATAAACCGTACGCCTAAATCATAAAAATAGACGGGCTCTTCCTCTTCAATGGTGGTAAAAAGATCCCATTGTTTAGCATAGGCTTCTTTGGAACCACGAGGCACATACAGTGTACATTCAGATAATCCGGGATAATCCTGAAAGGTCTGCGGAGTGATCTTTGCTGGTTCAGCATTCTCACAATGAATGGCTTTCAGTCCGGCACAGCCTTTGAAGACATGCTTGCCGAGTGAAGTGATCGAAAAAGGAATAGAGATTGAGGTCATAGCACTACAATTTACAAATGCTGAGTCTCCTATTTCTGTAACTTCCGACAATCCAAGCATTAGAGCTTGAGGATTGTTAATGAAAGAGGGAACTTCAACTGCTCCGGACAACAGGTCTTCCCGGTTGGAAATCTTCGAAGTGGACACGTCAAGACTTTGAAATTTAATCATTGATTAGATTTTTAAGATTGCATCATGAAACATAACGCTTGTTAGTAAAAAAGAGATAAGTACCCGGCGAGGGTGGTGAAACGGTGTCCGATACTTCTTTAGTTTCTCCAAAGATAAACTATTTATCCAAGGGTATGTCACAAAAGCAACTAATAATCTTAATAAATGTGAGAATTGTGTTTCTTCTTCTTTATCATCCACCTACTGCCACCTGCTGCACGGAGCCTACATCCCTCCTACACGCCTATCGTATCTTTGTAACGTTGCCGCAAGGATCTACGGCGCAGAGGTATTTTTATTATTCATCTTTAATTCTTACTATTATGAGTGTTCCTTATCAATTGGTGCTTCGGGCGAATCCGAAGGACAGACTGGCGCCTAAAAAGTTTTACGGGGCTGTGAAAAGCAGCGGTAAGACTGAGTTTGAAACGTTGTGTACTACTATCTCCGACCGTGGCACCTGTATCAAAGGTGATATCCAGGCGGCGCTCGACGGACTGATTTATACCATGAAGATGGGTCTGGCCGAAGGCAGGATCATCCAGCTGGGTGAGTTTGGTAATTTCCGGATGAGTATCGGGGGTAGTGGCGTGGAGGATTCGAAGGATTATGCGACGTCGCTGATCGTGCGTAAGAAGATTCTCTTCACTCCGGGCAAGTTGCTGCAGGATATGATGAAGACTATCGCCTTCAAATCGACCGGCATCATCGTGACACCGGCTGAAATAGTCGAACCGTAATCATTCGTTTCTTATCATGAGTGTCAAAATCAAAATGATCTTCGAATGGCTGCTGACGATCCTGAAGTTGTTTAAAAGTGATCCTGCGAAAGCGAGGGAGTTCACGGATCTGGTGACTGATCAGTACGACTACCTGGTAGTTCAGATCGAGAAGTTTCAGAGGGATTACTTCGAATTGTGTGAGCGGATCAAAACGCTCTACACGGAGATCAGCGGACTGCGTGAAGAGATGAGCAAAAACGCCGGCTTGAAGTGCAACGTGGCGGACTGTAACCAGCGTCAACTTGCCAATTAACTGAAAGCACCCTTCCCGCTACGATGCGGGAAGGGTGCTTTCTTATATTCGTCGGATAGATATCGGCTATGCGGAGAAGCAGAGGAATCTATTCTTTTATAAATTCATCGATTGAGTATATATCGCAATTGTTTTGAACTATTTTCCCTTCTTGATCTAAAAGTACAGTAAATGGAATAGCTTGAAATGCATAAATTGTCTTAATCTGTTTAACAAGTTCGTCATTACCTGTCAAAAGTTGCACCCAAGGCACTTGGTTTTTTTTCATCGAGATTAACCAATCAGTCTCACTTGTATCCAAAGAAATTCCTATAATATTTATTTTTTTTCTATCATACTTCTCATACACTTCTTTGAGCTTACCAAACGATTGAATACAGGGCCCACACCATGATGCCCAAAAATCGAGAAGTGTGTATTTTGATTCACCTACATACTGTGAAATCTTTTTACTTTCACCTGAAACATCTTTTAATGTCAAGTCGATATACAAATTATTTTTCATCTCTTCTTGCAAGCGTTTTCTCTCAATGTCTTTCTTCAAAGATTCAATATATTTTCCAATCCATTTCTTCTTTCTATACAGTGTATCTGCTGCATTATAGACCATAAAGAAAGCACTATCCAATGAGTTTTGTGATGGATATGCTATTAATTCTGAAATTCCTCTCCCCGCTTCCTTCTCAAAAAAATACTGTCCTACAAAATTAGTAATATTTCTTTTTTTGAAATCTACTATATATTTCCCAATCTCAACATGTTTTTTGTACAAGGGTGTTCCTTTTACAATATAACCTTTGTTTGTATCTGATTTTGCGATGGATTGTAACTCATTCCGAAAAACTATGCTTGTATCTAAATATGATTGGAAGAGATCATTTAAAGGAGAGCCTCCAATCCTTTTGTTATCTACGGAAACGTTTATATTTCCACGTTCCAGGATCACCAGTTGATTTAATACAGTATCCGGAAAATTACCGATGCTGAGAATCCCTATATCGTTTATATTTTCTTTTCCCCGGAACTCAAAACAACCATTGTCAATGAATGCAGTGTCAACATTTTGAATCTTATCCTGATCAAACGAAAAAAGCATAATGGCATTTCCATCAAACATTTTATTTACGACTCCATTTAATTTATATTCATTGCTTTGTCTGGAGCCACTAGAAAGTCGCTTTTTGAAAGGAATGAGGATAGAATCCTGCTTTTCAATGTCATACGAACTAGCTTTACCCTTTGGATTAAAAAAACAAACGCCATATCTGTAACGTTCTCCAAATCTTGTAACAGCATCTTTTCCAGCAATGCCTCCTGTGCCTGCCAGACCATTTAATTCTCCATCGTAAGCTTTCTTATAAAAACTCTCTTCGGATATTTGTTTCCCGTCGAAATAGTAAATCTGCCCGGATGGATTGTTACGAATTGAATCAAGTTTATCTTTCTTTGCTTTTTCTGAAAGACCTTGTGCGTTTATTTTATCTGGTACTATTACTGTCCCAATAATTGATAAAACAAAGACTAATTTATGCACGACTTTTAAGCTAATCATCATCATCTATATTTAAGCCCGAAATATATGCAAAATATGAGACATTAAGACTTAAAAAGTAAAAATACTATTCCATACGATAACATTTAACCTAATTTGCAGTCAAGATCTACGCCCGGCTGTACCATTCGGCTCAATGTGACAGCGAAAGATGCGTAATGCGTGGGATAGTGAGGGTTGCTTTTACTATATTCAATTGATCTCCCCTGTCTGAAATCTGACAGAGTGTCTTCCCGTCAGCAGTCATCCATTTTACAGGAAAGTTATGCATATAAGCGGGACGGTTAAAACTGTTTTTAATGGTTTGTTCGCCGAATCTGAATTCTTCCAGCTGCGGATGATTTAATCATTCCTTACTTTCTTCAATACAATCAGGAACCCCTGCTTGGCTGGAAGGGTTAAGTTTTCCAGTGAAACAGGTGTTTGTTCGGATTGAAATTCTTTGATCTCAGGCATTGACAGCGTGGTTTGAGCGGGATCAAAGCCCAGCTTCTCCCAGTCGATGGTCAGTCTGCCGGATTGTGGTTCGCCGGTCCAGTTTGCCACCGCAATGATCGCACTCTCTTTACCTTTGAATACGGTGGTTACCATCTCTTTCTTATCGGCTCTCACCGGGCACTGCTCGTCCCAGAATCCGATCATCTCCATCTCCTGAATATGCTGTTCGTCCCAGAATTGCCATAGATATTCAGGTGTCGGACCGTACCATCCCAATCGATTCGTCATGCCAAATACCATTCCGCGCCATTTATTACCGCCACCCTGAAGCATCTGAGAGGTCAGTCCGAAAGGAATGCCGGCAATTTCTACCAGCCAATAGTCGGGAGAAGTATTGTAGTCACGTCCTTCGCCAATCCACATCATGTCCAGATATGGAAGGAGATCCATGTAGAGGTTGAGGCAGCAGGCATTGCCGGCCATGTCGTTGAAATGATTCCATGTATGCAAATCAATGCGTGGAGCCGGACGAGTGCCGTCCATGATCCTACGAGCCCGACGAAGCGTCTCACGGTCAAGCGCGGAGTCATCAATGTAGATGCCATCGATATGCAGATAGCGGCACATCCAGTCGAGACCGCCCAGAAAGAAGTTGTTTAACCGCGAGTCGGGCGTCGTAATGACTGAGAGATCCTGACGTCCTTTGTAGGGTCCTTCTGAAAAGGTACACTTCCAGGCAGGAATGAATCCGGTCTTAAAGTTTTCAATCAACCAGGGATCAGGTCCGTTGGGATTGATGACTGTTTTGGCCTCTTTGCCCGGACCGGGAAAAACAACTTCTCCATTCATACTACGCATCGCCCAGATCTCAGGAGTGTTTACCGTAAGTTCACGGGTGGTGTAATAGACTTTTGTCCGGATATTCTTTGTATGAGCTTCATCGATAAACTTGCCCAGCGGCTCCAGGTTGGCTGGTAAATAGGGATAGTTAATGAAGGGATAGATGTCCTTTTTGTGGTGGATATTGATGATGTTGGCTCCTGCTTTGTCGGCTTCTGAGATAAACGAGGTGCTTACATCTCTATCGGAGTGATAATAACGGTCGTCAAACTGAACACTCTTATCAATCATCTTCAGGGGTGTGATCAGTAACTCACAGTTGTAATACAGCTCTTGCTTTTTGACCATTTCCCGACTGCCGGAAAAGGCTGTCAGAAGAGTACCGTTAGCAACTGAAGCAATAGTCGCGCCTCCTTTGTTGTCGTTTCCCCACGACTGAGGCAACAGTAGCGGACAAAATGGATAATAGACATTGACCAACTGGCGGCGATAGTTTTCGTCTTTCAACTTGATGCGCAGACCTCCATTCACCCCTCCTAACCACACATCGTCCTGTCCGTTCTTTTTGACATTCCAAGTCCACGACCAGATATCCGGACGGAAGCCTCCTACTTTTCCCAGTCCCATCATGTATCGCGACATGGATGCGGTCATGGGTATCTCCAGACGGATGTCTTTGACTGACAACTTCTGCCTGGAGATTAGTCGGATCTGATAGCCTACAAAACCATCGAATTCTGCTGTTCCGGTCACTTCCATCTCTGCTTCGGCGGCATGGTTCACTACTTTCCAAACCAACTTCGACGGTGTGGTTGCTGTGAAACGGAGTGTGCCGGGTTTGAACGTGAGGATTTTCCCATTGGCAAGTTCTACTACAAAACGAAAGGCTCCACTTAATATCGGTTGTGGCGTGCGTACCAACGTTTCGTTGTTGGCACCGAAATAGCTATCCATTGACAAAGGCAAACCATTGTCTGCGATCTTCATTTCCCGTCCGAGAATGGCAAAACCCTGTCCTCTTCGTTCCAGAGGGATATAACCTTTGGTTACTTCCTGACTTTCACCAATGGTGGTGTTGAGCCATGCCATCCGCGACAAACGGTTGCCATCATCAAAGCCACTGTTACGCACCACGGATCCGGATATGTGTAACTGAACGTCAACGGATTGTGACTTCTCACCTTTTCCACCCACACTGATCTGTGCGGTATAGTCACCTTTTGCTGTTTCTGGTATCTGAATTCCAAACCACAAAGGTTGAACCTCGCCTTTTCTGACAGATATATCCTTGACAAACTTTTGACCGACAATGTCTATTCCTTCGAGATTGAAACAGGTCAATCCGCTCAGTTTTGTCTGCCCTTTGAAGCCTGATGAGTTCCATTGAAGGGTGTTGATATCGGCACGGGCGGCAAATACGCCGATCTGGAAAACGAAATACTCACCGGGCTGTGCTGTCAGTTCGATACGCTCCATCTGTTGGATAGTTCGCTTTGCCCATACGGAAGGGATTCCGTCGAGCAAACGAATTGTATGGGCACGAGTCTCGGGAAACAGCAAAAAGGTACGATCCGGAAGCGCGGACAATAGACCGGCAATCTCCGTTGGAGAAGCATACTCCTGCATCACTGTTTTCTCCAGACCGGTTTCTCCTTTCAGCAGGGTTTGTCCTAAAACATGTGCGTCGATCAGGCCTTCTTTTTTCTCATCCTGTGCTCTACCGGTCAGGGAGAGAAGCAGCAATGAGAGTACTATAAAAGGCCTTTTCAGTGGTACTGTTGTTAGTCGCATGGGTGCAATCATTACTTATTAATCCGGACTGCCACCTCGCCGGTCTGCAATGCATCACTACTGGCTTTCACCTTGAAACTACCCTTTGCACCTTTTTTTGCCTTCACAATCACGAGTGCCATGCCGTTGTATGCTTCGCGTTGCGTGCTTTGGAATGAGGTGTAACAGATGGCATCGCCGTTATCGGTAGCGACGATCTCGCCGGGGCCCTCCACTGCAAAGCTGATCAGCGGGTGTGAACGGGGCACCATCAGATTGTTTTGATCCTCCACCCGTAGTGTCACAAATGCCAGATCTGCACCATCTGACGCAATCTTGTTACGGTCAACTGACAGAGCAAGTCTTGCCGCCTCTCCGGTGGTCTTCATCACATCGGTAGCCCACTGTTTGCCGTTTTTATAAGCAATCACTTTCAGTTCGCCGGGTTGGTAAATCACCTTGTCCCACACCAGACGGAAATCCTGTCCGGGTATTTTAGCTTTTCGTCCCAGACTCTTCCCATTGAGAAACAGCTCCGCCTCATCGCCGGAGGTATATACATGTACCGGTACGATTGAATCAACACGTTCGCTCCAGTTCCAATGTGGCAAGATGTGCGCCATCGGAAAGTCGGGACGCCAGTGTGCCTGATAGATATAATAGCGATCCTTCGGGAAACCTGCCAGGTCGATAATGCCAAAATAGCTACTCCGTGACGGTGCTTTCTGAGCTTTCAGCTCTTCCAGTTTACGCTCCAGCTCGGCCTTTTTTAAAGGATCATTTCTGAAGTTCAGCAGGTTGGTTTCATCTGAATTATAGGGCGTTGGTTCGCCGAGATAGTCAAATCCTGTCCACACATATTCACCCAGCACGTTCGGGAACTTCGCATTGGTTCGGAACTGATCATCCGGACTACATCCCCATCCCGGATGCGCCAGGTCATACGAGGAGATCTGCCAGTTCTTATACTCGGCACCAAAGAAGTATTCACCCCGTGAAGTGACACAGGAGGAGGTCTCACTGCCAATGGTAGGTTTGTTGGAATAGCGTGGATCGGCATCCCATTTCGCCTGTTGTCCGAAGAAGTAATTGACTCCCATCAGATCCAGCCCCATCACAGCCCCTGATTCCCGACCGCCATCCGGATCATTATACCCATTGGAAACAGGTCGTGTCGGATCTTCACCACGCACAATATCTGCCAGATGTTTGGTCATCACCACATCGCGCTGTTCCATCACCTCATTGCCTATCGACCAGATAAATACCGAGGGATGATTGCGGTCACGGTGTACCATGGCCTGCAGATCCATCGCATGCCATTCATCATAGAGTTTGTTGTAGTCCAGTGCCCTTTTACCATTCTTCCAGCAGTCAAAAGCCTCATCCCAAACCAGAAAGCCCATCTGATCAGCCAGTTCGAGCAATTCAGGGGCAGGAGGGTTATGCGATGTACGCAACGAATTGCATCCCATCTCTTGTAGTAGCGTCAACTGACGACGCAGTGCACTGGTATTGATAGCTGCACCCAATGCACCCAGATCATGATGGTTGCAGGTGCCCTGGATTTCCACCCGACGATCGTTGAGCAAGAAGCCTCTATCGGCGGTAAACTCAATCGTACGTACTCCAAACGGGGTATTGTACACGTCAGTCACCTGTCCGTTGACGATCACGGATGTCTGTGCCACATACCGGTTGGGAGAGAGGATATCCCAACGTTTCGGATTTTTCAGCGTCCACTGTAAGGTCGTCTCCGCACTCTTCTCCGCTCCTACCGTCACGCCTGTCTTTTCCACCGTGGCCACTTTCTTACCCGGTTTGTTATCCCCGTTGAGTTCAAAGATCTCTGTGCGCAGGGTCGCCTCCACTGTTTGCTTACCCTGATTGTCAACGGTCACTTCCATCTTCACGGTTGCCATCTCTTTGGAAACCTCGGGTGTCGTGATATACGTACCCCAATGACCCACATGTACCGGCTCAGTACGCACCAGCCATACATGGCGATAGATACCGGCTCCCGGATACCAGCGCGAATCCCACTTCTCTGTATTCAGTCGTACGGCAAGCAGATTCTCTTTTCCGAAATGGAGGAAAGAGGTCAGATCCTTCCGGAACGAACTATAGCCATAAGGCCATGTGCCCACATAGTATCCATTGAGCCAGATCTCCGCGTTGGCCATAGCACCGTCAAAATCAATGAATATCCGTTTGCCCTGATCCTCAGCGGGAACAGTAAAATGCTTCCGGTACCAGCCGATGCCCTTAAATGGCAGCTTCCCTGTGCCTCCCTCCAGTTCAATCCGGAAAGGTCCTTCTATCGCCCAGTCATGTGGGAGATCCAGTTTGCGCCACGAAGCGTCATCTATCTGTGTATTTTGTAGTCCTTCCGGTTCCACAATACTCGTGCCGTCGGCTTGCAAGCCAACCCGTTTGAAGAGCCATCCCTGATCAAAAGAGAGGACATCGGAAGCTCCCATGCGGACAATCGCGTTCTTGCTGCCAGCATTCTGAAACCTCACTGCTTCGGTTGCTGAAGCAGCTGAAAACGTCAATGCGGAGACCAGCAACAGAGCCAGGAGAGAGTAACCTCTCAAAATAGCATATTTCATAATTCAGTGATTATATTGTTGACAATCAAATTATTTCATTCAAAACAGGAAAAATAAAGATATAAATGGAAGATACTACTTCGAAGAAAGTATCTCTTTGATAGCATCATCTGGATTCGGCACTTTCCGGATAGGGAGCAATCTCAATTGCTTTTAATGTAGCTCCGTTAATCGTCTGGCGCAAACCAAAGACAAGGACATTTTTCTTCTCTTTGCCAAAGTTGAGCCAGCATTCAGGGAGGAAATACTCACGTTGTGGTCCCGATTCCCAGTGACGTCCGATATTATGACCATTCAGCCACATATATCCATTGCCCGAAGCATTGATCTTTGCCAGCCAGGGCATCCAGATCTTTGGATCATTTGCAGGCAATGAAAACTCCACCCGATACCAGGTAAACAGTCCGTCGGGAGTGCCTTTGGGTTGTACTCCATTGCCTTTACGGGGTATCTCCATGGTCGTATCCAAGGCAACCTTCTCCCACTTATCCGAAGAGAATCCCGGCTTGGTCCATCCTTTGGTAACACCAGCCACATCTGCTGCATAGTCCCATTGCAGAGGATGAGTGAGAAGAGTATCCAGAGAAGAAAGTCCACCTTTGCGAATCCCGTTCAGCTCTTCCATCGGCATATATCCATGTGCATGACCAAGGCTCTCATAGACAACGACAATCTCATTCTCTCCTTTTTTCAGCAGTCCGCTCACATCAAAGCGGTTGTCAAATTCATTGGGACGGATACGGTCAAATGCCCCACGGGTAGGCCAGCTTTGTGCATCTGCCTTGTCCGGGAAGAGTCGCACTGCCTGTTTGCCGTTGACCTGAACCGATACGATATCTCTTGTAAACATATTGAATAACAACCGTGTCTCCTTTGCAGCCGCTATAGCATTCAGATTGACCACGGAGCGATAGAGGCTATAGCGAAAATCAGTCACGCCCAGTTCGGCGAGCGATGTCTGAGCAGGTAGTTGCTTCCACTCAGCATCCTTCACCGGATCTTCGCAACGCAAAGCCTCAGCGATACGCACGGGAGCAATATTCACAGATGGGCGAATCGGACGCATCCCAGTCTGAGGCCACCATTTGCCTTGATCAGGAGTGGCTCCGGGAGGAATAACAAGTACCTGAGCACCGAGAGCGGACAATTGATAGTCCACGGTAAAAGGCTCAGAAGCAGCTGTAGCCGTGGCGGTTTCTGCCGCTTTGATCAACACTTTCTCTCCATGTTGGTTGATGTTGTACATCGGCTCGGTAGTTTTGGCAACTGTGCCCGGCACAATAGTCACTTTGCCACCTAAAGGATTTTTGGGATCCGTGTTGTGAAGGAAGACAAATCGTGTACCATCTTTGGCTGTACGAATCCCACCAAACAGGTTAGCAGGGGCATCCCTCAGTTCGCAAGGACCTCCTTCCGAGCGTAGTAAGGCCTTTTTATTGGCTTCTATAAATGCACCGATCTCTTTTGCCGCATAGTATTTGGCACCCACCGCGCCACTCTCTCTGATGGCAGCATTGTAATCATAGCTGGTCGTCATACCCCGTGCCCCCCAGCCTGCAAAATGTGTCCCTCCAAAGAACATATACGGATTGAGACCCGTAGCTCCTCCAAGCAACGACATCAAAGAGATCGCATTGAAATGGCGGTAATCCGAATAGTGATCTTCACTCAGACCGCCGGTGACCAGCGAAAACCAGCCTCCCTGCAATTCAGTCACAAAGCCGGGCGCTTCGGGTTGGCTCTTACGAAGGTCTGCCATACGACGGGCACAACTTGGCGCATCGGTAAGGCCAACATAATAATTATCACAATCAAACACCTGAGATAAGACAGGGTCTTTGCTTCCACGGCATTCGCCTGTCAAACAGGTAAACAACGGCACGTCAATGCCATTTCTGGTAGCCGAGTTGCAGAGTGCCTTCAGAAAATAAGGTTTATTGTCGCAACCGTGGGCATTGTATTCATTTTCTATCTGCACCATGATGATTCCTTTACTACCACGTGGTTTGCGGGTAATCTGCTCGGGAGCAAAGACTTTACAGACGGCATCATACCAATGTATGGACCATTTCACATGTTCGGAATCAGCACTGCGCAACCAGAATCCGCCTGTTCCTGGACCAAACTTTGCCAGCCAACGAGGATAAGCACCGCCCGACCACTCCGCACAGATAAACGGTCCGGGACGGACGATGGTGTAAAAGCCAAATTCATCCTGAGCCATCTTCAACCAGGCTTTCAGATCTGTAAAGTCAAACTTTGTAGTGTCATCAATGCTGGATGGCATGAGGCGTTCGTGCCAGTTCCACGGCACATAGGTCTCCACGGTATTGAATCCCGCTTCTTTGATCTTCTTGAAACGATCGCGCCATAGCTCCTGCGGACAACGGAAATAATGAAATGCCGCACTGTAAATAAAAACATCTTCTCCTTCAATGGTCATGCATGACCCATCGTACCTGATCCTGTCAGGGTGTGTAAACTGAACTGCATGTGACCAAGTACATGTCAGCAGCATTAGAATAAATAGACCGACAGCTTTCTTCATAAAATTATTTTCTTCTATATTTATTGTACGTAATTCGTTGCGTTCTTTGTTTAGCGTATCGTATAATAACTGTATCCTTTTGCGGGAATAGTGACTTCCAGAGAGATCACTCCGTCACTCTCTATCTTGTAGCTTTTGCTCTTCCCATTCATCCCTTCCAGTACAGCTTTTACGGACAATCCGGTGTAATAAAGCGGCACATTGATGGTTCTGGTAATGGAACTATTGAGCGGATTGTAGATCATCAGCAACCCTTTTTCGGTGCCCGCTGGATCGACATGCAACAAGCCATCCCAATCTTGTCCGTCGGGACGTCGCAGATGAATGATATCCGCATCAAGTATCCTGCGGTGCTTCTTGTAAAAGCTGACCCACTGCTGAACAACTGCTTTGGTAGAGTCGGTATCATACAGACGCGGACCACGATAACAAGCCTGCACACCCGCGCCAAACAAATTGGCCATCCGTCTGCCATAATGAGCGAGGTGCTCACTGAGAGGTTCGATGGTAGCAGCCTCACCGCCACCCTGATATTCCGTCAGAGGCACAAACATCCATCCCATCGAAGGGGTCTTGGTCCAGGTGCCATCAAAGATATTCTGCCGTTCTACTATTTCCTGCTGTTCGCGTGGAAGCGACCAGTTCACCTCCCGATAACCCATCGCACATTTCGACGAACCATTCAGATAATACCAGTCCGGTGCATTGATGTAAATGCCCTGCGAACGGCACCACTTATAGAAATCAGAGATCATGCGGAACTGTTTCCACTGTGAATCCTCCCAGCCCTTGTGACCGGGATGCTCTGTGGAAGCACATCTGTCGCCCGGATACGAACCATCATGTTCGATAATATCCAGACCAGTCTGCTGATACATCTCCTTAATCTTACGCATATAGTCAATACCCCATTCACTACCCAGACAAGGCGAATTACCAAAAGTAGCAAATCCACCGGGCTTGTGTGTCTCCGGGTTAATCACATCCGTCTTCTCATCGATGGAACGGCTGGCAAGCAGCGAGTAACCACCCAAAGCAATATGCTTGCTATGTGCATAATCCGCCATCTCTTTCATCTTCTGGTAATAAGCGGGATCGCCACTCTCCATATTAAAACCACTGCCAAAGGTCATGATCACCATCTCAAAACCCACCTCAGCACACTGATCAACGGCTAGCTTGACTGAAGCCGGATCGGCCTGACGCACATGCATCAAAATAGGGTTTTCGGTCACCCAGGGAGCAATGGTGCGATACATCTTACGTTCAGAAAGACCTTTCCGTTCTTTATCAAACGAATCAAAATACAACTCCCAGGCACGGATTGACTCAAAGGAACCACCTGCAGCAATCTCCTCCTCCGGTCCAATGAGCGGAGTGACCTTGAGCAGACAAGGTGTGATACGCATGTAATTGACCTGTGAGGTATAGAGCGGATCAATATCCCAATGCACGGCAGCACTGTTTGCCTTTCGGTTGCTCATCGCTGAAAAGGCATAATCCGTCTCCACATGGATATTGGGCAATACCCAGTCTGATTCACCTTCCACACTGGACTCTCCTTCCACGACAGCAAGGAGCTCACTGACAAAGCTGTTGAGCATCACTTTCTCCGCTGAGGTATTGTCCACCGTGATCCATTTGCAGATCAGGGGAAGCCCGTCATAGATCTCATAGTGAACCTTCACCACCACTCCTCCAATCGCTGTGGGATGTTCATTCTCCTGCTGCGCCTTCTTAGCGACATAAGCAGGTGCTTTAAACTCCACAATCAGTTCCTTACCTGCTGCCGGCCATTTCACATCACCCGAGATCCATTCCTTTCGGATCTTCCAGTCCAGACGAGGCTTGATGTTCTCCACCTTGTAGTCCACATACTGAAAAGCCTGTTCGTCATTTTTCAACGCTTCTATCCATTCAGGAAGGAGGTAATTGTGCACCGGCTGACCGGTCAATCCACCGATATCATACGTGGTGCCATCTATCGTGATCTGCGCTTCCGGTCGCACTGACCTTAGATAATTCTCTCCGGTAATCAGATTCTTTAGATGGGTACAGGCAAAATTAGGGGTCACTTTGAATGTCCGTTCCACCAGACCATTGCCCATCACAATTTCCTTTCCATCCGACGAAGTAACCACCCGGGAAGTATAGGAGGATCCGTTGATCAGCCAGTCGGCTTTCTGTTTCATGCCAGCAGGAGGTATCCCCTGATTATTTGTCGCCTGAGCCATCCCTGTGAAGAGCATCAAAGCCAGTAATAAAATGTTTTTCATTCGGTGATTCATAAGAGTTCCATATATATGTTTTCGGAGCATCACTTTAATATTTTCCAAACAACGGTTTCACCCGCATTTACAACGACTTTAGGCCAAGTGATAAAGCTGGTGTAACCCAATGCTTTGCTCGCCTTTGCTTTGTTTTCAGCAAGTATGGATACGGATGCAACATGCTTTGTAGGATTGGTAATCCGGATCTTCACACCGGTTTTATCTCTGCTTATAATCTCAGCAATAACATGATCAAAGACAAACAACCGATCAATATCTGTGCGCAGGTAAATGCCCGGAAGCTCCATTGCCATCAGCGCACCATTCGTTTCATTCCATCCCGTCTTTCCTCCATCACCCCTCGAACCACGGCTATCAGCATCGCAATAGGTCAGTCGTTCGGTGATCTGGCCACTGGGTTGTATCCCTTCAGCATGAGCATGCGCGATATCGTAAAGTAGTGAGGCATAACGTTCATCGCCTGTTGCACGGAAGATCTTAAAAAGCGGATCACCGGATGAGGTACAGAAGCCGGGTGCTCCATGTTTGTTTTGGGTACTTGCCCAGACGGCGCCCGCCAGTTTGGCTCCCAACTTTGCCAAAGGAGTATTGGGAGGCAGCTGATAGTCGAAAGAGACGGTCCAGGTAGCACAGAGGTTCGCGAGATCAGTGCTTTTCTTCAGCCACTGCTTGTCACCTGTCAGTTCGTACAGCGTCATCAAAGAAGTCATCAAGGCTGCTGCCGTTTCCGAATCAGCATTTTGAAGGATATCGGCACAGGCACCCGTCGTCATTCCTTCTTTCAGGAAACCGGCATAATAGTAATTAGCCGCCTGAATGGCGATCTTCAGATACTCGGGTTGTTGATAGTATTGTGCGGCAAGAGCCAATCCTCCAATAGCCATGACTCCGCTGGACGTGTTGAATACAGCAATCTCTCCGGTTTTATTGTTCAGGAAGTTACCCCATTGTCCATTCTTCTTCCAGGTAGTCACAAAAGCGTCTGCGAGTAGTTTTACGCGCTTCTCCCAGTCAGGTTTGATCTCTGAGGTATGTCTCTGGGCTTTCAGCAACATAAATTGTTTGACCATCCAGAAGAGCACATCGGAATTTTTACGCGTGAGCACTACCTCAGGCATCTCATCATACCCTTCGCGTCCAAAGACCTTTCCGTCGTTGTTTAGTGCTCCGTACATGTAGCCCGATTCTCCCTGGCCAAGGGTCAATCCGAAATCAAAGGTGTTACTCACCCGTTCACGGTGCTGTTCATCACCAAGCGCAAGCATCGGAAAGGTATTCATCAATCCTCCTATCCATCCAAAAGAGATCCAGTTGGCATTCTCCGGACAGTAAAACTGGACCTTCAGATCTTTGTAATAACGGTTGTCTATATCATTGCACATCAGATTTGCCACTTCACTGAAGGGTATCAGGTTGCGCGGAGAGTTCTTGCCAGTGACCGATTTACGGACGGTCATGAATTTATCCAAAAAGGCTGCCATATCCAGAGCGGCAAAGCGATAGATACGCAAGCGAATCGTCCGTTCATCCCCCGCTTTCCAAGCTATACCACGGTCGGGACTTTTACTGAACCCGATAAACTCCGGCTTCTTCTCCCTGACCCCGGGTGCACTGATGACCAGAGAGGCAAGCGTACGATTGGAATTCTCTTCCACGATAAAACCATTATCAAGAATCTGATCGTCAGATGTGATGCCTTGCTCTGACAAAACGATAAAGCCCGATTTATTCTTTCGGTCGTACAGACAAATAGCCGGTGTGGTGGTATTGCAGGTCAGCACCTCCAACCGTGATGGTTCACCGGCAACAGGCGACAATTGGGGCACAGGTGACGTAGTCTGCGGAAGGTCTTTCCGGTACATGTCGCTCCGGTCCAAACCAGAAGCATAACTCCGATCCACTATACGGTTCCTGTTACCATTATAGACGGATGCCGGGATCATCACATAGTTATCAGTACTCCATTTATAAAAGTCGAAAGCAACCGCCACACCTGCAGAAGAAAGTTCGCCTTCTTTCAGACGGAAAGTAATCGCCAGATCAAGTGCTCCTTTTTCGCCCTTCACCGGGGTGGTAACTAACGTATAATCCCATGATCCGCTTTTATCGATCGTCTTGCGATCCATCAGACGTTCTTCTTCATAGCTACAGGAAAGCAAACGGAATTTCCCGTTCATCGGGCGGAGAAGATTACTTATTTCGGGTGAAGAAACCGCTTTGTCCGCCGCAGACGGAATCCACGACAGCCGATCTCCTGTAGCAAGAAGCGTGTCCGGACCTCCCGGATCCTGAGCATTCAGCAGGCTCATTGACCCCATACAAGTCAGTAACAAAAGCAGTTTTCTCATTCTTCAGTCCCTATCTCTAATTTTAGTTATTAATCAATTACTCTTTCCCTATTTCAGTATCCGACTGCAAGCGGTTAAATACTTTCAAACCATCCATCAGAATCGGCTCCTTGTTATCCTTCGAACCAATGGTCTGCAAGGGGAAAACAAGAGTTTGAATGCAAGCCGTTTTATCTTTCCCACCATTAAACTCGCGCTTCTTCCCCTTCCAGACGTTCCACAAGCTTTCCATCTACAAAGAGAGTCGTACCTTTACTTGTACCTTGAATGGTTATGTTATGCCATTCACCAACCGGTAGCGTATAGTCAAACGTATAGGTGTAGCCATCGCGTGAGAAACCCAGTTTGCCTGTCTGAGGTTCACTGAGCCAAACTGTGGCATGAGGAGATTGGAAAAGAACAGTCCCTTTGGCTATTTTCTCTCTTTTCAGATCCATAACCATCGTATAATCATATCCTATCTCCCATCAGAGGCAGCTGCGCGATCTCTCCTTCAGGCAGGTACAAAGCTTTACCTTCCGTCGAAGCCACACGTTTTCCCTGTTCGTGGGTAGTCACCTTCCAGCCATTCGCTGAATGGTCTTTGATCGTCCGTGCATTGAAATCAGTCCAGAACACCAGACTGTCTTTGGATCTCACTCGTCCGGCTACATTCACGCCGGGAGCTTCGCAGAGCTTCTCTGCCTTTGCGGCAAAATCGGCATAAGAAACCCCATTACCATTTCCCGCCCACATCTTTTGCGACATGACCTTCATGGAGTTCAAGACCCGATGATGCACATCCTTTTCAGAAATTGCCATTGCCTACATGGTCATTCCATACTGCAAACTTACCACCGCGTATGTTCGGGTGACCATACGGAAACAAGAGGTTTCCAATCTGAACCGGTTCCCATTTCTCATAGAGATATTTATTATTCAGATAATCATAGTAATAGCCAGCTGCCGGTACAATATAAGTCAGTCCGTCAGGAACACTCACCAGATCATATCCCGCTTCAATCATAGCGGCAGGATCAGCGTATCCGTTGTACCAGGCATCCATCGTCACATTTTCGGACTTCACAGGAGTAACGCCCTGGGCATGCGTCAGTGCCCCCCCAAACCCGTACCTTTTTCCCAAACGACTCTAACATAACGGATATAGTGGTCGGTAAAGGCACGAAACTTCTCAGCCTCCTTTTTGGAGTACTCATCGGTTCCGATATGCACTTCTTTGCCCACAAAAACAGGATCCGGCCCCTCCAGATATTCCTTAAACAAACCATCCATGAAATCATATACTTTCGGATTATTCAGATCCAGATGATCCATGCCAAATTCCTTGCTACCCAACGAATGATCATAGTGATAGAAAGCCAGCGTATGAGCAGGAGCATCAATCTCAGGAACGATGTTCACACCATATTGAGCAGCTAGTTGCTGCAACTCTTTGAACTCTTTCTTACTGTAATGACCATCTGTTGATGTCAGTCCGGGATAGGTCGTGCTTTCCAACCGGAAAGCCGAGTAGGTGCTGTCCCAGTTATTGCTAAAGAACTGTTTGAAACCATTGTCATTGAGATGGATATGAAACTCATTCATCTTGTAATATGACATAAACTTCACATAATCACGGAGAAACTCCAGAGACATAAATTTACGTGCCACATCCAGAGTCAGTCCGCGCCGTTCATATTTGGGATAGTCACGAGCCACTCCACAGGGGATACTTTCCGACTGTTCCATCAATTGCAGTACTGTCCGGGTTCCCTGGAAACATCCAAGACTGGTGGTCGCTTTAATCGTGACTACATCACTGACTTCCAGCAGGTATCCCTCCTCACCCAGTGTCTTCTCTTCGTTGCTGAGCGTCAGATAGATATTTCCCTTTTTAGGTTTTCCATAACGCACAGTCATTTTGCTTCCTTTCAATGCGGCATAATCTGTTGCAAAAGTCTCGGCTACCTGCGCCAGTTCGGCTTTACAGGAAGGATCCACCACCAGAACAATCTTCTTAGTAACCGCAAATCGGCCCACCTTTCCCTGCCATTCGCGAAGAGCAGGCACCACAAAAGGTTTCGGATTGGCTCCAGCCTCCTCTTTCGATCTTCCGGTCACCGTTACAGACAGCGAAGGCACATCCGTCTTGTTTCCCTTCTTATCTCTCAACACATAATACAAATGCACGTCGGTATCCACCAAAGGAGTAGTAATTACCCCCTGACGGGAGATGACGGGAAGACAATCCGAACTGACATACTCGATATAGTATCCTTCGGGTACTGTCGGAAGGGAAATCGTACGGGCATCCTTCTCAGGAGCACTCTGTTTCAGTGCGGATGCAACTTCTTTGAGCTTGGCTACCGATACAGAATCGGCATCAGGAGGAGTGTTTCCTTTGATCTGAAAGGAGAGAAAAAGACAAATCAGGAAAATTACAGGTCTGATCATGACATTAAAGTATTTAAATTAGGATTTATGGAAACAAAGGTATGAAATCTACTTTACATATTTGGTCGTAATTTCTTATTTCAGCACAAAACTGGCTGGAGCATATCGTTTCAATGCAACTCTCAGTTTGTTGCCTTGAACAGGTAACGGCGAACCGCATATTTCGCCCCGTAAGTTCACGGGAACAGCAGTTTTGAACCCATGTCCCCGGGGTAAGATAACTGTTATTGTTCGCGATATGCCCGTCTGATCCCATAAGCGAAGTACCGTTCCAGCTCCATCTGGATTCTGACCGAATGCAGTAACCAAGACCCCTTTATGCGAAACAGATAGCCCCGATTGAGTCGTAGGAAGCGTTCCTTTCGTATTATCTGCTATCTGGGCAAGCAACGGCAAACGGGTTTGCCACGAACCGACAGTCAGGTTCTCAACGATCGCGGCATCCTTTGCCACCGGCCAGATACGTACCCGTTCGCTCCACGACCCCTCCTGCCACAACGGGAAATTGGTATTCCACATGTTATTGTACAGATTGACAAATACAGAGGGGATCTCAGGTACATAATCCATACTCCACCTCCATAGTCCCGGTTCGCCAAGCGAAAGCAACGGAGCATCCTGGGAACAAAGAGCCACACTGGACTGTTCGCCGGAAATACTCACTCCCGTGGTCACCGCAAAAAGGTGACGGTTCGTGCCCGGCACAATATCGGTAGCCGGATTGATTGGAGCACCCGGACGTCCTATCGTAAACAATTGTTTTTGAATATTGAAAGGAAAACAAAGCCACCCACCTTCCGGATGTTTCTCTGGTGTTTTTGCAGTCACATTCCAGGCAACATCCACATAAGGCATCTCCTTGGGGAAGGTAAAAGTCAACGTATATCCCTGTGCAAGTCCTTTCGTGTCGGACGCCGTCAGCGTCACGCATGTTTCAATGTCAGACTCAGCAACGGTCATCTTCCAGCCCGAAGGTGTGATGGCACGATATGGCATTTGCGCCGCATCCGGCATGCCAGGTTTGCCGATATCATCAAGCCCCCAGCCTCCCTGAATACGGGAATATTTGCTGAAGAACCGGTCATACACTTCATTCGTGCTGAACCGCTCATGCAGGAACTGTCCGATGACATACGGACTGGAGAGATCGGCCAGTTCGTTACCGGACTTTTTATCAATCAGCGAGCGGATGCCTCCTTTATTCAGATCAAACAACGCACGAAAATAGCGGGTTTCGATCTGCGTGTTATTCCGGTTCATCTGTTTCTCTTCCTCAAAAGGGATGACCTTATAGCCATTGGCAGGCACATCTTTGGCGAAGACCCTTCTCCCATCCACTTCTGCAATACCTGATCTTTTCCAGGGAAGAGCATTGTACACAAGGATGCTCTTCTTATTTACCTTCACGGAAGAAGCAAGCAAAGTGAGCCGTTTATTGAGTTCGGCAGTCACAATTGCAGCAGTCTTATTGGCATAGTTACGGTGATCCTCATACGACTGAAGCCACTTACGTTTGCTACCGCGAGCCACCTTTGTATAATCATTTCCGGCAGGCACAGGCTCCTGCTCCATCTCCTTCATCCACTGTTGCCACTCCTGCCCATATAAACTGCGGGGACCATACTCCGCATTCATCCCCCAGGTATGTTCAGAGAAGAGCAAACTCTGTTCATACGCTTTGGCCAGAGGTTGGGATACATCATCGGGAGAAAGCCCCCAGAAGCGTAACTGCGTGTCAAGAGTCTCTAGCGCAGGCTCCAGCGGACGTATATCGCGTGCTGTTTTCGTCGCCTGAGGCATTGACATCAATCCGTGAATCCAGGTATCTGGCATATCACCGCGCACAACAGGCAAATCGGCCTTTTCTGCAAACACCGCATTGGCAAAATCATCCAGCGTACCAAAATGAACCTTCACGCCCGGCATTTGCTCTTCATACTGCTTTCTCCATTTCTCAACGTCCTGAGGTGTAGGTGGACCCTGATTATCTCCCGCCATAATCATTGAGAGATAATTTTTACAAGGCCAGTCTTCAGGGGGCAATAAGCTACTTCCATAATCAATCGTATATCCGCAAAGGATTTGCGAACCATCTGCTCCCTCCCACCAAAAGAGCTGAGGGACACGCGGATACTGACTCGCCGGATTCACTCCGATGTGCAAAAACTTGACTCCCGCATGATACAATAAGGTAGGAATAACCCAACTATGTGAAGGGACATCAGTCATTTTGGCTGCGACAGGAAGCGGACGGCCATACTCACGGCACACCTTGCTTGCAAAACGTAAACCACGCACCAGATCTTCCAAGTCCTGCGACTCTGTATGCATTGTAAACGGAAGGGCATGTGTGACAATCGAGCCTTCGCTCACTGCCTGTTCGATCCTGACTTTCCGAGCGGGTTCCTGTTCCGGTCCCACCATTTGTGCCTGTAAAGGCCATCCGGGAACCGTCCAGACAAACTGTTTCTCTTTCGGCAAAGCCCTGTTCTGATCAATGACCAGCAATGATTTTTCCATCATTTCGTTGCGATATCGGTCAAACACATTACCTGCCTGATCCGTATATCCCAGGTCGAAATGGCTTTTTATGACTACCCATACATCTGTCACTTTCCCTACTGAAGAGGGATTCGCTGTTTGCGGGGAAGCGTCAACTACAGATAGTAATCCTATCACCACAGACATTGATAATGCTTCAATTTTCATTGTTTACAATTTTAAAAATCACATCTATATTTGATCAGTCATTAGCGATAATCGTATCTGAACCAGTCCACATCAACATATCCGATAGGGGCCTCATTAGTCCAGCAAAACAAACCAATTTCAACTCCCCGCCAGTTGCACCAGCCTTCAACTTCGAACGACTCGCCAACCTGGTTAAATTTCTTTCCGTCGGTACTGTAATAAAACTGGTACACATTGTTTTCTGAGAGTGCTTTCAACCAAACTTTATTTGTGCGAATTGGCACATTATCAAATGATTTTCCACCAATAGAAACTTGAATAAACCGTTCGTTGTTTATTTGAACCACTTTTAACAATCCAAGGTTGTTGGCTACAATACACAACCCAACAATTTGTTCATTGACCATTGCGTTTACATCAATACAGGTAATAATATTTCCATACTCACTGCCCATTGTCCGCTGCAAAAGAGTATTGGATGCATTAAAAAAACCACCATTATTGACAGGTTTTGAAGCATAAAGGCGTAGATATCCCTTTCGTTCTAATAGCGACCATTTATCATTTCTGGGCGAATGATTCCATTGCCACATCAGTCCTAGCCGATTACAATTGAATTCGTCGTTTGTTTGCGGATGAACGATAGGGAATCCATTGATAGGCTTTTTTCCTCCGAACACCATACTTCCAACTCCATCGGATTCAACATTGCCAATAATAGGCCAATCGTTGATCCAAGTAACGGGAGCCAATGCCAATGTACGTCCCATCGGGTTAGACATAACGGCCCAATGGTGCAGAAAATACCAATCGCCCTGTGCTGTTTGTACCAATCCACCTTGTGCTGCATTGTTGCCAAAAGCTTCTTGGCTTATTCCACCGCGTTCCTGACAAAGTCGTTTATGTTCATAGGGTCCATAAATATTTTTGGAACGCATTGCCATTTGTACCCGATGAGAATCCGGAAAATCTTGACAATAAAAGATGTAATACCAGTCCTTTATTTTATACATTTTTGTAGCTTCAGCCACCGCTCCTTTATGCACAATTGTTCCCGAATCCTGTGTGTTTTTTCCGTCAGGTGTTAGTTTGAGTAACTTGATATCATAGTCGTTAGGATAACCTCTGTCAAAATTAGCACACGATAGGTACATCTGCCCATCGTTGTCCCAGAATGGGCAACAATCATCGAAGTTCTTTGCCTTAAAAACCTGATGGGCAGGCTCCCATGGCCCGGCAGGATTAGTTGCCGTAGTCATGAATAATCCAAAAACCGGATCAAAAACGTATACCCAGAATTTTCCATCGTGATATCGGATTGCAGGAGCCCATACACCGTGACTATATTCTTTCATCTCGTCAGCAGAATAAGCACTATCGAAGGATGCCAGGTCATTAATAGCATGGCCGATAATCGTCCAGTTCACCAAATCTTTGGAATGTAATATGGTGATGCCCGGACTAAGGTGAAAGGTTGACGTAACCAGATAATAATCACTTCCAACCCTTATCACATCCGGATCGGAATAGTCGCTGTTGATAATTGGATTTTTGTATGTACCATCACCTTGATCTCCCCAGGAGAGTACTGAAAGCTGTTTGTTGCCTTTCCTTGAAACTTGTGCGTGTGATTGTGAAGAACACAAGCAAACAACAACGAGAAAGATTGAAATGCATAAGTTTTTCATAACAGATTATGTGTTTTGCCCTTAAAAACCGCGCAGTTAAATTGTTTTGTTATTTTTGTTTCGGACAAGCTTATCCGATGATTATTTATTAAACGAAGGATCAGAATAAGGAGTTTTGTTACAAAAGTGAAGCTCCTTATTCTGAGTCTATAATAGGGTTAAAAAGATCTTTTTCATTCGTATAGATGTATCATATAAATTCCAACGTCGTATTATTATTATGTCACTAACAGAAATATTCTTACAATAAGGCATGATCTTTCTGAGATGCCGTAAAAGTATCCATTACAATCTTACCCACCAAATAGTATGCATTCATTTTAAGAAAAGGCAATCTTACACATAAAATTAAATCTTATCGTAATGCAAACAATAAGTCTCCCATACAAGCGGCCTCTCCTTTTGCAGATGCCATCAGCACCCTTTATCAGAGAGATATAGTGAGATGAAAATTCAACAATAAGTAAAGAAAGCGGTTAAAAGCGCTGTTTTTATAGTTTGTGTTTATTTATACATTCTTCACGTATTAACAGAATCTCATTTGAACAAATAATTGGACAAATGGTTCTCTGATTCATCAGAAGCGACAGAACAGAACAGTACATCACAGTTTAAAAACTGTTACTTTTTCAATCTTGCTATCTATATACCGGAGTAGCTATTCAAAAAAATCATCGTTAGCAGGAAGACTCTTCGAATAATTGACTATATTTGGAAATCAATTGAATCACTAAACAATAAGAATATGAAACTGAACAAAAAAGTAGAAGAAGTACTCAACAAGCAGATCAATGCAGAGTTCTGGTCTGCCTATCTCTATCTCTCCATGTCCTCTTGGCTTGAAAGCAAAGGGCTGAAAGGAAGTGCCAACTGGATGCGTATTCAATATCAGGAAGAGAATACCCATGCTCTGAAGTTTTTCGATTACATCATCAGCCGTGGCGGTGAAGTAAAACTCCAGCCATTGGCAGCGGTAAAGACTGAATTCAATTCCGTACTGGACGCATTTAAAGCCTCCTATGCGCACGAACTGGTTGTTACAGAGATGATCGGTAATTGCTACGAGGTAGCCATGGCTGAAAAAGATTATGCGACCAGCAGTATGTTGCAATGGTTTATCGATGAACAGACCGAGGAAGAAAAGAACATAACGGAAATCATCGATCAGCTCACCCTCATCGGCGAAGACGGACCTAACATTTATCTATTGGATAAAGAACTTGCCACCAGAGTCTTTGTAGATGCCACTCTGACTGCTGTATAAAGAGCCTATCACATTGGATAGCCGGGTACTGTTCGCAACGAAGAGTACCCGGCTATTGTACAGCAAAGAATATCTTCTTTATCTTGCTCTTCAACGATATGTGGTGTTACCAGGGTATTGCTGTGCAAAACCTTTCATCTAAGTAACGGTCGATATTTCAAGTCTGTTGTTTTTTTGTTTTTCGAATTTGAAATCAGTAAAAAAGTACTATTTATCTACACCACTGCACCATAATATGCCATTTGAAGGCTTGTGTGTCATGTCAATCTCCAAATTTTTACATCGCTCGGTACAAATTGCATACATGTTTGTTTGCTCAAAGGGCTCTTTTCATACTATTTGCATACATTGTTAGTTGCAAACACTATCAAATACAAAGAATTCATCAAAAGATATACGGTTAACGTCGGAAAGATATACGGTTCGCGCGACAAAGTTTTCAAATAGTTAGGAGCAAAACTATTGGAAAACTTTTGGGCTGGATTGGGTAGATTGCAAAACTGTATACAAAATGCCTCCGAGCAAACATAAATGGTTGCAATTATCAACCGAGCAAGTAAAAAGCTGAAAGATCAAAATGCCTTACAGCATACTGTAAGGCATGTCTTGGTGCACTTGGTGCATTGAAATTGAGGTATCTACCGTTTGCAGAATGAAAAATAAATAAAAAAAATATCAGCTCAAAGAAATTACGAAAAAGGGTGCTCCAAGCCTTCAAAGGCTACTTTTTCCTCCAAGACTACCTTTCCTCAAAGGCTGTTTTCCGTCGTCATTGCGGGCTTGACCCGCAATCCCCTCACTCCGAAGTATTTAGAACCCCGAAAAAACTATTAAATGAAACGCCAAGAACATACAGTACAAACCTGAAGAACATACAGTACAAATGGAAGGATCATACAGTACAAATCTGAACACAAGGACGAACCGATTCACGCGTCCTTGTGCATGGATCCAAACACAAGGACGCGTGTTCCGTTTGACGTTCGGTGAACGGAAAGTCAGCGGTAGGCAAACGGGAGGAACGTCTTTATGAAAGGATTCGAGCTCCTTGATGGACCTACCCGATACCTTAAATGACTGACTTTTTCCACATTCACTTGTCATGCATCCATAAACACTCTATATTTGCTCGGTGAACGCAGGCCAGCTGCTTCCAGTAATACTATTTAAATCCATAAGAAGAAGTAATTTTATGAAAAGAGCTATGTTGTTTTATGTTATTTGCGCTATCAGTTTGTCAGTTTCTGCACAGACATTAATACCGGCTCAGATTGAAGCAGAAGATTTTACAGGAAAAAGTAGTGGACTAACGACTGAATCCTGTTCAGATAGCATCGGGGGATTAAACATAAAAAAGACATCAGACGGATCTTATCTATATTACGCAATCACTGTTACTAAAGCAGGTCTGTACCGTGTCTCCTATCGTGTGTCCTCAGCTGCAACTACGAAAGGAACCATCGCATTGACATCCAACTCAGGAAGCACAGTGTATGGAGTAGCCGAGGTCCCTCCCACAGGTGGTCTCCAGAACTGGAAAACTGTTTCACATCAGGTATTCCTTCCTGCTTCAACTTTCAATATATCGGTGGATATCCCCAAAGGGGGGTTCAGTCTCAATTGGTTGAAATTCGAGAAGGTAAATGACTCTCCGAATCAGGCGTCGGGCACAGCCACGATCTATACCTCTACGAAAATTGCTCAACTCATCCAATCTTCCCAACCCTTCGCTTCGAGCAGTGGCACTCCGGTGTATGTGGACGCTTCTACGACCTTCCAGACTATGCAGGGTTTCGGTGCTGCTGTGACTGGTTCATCCGCCTTGCTTATCAATGCTCTTTCGGAAACTAACAAGGCAAAGTTTCTGAATGATGTCTTTTCTGAGTCCGGATTAGGTCTAAATTATGTACGTACCACCATTGGTGCCTCTGATTTCTCATCGTCAGTATGGACACATGATGACGGGAACCGTAAGTTTGAGTTCAAAGATCCGGAAGGGGTGATGACAGTATTGAAAGCAGTTCGCACGTTGAATCCTGATTTAAAAATTATTGCGTCAGCCTGGTCTCCTCCGTCTTACATGAAAACCTATTCCAACACGACGGGATGGAGCTACAATACTGCATATGGCGACTCCCTCTCAAATTACTACATCCATTATCTGCAAGCGATGAGGGATAATGGTGTACCTGTCGATGCGATGACTGTTCAAAATGAGCCTTTATGGGGTTGGGCCTCTTATCCGTGTATGTATATGCCTGCCGATGCTCAGGGGTTTTTGGTGGGTAATTATCTGGGACCTAAATTGAGAAGTAACAATCTTTCCACCAAGCTATATATTTATGATCATAATTGGGACAATGCGCTGGAGTATGCTACGACCGTGAAGAAAAGCTTGAAAGCCTGGCAGTTTGTGGATGGAACGACTTTCCATTCCTATTCATCACCGGATGGTGCGACGGGGGTCACCTCTCAGTCCTACGTGAAGTATCTGGATATGTCTAAAGATATTTTATTTACAGAAGGTACTGGCTGGGGCTCTGTGAAAGGTGATTTCGGTGCCACCCAATGGGAAGTGCTTCATCTCATGATTGAGTCTGTTCGCAATTGGGCATCAGGTGTTATCTTGTGGAACCTGGCTTTGAATGAGAATTATGGTCCGGTGATCCCTGGCGGTCCCACAAATTGCCGCGGAGTCTTTGAAATTAAGTCTGATGGTTCTTCCTATTCCGAAAATGCAGAATATTACACACTGGCACATCTAAGTAAGTTCGTAAAACCGGGAGCAAAACGTATTAATTCGATCTGTTTCAATTCCTCTATCAAAAACGTTGCCTTTGTCAATCCGGATGGTTCGCGCGTTGCACTGCTTTATAATACGTCCGATCTGACAACACAGATCTCTATAAAAGAAGGCAATATCTCTATCCCTAAAAAGATGACGGGAGGTTCTATCACTACGTTCGTATGGAGTCCTGACAGCAACACCTCGGCCAACCTGATGCAAGTTCCGGTTATCAAAGCTTATTATGAAAACGGAGTGCTGACAGTCTTTCCAGAGCCAGAGGTAAAATATCTGGATATTTATTCTGTTAATGGGGCAAAGATACGTTCCATAGCAGTGGATGGACAAGATCAGCTGATTATATCAACAGCCTATTTTACACCGGGAATATATCTTTTAAAAGACTCATTGGGGGGTATCCTAAAGTTTACAAAATAAGGCGTTGTTCGTTCTTAATAAAAGGCAGACACTGCTTATCAGAATAGTTCGGTAAATATTAAATAGAGCTATGCCGCAATAGCAGCAAACTCGACAAGTTCTTTGAAAAGTTTATCATTTAATCTCTTGTTCGGGTTAATGCCGGAGAAGAGATTAAATCGTTGAAGTAGATACTCGTTGTGTATCATAGTTTTAAGCGAAGCTATCGAGAACGGTATTCCTCTTTCCTTTGCCATCACCTTTGCAACATTCACAGAAGTCAGTGATTCATTGAAGTTGAATCGCAGCTTAGCCGTACTTCTAGCCTGCGAGTGGTTTAGCCCTGTAAACTGTTTTGCATCGCGTAAAAAATTCTATTTGGAAGCGTGTCCGATAATATTCGATGACATCTTTGGCCGACATCGTAGTGTCAGTTGAGAAATAGAGTTTCCCGTTATTTATTGAAAGATAAGGCTCTTCGAACCGTTCTTCTTTCTGATTTCCGAAGTCTATCTTTCCATCAAAGAGCTTAGGTCTTCCTTTCTTACCGGTCGGTTTCTCAAGGGTCGGATATCTGAGTACAGCATCATCCCTGAAACGGCTAATCAAGTGAAACCCCTGTTCCAAAAGTCCGTCAGCAAAGATTTTCTTGGAGAAATAGGCATCTGCAACAATGTATTGAGTAACAGGATGGAGCTACTCTTTGATTCCGTTGAGTGCAAACAGATACTAGTCCGTCAAAGTCAAACCTGATTTCTCAAGTGTTTTAGTGTCGGGAGTCTGTACTGCTTCCAGTGAAAGACAATATTTATTATCTATATCCATCAAGCCGACTCCGAGTATCTCAAGTCCCCGTTTGGCAGCCCCGGCACAACCAGACCAGAAATAACCGGTCCAAGGTGTTGACTTACCTGACTTAGAAATATAACTGGGATCAATGGCGATAGCTTTTCTCTCTCCGGTAAGTATCCGTTGAGACAGGTTCAGATTAAATGATAACCAGTCAAAGTCCCTGGCAAAGTTCTGCCGGAAACGTTGCTCGCAGGAATCGGAATAACGGCCCATTTGAAGAAAATTTATTTTTCTTGTTATAACCATATATAGTAACAGTGTCTCTATGATGAATGATTTGAAACTTTTGTTTAATTTCGCAGCGAACTCATTTACGATATCACTGCAGATACCTCTAAATTGGTTAAGTATGCTTGATCTTCTCATAGTAATTTATTGTCTCAATAACCATAAAGTTACTGAAAATCAGCTGCTTAACTAATTATTTTATATTAAACTATCTTATTTAAATCATTGATTACTAATTGTTTAATTGAATATTTACCGAACTATTGTAATTAAAGATACATAATAATGCCTACAAACAGGAATACTCTTTTACGTTATAAGGTACTTGATCGCTGTTTCAGCAATTTTCACCGCAAATACGAGATCGACGATCTCGTGGAAAAGGTCAACGACACTCTGTACGACTTGTATGGAATAGAAGTAAGTCTTCGCCAAATTCGCGATGACATTAAGTACCTGCGTGATAGCGCCACCTATAACGCTCCGATAAAGGCATATCCGTATGATGGCAAAAAGTGTTATTATAGATATGAAGACCCTAGCTATTCTATCTTTAACAATGAACTTTCTGAAGAAGAGATATCTAGCTTAAGATCTACCATCGACATGCTTGGTCGCTTCCGAGATGGAGTAAAAAACGCATGGCTTGAAGAAGTGATATCCAACTTGGAATATCGATTTGGAGTTAAAACCAATAACGAGAAGATTGTCTCTTTTGAGCAAAACGAACAGCTCCAAGGCCTTGAATTCCTATCAGAATTAATAGATGCAGCAGTCAATCATTCGCCACTTCATCTATTGTATCGTACTTATAGTGGAAAGGAAAATACATATACCATTCATCCTTACAATATCAAACAGTACAATAATCGATGGTTCCTATTCGGATTAGAGGTTAACCAATATGGTAATCGCATTGCCAACAGACCTTTAGACCGCATTGTAAGTTTCTCAAGAGCTACCGACGTAGAATTCATCCCTAATAAAACCATTGAATTCGATACTTATTTCAAAGATATTGTTGGCGTAACTATTCCAAACGAAACAGTAAAGCTTGAAAAAGTAATTCTAAAATTTGAAGCAGAACGCTTTCCTTATATTAAAACAAAACCTATCCACCATTCTCAGGAGGTTCTAAGTGAAACTGATAATATCCTAAAGCTACAGATTCGTCCCAACAGAGAACTTGAAGCAATATTATTATCTTTCGGATCTGACGTTGAAATACTCTCTCCTCAATGGCTTAGAGACAGATTCTCGAAAATAATTGAAGAAAAAATCAAAAAATATTTGTCTGTGCAGAATAGCCGCACAGATGGTTCTGAACTTTGCGTCGTCAACAGAAATACTGGAGACAATATGGACGTTAAATTTTAAACTTTTCAAGTCATGACGCAGTCAAGAACACTTTCGCAAGAATCAGTAAACATTATTAGACAATTCGTGAATGTACGTAGAAAGAAGTCTATTCTTTCTACAGATCCATTTAAGGAGCTTATGGTGTCAATCTATGCTAAGTCGCCTAATAGCTCTAATAAGGCACTTAATATTCTCTCTGGATACAAAGTTGACCTGGAAAGCTTCATAACAGAGGAAAACATTGCATCACTTCAGGCCGAATATCCAGATGTGATCCGCTATTGCTACGAGAATGATGGCAAGGATGGCATTCTTACTCATAATCCTGCAAATTCAATGAAGTTGCCATCAACGCTTCTTGATCTTTGCATGGCTATTGCCAATTGTAAACCCGAAAGCAAGGTTTATCTTCCATTTGCAGGTGAAGGACAGTTCGCTTACTATAACCCGGATTGTTCTTTCGATGGTTTTGAGCTTAGCCCCCAATCATGGGCTATTTCACAAATACTTTTTTCATCTCAGAACATCAAGGCTGACATTACATTAGGTGATGGTAGAGTAATTGAGGATGAACCTTCGACAACGCAGAAGAAATACGACTACATATTTGCATTTCCTCCATTCTTGAGCGGAAAAGAAGGAAAATCAGTCATAAAAACTCTGTTTTATCTTGCGGAGCATGCTTTAGATGACAACGGTGAAATGTATTGCATACTTCCAATGTCTTTCTGTTATGCTTCATTTGGTTGGGGGGAATTAAGAGAACTCCTGTTCGATAGTGCTGCGCAATATGATGCTTTAGTTATCTCATTGCCTTCATTGTTCTGGCCTGTAGCAACAGTTAAACCTTGTTTATTACAACTTTGCCAAAACGGGAAAGGTCATGTAATGTTGATGGACGCAACCGACAAGTCATTCAGTGCATTGAGAGATGAAGCTAATTACAACGACACACTGAAAGTTAAGTCGATAATTGAATCCATTGAGAAGCAAGACGAGCAATTTGTTTGGATTGGTAACGCTCAGGATTTAACAGGCGATTATAATTTGACACCGTCACGTTATCTCGTTTCTAACTATCTGCCTAAGCCCAAAGCAGGCGAAAAGTTAGTTCCTATTAAAGACCTGATTGACTTTGTTCCATTTGCAAAGAAGGGAAAAGCTGAAAATGAAGCCCCACTTCTTGGCATAAAAGAACTATCTTTCAACTACTTAAATTGCGACATCACCAAAAATTCGGTTCCTACAAAATCGAATATCGGTTTTGCCAGATTAACCCAAGATTGCTTACTAGCAGGTTTCATTGGCAACAAATTTAAGGTGGGAAGAATCACCGGTCTCGGCGAAGAAAATTCTGTTACCTTACGTGCTGAAGTTTTCGCATTCACTCTTAAGAACAATGATGTTACGGAGGATTTCTTACTACGTTCCATCCTTTCTGAAAATTGTACAACCCAAGCTATTGCTTTGTCTTCTGGTGTTGTAATCTCCCGCTTAAGAGCTAAGGATTTTGAAAATATTCAGATAATCGTACCTTCACTAGAAGAACAAGAGCGTTTGTGTAAGGAAGATACTAGAGTTTCACTTACTGAATCTGAAAGAAAGCAGTTGGATTCTGCTGATGAATTCCGAAAGGATATTCATATGAAGAAGCATACAATTGGTCAGACTCTTTTCAGTCTTAATAATTGGTGGAAGGTGCTTCAGAAAGCTCGCAAAGAAGGCAACGGTGTTGTAGCAGACTCCGCTATTGTTGGCATTAACACCATGATTCCTGTTACTGCCATATACGAGAACCTGCAGCAGACAATCACTAAGCTTCAACAGCAGATTAGCAAGTTTGACGTTGGCTATGGAATGCAGGTTGAAAACATTCCTCTGACAACATTTATTGAGGAGTACATCAGCAATCATCAGAGCCCTCTGTTCGATTTTAAATATGATAAAGAACAACATCTTGCAGAAAAAGACATCGCTGACATTGATGTAGAGTCTGAACCTGATACATTGATTACCAGCGGGAAGAATATTTTGAAGGCTGGAGACCCTTTGGAGTATGCCAGGTTTGCGCCGGAAGCACTAACCATTGTCTTTAACAACATCGTAAGCAATGCATGTTGTCATGGATTTGCAGGTCGAGATAGTGATAATCACATCCGAATCGAGTTGAATCTTGAAGGTGACGATTACGTGATTACGATTGCAAACAATGGCAAACCAATCCACAGTGAAATTTCATCTGAGGATGTGTTTACATACGGTCGTACATCTCAGAATGGGAACAATCATTTTGGCATTGGCGGTTATGAGATTAGAAAGTTAATGCGTGAGTTTAATGGTGACGTAGGGTTGATCATCGACCCTACTGACGAGTTCTGTGTTTCCTACAAACTTACGCTTCATGATACAGGAATAACAACAATTGAGTTATGAGTAAAGAAATGATAACATACAAAGTTTTATGGGTGGACGATGACTGGAGCATCGTTCAGCCCTATCAGTTAATAGCAGAAGACTATGGCTTAGAGTTGATTCATAGAGACAATTGGGAAGAGGCTCAAACTTATCTGAATGATAATTTCGATGAGATTTCGGCTATCATCCTTGATGCGAACTGCAAGATCAGTAAATATAACCTGGAAAAAGAAACCTTCATTCCTTCAGTACTTCCTTCAATGCTACAACTGTTTGGTAAAAAGCAGAGAATGATTTCCTGGTATCTTTTATCAGCAGGTACAATGAGTCACTTTGATTTTATTATCCAGTCTGCCCAACCTCACCATCAGAAAGAATGGGGTAATATGCTATACCTGAAGGATCTGGAAGACGAGAACCCGCAAAGCTCTGCCAAGTTGTTCAAAACCATCCAACGTGTAGTCAAAGATAGAGCATTCAACACAGTGCTCTTTAAACATAAAGATGTATTCAAATACATTGGTGAAGATAAGCTCATAGATAATCGAGCACGTCAATATCTCTTACGGATGCTCAGTTCCTTATATTACCCAGAAGAGAATATCAAATTTCAGTTTGAAGGAAATCCTCTTCGAAAAGTTCTGGAATATCTGTTCAGAGCTGCAAACAAGAAAGGGTTACTTCCTGACGAGTGTCTTGATGGTGGCGATAATATTAATCTACTGGAATCTAACAAATTTATGTCAGGGCTGAACACAAGGTATAGTAAACTACGCTACGGTAACCCAGGTAAAGATATTAATGGAAAGACTACTGAGAATGGACGTGGCGGCGATTCAATATTTCCTGAGCATATAGGTTATATGTCTCAGGCTATTATCCAATATACGAGTGCAGACTCTCATACAAAAGAGAATGACCCCTACACCATAGACTCTGATAATAAGGAAATGTTCTTTGGCTTTGTTCTTCAGCTCTGCCATATCATAAAATATTTTGGCGAGTTCGTGGAGAAGCACCCCAATATTAAGGAGAACAAAAAAATGATTCGTAAAGTTGATGAGCCAACAAAGGAATCACAGCCTACTTATAAGCAGCCCATCCCTTCTGTGAAGCGTAAGGAGCCTACCAAAGATGAGTTAACAGGCACGAAGCAAACAGTCTTGAATGGTGATAGATTCAAATATTGTGGTTACTGTAAACTGTCTCCTGAGATTGCCAAAACTGTATTGATCTCACAGAGCATAACAATAAAAGCGCTGGAAGATAATACCGGGGAAGACAGAAAAAAATATCCATACATAGTAACTGAAATATCAACTGATTGAATTCAGTTGATTCTTAAAGGCTTACTACATTTCAATCTGAAACGCAATGATGTATGTACAAATCTAACATTCGCAAATGAACAATTATTCAACAAAACGCAATATGACTCATAAACTTCCCAATTGGATTGACAGTTATATCTTTGATACTCTCGGAGCAAAGTATTGTAAGAGTAATTCTGATATGACTGTTATAGATTGGAATAAGGTCGAAATTATGAATTATCTAGGGACATATTTTCCAAGAAGTTATGTCGAAGCCACGTCTATTTTTACACAACAAATATTGGAAGGCTTTTCAGCAAAGAAAGAGTTGTCAATTCTAGATTTTGGCTGTGGCACGGGTGGAGAAATAATTGGTCTATTGACCAATATTGAGCTCTGTCTACCCAACGTTGAAAAAATTAGAATAATTGCACTAGACGGTAATCATCATGCCTTACGTGTGTTTGAAAGGGTTTTGAGCGAGTATAAGAAGAAAACAAGACTTGAGATTTGCCTTAGCGTCGCTCCAATCAAAATTGTTGATTTCTACGACTTAACTGTGCTTGATGAAATCATTACTTACAATTTCGATCTCATAATTACATTTAAGGCCATTTGCGAGTTTGTAACAAAAGCCCAATTTGAGAAACAGAACCCTTATGGTCACATAATAAGAACTTTTTTACCTCGTCTTAATCAAGAAGGGCTGATGGTTCTTGTTGATGTGACCTCGTGCAATAATGTTTCAAAAGAATGGATTCCAAAGATGATGGACGAGGGATTATCAGAGGTCTCTTGTACACTTTTATCCAAAAATGAAGGATATAATCAATCATTTTGCCTATCCCATTCAGGAACAAATGGGATGTCCGATGTGAGTAAAGTATGTTGGAGAATAATAAAAAATAAATAATAACTATGGATTTTTACATTGACTACGCCGATATGGATGATATGCAGAGGGCTTACATTAATCGGAAGACAAATAAGCATATGGTGGTTACGGGTTCTGCGGGTAGTGGTAAATCTGTTATTGCTTTGTATAAATTGAGGCAGATTTGTACTGAGGGCTCATATGCTGTTATTGTTTTTACAAAAAGTTTAAAGAAATATTTTATTGATGGAATAAATGCCATGATTAGCGATAATCAGAAAAATCATGGTGAGCCTCTTAATTTACGTACCGATAGGATATTTTACTATAGCGAATGGAAGAAGTGGTACAACAGAAATAAAGACGTAAAGGTTGA
This sequence comes from Bacteroidales bacterium, assembly GCA_963677415.2. GTDB lineage: Bacteria > Bacteroidota > Bacteroidia > Bacteroidales > JAQUTK01 > JAQUTK01. The sequence goes on along the minus strand of CAXXFJ010000004.1, from coordinate 21,797 downwards.
CCGTCTTATAATTGATGAGTGTCAGGATTTTTCCGACGAAGAAATTAAAGAGATGATTTCCTTCGGTAAAATCTGTTTTCTATTTGGTGATGCGAATCAAACTATAATGGACTTTGGTGAAAAAATAATGATGAACCCTCAACAAACTGCTTCGTTATTAGGTGTAGAAGTTGATAAGCTTTATAAGAATTATCGGCTTACTATTGAAAATGCAATGGTAGTAGAGCAAGTGCCTCGCCCCCTTGTTAATACAGAAGTGAGTGAAGACTGCATCCGCCACGGAGAAAAACCGAGACTAATTAAAGCAGATTCCTTTGATGATCAGTTGAACAATATTATTGATATTATCAGAAATCGTTCATTGTCCAATGTTGGCATCTTGCTTCGTTTCAATAATATAATAACAGCCCAAAAACAATCTGAAGTTGAGTGGAGGTCAGTTCAATACGTTAAAGAGTATTTTGAAAGTAAAGGAATAACCGTGGAGTATAAGTATAGTATCAATAAGGATTCAGATATGGACCTTGACTTTCAATCTTCAAATCCCAAGATATTAACTTGGTGGTGTGCTAAGGGGTTACAGTTTAATGATGTCTTTGTTGTTGATTGTGACTATGATTACGTGGTAGCTAGTGGGCCACTTAAGAATCAACGCACTTTAGCATCCGCATGGTATGTTGCTCTAAGTAGAGCTAGCGAACATTTGTATATTTGTTATTCAGGCACTTTATCAAGGAGGTTCCCTGAGACAACATCTTCCCTTTATTCTAATCCCGATAAGGAGACTAATGATATTGATGATTTACCTTTTTAATAGATGATATTATGAAATTCTATATTCCAACTTCTAGCCATAATATAGAGGATATACTCTCTACAGAGTCAATTTCCCCCATATCATATTATGCAAAGAGATCCTTTGGTGCAAAGTTCTTTAAAAACATTCCCTACATAAATTCAGACAATACCTTGTTCCTTTTTTCCAAAATTCCTAATTTTCAGATTGATGATCACGTGACCGAACAATATCCGATAGCTCTTGAAATAGATGATGATGCGCAGCTGAAGAAACTGGATGTAACATCAGTTTACGATGGGGATGATTGTAAGATTGTATCTTGTTCAAAAACAATTATTTTGACGCCATGGAACTCACGTGTGATCTATTTTAACAACCTTGCTTATAAACAATCAAGGGTAGTTATTGATATGAGTCGAAATTGTAAGTTAGGTTTAAGGTTTTCATGGGTCTATACTAATGATGGAGCCCCTCTCTGTTATATGGCCAAGATGATTAATAAAAAGAGCTTGCCTGACAAAGGTCCAGATGACATGGACTTCAATGCTGGGAAAGGTGCTATTTGGGGTTATATTCTTGGATGTTATCATTCAATCTCACCGGAGGCAGCTCAATTAACCTCTATTTCGAATAGAATAAGAAATATTGCCTCGAACGCTATAAGCAACTCCGGAGAATGTAATCAAGATTTCTATAATCAACTGCAGGACTTAGATAAGAGATTCCACTTTATAGCTGATAAAGAGACGAATGATAAATGGAGTCAGGCATGTCCTCAGGAGAAGAGGATAATTTTGAAGGAATACCTAGTGTATGAAGATGCTTTTAATAAGTTTTTGACAAGAAACAAATTACCATATGGCCCCAGAAACCCTAATGCGAAGGATTATAAAGAGGTATGGTTTACATACCGAGAGGAAGTAAAAGCATATATGGAGGCATATGTTGGAAAAAATCGTCTTGCTTCATCGACTAATCCACTAAGTTCTATCACTTATAGAGATGGTGTCGTATCTATTGAAAGTTGCGAGTTGATTAACTGTGTGCTTGACCAGATCAGGCTAGGCAAATTGGATAAGGAAAAAATTCGCACCAATCGGATAGAATCTGCGAAAATCGTATTAAGTGAAATATCCGATAAATTGAGAAAGAGATTTGGCAAAGAGAGATGGGATCAAAACCCAGAAGAGAGAGATTATATTAATAAACTCTTTCAGAATATCTCAGACTATAAGCCGTTTGATATAAACAGTATTCAAGACGAAGAGCTAAAAGCAATAGCAGCAGTTCTTCTTAAAGGAGAAGATAATGTTGCCTTAATGAGATATCTTGAAGATAATTGCGTATCCAACTATAGTTACATTTTATGTCTATGGGGTGCTATTGAAGGGTATCCCTCAATTAATAAGACTATTCTTTCCCCAGTAATTAGTGCTGATAATGTTTGTCAAGTAAATATATTACTTGGGGTTCAAAATACGAACGAACAATTCCCATCTGAAGTGCATATCTCATTAGTTAGTAGCGTAAAAGCGAAAAATATCACGGGCGTGACAAATACTGTTAAAGAAGAAGTTTTACCTGATTGTTTAAAAAGAATTTTTAATTCAAAAGAATTTAACGATATTAATCCCAAGGCTCAACCATGGTATATAGAAGAATCCAAGAAGGTTTGGTCTAAACACAATTCAAATAAAACAGCATTCCAAAAAGAATTATCTGCTCTAAAAGATGCATGTAAAATATCCGGAACAAAAGGCAAATGGGAATCGTGCGTTAATTTAATAAAAGGGGTGTCAAAACCAAAACAAACAAGATCAAAGAAAAAAGATGATAATGTCATCCCCTTCCAAGATAACTATGGAGAGGATAATTCTCCAATGCAGTCGCAAGATGATCATTTTATAAAAACTCTTGATACATCACGCAATTTTAGCGAACCCCAAATAAAACGATTAATAGCTAATTGGAAATACACTAATAATAAACACACAAATAATAGTACAGAGCAATTAAAACACTTCATTAATTTATGCTTGCAAGAAGGTAGAGGGGAAAAAGATCTCTTTCAAGAATTGAAGGATGTGTTTACCGATGAGGTTGCTGAGATGATGAAAGTTGAAATAGAAAGGAAATTGAATAAACAATGAATGAGAAAGTCACAATAGTTAGAGATAATGGTGAGGTGGTTGAAGCTTGTACTTCCGTAATTATTTCTGCGAGCAGGTCTACTGATATACCGGCCTTTTATGCTAAATGGTTTATGAACCGAATAGAGAAAGGTTATTGCGTATGGTATAACCCCTTCAATCAAAAACCAATGTATATTTCCTTCAAGAATACGAAGGTCATTGTGTTCTGGACGAAAAATCCAGAACCTATGATCCAATATTTGCCAGAGTTAGACAAACTTGGCATTCATTATTATTTTCAAGTAACTCTCAATGATTATGAAAGTGAAAAATTTGAGCCCAATGTACCTTCTCTGAATACACGTATCGAAACTTTTAAACATTTGTCTGATTTGATCGGCAAAGAAAAGGTTATCTGGAGATTCGATCCGTTAATATTGACCAAGAATCTATCACCTCGACAGTTATTGACAAGGGTATTTCACATCGGTAATGAGTTAAAGGGTTATACAGATAAGTTGGTTTTTAGTTTTGTAGATGTTAGTGTTTACAGAAAGGTTCAAAACAACCTTATCAAAGAGACTCCATTTTACGACAAATCAAATGTTGTATATGCTGAGCCAGAAAGGGAGAAAAGAATAGAAATAGTCGAAGGCCTTGTAAAACTTCGTGAGCATTGGGAAAAAGAAGGCTGGAAACTTACATTGGCAACCTGTGGAGAGGACATTGATTTAGATAAATATAATATTACGCACAATAGCTGTATTGACGGAGAGTTGATGGAAAAACTTTTTGCGAATGACAAAGAGTTGGTATATTATCTTCATACAGGTAAGCTACCTGAAATTGATCTCTTCGGTAGCATGCCTGAGATTCCACTAGATAAAAAGAATTTAAAAGACAAAGGTCAGAGAAAAGTATGCGGATGCATGGTAAGCAAAGATATTGGCATGTATAATACTTGTCGCCATTTTTGCGTATATTGCTATGCAAACACAAGCAAGAAATGTGTTCAAGAAAATGCGGAAAAACATAATGATGAGAGAGAAAGTATCATTGGGTAATATTTGCAACAAAGGGTGTGAATGAAATAAATGGCACTGCTACTACGGTCGGAGCCATCGCCTTGACATCCGACTCAGGAAGCACAGTATATGGTGTACTTGAGGTTCCTCCCAATGGGAAGTGCTCCATATCATGATTGAGTCAGTTCGCAATTGGGCTTCAGGTGTTATCTTGTGGAACCTGGCTTTGAATGAGAATTATGGTCCGGTGATCCCTGGCGGTCCCACAAATTGCCGCGGAGTCTTTGAAATTAAGTCTGATGGTTCTTCCTATTCCGAAAATGCAGAATATTACACACTGGCACATCTAAGTAAGTTCGTAAAACCGGGAGCAAAACGTATTAATTCGATCTGTTTCAATTCCTCTATCAAAAATGTTGCCTTTGTCAATCCGGATGGTTCGCGCGTTGCACTGCTGTATAATACGTCCGATCTGACAACACAGATCTCAATAAAAGAAGGCAATATCTCTATCCCTAAAAAGATGGTGGGAGGTTCTATCGCTACGTTCGTATGGAGTCCTGACAGCAACACCTCGGCCAACCTGATGCAAGTTCCGGTTATCAAAGCTTATTATGAAAACGGAGTGCTGACTGTCTTTCCGGCTCCAAATGTAAAATATCTGGATATTTATTCTGTTAATGGGGCAAAGATACGTTCCATAGCAGTGAATGGACAAGAACAGATGATTATATCAACATCCTATTTAACCCCGGGAATATATCATTTAAAAGACTCGTTGGAGGGGGTATCATGAAGTTTATACAGTAATCAGTTTTTTCATCCGTTCAATCAGTACTTCCCTTGACACATTAATATCTTGCCCGGAATCTTTACTTCTTTGCATGGGTAATTTAAGCATGAAAATCCATCAATCCTTTGGATAAAGCATTAAAAACTCCTTTTAAAACAACTATTCCAGCTCAGACGTTCGTAATTTCAATAAGAATAATACCTTTGTTTTAAGAAAGTATATTTTACAACCATTGAAAAACATTATCCAGATGAAAAAACTATCCCACCCCTTGTCTATTCTGATCCTCCTTACGGCAATCCTATTTACCTTTAGCAGTTGCGACAATACCATTAATGATGACAAAGATCAAGCCGACCCAATTCAAGTAACCGGCATCGAGTTTTCTCCCAACTGCTATACCGATAGTGGAAATGTGGTAGGTATTGATTTTGATATTGCAAGTAAAGCACTTCTTCAGGCAGGTGCTAAGGTCAATTTCAATCTGTCCAATTCCTGGGACGAAGGTTATAACGCAACTTTAAATGGTAAAAACCGTGCCATGCTCACCGTTGGCTATTCGGCCGAACGGAAAGACCTGTTCAAATGGGCAGGCCCTACCAGTAAGGGAATGTACGGCATCTTCTCCTTTGGCCCCTCCGGATATGCATATCCTCTGAGTATTGAAACATCAAAAGAAATCGGATCCATAGCTGTTGTCCGCAACTGGCTGGAGACAAAGACCCTGGAAAAGCTCGGGTTTCACAACTTGGTCTACTACGACACCTACGATGCAGCACTGGCCGACTTTATAAATAAAACGATCCCGTTTATCGCAAGCGAATTTTATCACTTGGTAAGTACGCTCCCCAAAGGATACTTTACGGAAAACATTGATGTTGTGACGCGCTATCAAACGGTCTATCATTACATCGCATTCTCTAAAGATGTGGACGATGCTGTGGTTGCAAAATGCCAGTCTGCCATCGAGACGATGATTAAAGATCAATCAACGGTTTCAGTCATGCGCCGCTATTTTTCCAATATGCCGGACGATTACATCCCCGGCACCATTCAGCTTTTTACAGAGTTTAGTCCTCCTTTCAGCTATCGCACCGGTCCTGAAACCGACAGGATAACAGCAGGATCCTCGGTAGATATCGTCAATGAGATCCAGAAAAGAACGGGGTATATCAATAAGATCAATCAGACCACCTGGATAGATGCCTACACATCTCCTCAATATCTGCCCAACAGTGCCGTGTTTACCACTGCACGTACGGCCGAACGAGAGAATATGTTTCAGTGGGTAGGTCCGATCAGTACCAATAGAACCTATTTTTATACACTCTCCAATTCAGGGATAGATACAATTAAAACACTCGAACAGGCGAAAGCCCTTCTATCCATTGCAACTCCTAAAGAATGGTTCACACATGATTTTCTTCTGAACAATAACTTTACAAACATCGTATCCACAGCAATCACCTCCCAGGATGCATTTGACCAACTTATCAATGGCGAAGTGCAGGCACTCCTGACAACAGATCTGGATATGATCTGGATTGTTGAGAAAAGCGGGTTGACAATGAGCAACTTTACGCAACACATGAAAGTAATGGATTTCGATGGTTATATCGCCTTTTCGCTCAATACACCTTCCAGTGTCGTTCAGCAATGGCAACGCAACCTGGATGCCATGAAAGCTGACGGGACCTTCAAGACAATCTGGACAAAATGGTTCCAAGAAACTCCTATGCCCTAATTCATACGGAAGAGAAAACAAACTAGTCTATTGAATACGATACAAAACATGAAGTTTGCCTCTGAGTAGAATAATATTACAACGAATGGGAGAGATTACAGAATCGTAATCTCTCCCATTCGTTGTAAATAGATTGATCAGAAATATAAATACAGATTCATCAGAAGAGTTGTTGTTGGTTTCAAAGAAGCCAATTTAGGATCTGTATATTGAATATTCGGAGAGAGTGTGACTCCTTTTACAGGGAAGTACTCCAGACCGGCAACATATAACTGACCATCTTTCGATTTATTCCAAGGATCACTGGCACCCGATAGTGTATTGGAAGTCAGATTGTCATAGCGGGCAAAGACTGATACTTTTTTGCATGTTTTGTATGTTCCAAAGAAAGAAACACCTGATAGGTTATGGTCACTAACCATCTTGTTTCCTTCTTGATAGTTATACTCACCGCCTACCGTAAAGCTCTTTCCGGTATAACTCAAGAAAGCATTAAATGTCTTTTGTGCCGCATCTTTTTTCATATAGTCTCCGTACACTCTTACATTCAGATTCTTTATCGGTTGAAGAGTCAAACCAACAGCTACCTTCACAGCACTGTCGGATTGAACTTTCTGATATCCTTCGCCATTTAATACCTGAGCATCCACGCTAAGTTGTGGCAGAAGTTGATACTTTACAGAAGCTCCCAAGTCGGCGCTTGAACTAAATCCGTTTAAATCCTGGAATGATTTCAAAAGATAACGTTTGCCCCAAGTCGACTCTTGCAAATTAAATGCGGAAGTCGAGATCATACCAAAGTCCACTTTGACAAACTTGTTGTTATACTCTCCAAAAGCATTTTTCACGTACGCTGTATAGGATGAAGGTGACAAACCTGGTGTGCTGGCAACATCAAACACAATTTTGCCCGATAATACAGGACTAAAGTTATAGGCATATCCTAAATAAGATCTGGTGAGTTCAAACGCAGAATTTGTTTTGCCGTCCTGAATTGTTTCTCTGAAATCAGAAAAAATCGTGACCAAAGGTTTGCCGTTGGGTTGGAAAGCTGCATCACTGCTTGAATTCTGAGAGAATGCGTTCAAGCTGATAAAGACAATTGAAATAGCACTAATAAAAACTTTCTTCATTTTGTTCTTTCTTAATAATTAAGTAACTCTATTATTGAATTCGATGCAAAAATACAACAGTATTATTGCATTTATATAAAGTCCATATTACAATTTCAAGACACTATTCATAATACAATTGCAATACACATAATAATAAACATTCGTGATTGCAGAAACTATACTTTGGATTTAGCAATCCTCCTGAATTCCTCTCTTGTTATCCGCTTCTGCAGGAGCATCTTCATACATAAATTGTCGCACAGTGATGCCTATATCGTCTTTGTTTTGATTAATAACGGCGTTTTAGGACAAATTGGACGATTTTACCAGAATAATAGACTATTCATATCATTCATTCGAAGTATTTTTTGTCAATTTGCATCCTAGAGTAACAAAATGAATACGTATGAGAAAACAGAATCTGATAAATGTAATGATGGTAGCATGCCTGATGCTTTCTGTGAATACAACCATGAGCCGGGCAACTTCGGTCTCAGAAATAAGTTCTGATGTAGAGGATCAGAAAGTGGCTTTCAATACTCCGGGAGCAGGCAATCCTATTATTCCGGGCTATTTTGCTGATCCAACGGTAAAAAAGTTTGGAGACACCTATTGTATCTATGCGACTACCGACGGCATTAAGCTGGCATCCGGTGAACCGCAGGTGTGGATGAGCAAGGACTTTGTGAACTGGTACAACTATAAGTTGAATATAAAAATACCTGAAGGGTTAAACAACTGTTGGGCTCCGGATATCGTTCATGCTCAGGATGGAAAATATTATTACTACATGGGAAACTGTGAAAGAGGATGTAATATTTATGGTTATGTTTCAGAGTCTCCTTTAGGCCCCTTTACTCCGATTAATAATGGAAACGCAGTAATACCTGCCGGCACTTCTAAAGAGGGCTTTCCTTCCTTGGATGCGCAATTACTTGTGGATGATGATGGTTCGGTTTATTCCTATTTCGGCACATGGTGTACTTCATTTGGTGGAATGGGCTTTGCACAAATTGATCCGACAGATATGCATACACTCCTGAAAACAAGTCTCATTCCAATTGCACAAATTCCAAGAGCTTTTGAAGCTGCTTATCCCATAAAGAGAAACGGAAAGTATTTTCTAATGTATTCCTCTGGTGATTGTAGATTAAGTTCGTATGCCGTTCAATATTCTGTAGGAGATAAACCAGAGGGCCCTTTTACTCCTGGGAAAAACAGTCCGATACTAGGATCGAACACCGATGGTACAGTGGATGGCCCCGGGCATCATTCAGTAATGAAAGAAGGTAATGACTATTACATTGTATATCACCGTCACGATAATCCACGCAGTAGTACGGGTGAATTTCGCCAGGTATGTGCGGATAAGTTAATTTTCTCTGACAGCATGACAATTGAAAAGGTGATTCCAACTCATATAGGAATCAATCTTCCCGATAAAACTCAAAGTATCCCTCCTAATTTGGCATATAAAGCTAAAGTGAGTGCGGATTCATATTATCACCTTATATCAGCCCCAACACAGTACAACAACTCAGGATACAACTATAAATACTCCCCTGAAAATGCCGTTGATGATAATAACGGAACGCTTTGGAAAGCTAAAAACAGCGATTTGCCTCAATCTCTGATGGTGGATTTAGGTTCATTGAAACATCTAAAGCGAGTAATGACACAGTTCGAATATACCACCTTTTATTATCAATATAAGTTAGAGGTTTCTACGGATGGTACTCATTGGCAATTATTTAGTGATAAAACAGCTAATCGTCGCTGTGGTAGTCCAATGATTGATGACAACAATTTGTCAGCTCGGTATGTTAAACTCACAATTACTGGAACTCAAAAATCGGGTATGCTGCCGGCTGTTTGGAATTTGAAGGTATACGATGTGCTGTTTGATATCCCATCATATCAAAATAGTGAATCAACAGAAGAGCCAGGGACAAAAAGCACCAACAGTCTTTTAGTTGATTTTAAGGTTGATAAATTTGAGGAAGGTGCACCGATTACCAATGTTCCTAACGCAGGAAAACTTGGTGGGTATTTTGAGGCAATCGGGCAATCTGTTGTAACGAAGATCGTGGGTGTTAAAGCGGCTAACTTTGACGGAAAGAGCTTTATCTTGTTGTCAAAAAAAGCTCCTGCCAGTCTTGATTGGAATGGTCCGTTCACGGCTTCTATTTGGGTTTACAATCCTACGATTGAAATGGGTGAGTGTTTGATGGCATGGAACTCCCGCGAAAATATGATGCAATCATCATATGCTGCTTTGATGTATGGAACAGGTAATTTCGGTGCTATGGCTCATGGTGATGGCGCTGTGGATTTGGCTTACAAAGAAGTTCCGGCTAAAGATTGCTGGCATCATATTGTGGTTACATTTGATGGTGCTTTGGAGAGTGTGTATGTGGATGGAAAACTTAATACTCAAATGCCTCTTACTCTTTTTGTAGTGAGTGGAAAGATTCAGATTGGTGCTTCGGGAGATGCTAACGAAAACTTTACAGGATATATTGCCAGAGCACAATTGTACGACAAAGCAATGACTGAGGTAGAAGTACAGGAATTGATGAACACTACAAACCCAGAAAAGTAATTATTGCGGGACAATGATTGTGATATCTCTTTTTCTAATTCTTTCTTTATACGTTTACCAGTACTAAAAATGAGATTGGTTTCCTTCATCTTCTTGGATGACCGGAAACCAATCTCATCATTTTTGTATCAGCTTAAAAATCAAAACGCAACGAACTTGATTTTCTAATTCACCTTCAGACTATTGTCATTCGTGAGTAATACGCCTTTGTATTCACCGGTAAGAGTTCCCAGAAAGGCAACTACAGAACTTTGTTCTTCCGGTGTTAGCGGCGTCCCGATCTGATAGTGTATCATTGCCTCAACGGCTTCGTCCAATGTTTTCTTACTTCCATCGTGGAAATACGGAAAGGTGAGAGCTATATTACGGAGTCCGGGTACTTTATACCGATGTAGATCCCTGTCTTTAGCCGTTTGTTTGAACCGCCCTTTATCATCTTCATTCATTGGGGTACCACGGTCTTTGAAATAGTCTGCAACCAGTCCGAGACGTTCGTATGATTGTCCACCAAAGTTGATACCAACGTGACAGGTAGCACATTTATTCTTTTTAAACAGCTCATATCCGCTGATTTCAGTCTGATTGAGTGCAGTCAGATCACCCTTCAGATAGCGGTCAAAACGGGAATTAGGGGTAATCAATGTCTTCTCAAACTCCTGAATAGCATCAGTAATTGTAGCTTGCGAGTATCCCTCGGGATATACTGCGATGAAAGAGTCTGTAAAAGTCTTGTCTTCTGCTAGTTTGGCAATGATCTGATCAAAAGACACAGAAGCCATTTCTATCGGATTTAATGGAGGACCTGCTGCTTGATCGGCAAGCGTTGCTGCTCGTCCATCCCAAAACTGAACAAAGTTGAAATTAGCATTGAAAACTGTAGGAGCATTTACACCTCCGAGTTGTGCATGGACTCCTTCTGAGAAGGCTTTATTGTCAACGCCACCGGTATTCAGAGCATGGCAGGAAGCGCAGGATACTGTATTGTCAGAGGATAGACGGGGGTCGTGAAAAAGAGAATCGCCCAATGTAACCTTTCTGATATCAACTGCTACAGAGTCTGGTATCGGTTGATTTGGCTCCATGGCAAATTCAGCAGCTGTATGAGTAGACGTATAATAGGTAACGCGTTGTTCGTTTATGAAGTTGAGAAACATATCTTTCTCCGCAGAGTTAATATAAGATCCCCAATGTACAACTGCATATTGCAATGGAGGCATGTTTCCGTCTTCAATCATATCTTCCAGTTTGGCAAGATCAGCTTCCGGCACTGCCCCTCCTTTGTTTAAAGCTTCAGCAACAGCAGTTACATCGAAATGCTTCCAGCCAACCGTAATATCTTTGCGGATGATTGAACCTACAACGGGCAATTTTGCATAAAAAGGTAATACAGGATTCTCTGTGTGACAAGAGATACATCCTCCGTTAGCCATAATCTCTTGCACTTGCTGTGAAGATTTCAATTGCGTGGAAGGTGTGGCGCTATTCGCAAAAAAGAATGCAGCAAAAACAACTATTGCTACAAAAAGCAAGGATACTAACAATTTGACCAGTTTCTTCATAGCTCTTCCTCCTTATAATATAAAATTTAATAAAATGGGTCTCACAAATATAAAGAAACTTATCGAAGAAGTTTCTTTGTTTACTCTTTTTCTTTTAAAATTGTTCTTGTCAGAACAAACGAATCTGTGACTATATAGTGAATATCAAAAGCATATCGCTCAGAAGTACGTGTTTCATATGCTTTAAAAGCACCTTCTTTTTGAACTTTAAAAGGGTAGATATGAAGATGTCCCTTAAACTCGACATCTTCTTCACCAATTGCTTTGAACATTGTCTCTTTGCCAGACCAATGGAGGAGCAGCGCAGTTTCCTCTTCTGAGAGATCCAAAGCAGACTCTTCGTGCGGATGCATGAATTTCTCCCGCACTTTGAAAATGCGCTGAGAAGGATATTCCATGTCAATGCCAACTTGAGCGGTACGGTGCATATACACGGCTACATAATCGCGTGTGTGTGTAAAAGAGATCTGATAAGACTGATCAAACAGAAACGGACGGCCGGAAGGCTCATATTCGATCTGACAAGGATCTCCTCCCAATTCTTGCAGCAAAACTCGTAGTGCCAGAAACTCTGTCTGACGTTTAGTTGTGAAATACTGTCTCAGCTGCGGCTCTATCTCTTCCTTGCTCAGGAGAGCTGCAAGCAGTTCGGGAGGAGTCTCCGTAATTTTCCAGATTCCCCAGATAGATTCTTCTGTTACTTCTTTTTTGTATAGCGGCATGGTTATTTTACCTCCATTCTAAGGTTTGTATCAAATGTATAATGTCTTCACGCATATCAGTTGTGGACAGAGCCAGCGAATCAGAATAGGCTGCATTGTCATAATAAAGTGCTCCTCTTAAAAAATGGGATACACTGTCGGTAATCAGGAACTGAACTGGCGAGGCAACCTCACCTTTTATATCGAAAATAAGCGCGTAAAGCTTCTTCTCCTGTTGTGAAAAGGCCTGTTCTTTGATGGCCGTCGCTACCACGGTGTGCCGATAGACAAAACGGCGCACATCCTCATCGTACTCACGGAAATTACCCTTGATCGGGAAATACGTACAATAAATAGTAGACTTCCGGGCAGGGTACACAATGTCAAACCAAAGTGCTTTCGGATCGTTTTTGCGAAGGACTATCTTAGATTCCGCAGCATACTGCATACGAAACGGTAGCATTGTAGTGTCAAGAGACAGATACTCACGGTTCAGTTTCTCTTTGGTCGATTGGTTATTTGTGCAATTTGAAAGAATAAACGAGAAGCTGATTAATAGAAGACTAAGCACAATGCGATTAATCATTTGATGTCTCATCACCCTCCCCTTCCTCTTTTTTAACCACATGAAACCTCACTTTTAATATGCGGCGATCGTTAACTCCCAGAATGGCAAATTCATACTTCTTATAAACGATTACTTCGTCTTTTACGGGAAATTCCCCTTTGAGTTCGAGAATGAGTCCACCAAGTGTATCTGCTTCTCCTGTCACATCTTCAAAATCGTCTTCATCAACACCGGTAATTTTATAAAAGTCTGGCAGCAGGATCTTTGCTTCGCAATCATAGGTATCTTCATCAATCCGTTTGAAGTTTGGTTCTTCTTCATCATACTCATCGCTGATCTCGCCCAAAATTTCTTCAACCACATCTTCAAAAGAAACGAGACCGGAAATCCCTCCATACTCATCTACTACTATAGCCATGTGTACGCGGCTTTTCTTAAATTCCTCAAGAAGAAGATCAATACGCTTGTTTTCAGGAACAAAGAAGGCAGGGCGGATCAGTGTCTGCCAGCGAAATGTATCAGGCTTATCCAAATGAATCAACAGGTCTTTTATGTACAGAATACCGCGAATATTATCATGAGAATCGGCATAGACCGGTATCCGTGAATAGCCGGACTCACGTACTTTATCGAGCACCTCAGAAAAAGAAGAAAGAATATCGAGATCGCAGATATCCACGCGTGGAGTCATCACCTCACATGCTTTCTTGTCGCGAAACTTGATAACGCCTTCCAAAATCTCCATCTCCCCTTCCATCTCCTCATCAGAGGTTAGTTCCAGGGCTTGAGAAAGTTCGTCCATGGAGATCGTAGAATGGTGACTGAATGCCATCACTCTTTTATTGACTACATTGGTAGAACGGATTAGTACGGTAGCCAAAGGGTAACAAAGTTTGCGAAAGAAAATAAGTCCGGGTGCGGCAAAACGTGAAAAAGAGAGCGACCGTTGTCCGGCATAAACCTTCGGCATCACTTCTCCGAAAAGCAAGATAATAGCAGTTAAAGCAATGGTAAGCGCAAAGAAACCAAGAAAGGGGGAATGGGAGAAATCAAAGATTGTATTGAAGAAGAAACCACATAGGGTAACTGTTCCAATATTTACAAAATTATTGATGATTAGAATCGTTGCCAACAGACGGGATGAATCTTTCATCAGGTCGATTATCATTTGGTCAGCTTTATTCTTACCCTCTCTGAGAATACGAATATCATTAGGCTTCAAAGAGAAAAAGGCAATCTCAGAAGCAGACATATACCCTGAAATGAGCAATAAAAAAGCAGCGACAATCAGAGCTATAATAGCTCCAAGAGTCAATGGATGTATGGAGACATCGCCGGTAAAAAGCGATAGAAAACTGTCAGGGTCCAAGTATTCAGTTATTAGTTAGACAATGAGGGAAGTAGAACTTGCGCTCTGCTTCCCCTGTTTAATATATCAAAATGGTAAATCGTCTGCAGAATCGGCCGAGTTTTTAAAAGGATCCTCTGCAGGAGATGTCTGAGATGATGATGGAGCCTGAGCAGACGAAGATGAAACAGGAGCACTTTCTCCACGACGACCAAGAAGTTCCATGTTGTCAGCTATGATTTCTGTTGAATAGCGTTTAGCTCCAGTCTGATCTGCCCAACTGCGGGTCTTGATCTTTCCTTCTATATAAACCTGTGTTCCTTTGCGTACATATTTTTCTGCTATTTCTGCCAATCCGCGCCATAAGACTACATTGTGCCATTCGGTACGTTCCGGAATCTCTGTACCATTAGATGTTTTGTATGCGCGTTCTGATGTGGCGACCGTGATAGTAGCAACAGGTACATTATTATCAATATAACGAACTTCCGGGTCTTTGCCCACGTTTCCTACCAGAATTACTTTATTTATAGACATTTCTCAATTGTTTTTTTTAACCATTATATGACGCAAAATTACTCTTTCGCATTGATAATACAAATTTTTGCAGTACTATTTTCGAATATTTATTGTGGTATGAAAGATTTCCATTACTTTCGTCGTTTTAAAACCCCAAAGAGGCATATTTCATGAAAAAACATCTTTTATCTCTATTCTTATTACTTCTCCCATTGGGAATGAAAGCCGAAGAGACTCCATTATGGCTTCGTAACAGCACCATATCACCTGATGGAAATACGATTGCATTTTGTTATAAAGGAGATCTATTCTCAGTGCCTGTTGAAGGTGGACTGGCAAGTCAATTGACTTCACACCCCGGATATGACACCCGTCCCGTATGGTCTCCTGACGGAAAGCAAATAGCATTCGCTTCCAACCGCGAAGGGAGCTTTGATATTTATATAATGCCAAAAGGTGGGGGTACTCCTAAGCAATTGACAAAACACTCTGCACATGAATACCCGGATGTATTCAAAGATAATACGCATATCCTCTTCCAGGCTTCGATTCAGCCTGACTCAGAGGATGGACAGTTTCCTTCCGGTTCATTCCCTCAGGTATATGAGGTGAGCACAGAAGGCGGAAGAGCAACTTTGTTCTCATCATTAACAATGGAAAGCATCTCTATCAATCAGAATGGTGAGCTACTTTATCAGGATAAAAAAGGATATGAGGATCCCTCCAGAAAACATCATCAGTCGCCAATCACACGTGACATCTGGATGACTCAGGTTAACGGAGAACGATCGTACAAGAAACTGACATCGTTCTATGGGGAAGACCGCAATCCGGTTTGGGCTGCGGATGGAAAGTCTTTTTTCTATCTCAGTGAAGAGAAGGGCTCTTTCAATGTATTCAAGACCGATGTTAATACCATAATCCCTAAACAACTGACTTCGTTCAGTAAACATCCGGTGCGATTCTTGTCTGTGGCTGGGAATGGAACTCTTTGCTTCAGTTTTGATGGTGAACTCTATACTCAGAAAGAGAATAGTAAAGCCAAGAAAGTGAACATCCAGATTGTAGAGGATGATCCGACAAAGGAGGTGGAACACCAGTTTCTCACTAGTGGAGCTTCTGAAGTTGCGGTGGCTCCTAACGGAAAAGAAGTTGCCTTTACAGTACATGGCGATGTATATGTCACATCTATCGATTATCAGACTACCAAACAAATTACAAACACATCCGAACAGGAGCGCAATGTGGACTTTAGCGCAGATGGTCGTACGTTGATTTATTCTTCGGAACGTAATGGTACATGGGGGATTTATAAGACGGAACTGGTTCGCGAAAGTGACAAGCAGTTTGTATATGCACACGAATTAAAAGAAGAACCTCTGATTGTAAACAAAACCGCAGCTTGCTTTCAACCTCAATTTTCTCCGGATGGAAAAGAGATTGCCTTTCTCCAGAACCGCACGGAATTGAGGGTCTATAACCTGAAAAGCAAAGAGGTGCGTACTGTTTTGGATGGAAAGTTTAATTATTCATATTCAGATGGAGATGTGAACTTTGAATGGTCACCGGACAGTAAATGGATTCTGACAAACTATATCGGTATCGGAGGATGGAACAATAAGGATATAGCACTCGTAAAAGTGGACAGTAGCAACAAAGTGGTAAATCTGACTGAAAGTGGATACTCTGATGTAGATGCTCGCTGGGCTCTTGACGGAAAAGCTATTATCTATAAAAGTGATTATGAAGGTTATCGCAGTCATGGAAGCTGGGGTGCACAAACGGACATATATATCATGTTTTTCGATGCAAAAGCCTTTGAGAGATTCCAGATGAACAAGGAAGATCTTGCATTCCTGGAAGAAACGGAAAAAGAAAAGAAAGAGAAGGATGCAAAAGAGAAAGAGGCCAAAAATTTAAAGGATAAGGATAAAACCAAAAACAAAGAAAAAGAAAAGGATAAGGACAAAAAAGATGACGTAAAAAAGGAGGAAGAGAAGAAAGAATCCGTAGCTCTGGTCTTTGACTTTGAGAACCGGAAAGACAGGGTCATTCGTCTGACAATTAATTCTTCTAACTTACGAGATGGTATTCTGACAAAAGATGGAAAGAAGCTTTATTATCTTACATCATTTGAGGGTGGTGTCGACCTTTGGGAACGCAACTTCCAAGAGAATAGCACAAAGATTGTAAACAAAGGAGTGGGTGGCGGTTCAATCGTGGCGGATAGGGAGTTAAAGAACTTCTTTCTAGTCAACGGCGGAATCAAAAAAATCGACATGAGTAATGCATCTTCTACTCAGATCTCTTTCAACGCACCGTTTGACTATAAGAGTGCCGGTGAACGTAGTTATATTTTCTCACATGCATGGCAACAGGTAAAGGATAAGTTTTATGTGACTGATTTGCATGGTGTAGACTGGGATGGTTATAAAAAGGATTATGAGAAGTTTTTGCCACATATTAGCAACAATTATGACTTTGCTGATATGCTTTCTGAAATGCTCGGCGAATTGAATGCATCACATACGGGAGCACGCTATAGCGGACCATCGGCTCAACTTGCTACAGCTTCATTGGGTGCTTTTTATGATACGTCTTACAAGGAAAATGGACTAAAGATTAAAGAGATTATCAAGAGAGGTCCGCTGACTACGGCTGGATCAAAGATCACAGCAGGTTCAGTCATTCAAAAGATAGACGGAAAAGAGATAAAAAATGGGGAAGATTATTTTCCGCTTCTGGAAGGAAAGAGCGGAAAGAAAGTCATACTTACTGTACTGGATCCAAAGAGCAAAGAAGTATTTGAAGAGGAGGTAAAACCAATTAGCAGTGAGACTGAACTGCTCTACAAAAGGTGGGTGGAACAACGCAAAGCGATGACAGAGAAGCTTTCGGATGGTAAGATTGGATATGTACATGTGAAAGGGATGGACAGTGAAAGCTTTCGAAAAGTGTATTCCGAAATCCTGGGTCTTTACCGTAACAAAGAAGCTGTGATTGTGGATACCCGTCACAACGGAGGCGGATGGCTGCATAACGACTTGGCCATATTATTGAGCGGAAAAGAGTTTGAACAGTTTGCTCCCCGCGGACAATATATCGGTAGCGATCCGTATACCCGCTGGTACAAACCTTCTGCCGTATTGGTTTGTGAAGATAATTATTCGAATGCACATGGTTTTCCTTTTATGTACAAGGAACTTGGCATCGGCAAACTGATTGGCACACCGGTAGCAGGCACAATGACTGCAGTGTGGTGGGAACGGCAGATTGATCCAAGCCTGGTGTTTGGTATTCCAGAGGTAGCAGTTAAAGATATGAAGGGAAATTATCTGGAGAATCAGCTATTGCAACCGGATATCGAAGTATATAATGATCCGGCATCCCAACTAAAAGGGGAAGATCATCAGCTCAAAGCCGCCGTAGAATCATTGCTGAAAGAAATCAAATAATAAACAACAATCTACTTCTTAGAAAGAGAAGTTAATCAACTGAACAAATTCAATACCATGATGGAAATTATTAATTCTTTTTTCTCCAACTTTAGTGGCTTTCTATGGGGATGGCCTATGATTATCTTACTGTTGGGTACTCACTTATACTTAACAGTCCGACTAAAATTTCCCCAACGTAAGATTTTTACAGGTATCAAACTCTCTATGACCGATGACAAAGGTTCGAAAGGTGATGTGAGTCAATTTGGTGCACTGGCTACTGCCATGGCGGCAACTATCGGAACGGGGAATATTATCGGAGTGGGTACTGCGATTGCTCTTGGTGGACCTGGTGCTGTACTTTGGTGCTGGCTGACGGGTGTGTTTGGTATCGCAACTAAATATTCTGAAGGATTACTTGCAATCAAATATCGGGTAAAAACCTCCAATGGTGAGATGCTCGGAGGACCAATGTATGCATTGGAACGCGGGTTGAAGATGAAGTGGATGGCAGTTCTGTTTTGCATCTTCACAGCTATCGCGGCATTTGGTATCGGTAATTCCGTTCAGGCCAATTCCCTTTCGATGCTACTCAAGGAAACGATCAATGTACCGACTCAATGGAGTGGTATCATATTGGCAGCACTGGTTGCATTGGTCATCTTCTTTGGAGTAAAAGGTATTGCTAAGGTCACTTCAGCTTTGGTACCGTTTATGGCCATTTTTTATATTGTAGGGTGTATTATCATCCTTTGCATAAATGCTCCTTACCTGCTTGACGCTGTTTCTTTGATCATTGACTCAGCCTTCTCTCCGAAAGCAGCAGGAGGAGGATTTATCGGTTCGACAATAATGGTTGCAGCGCGCTTTGGTATCGCCCGCGGACTGTTTTCCAACGAGTCGGGACTAGGTTCTGCACCTATCATAGCGGCGGCGGCAAAAACACGCAATCCGGTACGTCAGGCATTGGTTTCCTCTACTGCAACCTTTTGGGATACGGTGGTCGTCTGTGCTCTGACGGGGCTGGTCTTGGTGAGCACAATCATTGCTTATCCTGACCTGGATTACACAAATGGTGCTGCTCTTACCAAAATGGCTTTTGGTAAGATTCCTGTTATTGGCACATTTGTACTCTCTGTCGGACTGGCTACTTTTACTTTTTCTACGATTCTGGGTTGGGGATATTATGGGGAAAAGTCCATTGAGTATCTGGGAGGAAAGCGATGGATTAAAACATATAGGGTGTTCTGGATCTTCGCAACCTATATTGGAGCCGTGATGAACCTGACACTGGTGTGGAATATTGCCGATTGCATGAACGCATTGATGGCCATTCCAAACCTTATTGCAGTCATCTTCTTGTCTGGGGTAGTTGCCAAAGAGACCAATTACTACTTGTGGGGTAAGCATCTTGATGAATCTTCACCACCTGAGGATGATTTGAAATTGTAGTACCAACCTTTTCTCTTTTCTCTTATAATGCTTTTTGCTTCATATTATACCATTGAATAGGAAGAAAAGAGTTACATTTGCACTACATTCTAATTGTAGAACTGATGAAAAAGAAAGCGCTGTTTTTACTAATGATGGCTGTGCTTGGAAGTTCCTTCTGGTATATTTCTGCTTATAAAGCAGCACCCCAACTTGTCACCGATTCATACGGCTCCTTATGGAAGAGGGCCGGGAGTTATGAAAAAGAAGGTCTTCCTGAGAGTCTGAAGAGCTGTGTAGATAGCATCTTCAACAAGGCAGTGCAGGAAAAGAACACCGTTCAACAGATCAAGGCAAAGATCTTTCAGATGAAAGTGATCTTGACCAAAGAGAACGACAAAAACGATGAGGTATTTGATGAACTAGAGGCCTTTGCTTCGAAATGTGAATCTCCCGAGGCTAAAGCATTGGTTCACTCTCTACTCGCAGATGCCTACTTCACTTACTTCAATAACGACTCCTATACAATCAGCAAACGCACTGACATGGCGGGAGTCGCTCCTGACAATATAGAAGAATGGTCGGCAAACAACTTTGCACAACGCATCATGCTACATTTGAAGGCTTCAGTGGAAGCAAAGGATATACTTGCCAGTGCTTCGCTTATTCCGTGGCTGCCCTTGCTCGAAGAAATCGAAAATGACAGTTCTGGTTCTCTCTATAGCTACCTGAACAACAGACTAATCACTCTTTCTTCCCGATGTGTTAACTCATTTTCTAAGAATTACAAACAAACAGTAATGAACGATGGTTCTTATCTGATCCCTCGTGAAATGTTTGTCAATCTGACAATTACGAACAAGAGTGAATTTGACTTTGGAGCGATGGCTCTCCGCTCCTATCAGGAGAATCTGACGTTCTACGCGACTCAGGGCGAAAAAGAGGCGTTAGTGAAAATGGAACTCAATCGGTTGATTAGAGTAAAGTCATATACGCAAAATTCCATCTACAAGGCTCTGTTAAAATCGTTGATAGACAACAATAAGGATTGTCCATCCGTAATGAATGCATATATTGAACTCAGTAACAACTTCTTTTTCGGAGATATAGCCCCTGAGGAATATAGGCAACTTTATGACATCTGTAAAGAGGGTGCCTTGCTCTATCCTTCCAGCAGAGAAGCTATTCAACTGAGAAACAAGATTATCGAACTTGAACGACCCGCTTGCATTCTGAACGCTCCTTCTGTTTATGCTGTCAATGAGGATATCAAACTCTCCTTTATCTACAAAAATATTACATACTGCAACGTGGAGATCTACCGGATCCCCATGTCCGCGGCTGATTATACTGTTGTTTCCAGAGACAAAAAGATGCATCTGTATAAAGGGAAACTAATAAAAACGCTGAAGGTCTCTTTTCCGAATGCGGATTTATTGATCAATAAAGATACTTCCATCGTGATTCCGGGACTTCCTGGCGGCGTCTATGAAGTAGTGCTGAAAAATGAAAAAGCTGTGCCGGAGGATGCCTTTGCTTCTTCTTTTTATGTCACTGATTATGCGGCTATTTACAGAACCCAAAATGGGTCTACTGATATTGTGGTAACTGACCGCAAGAGCGGAAAACCGGCGAAAGGTGTTCAGGTAAATATCTACACAGGTACAAGATCATCCAGAAATTGGAATCAGGCTGAGACGATACATAAACAGGAGACTCTGAAAACGGATCTATTGGGTATGACACATTTCTCCTCCAATACTAACAACAACTTTTTTTTCTCAATCACCGAGAATGGGAAGGAAGAGGATTATCTCTATTCTTTTTGGGGCTCGAATTATGTGAGGAATACTAAATTCGAACTAATTAAGCGCATGAATGTGCTGACCGATCGCTCTATTTATCGACCGGGACAAACGGTGTATTTCAAAGGTATCGCTTATGAAGAGGATGAAAAAGGACAACGGGTCATGAGTCCCAATGGGGATTACACAGCAACTCTCGCCGGGGCAAATGGCGATCAA
>CAXXFJ010000003.1:0-41753 GCA_963677415.2 Bacteroidales bacterium | reverse complement strand
CCTTCACCTCCAAGCAGACACACAACCGCGACTTCGTCAAAGAATATGTAGCGGCCTGTCGCGAACAAGGTTTGCGTGTCGGCCTCTACAAGACGCTCATCAACTGGCGTTTTCCCGGCTATTACGATGTCACAGGCACTAGTTGTGCAACGAATAAGTTTGGCTATACCACAGACCCTCTGCACAAAGAAAATGCACGACTGATGAAAGAGGAACTCTATTGTCAGGTAAGAGAGCTCGTGACCAACTACGGACCTATCGACCAGATATTCTGGGACGGAGGCTGGCTGGGACAAAAAGGATCTGATGCTGACGCCGCCTATTTCTGGGAATCCGGCAAATACCTCGATCCGAAGAATGAATGGCCGGTGAACCCTTATTTTCAGGAATTGGACACAGAGACCGGCAAGCCCCTCGGATTGATGGGTATGATACGTAAATTCCAACCCAACGTACTGGTCAACCCTCGTACCGGCTGGTGCGGTGACTATACCTGTGAAGAAGGAGGAGCCATGATCAAAGGTGGCATCCGCAAAGAGTCCGTTGTCGAAAAGTGCATGTCACTCTCCTCCGGATGGGGATACAACACCGTGATGGAAGACCCATCGCGCATCACGCCTCTAGGCACCATCCAGCGAATCTTTGCAGACTGTATCGTTCGCAACATGTGTCTGCTGATCAATGTTGGCCCCGACCGTCATGGAAACATCCCCAAACCAGTTGAAAACCGGCTCCTCGAGTTCGGCGTATGGGTAGACAAACTCAGTGAAGGCATCTATGGCACACGCGGTGGTCCGTGGGAACCAGAAGAGGGAAAGTATGGCTTTTGCAACAAAGGGAACACGATCTATATCTGGTTGCTTGGCGACTACACAGACAACACCTTTTCGCTCCCGACAGTCAATAAAGGTCAGAAACTGGTGAAAGCCTACGATATCAGTACCGGAAAGAAGATTCAGGCTACGCAGAAAAAGAATCAAATCACCCTGAGCGGTATCAGTCCGGTCAAAGGAGCAATCACAGTACTAGCAGTACAACTCAATAAAAAAGTGCAGGAATAACTTTAGTTACCGATTCTTTACAACACGATCGTTACATGAATGCCTTCCGGACTATTCTCAAAGCTCAGTTTGCATGTCTTTGAACCTTCGTCCCACGCACTCTTTGCATCCGACATTACAGTGCCTTGAGCATCTTTGACGATGATCTGTTTCGGTTCTGCTTTCAGTAAAATGCGCATCACATTGGTGGTCTTCACCGGACTCTTGGCCACAAACGAATAGTGACCATCGAGCACCTTCTCTTCATACACACGGGCAGCAGTAGCCAACACCTGAGGTTGCTTTTTGTTTGGGACACGGGCAAGATCATACAAGAAAGCCTTCATACCCGGGGTGACCACCTTTTCTGCCAGCACAGGCAGTTCGGGATCAAACAGATCAATCACAGGACCTTTCACAATATAAGGCTTCGTATCTGCATTTTCATCCATGACAGACACAATATCGAAAGGACCTCTCTCCAGATAAAAACTATTCTTGAGGTTCAACTGACCCGCTTTTGCAGCATTCTCGTAGGCTTCTTTGACCTGACTGACAAACTGCTTGTCGCTGTTCTTTTCGAGCACATATTCCTTCGGATTTTGTCGAAGCACATACACAGTACCTTTCCCAAAACTATATTTCCCTTCAGCAGCCTCAGCCTTCATATTCATCAGTTTGAAAAGATGTTCAGACGGGGTCTTATACTGGTTACCCTTGGTATTCCACCATTCCTGAACAGTCTGATACGGATCATTGTCTCTGGCACAGTAGATGATTACTCCTCCTTTTTTGACCCAATCAGCAAGCTGTTGATGACTCTCTTCCGTAGATGGCTTCATATTGGAATAACTCATGATTAGCACCTTGATACGCTTCAGAGACTCCTTATAACCCAGATTCTCAATATGCACCAGTTCGACGGGAACACCCTTTTTCAATAAAGGGAAGGTCTGTCCGTAGAAGTTTGAGAATTGCGGATCATCGTAGCTGTTATGCGTTGGGAAGCGTTGAAACATTAGAGAATTGGACATTAATACCCCAATACCCTGCGAACCACTGACCTGATTGTCCGAGACCGGCATCTGATTCAGAGCATTGACCATCACCATCATCTTCGTTGAATAATAGCGGGGAATCCTTATTCGTTCTTTGCTACCGGCTACCGGATAGGTACCAGTAAAGATACGTTCAGGCCAAGGCATCACCTCATAATCAGCCACTCCCGGATAGAGAAGTTTGGCGGTAAAAGTCGCCTCGTAGTTCCGTTCGTAATCCTTCCAGTCTTTGTTGGGATTATCTTCAATGGGGTCGGTCAGGAAAAAGATCTTCCGGTGCGTCGGAGCAGTCATGGAGACCATCGACCCATATTCCAGAAAAGCATTCTCAAATACCCGTTCTTTCCGTTCGCCATTGTAGAAGGTCGGTTCGCGGGAAGTGCCGGTCCATACCTGTGCGATATACCCGTCAATACCCGGTAAGGAAGCCAGGCTCGCCTCCGGACTAACAATACTCCAGGAAGAGTAGTTTACCAGCGAATGTGTTGGAATAAAGACTTTCACTTCTTTTCCCAAGCTTTTACCATACGACTTGGCATAGTTGGACACTTCCTTCAAAGCATTATAATACAGGTGATACTTCAACTTGTTAGCCAAATAGGTATTCTCCGGAGATTCATGCTGGGCGCGCCATTCAAAGCCATAATACGCTTTCCATTCATTCTTGAAAGACTCGCTGTAGCCTCCACGTGCCCAAAACTCCGGTTCTTCCAAAAAGATATCATAAATGCCTGCATCAATGACTTTCTTGATGTGCATTTCTTTCATGTATTTGATAAAATTCTTTGTAGGAACAATGTATGGAACCATACGACCGTGCCAGATGGTATCACCTTTCTGAGTCACCTGTCCCTCGTCCAGATGCCACTTCCCATCCCACTTTCCGGTAAAATAATCCTGATATTCTCCCCACGCTATTCCCGTCATGAAATGAGTCTGATAACCACGTTCACGCCATGAATTGACACGTTGCTGGAAAGTCATATTTGAGCGATCATTTGCGCCATAGACGATAGCTATATCTGAACGGACATCAATCTCCGGTATCCAAGGACTTGATGTTTGAAACGCGGTCTTTTCAGGTAAAGTTTGTGCAAAAGAATTACTGCTAATAAGCAGTGATAGTGATGCTAAGCTGCATCCGATTATTCTTTGTGTATTCATTCAATTCTATTAGTTATTCACTCAAAATCTTCATCGCAAGAATGAAGGCAGAGCATTTGTTTGACATCGTTCTGTTATTTAAGTGATGGGAGATTCCATATGGATTGAAGTTCGTAGGCATCAAGAGCTTTAAACTTCACAATGCCGCCAGTGACACTTACTTTTAACGAACGATTTTGTACATCCGGGAATACAGGCATTGGGACATAAACCAGTCCATCACTTGCAAAAACTTCGAGAGCTGTTCGATCAGCATAAACAATAATCTGTTGACGGCCATTTACTAAAGGAGCATGAACACTCACCCCGTTGACTGTCAGTTGCTGTGTTGCTGCGCTATAAGAGATAATTACTCCGCGTACGTCGAAAGTAGTGTTTGAAGTAGTCTCCGGTACGAAAGAAGCCCTGAGTTCCAACAGTTCGCCACTCACCTTAGCAAGAGGATTGGCATCATCAGGATGAAGTGCTAATTTACCAATGCGGTAGCTCTCCTTACGTAGTTTCTTTAGTTCAGACACAGGTGTCCATGTCATCCGTGGCCCTTCGGCAGTTTTAAGAAGCTTGAGTTCGAGAGGCAATGACATTCCCTGATTGAAGGGCATGTTTACGGTTCTCGTTTGGAGCCATCCAATCTGAACTATCCGTCCCTTCGGTTCATTGGAGAAAGTCTGAGCTGCATAAAATCCTCTGCCCAGATGCCCTTTCAGCATCGGTGTTTGAGGAGTGAACGTCTTTCCATCAAACTGTCCCAGCATGTAATCACTGCTTGCACCTGTCAACACCCATAATTTCTTTCCTTCGCAGGACAACTCAAAGAAATCAGGACACTCATAGAAACCCGGAATTCTACTTTGGTAGGTCCAGCTCTTCAGATCGGGAGAAGTAAAGAAGTTAAAGTATCGTTCATCTCCTATCTCATCATACACTACATTTACCCACTGTTTAGTAGGTTCGTACCATAACGGACGAGGATCCCGGTTAGCGCGTGTGATGACAGGATTACCGGAATACTCTTTAAAAGTCCGTCCTCTATCATTCGAATAAACCATGCATTGACCACGCCCTGTGCTTGTATAGGTGGCAACGATCAACGAGTTTTTACCCGTTCTCAGGCCACTGATATTCTTTTTATCCACTACTGCCCCTCCACTGTAAGCCATGTCTCCGTATTTGTAGGCATGTAACGCTATAGGCAGTTCTTCCCAATGAACCAGGTCTTTGCTGACAGCGTGTCCCCACGACATATTTCCCCATTCCCAACCATATGGATTATGTTGAAAATACAGATGGTATTCTCCATCGGCATAGACCATTCCATTTGGATCATTGTTCCAACCCCGGCGAGGAGAAAAATGAAGTTGCGCACGCGACGGTTCGCGATACACCTGATCTTCCTTCCAGATGGAGTCAGATTGAATAATCCGCTCAAGAACTTTTGAGTTGTCAAAGATCTTTTGTACGCGTACGATCACTTTCTTATGAAGCCATTGAGACATATCCAAATGAGCATACCAATCAGGATTCTCAACCATCTCCATATCAAACTCACGAACTGCGGAACCATCTACAAGTACCGACACATGCTTTCCACCTTTCTCTTCTGTGTATTTAAGAGGGAAAAGGAGGTATCTTTTGGTGATAGTCAGTTCACGCTCAAGAGTTCCAACCGTAGTTTCAGACTGCCCCACTTGAACAGGTTGCTCTACTTGAAGAGGCTGCTCCACTTGAACAGGCAGCTCTGCAACAGACGAAGTTTCTGAAAAACAATCCGGAGATGCTAGCAGAAATAGAATGAGGAACAAACAAACAGAGTGGCTGTTTGAAAATAAAGGTGTCATTGCTTTCATCGGTATTTTTATCAATTGTTACTAATAGAATTGGTATGATATCTCTCTTTTCGGGACCCGGAAATGCGTTGACCCACTATTTAGGGTGTTATTCACGGACTAGAAACTTGTAAACAGTTTGAGATTTATACGTCTCTCCCGGTCTTAGGATACAATTGGGAAAGTCCGGATGGTTGGGCGAATCCGGATAATGCTGCGTTTCCAGACAAAAAGCTCCATTCTTTGTAAACGGTTTGCCTCCCCTTCCCATTGTTCTTTCACTCAGGTAATTACCCGTATAAAACACCACACCCGGCTCAGTCGTGTAAACCTCCATCACCCTGCCACTTAAAGACTCATAGGCAGTGGCGGCTAGTGCCAACTTACCTGTCTGATTGCGTAACACAAAGGTAAGGTCATAACCATTATTCTCCTTCACATCCACTATCCGTTTGCCAATCATTTGAGGAGAAGTAAAGTCAAATGGAGTACCTTTTACTTCTTTGAGAACACCGGTAGGAAAATTGCCTTCACCTGCCTCCAGATATTGATCGGCTTTAATGGTTAATTCAGTATTCAAGGCTTTATTCTCCTTGCCTCCGGAAAGATTAAAGTACGAATGATTCGTAAGAATAACAGGCGTCGCTTTATCCGTTTTTGCAGTGTAGTTTATCTTAAGTTCATTCGCATCTGTGAGCGTATATATAATAGCCACACTTAAATTTCCGGGAAAACCCTCTTCTCCATCCTTGCTGTTATACGTCATCCTTAATGCTACTTCTTTATCCCCCGGTAATTCTTCGATCTCCCAAATCCTTTTGTCAAATCCTTTCACACCCCCATGAATATTGGACGTCAGGATGTATTCTTTGCCATCAAGTGTGAATCGTTTGTTTGTAATACGATTAGCCACACGTCCGACGGAAGCTCCCATAAGGGCATTTGCACGACCGGTGTATGATGGTAGTGAATCGAAACCAAGCACGACGCTTCCCATTTCCCCCTTTTTATCCGGTGTGATGATATCAGTAATGGTACCACCATAGTTGATTACCTTCACCTGCATACCCTTGCTGTTAGTAAGCGTATACTGGAAGACCTTTTGTCCATCTGTTTCACCGAAGAAGGTTTTACTGATTGCCTGCTTTTCAGTCTTACTGCCGGATATCTGCTGAGGATACAATCCGGATGCTTTTGCAGGTGCCAAAGCATAAACGGTGATCAAAAGGAGACAGAATAATCTGGTGGGAAAAGCTATTCGATTCATTTGATTTACTTATGAGGATTATTATTTTTGTTTCTCTATTTAGTTGTAATTACCAATGTCTTCCCTTTTTTCAGTTCATCGTGCGTGATAAAGTAGCCATCCACTTTTTTGCCGTCATATGAAATAGTAGTAATCTTCTTTCCTGCATTCTTCTTTAGGATCGTAAATGTACTGTTTTTTCCCAAACTAAATTCTACTTTATCAAAAAGTGGTACCGAAATAATATATTCCGGATCAGCCGGTGAGAATGTATAGAGTCCGATGGCATTAAAGACAAACCAAGATGACATTTCTCCGGCATCATCCATTCCGGGATAAGCCAACTTATCTTTACCCATATCATAGTAATGGTTCATGATGCTATCCAGATAGAACTGACATTTCTCCTGTTTATCCACAAAGTAATACATGTATGGAGCATTATGGTCGGGTTGATTTCCCTGACAATATTGTCCGATAAACGCGGACATATTATCGGCTTCCTGTCCCTTGAAGGGAGTGGTAAAAAGTTCATCCATCTTCTTCTCAAACGCAGCTTTACTCGTATGTAGAGCAACTAAACCTTTCGGATCGTGAGGTGCAAAGAAAGAAGACTGCCAGGCATTGGCTTCACGGTACATATATTCATAGTAAACATAGGTCGGATCAAACTTCTTTATCCACTCACCATTCGCCAATTTACCTCTCATAAAGCCGGTGGATGGATCAAATACGTTCTTATAGTTGCTTGTTCTCTTCATCAACATGTTGTAATTATCCGTATCACCCAGTTCTTTTGCAAGCAGAGCCACCGCATAATCATCATACGCATATTCAAGCGTCTTTGTTACGGCTGCATTGGCTACAGTTTGAAGTCTTGGACTTTCCAAATCTTGTTCCGGCACGTAGCCTTTCTCAATATATTCCAATACGTGGGGCCTGCTTTTATTTTCGAGTGTAGCATTGCGCAACATCAGGTTATACGCGCTTTTAACATCATATTTCCGTAGGCCTCTTAAATAAGACCCTGTAATAAAAGGAGACGCATGATCACCGTGAAAGAAGGTAGGCATGACTCCTGTTTTTTCACCTTTGTCTATCAAGGACTGAATCACATCGTTAGTAACCTCTGGAGAAAGCATTCCCAACAAAACAAGCTTATTCCGATAATCATCCCACAAAGAAGGCTCGGTATAATAATTGAACCCTTTGTTTACAACTTTACCACTCTGGTCTGTAAAGTCTCCGTTACTGTCGCTTCGTAAAGCTGGCCAAAGGAAAGAGCGGTATAAAGTGGAATAAAACAATCCCTTCTGCCTTTCAGTGCCACCGGACACTTTAATCTTAGACAATAAAGTTTCCCATGTTTTTGTTGCTTCCTGTCTTACTTGTGCAAAGCTTTTTCCCAGCATCTCTTTCTCCAGATTCTCTTTTGCATTCTTAATGCTGACAAAGGAAAAGCCAATCTGTATTTCCAGCGGTTTGGATTCATCAGTAAAATTGACAACAGAAGCTACTGATTTACCCTCTTTTTCCAACAAGTCGATTCCTTTAATCTTATGATTAGCTACAGCATAGAAATACATCTTCTCACCTGTTTGCTGATAACCGGTAAATACACTCTCCCCTTCCTTTTCGAGATGCCAATCCCGGACTCCTTCATTTGACTTAGAAAGATTGGCAAGGAGTTTTTTACTCTCCCCTGCTTTGAATGTATATTTATGATACGCACAACGTAATGTGGATGTTAGTTCGGCATTAATCCCATATCTCTCCAGATAAACCTGATAATAACCCGGGTGAGCCGACTCATTGGTATGACTATACGTGGAACAGTAATCATCAGCAGATACAGTGCCGGTAACCGGCAGCAATGGGATATGACACAAATTCCAATGACCTTTACTGGTATGGGCAAAGCCAAAAATAACGGTATCTTCATATTGATAACCAGAGCCACTCCTAAACTTAGTGACCGGGGTTAACTGTACCATCGCATTCGGAACAGAGGATCCTGGGAAAGCCTCCGCTCCCCAGGTACGGTGAGTGGGTTTATATCCAATATCTGTACTGTCCCATAGGGTAGCTGTTCCTAAGAATGGGTTCACATAGTCGGTGAAGCTTTTTTGTGCTTGTAAATGACTGATTCCAAACAGGAGCAAAACAACATAAACACTATTTCTCTTCATACACCTACTAATTAATAATTATTACAACTATACGTTCAAGCACACCACGGATTATACTAAAGCGAGATACTCCTTTCAATCATCAATGAATCTCTCCAAAGAAGACATCTTCAGTAGTACGTGGCTCATTTAATGGCACAATAATGGTTGAAGGACCTAGATTTGCCGGTTCATCCCAAGCACGTAACGCCCAAACAACCTTTTTTTCTGGAGTTACTTCAATAGCTTGGAGCGGTTGATTGTTTTTATCCAGAGTATCACCCCACTGATTAAACCAGTTGCCGATAAGTGTATTGCCATTCGCAAGACGAATAGACACCTGAGGCGAGTTAATCAGAAAATCGGCAGTAGTCTCAAACAAATATTCCCACACAACCTCAGACTTACGATTTACTTCCATGACTTTCTTTCTGGTGGTAATCAACATATTCCCGTTTTTTAGCGATTCAACGCCCCATACTCCCGGAGCATCGATCGTAAGGAGCTGTTTTCCTTTAGAATCGTATTCTGACACTTTACCCATATCCATGTGTGCTACCAGAAGCGTACCTTTAGCGGTAAGTCGGGCATGACGCAACTGACCATGCGTACTAGTGGGGTTACCTGAAGGTATCGCCAATTCTTTGATTATCTTGCCTGTCACTTTATTTATTACAACAATCTTGGAAGGATTGCTGTTTTGCACAAATAATACAAGCTCTTTACCTATTGCCTGAGCTGTATGAATCTCTGCGCCTTCGGGTGTGTCATAGTTCCATACCACCTTCTTGTCTTGACTAATTTCAGTGATACCATACTGATGCGCAAAAAGAATATTTCCATTTGAAAGCATCATTGCGTCACTGATCTCCCCTTTGCCATCGTGCGTATACGACCATACGATTTTACCACCACGGACGATATACATATTTTCTTGTTTTGCTTCACCGGCATAAAAGAAATCAAAGTGTGACAAACCATTACCGGGCAAAACTGCCGGTGCAAAAGGCTTGGCGACTGTTGAAGCAGGTACTTGCGACACTACTTGTTGGCTGATTCCAAAAGCGAGAACCTGAATTAAAAGTCCAATTTGCAATTGAGACTTAAAAGTGGAAACGAATGATGTTGTGTTCATGGTTCAGATATTTTATTGTTTGCTGTTTTATTTGTTTCCTAAGGGAATAAAGATGAACTCGACACCACGGCCCTTCTTCGGATCAAGGTTTCGGGAGTACTTCATCTCACTATCATTGTTCCAATGTTCAAAAGTACCAAGACTCTAAATGAATCACATACTTCTACAGATAAATGCAAAAGTATGTGATTGTATGACTACACCAGTTTAATTATGTGCCATATTAGTATATAAATGAGCAGGAAAGGCTTATACTCCGAATTTAAAATAAATCTTTCCGGCAAAAGGAGTCCCATTACACAGGTTCTTTCCTCCTTGTGGACCTTCTTCATTTGCTTGCGAGAACTTGGTACCAATGGGACTGATTGTATTGAGAATAGAAATTGCACCTTTTGGAAAAGGCGGATAAACGCCTCCTGCAGACTGTACAGGCTTTTCTGGTGTAAAGAGATGGAGGAACAACTCTTTTGTCGCAGAGACGATGGTTATCGGCAACTCTTTTGTTTGTATCTTCACCGCATAGAAATTGGAGTAATATCCTTTAAATTCAGGATAAACCCATGTCTGTCCGGTAATCGTGTTATTGTACTCTTTTTCGTACACACCAAACTGAGTTCCTCTCAATCGATTCTTCCATACATGATATGGACCATTCGCCATAAGAGTCGCCCCTTTCACTTCACTTTCGGGATAGGAGAAGGTGATTCCGGTATAATCGAAAGAGCCTGTTGGACTATACTCATAATCCAACTGCAACCATCCACCCGGAAGCATCGTCCACTTCGCATGACAAATACTATCATACACTAATTCAACCACATATCCATTAGATACGGCGTAGTGTTTTAGTTCTTTGAAGGAGCTCTTAAATCCTGCAAATTGAGGTCCGTTATTGAATGATATTGTCTTTGCGTTATTGGTAACCTCAGCAATTAATCCATCCTTTTTGTTGAAAGTAACCGTTGTCTTTGCCGATTGTACCGTTAATAATCCATCGCGATCGCTCACCACCACTTTATCATTGCTTTCAGCCACAAGTTGTGCTGCCATAGTCGCAGGAGTAGTGATATTCCATGACCAGGTATTTATAGGTCGACCGTATGTATCAGTTGCGGTAATGTAAAGCGCATCATATCCTTTCCAATCCGAAGGTAATTGGAGTTTCAGCAACCCGCTTTTACCGGCTGCAATCGATGGTGCCTCAATCTTTCCGGTTTGCTTCTGCATTTGCAGTTTAGTCAATGGCTGTTTGAATTTTACCAGTTCGTATGAGAACGTACATTGGTTCAGATTGCTATATAAAAAGCGATTGCTTATGTTTAAGTTCCCATTAAAGTCGGCAGGTAAAGTTGTCTGCTTGAATTGAACCGGCGACCATATTTCTTTGATCGTATAAAAGCTTCCCTCCTTCTCATGATGCGGTCCTAAGATGCCATCGGGAGCCAGATTGCCCCGTGTATCGATCGAATCATTTTTATCTTTGCGTACAACACCCTCATCGGCAAAAACCCATAGAAAACCTCCTGCTGCAAGCGGTTTGGAGAGCATCAGATTCCAGTAATCATCCAATCCGGCACCATGACCTCCATCGTAGAGACCGTGAAGAAACTCTGTAGGGAAATAGACCATATTACCACTGTTCAGAGCGTTATATACATAGTTATATTTTGGATAATGCTTTGTATCTGTATCATTGACTTTAGACCACGGTTCGATGACGGTACGCTGCTGAGGATCGTACAAGGCATAATCACCCCGTGCCTCTTTATTAAAGCCCCCTTCATTGCCATTGTCCCAAAGGACGATAGAAGGATGATTGACATCACGTTTTACCATTTCTTTTATCAATCGTTTAGCAGTCGGCGTGTCGTAGAATTTCTGCCAGCCTGCCAGTTCGTCGAGCACAAACAATCCCAGTGAATCACACACATCCAGAAAATACTGATCGGGTGGATAATGACTCATGCGCACTGCATTCATATTCATGTCCTTGATTAGATTGACATCTTCAATGGCCAATGCTTTACTGCTGGTACGACCGGTTTCAGGCCAGAAAGTATGTCGGCACACACCACGAAACATGATCTTTGTTCCATTCACATAAAAGCCATCCGCAGGTCTGAGTTCCACAGTACGGAAACCAAACTTCTGCGTATATTGATGCGTAACCGTCTTTCCCTTCTTCAGTTGCACCACAACCTGATATAGGTTAGGATCTTCCGGATTCCAGAGCTTCGGATTTGTAATCGTGCCTTTGAGTATGTACCTTTCAGTATCTGTTGGTGCGTCTGATCGCAGCAACTCTCCTACCTTCTTTCCATCCAATGTAAGAATCTGCGCCTCCACAGAATTCTTTTTCGAGGTATTTTGAACAAACACATCCATATAAAACGAACCGTTAGCCTTCGCATCAATGGCTACACTCTCAATAGATATCTCCGGCTTTGCTTCGAGATATACCGGTCGGAAGATACCACCAAATACCCAATAATCAGCAATACGTTCAGCTCTGTTTATGCTCTCATTGGCTGATTCCTTGCTTACAGTTACCTCCAGCAAGTTCTCTTTCTTAAAATCAAGCAGACCGGATATATCATACTTAAATTGATAAAAAGCTCCCTGATGAATAGGTCCGGCCAACTTTCCATTGATCTTCACTTCTGTGTCGGTCATAGATCCTTCAAAGACTATGAGTACTTTTTTGCTCTTCCACTCTTTGGGAACAGTAAACTTGTATTTATAGAGACCCTTTTCATCGTTTTTTGGCTTATCATGACCATAGTTATAGGCGCCGAAACCTTGTTGCTCCCATTGAGAAGGGACATGAATAGTAGTCCACTTATTGGAATTCATGCCGCCGGTGCAGAAAAAATCCCAAAGTACTGTATGGTCTTTGTCGGTTCCTGAAAGGTATTGGACTTCGGTTTTCTGAGCGCCGGCTATTCCGGCAAACAGTAGTAGTAAACAGAGCGTGAGTTGTGTTCTGTGAGTTTTCATGGAGTAGTTTCTTTAAATTAAGAGTTGCTTTGAATTCCTTCATATGACCATTAGTGCTTAAAATGTCACTTTTTGGCACCCTCTGCACTTCATATAAGACCACAAACTTACTATTTTCTCTCATACGACCTTCTCCTTTATCAAAAAGTTAATCTATTACGATATATCTTTAACATATAACAATAAATAAAAGACCAATCGAAAAAGGATTTCAATTGGTCTTTTATTTCATAAACAAACTCCTTATTGGAAATTTGCTATGTTTTACTTGTTTTTCTATCTGATGCTTTTTAAGAGGAAAACTTAAAAAGTGGATAAAGCATATTACAAACTTATTTTGATGGGCTTATACGATAAAGACGTGACCCATGAAACGGTACTACAGGTGCAAATTCCTCATTAAACTTACCAAGATCTTTGTGCAACCAAAGATCGCGGATCGTCACCGAATTAGTAAACCCTAGTTCTTTAAGCGAAACAGGTATTTTTACTGGACCACTCAAGACGTAAGGGGATGTATTGAAAACCATCACTTTTACCGTAGCACCTCTTCCCTGAATGATACCTCCATCATCAAGACCGGCAAAGGTTTTGAAGCGTGTATATCCTTGCGGAAGGTCGTATTCAATAATGGACGGAGCATGTGTTCCTATCCCATACGCAATCTTTTTGCCATCAATTGCCATGGGGGCACCACCGATTGCTGATGTGGTAGTTGGTCTGCGCCATCCGGAAGTTGCTTTCTTCCACTTTAGATCAGTCAGTTTCAATTCTCCTTTGTCTCCAACAAGACGAGGTTCACTCCAGTCGAAATGATCTGCCGTAAAATCATCATTACCAATATCTGCAATCAAAAACAGCTTTTGGGCATTGGTTATATCCACATCTATTTCCACACCGTGTCCGGGAGTTTCTCTGGTAATCAGTTCACTTCTGAAAATTGCTTTTTGATTATCCATTGCTTCTTCATCGCGCGTGTTGAACAGTGCCAGATACTTATCTTTGCTTCCTGGCACATCGGCAACCCAGGCAATTAATCCGTCTTCTGTGCGGAACAGTTGGCGATTATTTTCACTGTGCTGATTAACGGCGAGCACCTCGTCATTCGTGAGCAAAGCAAGTGTCAATGAATCGGTTTGAGTCATATCTCCTCCATGCATGAGGGGGGAACGCGCAATGCTCCAAAGTGACATAAGCGTAAATTGCTCTTCGGTTGTGAAATTTGTTTTTCGACCCAATTGCAGCATACCTAATGGCAGCATATCGGCATCTGGATACGCTCCGGCAATACGATAGGGCGTCCAATCATGAAGACGTTTGAATTGATCGTACATCGCTTTCCAATTATCCCAGAAGTCATCACTAACACGCCACATATTTGCATTTTGATTGACACTGGGACCTGCTGAAAGTGGCGTTTCTCCGGGAGAAGTACTGAATACTATCTTCCTGCCTGTTTTGTCTATTGCTTTACGAATTGCTTCAACTTCAGGTTGATGATAAGGACGGCTGAGATCATCGACTTTGATAAAGTCTACACCCCATGAAGCGACAAGCTCCATGATTGAGTTGTAATACTCTTGTGCACCTGGTTTGGTCATATCCACTCCGTACATATCAGGATTCCAACCGCAAGTACTATTCACATCTGCAATGTCGGCAGCACGGGCACTTGTTCCTTTTATCGGTGTGTTCTGTTTCACTGCCTGACGAGGAATACCGCGCATCATGTGAATTCCAAACTTTAGACCTTTGGAGTGCACATAATCTGCCAACGTTTTGAAACCATTGCCATTTACGGCCGAAGGAAACTTCTTGGGAGCCGGAACGAGCCGGCTAAAATCATCCATAGTCAATACAGCGTCTTTTGCATATTCATATCCCTTGGAATTCTGTTCATACCATTGGATATCAACTACGATGTATTCCCATCCGTGCTTCTTGAGATTGGCTGCCATAAAATCAGCTTGAGCTTTGGTTTGTGATTCGGTAACCTGAGTACCGAAGCAGTCCCAACTATTCCAGCCCATTGGTGGAGTCTTTGCCCACGAGTGATAGTCTTTCTTTGTTTGCGCGATAACAGCAGAAGCACCTATCAAGCAACATACAAGTAAAAAAGATTTTAGTTTTGTAGATTTCATCTTTGGATATCTATTATTAAACATTGACTGATTCTTGACTTATCGTTTGGATGGCACACTCACCCCTTCAGGTGTTAATGTAATAGGTTTGATGCTTCCGTCCGGATTGAAGTTAAGGTATTCAACACATACCTGACGCCGACAGTCACCACCAGGAGTACCATCTAATGGATACGATCCATCATGATAGAAAAAATACCATTTCCCTTTAAACTCAACAACTGCCGGATGGATGGTGAATCCGTGCTTTGCTGGTCCGGTAACGAAACCACCATACGTCCAAGGTCCGGTGATCTTTTTCGCTGTTGAATAGCATATTTGTTCGGGTTGCACACCAGGAGCGTCAGCAGCATACACATTGTAATAGAGATCGCCGCGTTTAAAAAGCCACGGACCTTCCGAAAAATTCCTGTATGGTACTTTAGTGATCGGTCCATCAATTTCTACCATATTCTGTTTTAGCTTCACCATATAGCAGTCACCGTTACCCCAAGCCATCCATGGGGTACCGTCATCATCAATTAATATGGTCGGATCAATATCTGAGTTTGCCCTGTGAGAATCCGTTGTCATCGCATCAGTGATAAGAGGTTTTCCGGGAAGTGCCTCCTTAAACGGTCCTGTAGGACTATCAGCCACTGCTACCGTGATGAAGTGTCCTTCTCTTCTATCCAACGTAACATAGAAGTAATATTTTCCATTTTTCTCTATCACCTGCCCTGCCCACGAAGCACCTGCATTAGCACCTAGAAAGTCTTTGGCAGCCAATACAGAACCATGAGCGGTCCAGTTCTTCATATCTTTTGTCGAATAGCAAAGCCATTCAGGCATATTGAACCACCCTCCGGGAGAGGCAATATCATGTCCCACATAGACAAAGAGTTCATCGCCCACGACCAGAGTAGAAGGATCAGCGGTAAAGGCGTCCGTGAAGAGCGGATTTTGACCAGCTACACGTTGCATTGGTTCACCCGAGATGCACACCTCGTCTATTCCTCCATCAAGTACAGCAAGACTGTTAGGAAAACCGCCGGGATATCCACGACCGATAACCCATTGACCAGCGCCACGATTCATCGCTTTACCCTTAAGGGTAGTAAAGGCCAACTTCTCAAAGTTTTTCTGATCCGAA
Source organism: Bacteroidales bacterium (assembly GCA_963677415.2). Lineage (GTDB taxonomy): Bacteria > Bacteroidota > Bacteroidia > Bacteroidales > JAQUTK01 > JAQUTK01. The sequence continues at coordinate 25,846 of CAXXFJ010000003.1, read as the reverse complement.
GGTTTTACCTCGATTTGCAGTTTGGTTTGATCACTCTTGAGATCGTAATTAGCCTGAGCACGGACATCGTACCACTTACCGGCTTCCACATCATCACCAGCGACAATACGACGTGGCACTCCATCGGCACACATCACTTCTACAAAGTACTTTCTGTACATATTATCAAAACCTACAGACACATCGCCAGCCATCTGACCCTTAATCCCTTCTTTGCAAAGATAAACCTGTTCGGTACCGAGCAGATTGCACATGAGGCTTGCCTCTATCGTCCAGCTTTTTTGCATATCGTAATAAGCCAGCGGACGGTCAAGGGTAACCACATATTCTGCGCTTTTCAATACAAGCGAGCGAGTGTTGGGTTTCCCATTGACTGTATTTGACGATACCTTGTCTGAAAAGACGTTAGGAGACAACCTGCTACCACGCGTCTGTATAAAATTACCTTTGCCGGACTCGTCAAACACAAAAGGCTGTGGCTCGTTTGGACCACGCTCGGATGCAGTGAGAGGTTGCCCCACCAAAGAAAGAGAAGTAGAATCTCCTCTAAGGTGTTGTATCTTTTCAAAACGCCAATGAGCAAGCACTTCACCTGTTGGTGAAGCGCCATTTGCTATTGAAGTGCCCGATAAAGCTCCTATAAAGAGCAGGGATAACGCTAAATGCATTCTTTTCTTACTGAACATCTGATTATTAGTTATTTCTGCAATTGAAATTTCCACCAGTCAAAGTTAAACAATTCACGTCCGACAGTAACGTTTTGTGCGTTAAAACAGAAGTAAACATCATGTTTTCCAGTTACATCCTGTTTCAATGCAGATGTAAATACGTTGAATTGTTCCCATCCACCGGTACGAGGCAGGTTAATGGAAGATATCATTGGTCCGGCAACACTATCCAAACGAACTTCCAAAATACCACCATCAACACCTGCGGCCAATGAAGCTGTAAATGAAGCAGGCGATTGATTTCCAAAGTTTACCTCCCGTACTTTGATGTAACCTTTCTGGCGAATGCTTGAAACATAGACTCCATTTTTATCATTTTGAGAGATGGAGCATTTCTGAGACCATGCCATTGTTTCTGCTTCAACACGCTTGAACGGATTGATCTCTCCTACCGGTTTAGGACCCTCTTTTGAGATAGAAACTGCAGGGATCGTTCCGTCCGGATTGTATGAAAATTGTTCCACACAGGCAGATCTTCCGTAACTTCCTCCTCCAGGAAGCAATCCGGTATGATAGAAGATGTATGAATTGCCCTTGTAATCAATGATTCCACCATGATTGGTAAAACTATTTGCTTTTATATCTTCCATAATCTTGCCCTGATATTTCCATGGACCAGTTGGACCATCACTCATTGAGTAAGATTGAGTTTCACCACCTTTTCCCATTCCGGCATACACCAGATAGTACTTACTATTGCGTTTGTAAAACCAAGGTCCTTCAACGTACATATCTTTATTCTGGACATTCGAATTCCGGTCGCCTCGGGCACCTCGGGCACCTCCAAATGTCTCAACAGTAAGTGGAACCTTTTCAATTTCGCCTGAATAGGAAATCATATCCTTGTTGAGTTTGACGTAAAACAAACCGCCATTTCCCCAATAAAGATACGCCTGACCATCGTCGTCAATCGATACAGTAGGGTCAATGTTTGACCAACTGTTATTTTGAATTAATGGTTTACCAATCGCATCTTTGAAAGGACCCGTCGGACTATCAGAAACAGCTACACCGATCGCCATGTCGTTTTGGATAGTCTGCGCACAGATGTACCAATAAAACTTACCGTTGCGTTCGATACACTGAGCAGCCCAGGCACGATCGCGTGCCCATTTGAACGACTCCAATGAGATTTGTACGCCATGATCGGTCCAGTTTACCATGTCTGTGGATGACGCTACCCGCCATTTGGTCATGTAGTAAAAGTCAGTACCCGGTATATCATCACCGGTGTACATATATACGGTACCATTGTACACCATTGGTGCCGGATCTGGAGAATAGTGAGTTTGGATAACAGGGTTATCTGCCCGTGCAACGCCAAATGATAAAACGAAAGCAATAAAGAAAGCTAAATAATGCTTATTGCTCAGCAGTTCAGAACGATTACGTCCTGCCTTTTCGTGTGTGTAGTATTTCATATTTGATTGTTTAAAGTCTTGTTATTAATTCTAATACTTTCCCCGATCTATGCAATTATTTCATTATCCACCAATCAAAGTTGAACAAGTTGCCCTCTCCGCCTTTAAATAGAAGGAAGACATCGTGTACACCTTTCGTGTTTATTAATTTTGATGATTGTGTTGCCCAATTCTGTAATTCCCCCGTCTTTTTAACAGCTAAAGTTCCCAACAAAGTACCAGTTTGGCTGTCAATACGAATTTCGATACTTCCACCGGAAGTAACTGAAGCTACACTGGCTTCAAACGTTTTTGCTCCCTTCCCAAAGTCCACACCTCTGACTTTTATCCAGTCACCGTTTTCTATTTTGCATACATTCATTCCACCGGCTTTGCAGATTTCTGTATATATACCGGACTGTGCATTCATTGTTTCGGCTTCCACGCGTTCAAAAGGATTCATATAAAACAATTGAGCCACGCCATCAACGGTGTTTATCATCGTATCAATGGTTCCATCAGCATTATGTTTAAACTGATCGACACAAATATTACGTTTAAATGTAGGTGGGATTTTAGCCTGTTTTGCTACTACCCTGTTATGATAAGCCTGATACCACTCATTATTTAATTTAAAAATAGCTTGATGGTTATTGTTATCGTTGAGTGGTGGTTGCTTAGAGATAGCACCTCCATACGTAAAACCAGATGTAGGACTGGTACTTTTCATATAATCAATACGCATTTGGGCCCTTGGGTTAGCTGAATAGGAAAAATAGTAGATGCCATTTACTTTGTGCATCCAGGATGCTTCAAAGAAGTTTTGCGCTGATAATGGGATCGCAGGACCATCTAAAGTGATCATGTCGCGTTTCAATTTGATAACACGCACGTTGTTGTCACCATTTCCACCGAAATACATGTAAGCTTGTCCGTCATCATCAATAAAAGTCATTGGGTCGAAAAGCCACATATTTCTGGCAGGTTGCACTCCGGGGGTGCTATTTTCAACCAGCGGCTTGCCTAAGGGATCTACGAAAGGTCCCAGTGGATTATTGGCTGTAGCGACACCAATGCCACTTCCGCTGTTACCGAAATAAAGGAAAAACTTACCGTCACGTTCTATTGGTGAAGGTGCCCAACTTCTAGCTGCCCAGGAACAATTCTTTGGAACCTCAAACACGATTCCGTGATCGGTCCAGTTCTTTAAATCACTGCTTGAAACGCAGACAATGGATTTCATTTGATATCCGGACTGATCATCACCGGGGTTTTCATCATCATTTGAGCAGTAGAGATAAACTCGTCCGTTATAGACCAGAGCACCAGGATCGGCTAGAAAACGGTGAGATACAATCGGATAATCGGCCAAAGCGTTTGGACTAAATCCAATTAAAGCAAGTAATAGTAAGACTAAAAAATGAGTTCTGTTCTTCATAATTCAAAGGTATTTGTTTGTAATTAATAATTGTAAGATATGATGTGTTTTTTTGATTTCAAGATCCCGTTATCAGATCTTAGTTGATGCTAAATTTTATTTTTTGAACTTCCAGCAGTCAAAGTTAAACATATTTTCTGCTGTACCCTTAAAGACAAAGAATACATCGTGTACACCTGTCGTTTTGGTTAATTTGCACGAAAAGGTTTTCCAGTTTTGAGAACTACCGGTATTCTTTACATCTAAAGTGCCCATCAATAAGCCATCTTTACTGTCCACATGGATTTCTATCTGTCCTCCTTCTGAAGCTGTGGCAACACTGGCATCAAACTTTTTAGCACCCTTACCAAAATCCACACTCCGAACTTTGATATAATCCCCGTTGTCAATATCAGTCACATAAACGCCTGTTTTACTATCTGAGGCGGTTTCAACTCCTTCTTCCCATGCAATGGTTTCGGCTTCCACCTTATTATATGGGTTTATGTTGGACGCGCTTTCAGTAACGCCCTCTTTTGTAGGTGTAATTAACGGAATGGAGCCATCAGGATTAAATTTAAATTCTTCTACACAAACCGACCGTTTAAAACCGCCACCCTCCGGCAAGCCGGCATTGTGATAAAACAAATATGATTTTCCTTTAAATTCAGCATATCCCGGATGGTTGGTAAATGCCCCGCGATCCTTAATTACGTGCATAATAGTGTCTCCATACACCCAAGGCCCAGTTGGACTATTACTGGTTGAATAGGCTAAATGCTCAGGCACTCCGCCTGCCGGATAAAGCAAATAATATTTACTGTTACGTTTAAAAAACCACGGACCTTCTTCATAAGCAGCTGTCCGGTTATCTATTTTCTTGGCACGATATCCAAAATTATCATCTTTCAGATCTTCCTTGACAATACCCAGTTCCTGATCGTATGAGACCATGTCTTCATTGAGTTTGACGTGCCAAAGGTTGGGGTTTCCCCAATACAAATAAGCTTGACCATCCTCGTCAATATATACGGTAGGATCAATATATCCATAACCAACCAATAAAGGTTTGCCGAGTGCATCTTTAAACGGACCTGTCGGACTGTCAGATACAGCAACACCGATAGCATTTCCACCGTTTTTTTGATTAACAGGAAGATAATAATAATACTTCCCATTCCGGAAGACACACTGACCAGCCCAGGCGTCACCCCTTGACCAGCTAAAGTCTTTATAAGATAATACGGTTCCGTGATCGGTCCAGTTTACCATATCTGTTGTAGAATAACATTTCCAATCATTCATCGTGAAAAAGTTCTTCACCGTTAAATCTTCATCGTGACTTGTATAAAGATAAACGGTGCCGTCATGTACCATTGGCGCAGGGTCAGCGGTGTAGTTGGTTTGGATGATTGGATTTTGCGCAAAATTCAATGTTGGAAATAGTGAAGCTGTCACCAAAAGTACAGCGGTAATTTTAGTCTTCATATAATAATCAATTAGTTTTTACTATCATCTTTGTAAGTTGAGACTGCTTTTCATCACCGATTTTCACGAGATAGATGCCATCTGACAGGTGAATAGGTATATGCAAGACATCTTCTCCGTTTGTCGCAAGACTAATGACCTTGTTGCCTGTTACATTGAAAACTTCAACCTTACTATGGTTAAAATCACTGGCATTTATAATTAGTTCGTCGGAAACAGGGTTCGGATAAAAGGTTACACTCGCTTCAGACACGCTGCTGATACCCGTTGTAATACTACGAATATCCAGATAATTTATATTAAAACCACCTGTTGAAGCAACCAACTTTAAGTAATGTTTCCCCGCACTTATGCTGATATCTTTAACAACCGTTTGGAAAACCTGCCAGTTTCCTGTGTTTGGAACAAGAAGTGTGCCGGCACTTTTTTCGTCAATATAATATCTGATTACGCCACCAGAGGGCGAGCCAACTCGAAATGATATATGATAATTCAGTGTATCTGTTCTATTGTCTATGGCATATTCCATCCAATCTCCATTATCTATCCAACCTACATCAGACCCACCGCCAGTATCGCTTGTTTCTTCTGTTTGGACTCCATACTGAGCAATGAATTTTTCTGCTTCAATTTTGGCCGGAAGTCTGACCCAGGCAGGAGCACTAACCTTGTTAGTGAGAGCTAAATCGCTGAACCCATCCAACGCACCATTATCGGCGGCTGTAACACTTCCAGGAGTATAACTTAAAGAAATCTTATCTCCATAATGTGCGTTTTTAACTAGTTTGAACCGAATGGAGGTATTCGAAACAAAAACCTCCTTGGCTAAAACTTTCACGTCATTTACTTTTAGGATTAACTGTTTTAATTGAATTTCTTCCATCTTCATTGGTTTGGAAAAAGCCAATAAAACAGTAAAACCATCAGCGTCAATATTTCCTGATTTAATTTGTACAGGTAAACCATTTGATGTATTCGTTACCAGAAAATCAGTAACTGATTGAAGCAAACCACTGTCAGAAGAAGCAACCATATTGCCCGAATAACTACATGAAAGTGTGTAATCTGCATAAACAGATTCACCTAAAGGAAAAGACAATATTGTAGAATCATTCTTAGAAAAAGAGCCTTGAAGCATTGGAATGTTCTTTACTCCATTAAATACACTTTTAAGTGCCAAAGAAGAAATATCAGATGGAATCAGCATTTTCTTATTGAACTTTACCAAAAGAGAATCGCCATTTTTAGTCGTTGTTATTTCAGTGATCCTTGGAGACGAACCTTTAAGCATATTCACAACTGTAGCATTTTTAACGTTTTCCAGTTTCTTATCATACGTAGAGACTACATTTCCATTGTAGTATGTTACCAGCACATCGTTCTCCTTGAGAATACTATCAGCTAAATGAACAACCAAATGTGTTGAATCATCAAATGCCACACTATCAATTGGCACAATCACATTGTCAACTTTTACAGCAAATCCTTTGTAAGAATCCAATTTCTTAAGCGGATTACTGAAAGCCAACCTGATCTGCTTCGGATTATCATCGGTTACAGAAGCTGAAGTGAATTCAGAAACGCCAAAACCAAGCGAATAATTCTTACAAAAATTCCAAATCTCCTGACTGGTATTTACTCCATTCCCATCATTCGAATGCCAGTGCCCCACTCCCTCCAAACTCAACAAAACAACTTGCACCTGATCGATACCAGGCCCCCACTGATACTTTGTTGCATTGGACGAAGTTTTGCCAACAGGATACGGTTTGGTCACTTTTGCTGTAGCAGGACAGCCATTTCTGGTAATCCAAGCATCCAAACATGTTTGCACTCCACTGTAAGGTACTACGGGATCCCCTGTACCATGCGTATGGATAATAGGAATCGAACGAGTACTGTTGGTATTTGGTCCGCCCATGAGATAACCACTCACGGGAGCAAAAGCAGCAATTTTATCGGCTATAACATTGGCTGCATGATAGGTCATCATACCTCCCATTGAAAAACCTGAAAGATAAACACGTTTACGGTCAATGCTATACCTTTTAACCATCTCATTTATAATAGCTAAAATAAAATCTGTATCGGTCGTCCCTGAAAGATCCCAAGAGTTATTGATGCCAGCAGGATAAACCACAACAAAGCCATTGGCTTTGGCAACAGTTTCCCATTGTGTTTGGTTTTGTTGATAGGTTATATCCTGATTCAATCCATGTAAAGAAAGGAGCAATGGGCTATTCTTTGCAATTCCGGGAGGCGCATATACAAGCATATTCCGAGTGCTCGATCCTACTTGAATAGGCTCTGTCTGTGCATTCGACATGAACGTAAACAAGAAAACTGCTAGTACTGAAACAAGTAATCGGAAACGTATCATTTGGTTTCTCATTTGATTTACATTATTCAATTTGCGATTCACTGAAATCAATCTTTGTTGACTACAATAATCCGTTGTATTTGAGATTCTTTCTCACTACTAATTTTCACAAGATACATTCCATTGGGCAAAGTAACAGGTACGTGTAACTCTGACTCGTAAGCGACTGACTTTTTCAATACTGCTTTTCCGGACATATCAATAATCTCAATCTCATTGTATTGAAAATCAGTAGAGCGAATGACCATCTCGGTTGACACAGGATTGGGATAAATAATCATTTTACTGGAATTCACCTCATCGATGCCTGTTGATAACCCTATAGCATCCATGTAATTTATATTAAATCCTCCTTTTGTAACAACTAGTTTAAGATAGTGTTGCCCGGATGGAATAGTAATCGTTTTTTCAACGGACTGCCATACCTGATAGTTACCTGTATTTGGAACTACAACCGATCCTTTTTTTACATTGTCCAGATAATAATCAAACCCTGTTCCGGTAGAAGGGGTTGCTACCCGAAAAGCAATTTTATAGGACGTTTCTGAACTGCTGTTATCGATTGCATATTCCATCCAATCGCCATTATCAATCCAACCTACATCTAATCCACCTCCGGTATCTTGGGTATTTTCTGTTTGCACACCTGATTGCAACGCATATTTTTCTGCTTGTATTCTACCAGGAATCTTGCTCCATGTAGGAGCTGTAAGTGGGTTTTCCAGAGCAAAGTTGCTGAAACTTTCCAATGGCCCCATATCGGTAGCAGTTACATTGCCGGGTATATATCTAATCGTTATGCTATCTCCATAATGCACACTATTCAACAGTGTAAATCTGAGGGTTTTGTTTAATACAAAGAAATCTTTAAATGAAACAGTCTTTTTATTTACTTTAATAATAAAACGACTTGCCTGGCCAATGGCAATTGCCATTACCTTCGAACATTCCAAAGTAACAGTAAAACCATCTGTTCCGATTTTGCCGGAAGCTATTTGCACCGGTAAACCGATCGATTTATTTGTTACTGCCCGATCTGAAAACGTATTTAACAAACCACTATCTGATGAACCGAAGTCGTTGCCTGAATACGAAAGCGAAAGAGTGTAATCTGCATAAACCGTATCACTCAATGCGAATGCCAATAATGTGGAATCGTTATTGAAGAAAGATACTTGATTAAGAAGGACACTTTGCGTTCCATTGTACGTGGCACTGAGCGAAAAAGCTGACAATTCAGTGGGAAGCTGCATTTTCTTATTGAATTTTGCAAGGAGAAGAGTCCCATCTTCATCGGTGGAAAGAGTAATCATTTCTGGAGAAGATCCTTTTAACTGATTATCAACCAAACTATTCGTGAATTTGCCCAACACTTTATCATACACCGAGACAACATTGCCGTTGCTATAAGATAAAACAATGCGACTATCGATCATAACGCTGTCGTGCAAATTAATTATTAGTGTATTAGTAGTGTCACCCATAACTACATTATCAATACTTGCAACCTGATCAGCAATGTTTACCGTGAACCCTTCAAAATTAACAGAATCCTTGATCGGATGGGTAAGAACTACCTGTATCTGTTTGGGTTTATTATTGATTACAGAAGCATGCCCTACTATTGGTGTACCATCATCGGGGCCTTGAGTGGCATAGGATGGTTGCCATTGAAAATAAGACTGTGCGCCTTCCCGGGGACTTAAAGTGCAACTTTTTGGACGGCTGACATTAAGGCTTTCCAAAAGGTCACCAATAAAGCCAACGATGTAGGAAACATTGCCCTGAGTATCCATGGCCTTTTTAATGGCATTTCCAAATACAGCAGATTTTCCATTCACCAAATTCATTGGGTCGCTCGGGTATGGAGTCCAAAATAATTCGGTAATGATCATAGGCCAACGGTCAGCCGCTGGTTTGTATTGATTGTTCCACAAATCCTGAATCTTTGTTGCGTTGTCAAACACACCTCCATAAGCCGGGTAATAATGTGCTGCCACACCTATGTTTGTACCGGAGAAAGGATACTGCACCCATTGGTGAGGAGTCCCCTGCCATTCGAGCGTCGGCACCCATATTACGTTATTGGCACCAGAATTTCGAATCGAATCTATTATCGGTTGAAGCCAACTTGTAAAGGCTTTATAGTACTTTGCTTCATGATTTCCCCAGTCGCCAGCACCAAAACTGGATTCAATAGTTACGGGTTCATTCATGAGTTCAAACATGATATTATCCGCATTCTTAACACCTGGTGCATTGGCCACTCTCTTCCAGAAAGTAAGGAAGCGTTGCTGGCATTTTTGGGTTAGGTTCTCGTTCGGAACGGTCATAGGTCCGGTGGCGCTCAATACCAGGTAGAGTCCTCTGGTACTTAGAAATTTGGAATATGGTACAATAAAGTTGCTGATCCATGCATCGAATTGAGTCGTGTCGATCAATCCGGCCTGGTTGGTCCAACCTCCAACGGCATCCGTATTCATACGCACGAAACTGGTGTACCATCCGTGAGTTTGACCATATTTAGAAGTAGTATCTGTCATGAGTGTTGCTACTTCTTTCATATAATTCATAAGACCGGCTACATTACTGGCATCTTTCCAGTTGCTTGGGTCACTGTACCATTTTCCTTCTCCGTTAAACCAGTTTGAAGTTGGTTGCATCCATCCGTGAAGTAAAACATCCTTTCCGGTTGGATCTTTGAGTTTGTTACCCTCTACGTGCAGAGGAGGCGTTGGCATTCCCTTCCATGCAAACATGTCAAAGGGACAACTTAACACGAATACAAAAAGCACGAACTTAATTACTTTAATCATAGCTGAAATTCTTTACAATTGTTGTTGTTGTTGTTGTTGTTGGATATTGATGGATATTGATGGATATTGTCGTTGTTGATCTTGCTGATCTTTGTCTTGTTGATCTTTGTCTTTATTTTGCCGGCACGAATGTATACAAGAGCACTCCGTGTGCCGGAACTTCAAGCGCAAGCTGATCCGTATCGGCATTCATGTTTTTAATATCTTTCTGTCTCCAGAGGTCACGCACCTTACATTGTCCTTTAATGCCGAGTGTGGCGAAATCTTTGTATGACATAGTTACAATATCGAGACCAAAGTTGCAAAAGCCTACAGCCTTGCTCCCATCTTCGAGTTGCTTGACATAGACGCGCAGATCGCCAATGGTCTGAATGCAGGTTGCCTGCTTGCCAAGCGGATCCTGATTGATCTCAATCACTTCATCGTTGGTTAGTAAGTTTAATGTGAATTCATCCAGCTTTTCCATGTCACAACCAATAAGTAGTGGAGCAGAGAAAAGACTCCAGAGGCTGATGTGGAGATATTGTTCATCAGGTTTTAGTTTGCTCGGATGTGGATTACCCCAACCAACAGTACCAACAACCAGCATGTCCGGATCGTTCCAATTGCCGGGTTTAGCATAAGGAGCAGACTTTTCCTGATCCAAAGCAATATTCTTCACGCTCACCCAGGTATCGTTAATATCATTCGTCGTACGCCAGCAATTACCATTCACCGAACCACCCCATTTCCATACATCAGACATACCATATTGGCAGACACTAAATACGATATCGCGGGACTGATTGCGAAGAAGTTCACCCATCACTTTAAATGGTTTCATTGCTGTATTCAATTCGCCACCACCATTGTACGACAAAGACGATACTTTATACGGGTCGTTGTCAGCCAATCCATTGATGACATTGCCATAACTGCACCAATCGTATTTCAAGTAGTCGAATCCCCATTTAGCATAACTCTCAGCATCTTGTTTTTCGAAGCCATAACTGCCGGCACAACCACCACATGTCCATGGGCCCGGACTTGAATAAAGTCCTATTTTCAAACCTAAATTATGTACATAGTCTGCAAGAGGTTTCATATCAACAAAACGAGAGTTGGGAATGATATAGCCCGCTTCATCGCGCAACTTTCCACGTAAGCTCTGATCTTTTGAATCACGGTGATTTTCCCAGAAATCGTCGATATTTATATATGTCCAGCCATGATTAATCAGTCCGCTATTTACCATCGCATCTGCTGCCCGTTTGACCTTATCAGCCGAAACTTCATTGGCAAAACAGTTCCAACTGTTCCAACCCATCGGTGGAGTAAGCGCAATTTGGTCGCCACAGACGATACGCAACGTTTTCTCCGCTTTGCCCTTTGCATTCTTCGCACCCAAAGTAACTTCGAATGTCCCGGCTTTGGCTATCTTACCGGATATCATTCCTGTTTTAGAATCAATCTTTAGCCCTTTCGGCAAACCTTTCGCTGTAAATATCATCGGACGATCACCCGTGGTTGCCACAAGAAATTGAAAGATAGAACCCGGACGAACACCAAACACCTTTGCACAATTGATTCTGGGTGTAGCAGGAGCCGGAGGAGTAAGAATATAAGGTATACTTACAATAGGATTGTAGGTAACGAAGGTAGTGACCCCCGTCGTTTCAAATCTGGCATTGACCCAATCAGCATGGTCATAATAATTTCCGTTGCCACCGTCAGTCACCGACAATTCTAGTTTCTTCACACCGGCAAGGGAAACATTGCAAGATCTGGCACTGTCTCCTAAACGCATCACACCGCTGGACCAAAGATTTTGACCGTCGCCCAATACTACAAACTCGACCGCAGGATTACGGCGTCCTACCTCATCATCAACACCAACCTGCGCGGCAAACGATGTTGCTTTTCCTTCTAATTTAATCAACAACGAACTCACAGCATGTGTTCCAAAACCACGTTCATATGTTTTACCTGCGATGGTCAAGACCTTACCGTCAACAGATAGATTTTTCTTCGGCATACCGTTCCCTTGGGTGGCTACACTGAGATCCAATTGATCAAGCCAAACTGTTTGAGCTGACAAATGATCCATACTGATCGTGCAAAAGGTGATAAAGAGACCAACAATGGTCAAAAATTTAATCTTACGTGTTGCTTTCATTCAATTTATGTGTTTCTAATTTATATTTGATTTTACTTTCCTATTCGTTGCGTATTGATTATCGGGAAATATTTATTTAGCATTAAACTTCCACCAGTCAAATAAGAACAACTCTTTTTCACCCCTGAAAACGAAGTATACGTCGTGAATACCTTTGGTATTAGTAACCGGAGTCCGAACCGTTCTCCAAATATCCCCTTCACCGGGGGTATCAATCTGAATAGTGCCCATTGTTGGTCCATCGATCTTATCGAGATGAATTTCAATGTTTCCACCATACAAAGACGTGACACTGACATCTAGAGAAGTGGCTCCTTTTGAAAAATCAACACCTTGTACCTTGATATAATCTCCATTGTGAATAGAGCATACAAATAATCTATCCACTTTCGTTCTCTTTTTATCCCCTGATACGTTTTGTTCCCAATCAGAGGAAAAATCAGTTTTAACCCCTTCGCTAAAAGCCATGGTTTCTGCTTCATTTTGTACGTATGGGTTAAAAGTTCCAATTTGTGACGTCCCCTTTGTGGTCCACCAGGGAAGTTTCTGAATAGAGCCATCGTTGTTATAAGTCATTTTTTCAAGACATATCGAACGTCTTTCATTATGTTTTGTCAATGTTTGTTTCTGAATGGCATAATTGAAGCCAAACACATACGAATTCCCTTTGTACTCGATGATACCCGGATGATTTCCCGATGATCTTGCATCAGGATCCATGATGGTACCCATACATTTCCAAGGGCCGGTAGGACTATCGCTCATGGCATAACCAATGCCTTCAGGGCAACAGCGGGATGCCCAAGAGAGATAGTAATGGTTATTTTTCTTCCATAACCACGGGCCTTCCGTGTAAGACGCCTCAGGTGGAGTACCTGTAAAGTCAATAGATGCTATCTGTATTTCGCCCGATATAGAAACCATGTCTTCATTCAACTTTGCAAAAAAGCAGGGACCATTACCGCCCCAATATAAATAAGCTTGACCATCATCATCGATAAATACTGAGGGATCGTAGTCGCTCGGATTGCTACGAGAGATTAAAGGTTTATCTATCGCATCTTTAAACGGACCATACGGACTGGTTGACACGGCTACTCCAATTGCCATTTTTCCCTTGTAAATTGTAGGACAATAGAAATAAAAGGTACCGTTTCTGGCAATACACTGTGGCGCCCAGGCACTATGACCATCGGCCCAGGCAAATGTTTTGTTTGGTTCTTTGACACCAGCTATTACCCCATGGTCGGTCCAATTGACCATATCCGTGGATGTATAAAGCAGCCAATTCTCCATTTTAAAGCCTGTAGCATCATCTTCGTCATGACCGGTATATAAATATACCGTGTCATTGTACACTAATGGAGCAGGATCAGCGGTATACTTGGTTTGAATTATGGGATTTTGGGCATTAGCCACAAAAGTGTGATTTATTACACCTATTATAAATGAAGCTACGATAAATACGTTTGTTTTCATGACAATAAGAATTCGTTAATTTAGTGCCAAAGGTAAATCATCTACATCTGGTAGAGAAAAAAGGATGTAACAAATACTTTCACTCCTGTTACATTCATGTATTATATTCAATAATACCAGAGAAAAAAGAGTCTCGAAGCAATATCCCTGGATTAGAAATGATCAGTCTCCTCTTTATCTAAAACTCCAGAAACAAGGGAAGATCAGATCAGTGGTGTGATGAAGACTATCCTATCTTCACGTTCCATCACTTCCCATCCCTATGCGGAATAGATAACAGGAATGATATCTTTACTTACAATAAACAAGAAAACAGCCTCATCGTAACAGAATGCTAATCAGTTACTGTCTAGCACTGATTTTAGTTGACTCTCAGAAGTTCAACTAAAAATTAGAAACGATGAAGAATCAAGGTCATTATTCAGATGAGTTACGCATATCCGCGGTCAAGGATCATCTTGACGGAATGAGTAACAAAGAGGTTTGCCGGAAATATTCGATAGCAAACCGTACTACGTTATTGAGTTGGATGCATACCTTTGCACCAGAACCAAATCAGGAGGATGAATCTATGAAAAAAGAACGGGAAAGATTAGAGTCCGAAGAGATTGCCAGATTGAAAAAGGAACTGAAAAAAGTAAAGATGGATTTGGAACATGAAAAGATGCGCGCTACGGCCTTTGATACAATGATAGACGTTGCGGAGGAAATGTTTCAGATTCCAATCCGAAAAAAAGCTGGCACCAAACAGTAGTAAGGCTTCACACAGGAGCTCCTTTGTATCATACAAAGGCTCTTTGCGGTCTGTTTGGTGTATCTAAGCAAGCCTATTACCAGTATCTGGATCACGGTTTAGAGAATGCTGCAAAGGTACAGTTCGTACTTGAATATGTACATGAAATCCGTGGAAAAGATCCCGGCATCGGTGGGGAGAAGTTATGGGTAATGTATAAAAGCTATTTTGGTGTGGAATACAGCCTTGGGCGGGATTCCTTCTGTAGGATACTCTGTGTTTATGGTCTGACCATAAGGAAAAGAAGAAAACGAATCCGGACGACGGATTCCAATCATCCTTATCTTTTATATCCGAACCAGATACAGGATCTGATTGTGGAGCACCCCAATCAGGTGTGGGTGAGTGATATCACTTATATCAGGATCCGTGAGAAGTTCTGCTTTCTCTCCTTGATTACCGATGCTTACGACAAGGAGATTGTGGGTTATTATGTCGCCCCAACCTTACAAACGGAGTTCACAATCCGGGCTCTTCAACAAGCTTTATCACGGATAGAAGAGGCTGACCGGCTTGACTTAATCCACCACTCAGACCGTGGTGTTCAGTATGCCAGCGACTCATATACCAGACTTCTAAAAGAGAACCATATACGGATAAGCATGACGGAGAAAGGAGATCCGAAAGAGAACGCGATTGCAGAACGTGTAAATGGGATCCTCAAACATGAATTCCTGGAGTATCGTGATTTTAAAGATATCGAAGAGGTGCGAACTGCCGTTGCAGAAGCTGTAGAGTTCTACAACACCCAAAGACCTCATAAGAGTCTGGATATGATGACACCGATGGAAGCTTCACTTATGAATGGACCCATCAAGAAAAGATGGAGAAGTTATCGGGAAGAATATCTGCAAAACAATTTGCCTGTGCAGATATAATATGTATGTTTGCAGAACAAACCTATCGGATATTTCCGAGCTTCAAAAGAGCAAAGTCAACCTCTTTTAGGGTCTTGTTCTAAAAGAGTCAACCGTAGTCAGAGATAAAGATAAAGGAGTCAACTGTAGTCAGAGATAAAAAATAAAGAGTCTACTAAAATCAGAATTAGAAGCTAAAAGAGTCAACCCCTTTCAGGGTCCTACATACTCACTGAAAGCTAGTGAAGCTGTCAGTTGACAGCTTGTGGGATGCCAGTTGACAGCTTTGAAGTCGTCAGCTGACAGCTTATAAGTCCTCAGCTGACAGCTTCACTAGATACTTTGATGAAAGCCGTTACTTCTCTGGTTACAAACAGAAAAGGCTACCCCCATTACAGAGACAGCCCTTTCCTACTATTTCTGACCTATGACATCAGAATGGTATCATCGCGCCGAATGCTATGGAGTGGACATCCGGACCTTTGTGGTCTTCAAAGACAGGGAACAAGCCGTATCGGGCATAGACACTAAAATGCTTTCCTCCTGTTTGAAAGAGCAAATCCGCATTGACCGGACGGACATTTAAATCGCGATTATATGTGACATTGCTCTTTGTGCCGTAGTAATGATCATAGCTGGTAGCACGGGAAAACGAACCGAGCTTAAATCCGGCAATCACACCGATGGACATGAAGAACTGCTGTTTGTCGCCAAACTGACGTTCAAGCAGTAATGGGACAGTGATGAAGGTAGTCTGAAAACGACTTCTTTTAATATCTGTCCAAGGATCGGCAACAGTGCGAACCTCCGTGATTCCCTGACCATTCTCTTTCAGATAGGTATTATGACCATCCAGGAAATAGCGGTTCCAACGAATACCCAAACCTGTTACTGCAATGACCTGACCATCGCGACTCAGGTTCCAGCTATGCTCTATGAAATTGAGGTCATATTGAAGAGAAGTACCACCTACCAGAGAGATGTCGCTGCTTGAATGCATCGTACCACTGGACACCAGGTTTGTAAATCCCATTGCAAAGCCGGCAAAGTGAGGATTATTGTTCTTGTGGAAGGGCTTGCGGATTTTGAAGATGAAATAATCATCCTTCTTTAACTCGCGTCGTTCACTCGCATTCTCCAGAGTTTCCTCTCCATCGATAACCTCAGTAGTCACCGTTGTTGTTACCTCCGTTGTGACAATAGTATCTCCCTTCTGAGATAAAAGAGCTAAATCATTCTTCATTTCAGAAGAATCGACCGACATAGGTCCAGTTTGAGCTATAACTGAGAGACTCCCTGCAAAAAGGAGCAGACTACAAAAAATAAATTGTTTCATGACAATATGCTTTGAACTATTAATATTATTCCGTTTTGAACATAAACAACAACGTGACCAGATCTTCCGAGTCGAGTTTTCCCTCGATATAAACCAAGCTGACACTACCTTTGCGTGAGACTTTAAACAAGATGAAACGATTCATCCCATTGTCTGTTTTTGAGATCAGTTGATAATATCCTGATACAATCAGTCCTTTGTTGACTACCTCCTTGATCTTCTTTGCCTTCTTCTTATCTTCAGCGATATACTTTTGAGCTTTTTGGATAGCAGCTTCATCCTCATTGATCGTAATGCTTTTGTAGAGCGTCATGTCATATGCCTCAAGCATCTCTTTGGAAAGTTCTACCATGGTACTCCCCTTCTTTTTGCCATATTCATCAAACAGTGCCATGATCTTCAGATCCTTCTGTGCCCATCCACTCAGAGGGATAAGTAGCATGATTGCTAATATGTTCCAGCGTTTGAATAATTGTTTCATCATTCTTTCTCCTATTATATTATTTTCCTTAATTATTGATACTCACCATCCAGAAAGAGAATATCCTCCGGATAATCTGTTACTTCCAACATCGAACTTTCCATACAGGATAGAACGAGGTTCTTATCCGTATATCGTTCCCCATTGATAATCACATATCCTTGTTTGGCATCTTTAGTGTGGTAATAAATACCTCCACCCACTGACAGACAAAAAAGTATCGCTGCTGAAGCAGCTGCCTGCATGAAGATGCGATGCCTGTGGATCGTTGTTACAACCGGCATCAATATCGCCTTGTTCTCCTTCTTTGTCTTTACTTCAGATAGAAGTGCCAAGGAGACAAATAGGTCACGGTAAGATTGTAGATGCGAAGGAATCTCTTTCTCCTGAGAGAAATAGTCTTTCAGCTGCTGTTCTTCCGCACAGGAAGTAGCTCCTTCAAAGTATTTGTCCAGTAGTTGTTCGATCTTCTTCATTGTCTGTTTCTCCTTTCATTAATTCTGATATATTCTTCGCGCACCCGTTTGCGTGCCCTTGAAAGCGTCACCATGACGGCTGTCTCTTTACAATCCATTATCTCCGCTATCTCATCTGTCTCATATCCTTCCAGGTCCTTCATTCGGATCACCATCTGTTGTAACGACGGAAGCTTTGAGATGATCAGCTTTACTAGTTCGACTTTGTTGCGGGTCTCGAGTGACTGGTAGGGATCTTCTTCATTGTCTTGCAACTCTCTGATCGTATCCAAGGGTGAAAGTGTATGTTTGTGTTCCCTCAGCTTGTCGAGACAGATATTCTTAAGCACGGTTTTCGCTAAAGCCTCTTTACTCAGATAAAAAGAAAGTTTATCGCGCACGTTCCACAAACGGATGAATGTCTCCTGAACCGCATCTTCGATATCCTCACGATCTGCCAGATAGCGCGTGGCATAGATCGAAAGTTTTTCACGGAGTGGAACTATCGTTTGTATGAACTTCTCTTTATCCATAGTTATTTATAAGACGACAAAAGCTTGCATTTATAACAGCCTAACAATGTTTTTAATACAGATGGAGGCACATTTAACAGAAATAAAGAGAATCCTTCTGAAACTTATGCCGGAAAGAACACTAAAAGTGAATCCTTCGTTTGCTTCCTGCCAGAAGAATCGCAAAAAGCAAGTACTATGCGTTGAAATTATAAAACCTCAGCGTAAAGACCGAACCAAACCCGGGTGATGAAGTAACAGAGATGGTGCCGCCATGCAGACTCATGATCTGTTTGCAAAGGCTCAGTCCGATACCCGATCCGTTGGGTTTTGTGGTAAAGAAAGGAATGAACACTTTATCAATGGCTTCAGGCACGATGCCGCGACCATTGTCTGACACTGTAATCTGATAACAGTGAGGCAACATCACCAAGGTTCCTTCCACATGTATCTGAACGATCTGGCCCTCCGTTCCTGCCTCTTTTGCGTTTTTGATCAGATTGATCAACACCTGCTCAATCTGGGAGCGATCCACAAACAGTTCGGTGCGCGGACTGGTCAGCGTAAAGGAGAGCGATGCCGGATCGTCGGGAAAGAGATTGCGTATATCCGAGAAAAGAGCTTCTGCAAAGAGTGGTTCCAACTTTGGAACAGGTATCTTTGTCAGTTTGCGGTAGTTCTCGACAAAGCCCAGCAATCCCTTGCTGCGTCGGTGGATCACCTGCATGGATTGCAGCATCATCTCATAATCCTTTTTGTTCATGCCATGACTCTCCGCCCTTTCAGTCACCGTCTCAGAGAGCGAGATTATCGGTGCGATGGAGTTCATAATCTCATGCGTCAGGATGCGGATCAGCTTCTGCCACGCCTCTATCTCATTCTCTTCCAGCACTGAATGGATATTTTTCAGACTCACCAGCTTCAGTTCTTTGCCCTGTGAGATGAACGACGAACCTGTCACTGCCAGTTCGCAGCATCCTTCCGGCTGATCGATCAGTATCACCTCGGTCTTACCGGGTCGCAAAGAAAGCAACAAATCCGGGAAGTTGGGATGCAAAGTGACAAGATCATCGACATGACCAAGCCTCTTTTTGCTCAACAAGTGAAGCACAGCCTCATTGGACCATTCCACCACCCCCTGCTTATCAATCACCAGGATACCCGCATCTATGGTGCTAAGTAAGGAATTATAATATTGCTGCCGTGCCTCCCCCTCAAACTGTTTTTGACGAAAGTAGGTCAGCGCATTATCCATCTGTCGATTCAGATTATAGATCACCTCACCCGAAGACTTCAGCACAGGTTTATAGGTAAAGTCCGAATAGCGGATCGCGTCAATCATCCGTTCCATACGATCGGCAAGAGTTACTTCACGTCGGTAAATATAATAAACGAGCAACAGCTGAAGTAATACGCCCGAAAAAGCAGTGAAATAGAATTCGTGACTATAAAGCCACCATTCCGCCAGTGTCAGCATGCTAAAAGCAATGCAAACCGCCAACAAGATCCCGATGCCGCGGTTCATAAATTCAGTTCTTTAAGTTTGCGATACAAGGCATAGCGTGAGATCCCCAGCATCTCACCGGCACGGGTCACATTACCATCACAAAGCCGCATCGCCTTCTCAATGGCCTGTCGTTCCAGTTGTTCCAGATTAAGAGACACCTCTTGCTCCTCTTTTACTTTGCGCGTTGGAGGCTGGAGCGTAAAATGCTCGGAACGCAATGTCTTGCCATCACACAAGATGACCGCCCGCTCCATCGCATGTTGCAGTTCGCGCACATTACCGGGCCACGCGTACTTCAGCAATTTGGCTTGTGCGTCTGAAGCGATCGAGTAGATGACCTTCTTATATTTATAGGTGTATTTAGACTGAAAATACTCTGCCAGCAGCAAGATATCCTTGCCACGCTCACGCAAAGGAGGGATATGTATCTCCATCGTATTGATACGGTAGAGTAAATCCTCACGGAAAGTACCCTCTTCAACCATCGCCCGCAGATCCCTGTTTGTCGCACAGATCAAACGTATATCCACCGTAATAGACGAAGTAGCACCCAACCTGCTGAATCGTTTCTTCTCAATCACGGTAAGAAGTTTGGCCTGCATCTGCAACGAGAGATTGCCTATCTCATCCAAAAATAAAGTACCTCCGTTTGCTACCTCCATACGTCCCGCCTTTGCAGCCTTTGCATCCGTAAAAGCTCCTTTCTCATAGCCAAAGAGTTCGCTCTCAAAGAGTGTCTCCGGAATAGCCCCGAGGTCAATGCTTACAAAAGGAGCACCAAAACGAGGCGAATTGCGGTACAAGGAGCGTGCCACGAGATCCTTTCCTGTCCCATTCTCTCCGAGCACCAGAATATTGGCTGAGGTCTCCGCCAACTTATCTATCGACCGGAAGACCTCTTCCATCGCCGGTGATTGACCAATGATCTCGACCACCTCCTCACCCGGTGTTGTCAATGCGGATACTTGTTCCTTGAGCTGGTTTACCTCCTGTTGGGAATAACGAAGTTTGAGTGCGGCAGACAACGTGGAAAGAAGTTTCTCTCGCTCCCAGGGTTTCGGGATGAAGTCCATCGCACCCGCTTTGATCGCTCGTACCGCCTTGTCCGTATCCGAATAAGCCGTCATGAAAAGCACCACTGCCTGCGGATCGATGCAAAGGATGTGCTCCAGACACTCGAAACCCTCCTCGCCTTCAATCGCATCACTACTGAAATTCATATCCAGCAGAATGACGTCCGGCTGAAAACTTTTGACCAGTGCTTCTGCTTTTTCAGGCGAAGTAGCGACCTTGATCTTCTCCACTTGGGGTTCGAGCAATAAGTTGAGTGCAAAGAGCACATCTTTATTGTCGTCAACAATGAGGATTTTCCCTCGTTTATTCATTACTTTTGTTATTAAGTAGTTAGATCTGTGCAAAGGTAAAACTATTTTGCGAACGTTGTGTGTGCGTGTTCGCACATTTTTGTGCGGATTCGCACTTCTTTTCTCCTACCTCCATTTTACTATTTAATTGATAACCTTATCTTTACATATTTGGCATGGAGTTTGTTATAGGATTGACAAGTAATCATCTTAAAAGACATTGATACAATGCTGCTACATTATGTGAAAGTCGCTCTGCGCAACCTGATTAAGTTTAAGACACAGACCATCCTCTCTATCGTGGGACTGGCCATCGGTTTCGCCTGCTTTGCCTTGTCGGTCACATGGATTCGTTACGAGAAGAGCTTTGATACGTTTCATCCAAACGGTGATCGTATCTATTCTCTGATCGAGACGCAAAACAATGCCATGGACAAAGCATTTCTAAAACGTCCGCTTGCTGAGCATTTTCAGAACACATTTCCAGAAGTGGAACTGGCAACCATGGTTGAATATGGGAGGTTGTGGATTGAAGGCTACGATAAATTTCTTTTCTTTCTCGAGACAGATTCAGCCTTTTATAAGATGTTTCCCTATCCCTTTGAAAAGGATCTGTATATTCAGCCGACTACTGCCGGCTCCTATCCAATGATCGTCTCCAAAGAGAAAATACGCGAACTGGCAGACAGTACCAAAGGTACGATTGGAGCAGTTTACGAACAACGTCAGATCGTGGGAACCATGAACGAGTTTCCCATCAACAGTCGTTTCCATTGCGACGCTATCTGTGCGGTAGTTCCTCCAACACCGAATCCAAACGGTGGAGGTTCCTCGCGATATTTCTCTTACGCGCCCAACTACCTGGATCTCTTTTTACAGCTCAAAGAAGGAACGGATGTAAAGGCTTTTGAGAAAAAGATCAGTACGGTCGAATTCGAGGGAGTGAAACATCACTATATACTTGTTCCACTGAGTGAACTGCGATTCAAATATCCTGATCCGGAAGCTTCTCTCAAATTTGCGCACATCGTCATCTTTGCCTGTGCCGGAGTCCTTCTCATCCTCTGCGCGCTATTCAACTATATCACCCTCTTTATTACCCGTATCCATATGAGGGGAAGAGAAATGGCACTACGTAAAGTAAACGGTTCGTCCAACAGGCAGCTCGTTTCCCTCTTCTCCACCGAGTTTATCCTGCTCCTGCTCTTCTCGCTCTTCGTGGGTGAAGTTATCATAGAGCTCTGCATGCCTAAATTTATCACTCTTTCAGGCATTCTATTGACACGTGGCGCCATCTATGGGGAAACACTGGCTTACGCTTTGTTGCTGATCGTCCTCTCATATGTGGTTGGCATCATCCCCATTTCCTACTTCCGTCGCAAGACACTACAAGCTAATATACAACCACAAAGCGGTCCGATACGCCACCTTTTCCGTAAAGTGACACTGATACTTCAGCTGATTATCAGCATCGGATTGATCTTTGCGACCATGGTACTCTTCAAACAAGTCTATTACATGACGCATGAAGGGACAGGCTTTGACAGTAAAAACGTATGGAACGTAGACATGCAGGGTGGCAATGTGGCCGATTATGCAGAAAAGATGGCCCAGATTCCCACAGTGATGGAAGTAAGCAAACATGTCAGCGGATTCTTCCCGGGCAACGGTTTTGGTCAGATAACCACCACAAGCACAAATGAAAAAGGAGAAAAAACTACCCATTGCTATCATGCCATGCAGGCAAACGAAGCTTTCTTCCGCTTTTACAAACTTACATTCCTGATCGGTGAGCCACTCAAAGAGGGCGAAAAGAACGCTGTTGTGATCAATGAATCGCTTCTGAAACAACAAGAAAACGAGACATTGGAGACCATCATGGGAAAAGATATATTATACGGTAAAGTGGTCGGCGTGATTAAAAACTTCTATTCCGGTTCGCAAGCGGAAGAGCAAAAGCCAATCGTTCTCTATTCACCCGATTACGGTGATCCCGGCAGATTGGTGCTCTACAGAGTGATGGAAGGAAAAGCGAAAGAAGCAAATGAGGCTATCCGTATACTACTAGAAAAAGAAACCGGCAGCAATCAAATTCAATTTAACAGTATGGAAGAGTCTTTAGAGAAAGCCTATCGTTCCGAGCGTGCTTTACTCCTGCTATTGGGTATTATCACAGGGGTCTGCATCCTCATCTCCATCTTCGGCATCTATTCGATGGTGTCGCTCACCTGTCAGCAGCGGCGCAAGGAGATTGCTATCCGCAAAGTGTTTGGAGCGACGGTCGCTCAGATACTGCATTCATTCTTCCTGGAATATGCTGTGCTGCTCGGCATTTCCGCGCTCATCGCCTTCCCCGTGGCTTACTATCTGATGCGCTTGTGGCTGGAGCAATATGTGCGACAAACCTCGATCGACGGATGGATCTATCTGGTCATTCTGGCATTGGTGGCACTGATCATCTTACTTACAATCTGGTCGCGTGTCTGGAAAGCAGCTTCTGCCAATCCTGCGGATGTGGTGAAGAGCGAATGAAGATGTTCCTGAATGGATAGATGAATCATAATTAGAAGAATTAAATTACTTGTTCCCATGTTGATACATTACATAAAAGTCGCTCTGCGCAACCTTCTGAAGTACAAGACACAGACTATCCTCTCCATCGTGGGACTGGCCATCGGTTTCGCCTGCTTTGCCTTGTCGGTTACCTGGATCCGTTACGAGATGAGTTTTGATACCTTCCATCCAAACGGTGACCGGATCTATGCTGTTATAGAGACAAAGAATAATGCAATGGAAAAAAGATTTCTAACACGCCCTCTCGCTGAACATTTTAAGCAAATATTTCCGGAAGTGGAACTGGCAAGCATGGTCGAATATGGCAAGTTACGGATTGAAGGGAATGAGAAAGACCTTTTCTTTCTCGAGACAGACTCTGCCTTTTATAAGATGTTTCCCTATCCCTTCGAAATGAATCTTTACATTCAGCCGACTACTGCCGGTTCCTGTCCGATGATGGTCACAAAAGAGAAAATGCGCGAACTGGCAGATAGTGCCAAAGGTAGGATCGGAGCGGTTTACGAACAACGTCAGATTGTCGGAACCATGAAAGGATTTCCAATCAACAGTCGTTTCCATTGCGATGCTATCTGTGCGGTAGTGCCTCCCACTACTTACCCAAACGGCGGTTACTCACAATCCTTCTCATACGCACCCAATTATAAGGATCTCTTTTTGCAGCTAAATGAAGGAACGGATGTAAAGGCTTTTGAGAAGAAGATCAGTACTGTCGAATACCTCGGGCAGAAGCATCATTATATTCTTGTTCCATTGTCCAAGTTACGTTACATATTCCCTGTTCCGGAAGCAGACTTCAGACTCACTCACGTAGTTATATTTGCAGGTGCTAGCGCACTTGTTATCTTTTGCGCCCTATTCAACTATATTACCCTTTTCGTTACCCGTATCCGCATGCGCGGAAGAGAGATGGCCTTACGAAAAGTCAATGGTTCGACGAACAGACAACTCCTTTGGCTATTCTCCACAGAGTTCATTTTATTACTCTTCTTCTCTCTTTTTCTCGGTGAGATCATTATCGAGCTTTGCATGCCGAGTTTTATCACACTCTCCGGGATATTCCTCACGCGCGGTGCTATATATGGAGAAACACTTACTTATGCCCTGATTCTGATTATGCTATCTTTCATCGTTGGCATAATCCCTATCTCCTACTTCCGTCATAAGACCCTGCAGGAAAGTATCCAGCAACATCCTGGTCCGATACGCCAACTCTTCCGCAAAGCAATGCTGGTGCTACAACTGATAATCAGCATCGGACTAATGTTTGCAACTATTGTCCTCTTGAAGCAGGTGTATTACATGACCCATAAAGGCACCGGCTTTGACAGCGAGAACGTATGGAATATAAGAACAAAAGGATATATTGAGATCGATTATGCAGAAAAGATTGCCCAGATTCCATACGTAACGGAAGTACACAAACAACTCCATGGATTCTTCCCATATGACGATTTAATGTCAGCAACAATACGAAGAACAGATAATGGACAAACTGTCGCCGATGACTACTATACTATGATGACAACTGTCGATTTCTTCAACTTCTACAAAATAACCTTCCTTGTAGGAGACGCTTCAAATAAAGAGATGAAGAACGCTGTCATCATCAATGAATCCGCACTGAAACTTATGGAGAACGAAACTCTTGAAACCATCATGGGAAAACGCATAGGATTATTCATACCCATAGAAGTAATTGGTGTAATCAAGAACTTCTATTCGGGTTCACTAGCAGAAGAGCAGAAACCAATAAGATTCAGTTGGCAAACATCATCAACAGTAGATAATATATTGCTAAAGAAATCTATTAGAACAGCACTAGTCTACAGAGTGATGGAAGGAAAAGCAAAAGAGGCAAATGAGGCTATCCGCACATTATTCGAAAAAGAAACGGGCAGCAAAGACATTCAATTTTACAGTTTGGAAGAACATTTGGAGAAAGCCTATCGTTCCGAACGTGCTTTACTCCTACTACTCGGTATTATCACGGGGGTCTGCATCCTCATCTCCATCTTCGGGATCTATTCGATGGTATCGCTCACCTGTCAGCAGCGGCGCAAAGAGATCGCCATCCGCAAAGTCTTTGGAGCGACGGTCGCTC
>CAXXFJ010000002.1:0-198296 GCA_963677415.2 Bacteroidales bacterium | reverse complement strand
ATTTCGCTTTCCCGGAATACAAAAGTAAGCCCGACTACTCCCTCTATTTTGCCAACAGGATTTACAGACCGTCTTATATCAGTCTGCACACAGCTTTATCGTTTTATGGGATGATACCGGAGGCCGTAGTGCAAATTACCAGTGTGACATCACTGAAAACAACCTCTTTTGCAAATGATTTCGGTGAATATTCCTACAAGACAGAAAAAGAGAGCTTGATGTTCGGGTTTGAACTCAAGCCAATGTCCGATAACAGGACAATACAGTTTGCCACACCGGAAAAAGCCTTACTTGATTTGCTTTATCTTTATCCATTTTATGACAATGAGCAGGAATTGATGGAGTTACGTCTGGATGAAGACTATATGCATGAAGACTTGAAGAAGGAGTTGCTTGTGCAATATACGTCAAAGTTCCAAAGTAAAGCTCTCGAACAAAGGGTAAAAATGCTTTTTAAAACGTATGATTTATGATACAAATAGAACAGATCAAGAACTTTTTTCCGCCAGAGTTACGGGAACAGTCCATTTTCGACAAACACTTATTGAAAGAGTATCTACAATTGATGATTCTCGATTATCTTTCCACGACCCCTTATATACAGAAAATCATCTTCATCGGAGGAACAAACCTTCGTCTGGTAAAAGGCATAGACCGTTTTTCCGAAGATCTGGACTTTGATTGTAAAGATCTCTCAAAAGAAGAATTCGTTGAGATGACCGATGGTGTAGTCCGCTTTCTTGAACGTTCCGGGTTTCGTATAGAAACAAGAGACAAAGAAAATCCCCGACTGACAGCTTTTCGACGTACTATGTATTTCCCCGAACTCCTCTTTGATTTAGGATTGAGTGGACATAGAGAAGAACGCTTTCTGATAAAGCTGGAAAGTCAGGATCAGGGAGTCATATATGAACCTGTCATTGCAAATATAAAAGGATGTGGATTCTTTTTTCCTTTCCCCGTACCTTCCGATGGCGTATTGTGTAGTATGAAAATCGCCGCGATGTTAGCCCGTGCCAAAGGACGTGATTTTTATGACTTGATGTTCCTGTTAGCACAAACGAAACCCGATTATGATTTTCTGTCCACGCGATGTGGGATCAGCAATCAGAAAGAATTCAAAGATAGGACAGAAGAGCTACTTAAAACCGTTGATTTGAAAAGAAAACAGAAAGACTTTGAGCATCTCCTTTTTAATAAGGCAAATAGCGAGAAGATTTTACACTTTGGTGCTTTTATCCTTTCCTGAAAATAGAGACAGACCCTACTTACTTTTCCGAATGCTTTCCTTTGTTTTGTGCATTAGTGCACCCTACAAGTAATGGGAGCAATACAAGGATTATTTATCTCATTTGTTTATTGTTTAATCTGAATATCCTGTCTGAATGTGCCGATATGCCCGTTGAGGTCAGTACCTTCTATCTCCAATTGCAGGTTGCCTTTCATGTAGGCACCAACCGGGAATGTGACTTCCACTTCGCGCTCACCGTTTGTAAGTAACGCGGGATTCCAGTAGTACACCTGTTTGCCGTCATAGTTGATCTGATCAATCGGATCTTCCGGATAATACTTTGGTACATAAAAACTTTTTGGAATGGAGCCGCCAAGTAGCTCAGTGTAATAGGTGCTTTGACCCGTCCTGTCTCGAGGACCTGTTCCTGATTTGGTTGTGATAATAATGACGGATGCGATTGGACGATTAGTAGAATCAAGAACAGAGGTCAGGTGATTTGAGTCCTGGTCGTTATAATTGGATAGGTTATCTCTTGTGGTCAAAACTTCAATTCCTCTGACTTCATTTCCAGGTATTTTCATAAGTATATTTTCAATCCTATTCGTTTTACCATATTCCAGGTCTTCGGCATTCATCATGCCAATAACGGACTTTGGGTTATCAACACTTGCGGTTGGGGTGCCAGTTTTTTGTCTATTTCTCATATTATTACTTTGACCCATAAAGTCACTTACAATTGCATAGTTAGATGCAGAAGTAATACTATTATTCGTGTTGATGATCTCTGCGTCAATCTGAAAGTAAATAGGTCTGCCGTTAATGTTATAATTGTCATATGCAGTAAATGTAACAAACCCATCCGCCTCTTTCGGCGAACTGTTATCTTTCTTAAACCCGGGAATCTCTGCTTTGAGAATCTCGATCACATTGGCATAGGCATCGTATCGCCCTATTTGCACCGAGTCGATTACGATGTCTGCCACGCCGCTACCACTTCTGTTATACGAGTTCTTGATCTTCTTTCGTTCGGTTACAGTAACTTCACCAATGAGGTGAATACCTTTTTGCTTGCGAAGACTGTCCAGATACGAGTTGTCTTCATCCTTCTTATCTCTGTATCCGAACATCAGAGAGTCTATCTCTTCCGATTCATACAGGTAGTCTTCAAGAGGTATAATCGGGAATCTTGGCTTGCCATATATAGTGTCCAGCTCTATCCCGAGCCCCAAATTCCTTTTATTCTTGGTTTTCTCAATATTGATTCGTGCCATGGATGTTTCCCTTATATCCAGATTCTCGAATGCGAAACGTCCGTTCTTATCTGTCTTCGTATCTTTGGCAATCGTCTTTCCTCCTTGCACAAACAACGAGACTCTTCTTCCTTCTATTGGTTTTAAGAGGAGGTTGACAATGCTTCCTGAGACCGTAAAGGCGGTGTCCGGCAGATGGGTGAAGTTCTTTCGGGTGACATCATCCCATCCGTATCCTCTCCATCCGTGGGTGAGCATGAGCAGATCCAGTTGCTTGCAGATACTGTCATAGGGATTGTTGAAGTAATATCCCGGTGTTTCAATGAACCCTTTCAGATCCGAAGAGAGCAACATCTCCGATCGGAACGTCTTTTGAATGGAATCCACCGGCACCCGGTTCTTGTTGGTGATGCTTACTGCAAAGGAGCCTGCGACATACTCTCCATTGAGCTGCGGACGAATCTTCAGCGTCATCCTCTGAGCCGTGTCGGACTTGACCTCCCAGTTTGCCTTGACAGTAAACTTCAGTTCGTCTTTCCGGTCGATGTACACCAGCCGTTCGCAGAGCGGCTGTCCGTCAGTACTAAAGAGTGTGAGTCGGTTGATGCCCGACTTTAGGTTCTCTTTGGGGATGCGGAGTAGGACGCGCGACTTGTTCATCTGAATGTTGAATGCCTCTTTGGTAGGCAGTCCGCGAGACTCGGCCAGTAGCGTAAACTGCGATTGGTTGCTGACGACACCAAGGGAGGCATTGATTGCAACTACCAGAGTGTCTGATGTTGGTTTGGAGATGACCATGAGAGTGACTCCTTCCTTTTCGACAGCCGGCAGAGCGATAAGTTGGTCGTTAAACAGACGGGCGGAGTACTGTTTGCCGCTGTCCGGCACCAATAGGAAGGATCCCATTCCTTTGTGCTCCGAGGCAAAAGTCGTTACCTCATTGCCATCCTGATCCACAACCGTTCCCTCCACGGCTACACTTCTTCCATCAGGAAACAGTGCTTTATATGCTACCCGATTAGCAACACCGGCAATCAGTTTGCCCCCTTCGGGGAGGAACTGCACATCCAGATCAAACTCCCGGTTGACTTTCTTCTGTGCTTCAAGCAGCTTTTCTTCCTCCGCTTTCTGTTTGCGCTTCTGAAATTGCCCTTGTGTGATAAAGAGCTCCCGGTTGGCTGCGTTGGTTATAGAAACGAAACTTTTGTTTTCCTGTTCCTTGTCTTTGTCTCCCCAGATAGGGATTATCTTCTCGAAGCAGGCAGAATCACCAAAGTTCTTCTGCCACCGTGTGTAAGCACGAATGCGGTAGATACCTTTGTCCTGAATAGCTTTAGTAAGCACAAACTGTCCGTTGGCACTTCCTCCACTGAGGGTGTATTGTGCCGTTTGGGTTACCCTGTTCGTTTCACTGATCAGATCAACATAGACCAGTTGGCTCTTTCCGGTTGGAAGGAGCGTACCTGCCTGCATGACCCACACCTTGTACCAGATGGTATCATAGAGGTTATAGATCGGACGGTCAGTCTGTACATAGATTTTCTCGGGATAGTTATCCCTCATCAGAGTTGCCATACCGGTGATCCGCTGACCCAGAGAGACCGGGTCTTTGTCCGTAATCAGAATCTCTTTAGGCATACTGTTACTTCTGATCGTAAGGCTTGTCAGTACTAATATTGCCAACATCAGTGAGAGGAGAAGTTTTTTATGGTTTAAATCTTTCATGATAGTTTGATTTTATATGCATCATTACTTACCGATCCTTGGGATTCTGATTGATTTCCTGTCTTTGCGTGCCTATATGTCCGTTCAAGTCAGTGCCTTCTATCTCCAGTTGCAGGTTACCTTTCATTAGTGCACCTACCGGGAAGGAGACTTCCACTTCCTGCTCGCCGTTTGTCAGCAAAGAGGGATTCCAGTAGTACACCTGTTTGCCGTCATAGTTGATCTGATCGATCGGGTCTTTCGGATAATACTTTGGCACATAGAAGCTTTTGGGGGTAGATCCGCCAAGCAGCTCCGTGAAATAGGTGCTTTGACCCGTTCTGTCTCGCGCACCTTTTCCTGATTTCGTCGTGATAATAATGACTGATGAGATTGGACGACTCTCATTGTCAAGAACAGACGATTCTTGTTGGTCGTTATAATTAGAAAGGTTATCTCTTGTAGTTAAAACCTCAATTCCTCTGACATCATTTCCGGGTATTGTCCTAAGAATGTTTTCAATCCTTGATGTTTTACCATATTCAAAATCTTCCGCATTCATCGTTCCAATAATGGATCTTTCATCATTCACATAACTACCAGCAGCTTCTGTTCTAGAGTTTAATGAACGGCTTGATCCAAAAGAATGTCTTTTATGCAGATTGTTTACCCATTCTTCGACTGGGGCTACTTTTGCATAGTTCGATGCAGAAGTAGTACTTTTAATTGAGTTGATGATCTCTGCATCAATTTGGAAAAAGACAGGTCTGCCATCAATATTAAAGTAATTGTACGCATGGTACTCTGAAAATCCGACCTCGTCTTTTGAGTAACTGTTGTCTTTCTTAAATCCGGGAACTTCTGCTTTGAGTATGTCTATTACATTAGCATAGGCATCGTATCGCCCGATTTGTATTGAGTCGATCACTATGTCTGCCACGCCGTTACCGCTTCTGTTATACGAGTTCTTGATTATCTTACGTTCAGTTACGGTGACTTCTCCAAGCAGATGAATGCCTTTTTGTTTGCGGAGACTGTCCAGATACGCATTGTTTTCTTCCTTCTTCTCTTTGTATCCGAACATCAGCGTATCAATCTCTTCCGATTCATACAAGTAGTCTTCAAGTGAGACAATAGGGAAAGAGGGCTTTTCGTATATAGTATCCAGCTTTAAGCCGAGCCCCAAATTCCTTTTGTTCTTTGTCTTCTCAATATTGATCCGTGCCATGGATGTTTCCCTTATATCCAGATTCTCGAATGCGAAACGTCCGTTCTTATCTGTCTTGGTGTCTTTGGCAATTGTCTTTCCTCCCTGCACGAATAAGGAAACTCTTCTTCCTTCTATTGGTTTTAAGAGGAGGTTGACAATGCTTCCTGATACCGTGAAAGCGGTGTCCGGCAGATGAGTGAAACTCTTTCTTGTGACATCATTCCAGCCGTATCCTCTCCATCCATGGGTAAGCATAAGCAGATCCAATTGCTTGCAGATGCTGTCATAGGGATTGTTGAAGTAATATCCCGGTGTCTCGATGAAACCTTTTAAATCCGAAGAGAGTAACATCTCGGAGCGAAAGGTCTTCTGGATAGAATCCACCGGCACCCGGTTCTTGTTGGTGATGCTCACGGCAAAGGAGCCGGCGACAGGCTGTCCGCTGAGCTGCGGACGAATCTTCAGTGTCATCCTCTGAGCCGTGTCGGACTTGATCTCCCAGTTTGCCTTGACGTCAAACTTCAGTTCATCTTTCCGGTCGATGTACACCAGTCGTTCGCAGAGCGGCTGTCCATCAGTGCTGAAGAGTGTGAGGCGATTGATGCCCGACTTCAGGTTCTCTTTGGGGATGCGGAGTAGGACGCGCGACTTGTTCATCTGAATATTGTATGCCTCTTTGGTAGGTAGTCCGCGAGATTCTGCAAGGAGAGTAAACTGCGATTGGTTGCTTACGACACCAAGGGATGCATTGACTGCAACTACCAGTGTATCTGAAGTCGGTTTGGAGACGACCATCAGTCCGACCCCTTCCTTTTCCACTGCCGGTAGAGCGATCAGTTGGTCATTAAACAGATGGGCGGAATACTGTTTGCCGCTGTCCGGCACCAATAGGAAGGATCCCATTCCTTTGTGCTCCGATGCAAAAGAAACAACCTCATTGCCATCCTGATCCACAATTGTTCCTTCGACAGCTACACTTCTTCCATCGGGAAACAGTGCTTTATATGCCACCCGATTAGCGACTCCTGCAATCAGTTTGCCCCCTTCGGGGAGGAACTGTACATCCAGATCAAACTCCCGGTTGACTTTCTTCTGTGCTTCAAGCAGCTTTTCTTCCTCCGCTTTTTGTTTGCGTTTCTGAAATTGTTCTTGTGTGATAAAGAGCTCCCGGTTTGCTGCGTTGGTTATAGAAACGAAACTCTTGTTTTCCTGTTCCTTGTCTTTGTCACCCCAGATAGGGATTATCTTCTCGAAGCAGGCAGAATCGCCAAAGTTCTTCTGCCACCGTGTGTAAGCCCGTATGCGATAAAGGCCTTTGTCCTGAATAGCTTTAGTCAGCACAAACTGTCCGTTGGCACTTCCTCCTTTGAGGGTATATTGTGCCGTTTGGGTTACCCTGTTTGCTTCATTGATCAGATCAATATAGACCAATTGGCTCTTTCCGGTCGGAAGGAGAGTACCTGCCTGCATGACCCACACCTTGTACCAGATGGTATCATAGAGGTTATAGATAGGACGATCGGTCTGGATATAAATCTTCTCGGGATAGTTATCCCTCATCAGAGTTGCCATCCCGGTGATTCGCTGCCCCAACGTTATTTGTTTATTTCCTGTTTCTGTGCTTTCCGGGGATGCACTGCTCCACACCTTCAGACTTGTAATGAACAAGGCGGTAATAACTATAAGGCAGTAACCCTTTTTGTAATGAGGTGCTTTCATTGTGATTGACTTTGAGAGTCTTATTTTTCTTTCCAGTGAAAGGTACGTACGATTGGGTTGGCATCATCAGCCAATGATTCAAGGAGCCGCTGGAACTTGCCTTCCTGATCTTTTAACTTTGCTTCCACTCTGTCAGTAAAGTAGCTCTTGTATATCTCTTTATCGTTTTTGAGATCTTCTACTGAAAGGCTATATATTTCTCTTCCACTATTGGGAAATAGGATATTTGGCCCACCATCCAAGTCATTTATGATACAGTTTGCATGGTAAGTGACATTTCCATTTTTAAAGTTACATAATACCCAATAACAGTATTTCTTATTCTTGTTTGAATAATAATCTTTAGCATTTTCCACAGAAGCAAAATACTTTACAGATAAGAGGATCTTGTCTTTGCACTTATACATGTTTTGGATGATAGGTTGAAGGAGTAATGACTTATTGTCTTTATTATAAAGATCTTCTGGTTTATATTTGTTTTCAGGTATTATCAGACATACTGGTTTCACTTCTTTTCCCTTTGCCATCATTAACGTATCATAGAAAACACTCCAGCAGTAAAATTCATCATTAGAAATAAATGAAACACAATGAGTTCCATCACGCGAGTAAGATTGATTGTTTGATTTGTCACCCAACTCTTTCCAAAACTTCTTCCTTTCTTCTGTTGTTTTCTTATTATTCCAGACAATCAGGTTATTTCTTCCATCAATAATTTCTGAAGGAGACAAGTAGGGTGCAAAATATGCCAGATAATTATATACATAACAAGGAGAGTAGTCCCAGGATCCACCTGTCAGACTCTTAACATATTTCCCGTTCTCATTATAAACTTGAATGTAGTTATTTGAGTTACAGTAAACCCAATCATTTGCAGGATCAACATCAAAATCGTTATATCCCGTCATCCACGGATATTCGTCTGGGCCTCGTCCTCTTCTACCGACCTGGTGCAGATATTTCCCGTATTTGTCAAAACAAAGAAGCCTTTCTTCGTTTATTACAGTATAATAGCGGTCTCCACACTGAATTGCCATATCTGTCAATGTCTCTTTCTTGCTTTCCAACGCCACATAGCTTACACTGTCCGCTATTTCGGATAGCAGCAATGGCTCAACTTTTGATGGTGGGGCATTCAGATGGAAAGTGACAAGTTGTCCTTCACCGGTATTTACTGAGTCGTTACCTTTGTTTTGAACATTTGTGCACCCTACCAGTAATGGGAGCAATGCGAAGATGAGTTTCTTCATATGTTTATTGTTTGATATAAATCTCCTGCCTTTGCGTTCCGATATGTCCGTTGAGGTCAGTGCCTTCTATCTCTACTTGCAGGTTGCCCTTCATGTAAGCACCAACCGGAAATGTGACTTCCACTTCGCGCTCACCGTTTGTCAGCAAAGAGGGATTCCAGTAAAAGATCTGTTTGTCGTCATAATTGATCTGATCAATAGGGTCTTCCGGATAGTACTTTGGTACGTAAAACGTCTTTGGTGTCGAACCGCCATGCAGTTCCGTAAAATAGGTTTTCGCAGCAGCCATATCGCGCGGACCTTTTCCTGATTTGGTAGTGATAATAACAACCGCTCCGATCGGACGATTCTGGTAGTCAATAACTTTTGGATTTGGTATCTCACCAACTGCTATTGGTTCAAGGTATGATTTTATGTCATAGTTAGTGAGGTTGTCTTTTGTAGTCAGGACTTCAATGGCTTTTATATCGTTACCGGCTAAACCTTGCAGTATATAATCAGTTCGATGACTGACAGAATTTTCAAACTCATCTGCAGGTATAACAGTGTCAATACTTTTTGGCGGTTCAAATGTTAGTTTAGTAGAGAGTACTTCTGCATCAATCCAAAAATAGATTGGTTTCCCATCAATGTTATAGTAATCATATTGGCGAAATACAAGATGTCCGTTTTCATCTCTTGGTGAACTGTTGTCTTTCTTAAATCCGGGAACTTCTGCTTTGAGGATCTCTATGACATTGGAATAGGCATCGTATCGTCCGATTTGTACAGAGTCGATTACGATGTCTGCCACGCCACCACCATTCTTATTGTAGGACTTTGGTATCTTCTTTCGTTCGGTTACAGTAACTTCACCAATCAGGTGAATACCTTTTTGCTTGCGGAGACTGTCCAGATAAGAGTTATCTTCATCCTTCTTCTCTTTGTAACCGAACATCAACGAGTCTATTTCTTCCGATTCATACAGGTAATCGTCAAGAGGTACAATCGGGAAGAACGGTTTTTTTGATATAGTATCCAACTCTATTCCGAATCCCAGATTCCTTTTATTCTTTTCTTTTTCCAGATTGATCCGTACCATGGAGGTTTCTCTTATATCCAGATTTGTAAATGCGAATCGTCCGTTCATATCTGTTTTGGTATCTTCAGCAATCGCCTTTCCTCCCTGTACAAACAAAGAGACTCTTCTTCCTGCAATCGGTTTCCTGAGTAGGTTGCTTACTGTCCCGGAGACCGTAAAAGCGGTGTCCGGCAGATGAGTGAAACTCTTTCTTGTGACATCATTCCATCCATATCCTCTCCATCCGTGGGTGAGCAGGAGCAGATCCAGCTCTTTGCAAATGCTGTCATAGGGATTGTTGAAGTAATATCCCGGTGTCTCGATGAAACCTTTCAGATCCGAAGAGAGCAACATCTCCGATCGGAACGTCTTTTGAATGGAATCTACCGGCACCCGGTTCTTGTTGGTGATGCTTACTGCAAAGGAGCCTGCGACTGGGTCTCCGTTAAGCTGCGGACGAATCTTCAGTGTCATCCTCTGAGCCGTGTCGGACTTGACCTCCCAGTTTGCCTTGACAGTAAACTTCAGTTCGTCTTTCCGGTCGATGTACACCAGCCGTTCACAGAGTGGCTGTCCATCAGTGCTGAAGAGTGTGAGTCGGTTGATACCCGACTTCAGGTTCTCTTTCGGAATGCGGAGTAGGACGCGCGACTTGTTCATCTGAATATTGTATGCCTCTTTGGTAGGTAGTCCGCGAGATTCTGCAAGGAGAGTAAACTGCGATTGGTTGCTTACGACACCTAGAGAGGCATTGACTGCCACTACCAGTGTGTCTGAAGTCGGTTTGGAGACGACCATGAGAGTGACTCCTTCCTTTTCGATAGCCGGCAGAGCGATAAGCTGGTCGTTAAACAATCGGGCAGAGTACTGCTTGCCGCTGTCCGGCACCAATAGGAAGGATCCCATTCCTTTGTGCTCCGATGCAAAAGAAACAACCTCATTGCCATCTTGATCCACAATTGTTCCTTCCACGGCTACACTTCTTCCATCGGGAAACAGAGCTTTATATGCCACCCGGTTGGCGACTCCTGCAATCAGTTTGCCCCCTTCAGGGAGGAACTGCACATCCAGATCAAACTCCCGGTTGACTTTCTTCTGAGCTTCAAGCAGCTTTTCTTCCTCCGCTTTCTGTTTGCGCTTCTGAAATTGACCTTGTGTGATAAAGAGCTCCCGGTTTGCTGCGTTAGTTATAGAAACGAATCTTTTGTTTTCCTGTTCTTTGTCTTTGTCTCCCCAGATCGGAATGATCTTCTCGAAGCAGGCGGAATCACCAAAGTTCTTCTGCCACCGTGTGTAAGCACGGATGCGATAAAGCCCTTTGTCCTGAATAGCTTTAGTCAACACAAACTGTCCGTTGGCACTTCCTCCTTTGAGGGTGTATTGCGCACTTTGGGTTACCCTGTTTGCTTCATTGATCAAATCAATATAGACCAGCTGGCTCTTTCCGGTCGGAAGGAGCGTACCTGCCTGCATGACCCACCACCTTGTACCAAATGGTATCATAGAGGTTATAGATGGGACGGTCGGTCTGGATATAAATCTTCTCGGGATAGTTATCCCTCATCAGAGTTGCCATACCGGTGATCCGCTGACCCAGAGAAATTTGCTTAATTCCCGTTTCTGTACTATCCGGTGAAGCATTGCTCCACCCATTCAGACTTGTAATAAACAAGGCTGCAATAACTATAAGGCAGTAACTCTTTTTGTAATGAGGTGCTTTCATGGAGTTCAGTATAGAGTGTCAAGAACAAAGCTTTCCTCTGCAAAAATAATGTATATAATCAGATTAAAATACTTATTTTTGAAATATTTATGTGTTTCACGGTAAATATCTCTGACTCCAGTTGACTCCTCTTAGATCTCATCGGGCCATGGCACAGGTTGATTGTTGGATTTGTATGACGGACGTTGAGCATCCTTCTTGCGAAGTTGCCTGCCAAGTTCGTTGGATAGTTTCTTCAACTAGTTTCGGATTCTCTGAAGCGAGGTTGTTCTTCTCTCCGATATCCTCTTTTATGTTGAAGAGTTCTTTTTTGCCGGTTTTTATAGTAGTATATCAACTTCCAGTCATCTTTGCGGATCGTGCAGGTAGGACCGATGCCGGGTCCATCGCAATCCCACAGATTGGGTATGTTCCAGATCAGACTGCGTCCTTTGGAAAGATCTTTTTTCCCTTTGATCATTGAGACAATACTCTTTCCATCCACTTTCTGAATGGTATGGTATTTCTTTACACCAGCCATCTCAAGGATCGTTGGATAGAAATCTTCTATAATCGTGTATTTATCACAGATAGAAGCAGGAGCAGTGACACCGGGCCAGGAGATCATCATCGGTTCGCGGATGCCTCCTTCATAAGCCGATCCCTTACCGCTATTGAGTGGAGCGTTTTGTATATGGAGGGGCGGTGTGCGGGCAGTAGCAGCCAGTCCGCCATTGTCAGACATAAAAATGATAATGGTATTGTTCATTAGATTGTTGGCTTCCAGATAATTCATCAAGTCGCCCAGACTCTTATCCATCCCCTCAATCAGTCCGGCATAGCAAGCCTCAGTGGGTGTCAGTCCCTTGTCAATATACTTCTGATAAAAGCGTTTATCCTTGTTGATAGGTGCATGAATTGCATAATGTGCCATATACAGAAAGAACGGTTTGTCTGTTTCCTTCGCTTTGTCTAGAGCCTTGATGGCCTCAAGCGTCAGTGCTTCGGTCACAAAAATATCCTTCCCATGATATTGAGAAAGGCCCGGTATAGCAAAGACAGAAGAAGGCTTTCCGTCCGTGCGGTTACCAAAGTTTTGTTCTCCCAGGTAGCTCGCCAGTCCACCGGCTGCATGTCCCGCGATATTCACATCAAACCCCAGGTTCAGAGGATTAGCACCCGGAGTGTCTATGGCTCCAAAATGTGCTTTCCCGCAATGAATGGTGTAGTAACCGTTGTCCTTCAGTAATTGAGGCAGGGGAGTAGCCTGAGTAGTCCGTTCGATGCCACTCTCTTCACAGATGCCATTCACGTTCCAGTCCGGAAAACGAAGCAGATCATCTTTCCTGTCTGTACTTTCATTCTTGTTGATGGTCCAGTTTGTCACCCTATGGCGGGCAGCGTTCATCCCTGTGAGCAGACTGCAACGGCTCGGCGAACTGACGCTGCTGGCATAAGCCTGTGTAAATTTCATCCCCCGGGCAGCCAGCTTTTCCATATTGGGAGTCTCGTAAGTCTTATTAAAGTTTGTCTTTTGAGTCCAAAAAGGAACAGACGTATCTTGCCATCCCATATCATCGACCAGAAAGAAAATAATATTAGGAGGTTGTGGTTTGTAATCTTTAGCGATACCTGTTAGCGGTATCAGTACCAATGGTAGTAGAGCCTCTTTTTTCATATACATAGGATTTAATGGCAACAAATATAATGTTTTAAGGGAAGTCATCCAATAGAAACTGCATAATTGTACTACTTTTGCAGGATCCTGTCCGACTAACAAATACAAAGAATATGAAGATCCTCCTTGTCACACCTCCATTGATGCAACTGAATACACCTTATCCTGCGACCACCCCAACTTGTTGGCTTTTTGAAAACCCAAGGTGTGGATGCCGTGCAGATGGATCTCAGCATCGAACTGATCAGTACGCTGTTTACCAGAGAGAGGCGATGACCCGGATATTTGAGGCTGTCAAACAGAAGATGGAGATCCCTGAAAATGTGAGGGAGATACTCGAAGAGGAGGATTACTGGCTGCAAACCATCGAACCGGTGATGCGCTTCCTGAGTGGAAAAGACCAGTCTCTGGCAAACCGCTTTGCTGATCTCGCCTTTTGGCCGGAGAGCAAGCGATTTCCCGATGAGGAGGAACTGGAATGGGCATTTGGTACGCTGGGCACAATAGACAGGGCGAAACATCTTTGTACACTGTTTCTCAAAGATCTGTGCGACCTTATTCAGACGCAGGTAGATGAGCGTTTTGAATTGATCCGTTATGGAGAGAAACTCTGTATGAGACTGCCGGATTTTGCTCCTCTGCAGGAAGCATTGCAACATAGCCCTTCGTTGGTGGAACTTTATATGCTTGATCTGTTGCGTGAACGGTTGAAGAAAGAACAGCCTGATTGGGTGGGATTTAGCATTCCTTTTCCAGGCAATCTCTTTTCAGCATTAAGATGTGCACGGATGATCCGTAACGAGTTTCCTTCCATTAAAATAGAATTAGGTGGCGGATATATCAATACCGAACTTCGCTCATTCACTGATCCGGCTATCTTCCGGTATGTGGACTATATCACGTATGATGATGGCGAACTACCTCTCCTTCAGTTACTCAACGGAGGCAAACTGGTGCGCACCACCTTTCTTAATGACGAAGGAAGTATCGAACGTGTAGCGATGGATAGCACAGAGAATGTGCCTTTTGCAGAGATTGGCACACCTGACTATAGCGGTCTGACAGACAACAAATACATTGACTTGATCGAACTGGCAAATCCAATGCACATGCTCTGGAGCAACGGACGGTGGAATAAGATGATGCTGGCACATGGTTGCTACTGGGCACAGTGTGCCTTTTGTGACGTATCTCTCGACTATATCAAACGCTATGAACCAATACCTGCCCGGATTATCGTGGATAGGATGGAGGCACTGATGAAACAGACCGGGCAATCCGGTTTTCACTTTGTCGATGAAGCAGCTTCTCCCGCAGTACTCAGGAAAGTGGCAGAAGAGATCCTTCGCCGCAAACTTGTGGTTACCTACTGGACCAACATTCGTTTTGAGAAGGGCTTTAACCGTGAGCTCTGCGGATTACTTGCCGCGTCCGGCTGCATTGCCATTGCTGGAGGACTGGAAGTGGCTTCGGAACGGATTCTCAAACTTATAAATAAAGGTATCACGATACAAAATGCCGCTACGGCGATGGCCAATCTGACAGATGCAGGCATCATGGTGCATACCTATCTGATGTATGGTTTTCCGACCGAAACTGAACAAGAGACTATTGACTCCTTGGAAATCGTTCGCCAGTTATTTGAAAATGGGTTGATGCAATCTTCCTTCTGGCATCGGTATGCGATGACCTGTCATAGTCCCTCTGGGTGTTCTCCTGAAGAGTTTGGTGCTCGTCTGATCTCAACAAAGCTGAATACTTTTGCAAACAATGAGATCTTCTTTTCAGTAAAGACTCAGATTAACCTGGACGAATGGGGCAAAGGGCTTAACCTGGCGAACTATAATTATATGCGGGGTGCCGGTTTTGAACTTCCCCTTTATCAATGGTTTGAGATGAAAGTACCTTCCACGCGTATCCCCAAATCTAAGATTGCCGGATGGATCTGATACTAGTAATTTGTTGATTAGTAGAACTATCCCTTTTGATCATCGTCATCACTTGTTCCTTTGAGCTTTTTTAGGGCAATAATTGCACACATGAAGGATAAATGTGTAACTTTGCCGCTGTTATATACAGACAATTCAAGATGACAAATTCTATACAATCGGGAACACTTCAAACTCTTTTTCAAGAGAGTGTTCATACTTATGGCGATAAGGTTGCCTTTACCTTTCCGGAGTACGGAGCTGTTTCATACCGGGAGATGGGTGAAAAAGCGTCTGAGATTAGCTATTTTTTACATACTCATCACATAGAAAAAGGAGATAAAGTCGCACTCTTGAGTGAGAACAGGCCCAATTGGGGTGTTTCTTATTTTGGAATTGTTTCCATGGGTGCTGTTGTAGTGCCGATTCTCGTCGACTTTTCTACGAAGGAGATCAATACGATCCTGGAGCATTCAGAATCCAAAGCCTTGTTTGTTTCTCAAAAAGTATATAGCAGGCTTGCAAACAATCTTAACTTTTCCGGATTGATCGTATTAATAGATAGATTCGAGGAGATTTACCGTCAAGGGAAAAAACTGGATTCTATTTCGACGGTAATTGAAAGCTCTGCCACAGATTTTGCTGCATTTACTCCGGCTCATGTGGAAGAAGATGATTTGGCATCCATCATTTATACCTCAGGCACTACAGGACGTTCAAAAGGAGTGATGCTGACACATAAAAACTTCTATTTTGAGGCAAAAAAGCTCCAAAATATTCAGGACGTAAAAGCTACAGATACCTTTCTTTCGATTCTTCCTTTGGCACATACATATGAATGTACGATCGGACTTATCATGGGAGTGGATGGAGGATCGACGACGATCTATCTGGACCAACCTCCCACACCCACAGTGCTTCTGCCTTTAATGAAGAAGTATCGTCCGACAATCATGCTGACGGTGCCTCTTATCATCGAGAAGATCTACAAGACAAGGATCAAGCAGAGGTTTACCAGAAACAAGTTTATTCGTTTGTTCTATAATTTCCGTCCGACTCAGATTCTTATACATTTCATTGCAGGTAAGAAACTCTATAAAGCCTTTGGGGGCAAAATTCGTTTCTTCGGAATCGGAGGTGCTTCATTGGCTCCTGAAGCTGAATTGTTTCTGCAAGATTGTCATTTTCCCTATTCATGTGGATATGGCCTTACTGAAACGGCACCGTTGCTAGCCGGGTCCGTCGTAGGAAAAGTGGCATACCGATCTGTTGGTAATCCTGTGGATGATGTGGAAGTAAAGATTTCCAACCCAAATAGTAAGACTGGAGAAGGGGAGATTATTGCTCGTGGTCCCAATGTAATGGTGGGTTACTATAAAGATCAGGAAACAACCGATAAAGTATTAACCAAAGACGGATGGTTTCATACGGGAGATCTTGGCGTGTTTCACGACGGACTGCTCTATATTAAAGGACGTACAAAAAACTTGATTCTTGGACCGAGTGGCGAAAATATTTATCCTGAAGAGATAGAAGAAGTGCTCAATCGTCAGGAGTATGTAACGGACTCACTGGTCTATCAGATGAAAGGGAAATTGGTAGCCAGAGTAGCCATTAATCAGGAAGAATGGATAAAATGCTATCAGCAGTTGATGGTTTCTGCTCATATTAAACAAGATGAATATCAGGAGATTATTAATCAATATCTAGAGGAATTGATGATAAAAGTTAATGAGGAATTTGCCCGTTATTCTCAGCTTTCCCAGGTGGTGCTTCAACCTATTCCATTTGAGAAAACTCCAACTTTGAAGATCAAAAGATACCTTTATTGCTAACTGAAAAGATAGAATTACATATGCAATAATAAAGGCTGCCTTGAAGAAGGTAGCCTTTATTATTTCTGCATAGATGAATCAGGATGGTAAATAATGTTAATCTTTTGTCTGTTCTTCATCATTGTATCTGTTCTTCTATTATATTTGCTCCGTGTTTAACAACCGTGTTAAACACGGCGTGTAATAATTATAACACAATGAAAGAGGAACAGAAAACAGAGCAAGTCATACTCGATGCAGCAGAGATAGAGTTTCTCAATAAAGGATTTGGGTTAACCAAGACAACTGAGATAGCTGCACGTGCCGGAGTGAACCATGCATTGCTCCATTACTATTTTCGAACGAAAGAGAATTTGTTTGAGAAGGTTTTTGAGAAGAAGGTACAAGAACTATCTGATTCATTGCTCACGATTATCGGTCAGGATTGTTCGTTTTTGGATCGAGTGAAAGGGGGTATTGAAGCACATTTTGATTTTATTGCTTCCAATCCCAAATTACCTCATTTCGTTTTCAACGAATTAATACAAAATCCCCGACGGTTAGAAAAATGCAAACCATTGATTGCGCCAGTTTTCAAAGCTGTATACAAAACAATGAAAAATGGTGTTTTTAATGCTATTAGAGAGGGTGAAATCCGGGAAATCGAACCAATGCATCTGATGTATGATATTGTATCTATGAACGTTGTCGTTTTTATGATGCAACCAGTTATTGGTGAGATTGTTGAAATAGAGGGAAAAGAGTATTCCGAGTTTTTGAAGCAACGTAAAGCAGAGAATGTTGAAACGGTATTAAGTCGTTTACGTATCTGACTCGGTAAATGAAATATAAGTATGTATGCTAATAAAACAATGAATAGAATGAAAATGAGGATGGGAAACATGAGAATCCTATGGCTTTTGATTATTGGAATCACTGGTACGACATCAGCTTTTGGACAATTGACAATTGAAGATTGCCAGCAAAGAGCGAAAGAGAATTACCCATTGATCAAGCAACACGAACTGATTGGGTTATCGGAGAGCTATTCTCTTTCCAATGTTTCCAGTGGATGGTTGCCACGTATTTCTCTTTCCGCTAAAGCTACGTATCAGTCGGATGTAACAGGGATTCCTATAAAAGTGCCCCTGGTTAACATTGAAGAAATGAACAAAGATCAGTATCAGGCAATCCTGGAAGTGAGTCAGGTTCTATACGATGGTGGAGAGATCAGCAAACAGAAGAAAATTACCCGTGCTGCATCAGAAGTTGATCAAAAGCAGCTTGAGGTGGATTTGTATGCCATTAATGATCGGGTCAACAATCTTTATTTTGGTATCTTGTTGCTTAAAGAACAAATGAAGCAGAACAAACTGCTTCAGGATGAGTTACAACGTAACTATGATCGGGTAAGTTCGTATGTTCAGAGTGGAATTGCCAATCAGAGTGATCTGGATGCGGTGAAGGTGAATCAACTGAATACTACACAAAGACAGACCGAACTGAGATCAGCCTGTGATGCCTATTTGAATATGCTTTCTGTGTTTGTCGGAGAAAAACTGGATGAAGATAATTTGCAGAAGCCTCAGATGACAGAAGGCCTTTTGTCCATTAATCGTCCGGAATTGTCACTGATAGATGCCCGTATAAACCAGTTGAAAGTGCAGGAAGAGATAATTGACG
This sequence comes from Bacteroidales bacterium, assembly GCA_963677415.2. Classification (GTDB taxonomy): domain Bacteria; phylum Bacteroidota; class Bacteroidia; order Bacteroidales; family JAQUTK01; genus JAQUTK01. Next base: position 180,064 of record CAXXFJ010000002.1, on the reverse strand, counting down.
CGCGCAATCTCCCCAAATTAGGTGCATTTGTGCAGGGTGGATATGGCAATCCGGGACTGAATATGCTGAAGAACGCATTTGTACCTTTCTATATTGCCGGTATGCGTTTCTCGTGGAGTCTCAATGGATTTTATACAAGGAAGAATGAACGACTATTGTTGCAGACTGGTAGGTTGAGATTGGAGAACCAGAAAGAAATCTTTCTTTTCAATACAGGTTTGCAATTGTCACAGCAGAGTAATGAAGAGAAGAAACTTCAGAGTCTGATTGTGGACGACGACGAGATTATCCGGCTACGTGAAAATATCCGTACCTCATCCGAGGTAAAAGTAAAGAATGGAACGCTGAGCGTGACTGACTTGTTGCGTGATATCACGATGGAGGATCAGGCGCGTCAGAGCAAGTTTCTGCATGAGATCCAGTTACTGAAAACAAGATATGATATAAAGAATACGACTAATAATTAATGCATAATACTATGAAAAGAGTCTTTTTGACCGGATTGACATTCTCATTGCTACTTCTTTTTTCATGTAAAGGTGGAATTGAACAGGATGCCACGGGAACATTTGAAGCGACAGAAGTAATCATATCCTCAGAAACTGCAGGCAAGCTGATGCGATTTGACGTGGAGGAAGGTGGGGAGCTTAAGGCGGGAGTAGAGATAGGGTATGTGGATACCGTACAACTCTACTTGAAAAAGAAACAACTGCAAGCCAGTTATCAAGCGGTGCTTAGTCGCAAACCGGACATTGCCAAACAGATTGCAGCAACACGTGAACAGATTAGTACTCAGAAACGGGAATTGAATCGTTTTGAGACACTGGTGAAGAATAATGCTGCTACACAGAAGCAGGTGGATGATATCGGATCTTCCATTGCTGTGTTGGAAAAACAGCAGGAAGCACAACTCTCTGTATTAAAAAACAGTGACCAAAGTCTGAGCGATGAGAGTGAGGCGGTAGCTATTCAGATTGAACAGTTGGATGATCAACTTATGAGATCTCATATTAGTAGTCCGATCGATGGCACAGTGCTGGTCAAATATACGGAACCTAACGAACTGGTAAATATGGGCAAACCGCTGTTTAAAATAGCCGATTTATCTGAGATGACCCTCCGCGCTTATATATCGAATGCACAACTCACTCAGATCCGTTTGGGACAGAAAGTCAAGGTTTTTACGGACTCAGGTAAAGATGCTTACAGGGAAAATGAAGGTGTTATCTACTGGATATCCAGTCAGGCAGAATTCACACCGAAGACCATTCAAACGAAAGATGAACGTGAAAATCTGATCTATGCCATCAAGATAAGGGTGAAGAATGATGGACTGATTAAGATTGGTATGTACGGAGAGGTGAAATTTAAGTGATGGATGCCGTTTCAGTACATACTATTTCCAAGAGCTATGGTAACATTGAAGCTCTGAAAGAGGTTAGCTTTTCTGTAAGAAGCGGTGAACTCTTTGGAATAATTGGTCCGGATGGGGCAGGGAAGACTACGCTCTTCCGGATCCTGACCACTCTGATGTTACCAAAAGAAGGGACCGCAACGGTGAATGGGCTCGATGTAGTGACTGATTACAAGGAAATTCGCAAACAGGTAGGTTATATGCCGGGTCGTTTTTCGCTCTATCAGGATATGACTGTGGAGGAGAACTTATCCTTTTTTGCCACACTCTTTGGCACTACAGTGGAGGAGAATTATAATCTGGTAAAAGATATCTATCAACCTTTAGAGAAATTCAAGACACGTCGCGCTGGGAAGTTGTCGGGAGGAATGAAACAGAAACTGGCATTGAGCTGTGCCTTGATTCACAAACCTTCTGTACTCTTCCTTGATGAACCGACAACGGGAGTAGATCCGGTTTCAAGAAAAGACTTCTGGGAAATGTTGGGCAGATTGAAAAAACAAGGAATCACGATAGTGGTTTCCACACCTTATATGGACGAAGCGGTACTTTGCGATCGGATTGGTCTCATTCGGGAAGGACAATTCATGAGTATTGCAACGCCACAGGAGATAATCAACAGCTATCATGAGACACTTTGGGCAGTACATGCCGATAGAATGTCCACACTCTTGTCTGAACTTCGGGCTTTAGAGGGTATTAATAGTTGCTTCTCCTTTGGTGATACGCTTCATATTACTGTAAGTAATGAGCAAATGCTCCCGGCCACTCTGAAAAGTATTCTGGAAAACAAAGGGCATACGGATGTTGACGTTTATCCGATAGAGGCTACCATTGAAGATTGTTACATGCTATTAGCTAAATAAGAATGGATAACATAGTAATTGAGACAGACCTGCTTACGAAACGCTTCGGCAATTTTACTGCTGTGGACAAGATCTCTTTTCAGGTAACGAAAGGTGAGATCTTTGGATTTCTGGGTGCAAATGGTGCCGGAAAGACAACCGCAATGCGTATGCTCTGCGGACTGAGTATCCCTACTTCCGGAAAAGGAACGGTAGCAGGTTATGATATCATGAAGCAATCGGAGATGGTCAAGCGCAACATCGGATATATGAGTCAGAAGTTTTCTCTCTATGAGGATTTGAAGGTATGGGAGAATATTCGTCTGTACGGAGGTATATATGGATTAAGTGAAAAAGAAATTAAAGAAAAGACTGACAGTCTGTTAAAGACGTTGAATTTTGAGAATGAACGAAACACGATGGTGAAGTCTTTGCCTCTTGGATGGAAACAAAAGTTGGCATTCTCTGTGGCAATCTTTCACGAGCCGAAGATCGTCTTTTTGGACGAACCGACAGGTGGTGTGGATCCAATAACGCGTCGGCAGTTCTGGGAGTTGATTTATAAAGCATCGGATATGGGAATCACTGTTTTTGTTACTACGCACTATATGGATGAGGCAGAATATTGTCATCGGGTATCTATTATGGTGGACGGTCGTATTGAGGCACTTGATACTCCAAAGAGACTGAAGCAACAATATGGAGTGAAGAGTATGCAAGAGGTCTTTTACCACTTGGCGCAAACAGCTAAACGAGGGGATTAAATCAAATGAAACAGTTTATTTCTTTTGTTCAAAAGGAGTTTCGTCATATCTTGAGGGATAAGCGGACGATGTTAATCCTTTTTGGAATGCCTGTCGTAATGATTATCCTCTTCGGCTTTGCAGTAACAACAGAGGTGCAGAATGTTCGTTTGGCAGTACTTGATCCATCTAATGACCAGGCAACGACTGAGATTATCCATGAACTGGATGCCAATAAGTATTTCGACTTTGTGATGTATGTTCACAATGCCGAAGAGGTTAATCGGGCATTTCTTGGTAATAAAGCAGATATAGTATTGAGCTTTGAGGAAAACTTTGAACAAAATCTGCTTCATACCGGCACTGCTTCGATACAGCTATTAGTGGATGGTACTGATCCTAATATGTGTAAGATATTAGTCGGTTATGTGACCAATATCCTCAATACCTACCAACAAAAAAGAGTTACTCCGGGCAAGACGATGATTCAGATTATTCCTCATGTCAAGATGCTCTATAATCCGCAGACTAAAAGTGCCTATAACTTTGTGCCGGGTGTGATGGGATTAATACTTATGCTGATCTGTGCAATGATGACTTCCATATCAATCGTCAGAGAGAAAGAAACAGGTACGATGGAAGTTCTGCTGGTCTCTCCGATCAAACCATTGTATATAGTCTTTGCCAAGATGGTACCCTACTTTGTGCTATCTTGTATCAATCTGACTACAATCTTATTGCTTTCCGTCTATGTGTTGGGTGTTCCCATGAGTGGTAATCTTGGATTATTGGTTACAATCTCGATGCTTTTTATTGTGGTAGCACTTTCTATTGGACTCTTGATATCCACGATTGTTGATACACAGGTAGCAGCCATGCTTGTGTCAGGTATGGTGTTAATGCTGCCGGTGATACTACTTTCGGGTATGATCTATACGATTGAAAGTATGCCTTTACCTATGCAATTCGTTTCTAATATTATACCTGCCAAATGGTATATTTTATGTGTGAAGAAAGTTATGATTGAAGGTTTGGGGATTGGTGCTGTGTATCACGAAGTATTGATCCTACTATTTATGGCTTTTGTGTTATTGACTATTAGTATCAAATTGTTTAAAGACAGATTAGAATGAGTACATTGAAATTTCTGTTGGAAAAAGAATTTAAGCAGTTCTTTCGCAATCCTTTTTTGCCAAGAACGCTTGTCTTTATGCCTATCATGATCATTTTGATAATGCCTTTAGCTGCAACTATGGACGTAAGGAATATCAATATCGCTTTCGTGCTCAATGAGCAATCACCTCTTACGAATAGATTGATACAGAAAGTCAGTTCGTCAGAATATTTCCACCTGGTACAAGTAACCTCTTCGCCGAAAGAGGCGCTAAAGATGGTTGAGAAGGGAACTGCTGATATGATACTTGAATTGCCAAATGGCTTTGAACGTAGATTAACCAGGGAAGGTAAGGGGGATCTTTTGCTTTCTATTAATTCTGTCAATGGAGCAAAAGGGGGCATTGGAAGCACTTACATTGCATCCTTACTGAATGATTTTGCCATCGAGACGCAAAATGAACTTGCTCCAGTTTTAACATCCTCTTCATTACCTGTCATTCGAGTTGTGCCACGCTATTTATTTAATCCATCTTTGAGCTATCGGACGTATATGATTCCAGCTTTAATCACGATCTTACTCACTCTGCTGTGTAGTTTCCTTCCTGCGCTCAACATTGTCTCGGAAAAAGAAGCTGGTACTATCGAGCAGATAAATGTGACACCAGTAAGTAAGTTCACTTTTATTATTGCCAAACTCTTACCATACTGGATCATGGGATTCTCTGTATTTACCATTGCTATGATCATGGCCTCTCTGGTATGGGGGTTGATTCCGGTTGGAAATGTTGCAACTATTTTCCTGATAGCAATCATCTATGTATTTGCAATGTCAGGCTTCGGACTCGTCATCTCTAATTATTCTGCTACTATGCAACAGGCGATGTTTGTCATCTTTTTCTTTATGATTGTACTGATGATGATGAGTGGATTATTTACTCCATTTCGAAGCATGCCACAGTGGGCACAGAATATTACAGCTTTCAATCCTCTTCGATACCTCATTGAGGCTATGCGTATGGTATTCCTGAAAGGTAGTAGTATCTCTGATATTGCCGGTAATCTATTGGCATTATCGGGTTTTGCAGTCTTCTTCCTCTTGTGGGCAGTAAAAAGTTATAAGAAAAGTAACTGAACCAAAAGGCAAGGTTGAAATGTTCATTGTATTTTCGTACATTTGCGATGCTAAATTCAATGAATAATCTTTTATGCAAAAATTAATGATAGTATTATCGACAGCAGCTGTACTGACAGCTTGTTCAGGTGATGGGAAAAACCAAGCCACACAAGCAGATCCTTTTAATTATAGAGTTGAACAATTTGCTGATCTTGAGATATTAAGATATCAGGTTCCCGGTTTCGAGGAACTGACCTTGCAACAGAAAACATTACTCTACTACTTGTCAGAGGCTGCTTTGGAGGGTCGCGATATCCTTTTTGATCAGAACGGGAAATATAACCTTACCATCCGTCGCACTTTAGAGGCCGTTTATACTTCCTGTAAGGATACTGCATCTTCCGACTTTAAAGCAATGGAAGTGTATCTGAAAAGAGTCTGGTTCAGCAATGGGATTCACCATCATTATGCCTCTGATAAGTTTCAACCTGCATTTTCGGAGGCTTTCTTTCGTGATGCAGTTAAATCTACTGATCCTGTTTTATTACCTTTACAAGCAGGAGAGTCAGTAGATCAGCTATTGGAGACTCTCGTTCCCTATATCTTTGATCCCAAAGTGGCTCCCAAGCATCTGAATCAAAAAGATGGCGATGACCTGGTACTGACTTCCGCCAGCAATTATTATCAGGGAGTGACACAGCAAGAGGCAGAAGACTTCTATAATGCGATGAAAGATACAACCGATAAGACTCCGGTTTCTTACGGACTGAATAGTCGCCTGGTGAAGGAAAATGGCAAACTGACTGAGAAGGTTTGGAGGGTCGGCGGACTGTATTCAGCTGCTATCGAACGGATTGTCGGATGGTTGGAGAAAGCTGCAACGGTAGCAGAGAATAGCAAACAAAAAGCTGTGATTGAGTCTCTTATTGCTTATTACCGTTCAGGCGATTTGAAGCAGTTTGATGAATACGCCATTCTTTGGGTGAAGGATTTGGATTCACGCATTGACTTTGTCAATGGCTTTACTGAGACGTATGGCGATCCGCTTGGAATGAAGGCAAGCTGGGAGAGCACTGTGAATTTCAAGAACCTGGAAGCAACCAAGCGTACAGAGATTATCAGTAAGAATGCACAATGGTTTGAAGATCATTCTCCGGTTGCCAAACAATATAAGAAGGAAGAAGTCAAAGGAGTATCTGCAAAAGTAATAAACGTGGCAATGCTGGGTGGTGATTGTTTCCCGGCTACGCCCATCGGAATAAATCTTCCCAATGCCAACTGGATTCGTCAGATGCATGGCTCGAAGTCTGTTACTATTGATAATATCACTGAAGCGTATGACAAGGCTGCAGCAGGAAGTGGTTTTACGAAAGAATATGCATGGAGTGATAAGGAGGTTGAGATGCTCAAGGAGTATGGTCATATAGCAGATAATCTACATACGGACTTGCACGAATGTCTGGGACATGGTTCCGGTAAATTACTTCCCGGTGTAGATCCCGATGCTTTGAAGTCTTACGGTTCGACTATTGAAGAGGCACGTGCGGACTTATTTGCACTTTATTATCTGGGAGACGAGAAGTTGGTCGAGCTAGGACTTCTTCCTACCAAAGAAGCTTATCAGGCTGAGTATTACAAATACATGATGAACGGACTGATGACTCAGCTTACACGTGTGGAACTTGGTAAAAACATCGAAGAGTCTCACATGCGCAACCGTCAGTTGATTGCTCGTTGGGTGTATGAACATGCTACAAAGTCCAATGCTGTGGAGATGAAAGTGAAAGATGGAAAGACGTATGTTGTTGTCAATGACTACAAGGAACTTCATAATCAGTTTGGTGCATTGCTGGCTGAGATCCAACGGATCAAGTCAGAAGGAGACTACCAGGCTGCACGTTTGTTGGTTGAAAACTATGGCGTGAAGGTTGATCCTGTCTTGCACAAAGAGATTCTGGATCGATTTGTACCATTGCATATTGCTCCCTATAAGGGATTTATCAATCCGCGTTATATGGTGACTAAAAATGCAGAAGGTGCCATTACGGATGTATCGCTTGATTACACAGAAGGGTATGCGGAACAGATGCTCCGTTATTCAAAAGAATATTCAGTATTACCTTCTATCAATGAATAAGCAGTTTCTTCCGTGTAGTCCGCAGCATGAAGCACTATATAGCAGACTGAAGCAACAACTCCATCTATCAATGAATGGAGTTGCTGCGGATAGTATGAAAGCGAAGGGTGCTGATTACCGCTTACTATATGGAGTCGCTTACCCTCAGCTAAAGGCAATGGCTATGGAGTATCCCAAGGAGGAAGCTTTTGCCCGTTTGCTTTGGAGTAGTAATGTTCGTGAGATGATGATACTTGCCACGATGCTTTGGCCACCCGACTCTTTTTCTGAAGAGACAGCAGAAGAATGGGTACATTCATTGAAGCAATTAGAACTTGTTGAGCAAGCTTGTCTGAACCTTTTTCCATTTCTTCCTTATGCTTCACGAAAAGGATTGGAATGGATCGGTGAGGAGGGAGTCTTCGTTCAGATGACCGGTTACACATTAATATATCGTCTTTGTTTAAGTGGAGTCTCATGGGATGAAAAGAAATTACAGCACATCATAAAACAAGCACGGATGAGCATCGAATCTACTTCTTCGTTGCTGGTCAATGCTACGATGCTCGCTCTGCGCGGATTGGTGCGTCAGCGAAAGGAGCAGGGAGACAAAGTGATTCAATCCTTCCTGGATACCGGTCAGGAACAATTGACAGAAGTAGCCACACAACTAAAATACGAACAGGAGCTCCTTTGAGGAAGCTCCTGTTTTGTGAGGGGGTATCACCAGTTTGTCAGATCTTTACAAACTTCACGGATCTAACCTTTCCATTTTCTTTCCAGCGCAGTATGTAATTTCCATCTGCCAGTTGGGAGATATCAACGGACTCAGTCGCATCTTCTTGAATCATAAGCGTACCTTGCGCAGAATAGATTTCAAGATGGATCAAAAGTTCCTCGTTGTTGGATGTGTTCCAATGAATGAGTTGTCTGTCCGGATCATAATAGATCGAGTAATCCGTTTGGCTATCCGTTTGCGGAGATTCACTATCCAGTATCGGGTCAATGATAAAGTTGGCAGTCAGTGTCCGGTTGCCTTTAGCTGCAAATGTCAGCAAAGTATCAGTACTCACAACACTCCCTTCTTCACTCCAATTATAGAATAAATAATCAGTAGCAGGTCTTGCTCTCAAAGTGACAGTGTCACCAAAGTTAAAGACTCCATTTCCCACTACCGCACCTCCGATAGTTGGATTGGCATCAATGATGATATCAAACTTCTTTAATGTGAAATAGGCAGTAAGAGAACGTGGCGTCGTGGCTGTGAATGAATATTCCGGAGATGTGCTTACCACAAGGTCTCCTTCTTTCCATCTTGAAAATTCGTATCCTTCCGCAGGTGTAGCTTTAAGAGTAACTGTAGTACCTGAAAGTAATGTTCCTGTGGTAGATAGTGATCCTCCGTCAGTGGGTAAAGATGAGACAGAAACAGGTACAGTTACTTTTTCAAACAACCACCTGCTCCCTCCATCATAGTAATAGAAACCAATGGTTGAACCACTTGCCTGGTAATCATTCCAGTATTTCATATCGGTTGCTGCATTCCTGGCAAAGATTCCATAATAATCATCGTTGCTCTGGGAATAATCGATATACCAGACTCCTTTTTGAACATTTCCGGAAGAGGACGAAAGCATTGGAGCTATATATGTACCACTGTTTGTAAAATCAACTTCACTGGAACTGTATTTCTTATTATATAGGTGATATCCGGCTGAGTTATCACCCGTTAAATACCAGAACTGATCTTCAGAAAATGACTTCAAAGTATCTTGAAGTAAGTCATTCCCAATTCCTGCTGCTGTGACATACTTATTGGAACGTACATTCTTTATACGATAAAGGATTGAATTCTGTAGTTTCATAGCAGCAATCTCAGGATCAAAGATTCTTGATGAGTCCACGACGACAATAGCTTCTTTCTTCGTAAGGATCCATTGCTGGTTTTGGCTGGTCATTCGATAGGCATAGCCAATGGCTTTTGTGCCATCAATAAGACTACCACCTGTATTGTTCAGCGAATAGTTGGTTGCTTTATTGATGAGGCCAAACGCATGTGCAATTCCACAGGTATCTATTTTCCAGAGCTGCTGACTATCTGTAGTGTCAGTGACAGCTAGTGAAAGAGATTCACCGGAAGTCGCACTACATTTTACAGCAAGATTGTTTGCTCTTTCCTGAATACTGTAATATCCACCACTAACAGGAGTGAATTTCCATAATTGGGAACTACGTGAATTATCAGGCGTCCACAGATTCAGAAATGCTTCCTCAGATGGTGATTGATCCACGATATCCAATGCCAGACCGGATTTGATATTTGTAATTGAATAATAATAACTTTCAGCTTTAAACTGCGGATTGCTGTTGTCTTCCGGCTCTTCCTCCTCATCGTTGAGGGCAGCTTTGGCAGCGGCAAAATCATTTGTCAGGAATGTGATTCTTTTATCCACATAGGAAGCAAGGTCATTGACATATTCATCATAGGTTGAAAATAGACGTACTTCCCTGAAAATTCGGGAGGAGAGTACCGGCCATCTTTCATAGTTTAGTTCTTGCGAAGCATAAAGCTCACGATACTTTTCTGTGATATAATTTTGAAGGTGACTCGATAATCCGGATTGTCGTATCTCATTCCAACGCCGATCAACAGCCCTGACAAACCATGGATCACTCCAGAAACGCAGGACGAGGTTTTTGCATGGAGGATAGAAAGCTACATTACGCATCATAGAGGTAGAAGCATTTGTAAAGCGGTTATCATTATCAAATGCTATGTCATAATCCCAAAGAGGTCCCCAATAGATTTTCGGATCATTCCGTTGCTTATAGATGTTAGTGCTCCAGAAGCAATCAGGATTACCGGTCAGTTCGCAGGCGATATACCAGTTGATCAGAGAAGTTGAATCCACCCAGGCACGGTAACCAGTATCAGGATTTTTATAGGTACTTGAAAATACCACATTCTCAAACTGTTGTATGTAATCGGAAATATACCCCCTTTGATTTGCATTGATTGTCTCTTCGTCCGGACTCTTAATGGTTACTTGCAATCCTCTTGATGTTTGAAACCAAACCGCTTCACTTCCAGCGAAACCATCAATTTCGAGTAGATACCCACCTGTAATATTTGGAAGATCTACATCTGCGGAATCTTGTTCTGTTATTGCAACTCTTTGTTTCTGAACCTCAACTTGATCAGTAACCATATAATTACCAACATAATCTCCATTGACTGCCAAATCCACAAAACGCACTGATGGCGTAAAGGACATTCCCAGATAACTTCCTATTTCAAAGGCAAGTGCATTGCGAATCAGTGATTTGTCACCATAATTAGCTAAAAGGACCCAGTCTTTGGCTTTTGCATCCATACCCAACAAGTTTGCCTTGTTGTCGAGCTTGATTTTATAAGGTTTTTTTGGCAAACCCCAGGTAGAATTGCCACGACCCCTTATTTGCATGGGTACGTCGGTCATTACCTCTGTATCGACAGGACTAACCACCGAAATAGTGCCGGTTACATAGTTTATTTTACTATTGATAGGGGCATTATTGGCCGTATTAATATGAATTGTCGGAAGATCCGTATAATGAATATTCGCTGAGATGCTTTTTTGAGAAAGGCTTGATACCTTGTTTTTTGTAAAAGCAAATGAGATGAAAGAGAGAAATAGAAAAGATAAAAGGATGAAACTTCGATTCATGGTTATATGTTATTCTTAGGATTTGGGACAAATGTAAGCAATATTTTGAAATTATATCGCTAAATGATCCTTTTGTAGAAGGGATTTGGAAGTAATCATTTGAAAGTATTCGTATTTGTGTGCTATATTTTCCATGAATATTGCTCAATATTTAAATTCAATTGATATATTTGCATTTAGTATTGTCTTATACACGATATGGCTTTCCATTCTGAACTTTTTAATGTGTGTATTTCAGATACTTATGTCATAATGCTTATAATTTTGGAAAACACGGTCGTAATAAATTATTTATATGAGAAAAATCTTAGTAACGGGTGGTGCTGGTTTTATCGGTTCTCACTTATGTACGCGCTTGTTGAGAGAAGGGAATGATGTAATCTGCCTTGATAATTATTTTACAGGGTCAAAAGAGAATATTCTTCATCTGATTGGTCATCCGCATTTTGAATTAGTTCGTCATGATGTAATTAATTCATATTATGCGGTAGTAGATGAGATCTATAACCTTGCATGTCCGGCTTCCCCAATACACTATCAGTTTGATCCTATCAAAACGGTCAAGACCTCTGTGATGGGAGCAATCAATATGTTGGGACTCGCACGAAGTTCTAAAGCGAAAATATTACAAGCATCAACAAGTGAAGTATATGGTGATCCGTTTGTGCATCCGCAGACTGAGAGCTATTGGGGAAATGTAAATCCTATTGGATTTCGTTCCTGTTATGATGAAGGCAAGCGTTGTGCCGAGACTCTATTTATGGATTATCACAGACAGCTTGACGTTCGTATAAAGATTATTCGTATTTTCAATACATATGGACCCAATATGCATCCGAACGATGGACGTGTCATTTCTAACTTTATTGTACAAGCATTAAAAGGGGAAGATATTACTATTTATGGAGATGGAAAGCAGACCCGTAGCTTTCAATATGTAGACGACTTGGTTGAAGGAATGATTCGGATGATGGCAACAGATGACGAATTTATCGGTCCTGTAAATATTGGTAATCCGGGTGAATACACAATCCGTCAACTTGCTGAGAAAGTGATAGAATTGACCGGATCCAAGTCTAAACTGATATTCAAAGATCTACCCCAAGATGACCCCAAACAACGTCAACCAAATATCACTTTAGCGAAGAGCAAACTGGATTGGGAGCCTAAAGTTCAGTTAAATGATGGCTTGATTCGAACAATTGACTATTTTAAAGCCAAACTCGGATAACGCTATGGAAATGGAAATAACACCATCTGACTACAAGATACTCATTGTTGATGATGTAATGTCGAACATTTTGTTGCTTAAAGTCTTATTGAAGAATGAAAAATTCAATATAGTGACAGCAATGAATGGAAACGGTGCTATTGAAACGACCAAGAAAGAGATGCCGGATTTGATTTTGTTAGACGTCATGATGCCAGATATAAGTGGTTATGAAGTTGCTCAACATTTGCGTGCTCTTCCTGAATACAACGATATCCCTATCATCTTCCTTACAGCGTTAAATACGACATCAGATGTAGTTAAAGGTTTTAAGATGGGAGGTAATGATTTTATCTCAAAGCCATTTAATAAAGAAGAACTGATCATTCGTGTTAAGCATCAGATATCTCTGGTTGCAGCCAAACGGATAATTACACAAAAGACAGAAGAACTAACCCGCACTATCATGGGGCGCGATCGACTATATTCTGTAATTGCTCATGATCTTCGTTCTCCTTTAGGTTCCATTAAGATGGTATTGAATATGTTGATTCTTAGTCTTCCGAGTGAAACAATAGGAGAGGATATGTTTCAGATGCTGACTATGGCTAATCAAACAACGGAAGATACATTTTCGTTGTTAGACAATCTATTGAAGTGGACGAAGAGTCAGATCGGACGTCTTAAGTATGTCTCCCAAGTGAATGATATTGTCAGTTTAACAGAGAGCGTCATCGAAATCTTTGTCATGATGGCTCAGGTAAAAAATGTGAGAATCACCTTGGATGCTCCCAGTCACCTGGAAATAAGAATGGATGTTGATATGATCAAGACGGTGATTCGCAATTTGATCAGCAATGCTTTGAAGTTTAGTAATGAAAACACAGTAATAAATGTAACTCTTAAAGAGGAATCCGAAAGGATTCTGATAAGTGTTGAAGATCATGGATTAGGAATTAAAGAGGTAGACAAAGAAAAAGTGTTACATCCGGAAGCCTATTTTACCACCTATGGCACCAAGCAAGAAGAAGGTTCAGGCTTAGGATTGCAGCTTTGCACCGACTTTGTGAAACGCAATGGAGGTACCTTGAATTTTACTTCTGAATATGGAAAAGGATCGCGCTTCTTCTTTTATATTCCAAAGAACTACCTTCCTCCTGAAAGTGAAGATGTGGATATCATCTATTGATCTGATTCTATAAAATTGGGCAAAAAAGAAGGTTCGGAGATATCTCCGAACCTTCTTTTTTGCCCAATTTTATATTAGAGAGTAAGTCTCATGACAGTAGGGTAATGGTCGCTGTAATCAAGACTATTTATCCGATAACTTATACCTTTCAACTCTTTCGAGTGAAAAATATAATCGATTTTGTACAGTTCTTTCATGTACCTGTATGTTGCTCCGTATCCGGAACCACACTCATTAAATCCATCAACCAGATCTCCTCTGATTTTCCAATAACAATAAGAGGTAGGCACCGAGTTTAAGTCTCCACAGACTATTGTAGGGTAGGGTGATTGTCGAATGAGATTACCGATAGAGTCTGCCTGCTCAAAGCGAATATTAAAGTTTCTTATGGTAGTATTCAATACTTTCTGAGCAGCATTTTTGGTTTGAGCATCCAGATCAACAACTAAGTTGCGTTCAAACTCACCTCTCGTCTGGTTGACATTGGTCGTCTGCAAGTGACAATTGAATACACGGATTGGTTTTCCCTCCACTTGTATATCCACCCATAGTCCTTTGGTCATAGACTTGTATCTGTAATTGCCATCACTTGTAATAGGGTATTTGCTAAAGATAGCAAGATTCAGGCCTTCTGCACTATTACGATCTATCTTATAATAGGGGAGGAAATTCAGAACGGAAGCCACGCTGTCCTCATTAAATGATTCAGATTCAGCATATTCTTGAAAACAAATAACATCAATATTTTCATCCAGAAGAAAAACTGCAATATCGGTTAATGACCATAAAGTAGGCTGCCAGTCAAAGTTTTGAACATTGTAGGTCACCACGTTAAGTGTTTTTACTTCAGTCGAAATTACCTCTTCTGAGCCAAATCTATACATTGATCCGATAAATGCATAATTGGCAAGGATTGCTATAAGTGAGAACCATACCCATCGTTTCCATCTGATCGCCCACCAAACAAGGAAAAGCGCATTAGCACCTAAGAGAAAGGGGAGTGACAATGTAAGCAGAGGAATAAATGAACCATATTCAGGTTTATACAACGGTCCTATAGAAGCAAGTATTGCAAATATGGCCAAAGTTAAGCTGATGCATATAGCAAAGAAATATAGGAGTAGAAGAAATGCTTTTTTTCCCATTTTAATATAGATCGTTAATTGTTAATTACTTCATTAAGAGGAAGAACCACTAGAAACTTACTTCCAATTCCTTCTTCCGTTTCAACAGAGATACTTCCTCCCAGTTTCTCCACGATAGTTTTGCATATAGAAAGACCCAAACCAGACCCCTGAATATAATCATTGAGTTTGGTAAACCTATCAAATATTTTAGTCGCTTTTTCTTTTTGTATTCCAATTCCGGTATCTTTTACGAAGAAGCAAATGGTATTATTCATTTCTTTACGGTATCCTAAAGCAACTGTACCTTGCATTGTAAACTTGAACGAGTTGCCAATCAGGTTTGATAGTACCTGAGATAATCGGTTCTTATCAGTAATGATTGTAATATCCTGCGTAGACTTTTCGTCCAACACAAATGATACATTTTGAGGGCAACGTAGAATGAGCGAGTCATGAAGCTCTTTACACATTTGAGAAAGATCCGTTGGAGCATAGGTGAATTGAACCTTTTCCGATTCAATCCGTGAAAGATCAAGAATCTCATTAATCAGCATTAACAGTCGATCGTTATTGCAGTCCACAATCTTGAAATATTCCATTCGTTCATCCAAATCATCACATTCAGCGATAATTCGTGAGAAACCTATAATAGCATTCAGCGGAGTACGTATCTCATGACTCATGTTTGCCAGAAAGTTCGATTTCATCTTATCCGATTCTTCTGCTTTTTCTTTTGCTTTAATCACTTCGTTAATCATCTCTTTCATCTGCTCTTCATGAGTGAGACGTTCGGTGATATCACGTGCAAATGTCCAATAGTAGTCTTCATCTCCGGGTCTATGAACAACATAGGTAAAACAATCGAACTCTTTTTTTTGATTACCAATAGAATAAGGATTCTTGGTGGAATAACGGATGTACTTCTCTGAAGAAGAGCTATTCGTTTTGTCAATCAATGCTAGAAATGACTCTTTGGGGATTCTTGTTAGTGGAAGATCAAACAATTTGTGTTTAGAAAGATTTTCATTCTCAGTCACTCCAAAGTTTAGTCGGAATTGTTTGTTTCCAAAGACGATGGAGCCATCCTTTTTTACACAGTAAATATCCTCAAATGAATTATTCATTGCCCACTGGATGGCTGCCAGATCCGATTCTTGTTTGGTAAAAGCAGTGATGTTCTGAACATAAGCTTCCATAACCTTCCGTCCTGTTTGATCCCTAAATGAAAATGGTTTCATGTGAAGATGGTAAATCTCTCCATTAAACATAATACGATAGTAAACAGACTCATTTTTTTCTGTAACAAGTACACGCTTCAACCAAGCGTCAAAAATTTCTCTATCGTCTGGGTATATAACCTTAATAAGATAATCTTCTCTAGGGATTTCTTTGTATGAATCACTGTTACACATTAGTCCGGTAAATCCAGAGTAGTAGCAGATATCGGTTTCCGGATCATAATAGCACCGACCTAGTTTGGCTACTTCTTCAACAGCTCTCAGTTCTTTGATGTTTCTTTCCAGCTGGATGCTCAGGCGTTTCCTTTCTGTGATATCCCTATACTGACAAAGTATCAGATTCTCATCAAACTGTTGGATAATACATTTAAAATAGTAAACTTCATTTCCGAGCGGTAATTCGTAGTTTCTGGATATGACAATATTCTCTTTGACTACAGAGTCAAAACCCTTTTGTAAATCTTTATAGGTGCAATCGGGAAGAAAATCAGATATCTTCCGTCCGACCAATAAATCTTCTTGCGGAAGGTGCCAATCTTTGGTATTAAGAACAAAATCCACGCAAACACCATCATGATCAAGGAGAATCAGCGTATCTGCTGTTAATTGCAGAATTTTTTGGGCAAAACTTCCGTTATGTAATATTCTCATGGTTGTTTACCAGATGCTTGGTTTTCATTCTTCAGGCAAGTATTTGTGAATCTTATCAAGCAAAAGATTTCTGGAAATCGGTTTTGTTATAAAATCACTGCAACCAGCATTTAATGCATTCTCAATATCTTCGCTGAATGCATATGCACTTTGCGCGATGATAGGAATATCCTTCGAGATTTCCCGGATCCTTCTGGTCGCTTCAAGTCCTGACATTCCACGCATCTTGATATCCATTAAAATCAAGAGAGGTTTTCTTTCTTGAAATAGATCAATAGCTTCCTTACCTTCCATCGCTCTGATAAGGTTATATGACTTGTGAAGAATTGCTTCCAATAGCATATAATTACTGTCAGTATCTTCTGCAACAAGGATTAGAGGCTTTTCTTGATTATTTGACATACCCAGTGAGTTTTTTGATGTACTTTAAAATGCAAATATATGTATTATTCTTTACCTAATTAGTTTTATAGAGACTTTTTTATTATTTATCTTCGTTTGGACTTTTCCCACGCTCCACTGCCTCCCTGTCTCTTTCTCAAATAATTAAATCCTTTGATTACATTTATGTTCATAAAGAGAAAATAATAGGGAATGAATAAGAATTTGTTCTTGATCTGTTGGGTTGATAGATAGTATCCCCAGAGTCCGGATAAGTAAAATATACCTTGTAAAATCAGCAATACAATATATAGAGGAGAAGGTTCAAGAAAGAGAATTACCAGATTTACAGGAACCAAAAGAAAGAGCATCAACGGAGTAATTGACCACCTTAATACACGATGAGAGACATACTGAAAGCTCAGCCAGCCATATCTGAAGATATTTAGCAGTGGAAGAAGTCTCCATATCGATTGTAATCCTCCCGCGGCAATACGTACTTTCCGTTTTTCTTCATCGACCATACTTGCACTGCCACCTTCAATTGCATATGCCGAACTACAATAAGCAATTTTATATCCCTTCTGTGCAATCCGTAGTGAGAGAATAAAGTCATCCAATAGGGTGTCAGTCTCCATTTCCTCAAATAAATCTCTTCGGATAGCAAATAGCTCCCCGGCAGCTCCCACGGCTGTGCAAAGACGGGAATCAAGTGCTTTGAGCACAGATTCATATTTCCAATAGAGACCTTCACCTCCCGAGGCAGCATTATCTTTTTGCTGAATGGCAATTCGCTTCTCACCGGCAACACATCCAACTTTCGGATCCACAAATTGAAGTACTATCTCACTAATAGCCTCTGGATTGAGCATCGTATTGGCATCCGTGAAAGTAACAATCGGTGTAGTAATAAATTGCATTCCTCTGGTCATCGCGGCCGTTTTCCCTCTTCTCTGTGGCTCAAAGTAAACAGTAACTTCCGGATAATTTTTCAACATCTCATTGGAAGCATCATTAGTACCATCAGTCACCCATACAATATTAAGTTTGTCACTGGGGTAATCCAGTTCCCGGCAGTTCTTCATTTTCTCTTCTATCACATCCTGCTCATTGAAAGCCGTAATAAACAAAGTCACTTCTGGTAAATTTGCTGGTAGTTCCAGTTTTATTGATTTGACGAACACTTCCTTTACTTTTACCAATATTGCCAATACAATACCATACCCCAGATATGTGTAGAATACAATGCCAAAGGCAATCCAAAAGATTATTTCAAGAGCTTTCATATTAAGTACTATTTGATTAAGTTTGAACCATCGCCATCGTCATAATAACTTTTCCTGGTAAAAAGTCCGCTAATGCCGCCTAGTGCTTTTTTTACACGAGCCAAAAAGCTTTTAAATAGCGAACCATCCGCATTCAGGGTTCCATTTCCAGTCAATGCCCTGGCTTTTCTACTTGTTACAAAACAAAGTTTTCCGTCCTGTTTCAGATTGAGAGCCAAAGAACCATCTTCTCCACGAATTATATCAGTCCGAAATCCATATTTCCGTGCTTCCTCTGTACGAAAGCCAAAGACCATACCTCTAACGCAAAGCTCCGGGCGCTGAATATTTTGAATTCTCAAATGAAGATCTCGTAAGAGTTCATAAAAGAACAAACCAGTCTTTGGGTGAGTATCATCAGCGATGAAGCTCCATAAACCATAGGCAGCCACTACATCTTTACGTTTTAGAGCATTGACCATCGTTTGAATATAGTTGGGGGGATACATCGTATCAGAATCTATACATAAATGGTATTTTCCCTTGGCATGATCTAATCCACATTGACGGGCAAATCCTGGACCTTTTTTCTTCTCATCCAGCCAGGGAATACCAATGGCATCCAAGACCTCAGTAGTCCGGTCTGTAGAGTTGTTGTTTACAACAAAAATCTCAATCGGATCATTGCAACAATTATTTACAAGCGACCACAAACAACTCAGGATCCTTTGCTCTTCGTTGTGGGCAATAGCAATAACAGAAATTAAAGGCTCATCAGATTGCTTCTTTACCAGTTTCTCTTTTATCTCTTGTGTTACATGAGTGGAAACCTCTGAAAACGGTTTTTCATATATTGATAAATAATTCTTATACCAGGTCATAACTTTGAGTAATTATTGGGGTTATTACTTGTTCTTACATAAAGATTCAAAAAGCTCTTTCCATTGATTTGCAATATTCTCCATTTGAAACCGCTCAACATTTATTCTCGCCTGTTTTCCCATCTCTTTCCTTGTCTCAATATTTTCGATTAAATAACAGATTTTGTCAGCAAGTTCAACACCATTCTCGCATTCAACCAAAAGTCCATCAATGCCATCGCTAATAATATCTTTTGGGCCACATGGACAAGCAAAAGAAACGGCAGGTACTCCGCAAGCCATTGCTTCGGTGATAACCATGCCAAAACCTTCATATCTGGAACTTAATACAAAAATAGAACTATCAATGAATTTGTCTGCTATGTTTGGCACAGAAGGTTCAAGAATACAGCTCTCTGATAAATTTAAGGCTGTAATTAATTCATTCATTTCCTTTTTCATTAATCCGTCTCCAAAAATCCGAAGAATCCATTCAGGATGTCTTTTGATTACTAAGCTCCAAGAATTGATTAAGATGTCAAATCCTTTTTGAGCAACATATCTCCCTGCGGCAATTACTTGCGGACGATTGCAGTCTGATACCTTCTCCGGAAAGAATGAAAGTGGGTTATGAATGACATATACATTGTCTAGTTCAGTCCATTTTAATTTATCTTCATGGCTTAAAACGACAAACTTCGTCAACTTCTTTAACTCATTTGTTAGTTGTCTCATCCAGAAAAAAGCAATTGACTTCTGAACTATTCTTAATGTCTTCGTATTACTAAAATCCCGGTAGTTTGCTTTGCTAAAATGAATCTCTCCAATTTTTACACTGCCATCATGAATTGAATTAATAAAGTTGATATCCCGTCTTAGCATAGAAATCGTAATATCGGGTCGTATTTCATGTAAAGTATCCGAAAGTCTTTTTTTGAAAAGCCTTTGTTTAAAAAAATATCCCAGAGTCCTTTTATAAAAAGGCTTTCCGTACAAGTGATCATAATTAATATCCAGATTGACAGTCTTAATCGTTGGATATAGATCATAGTAAGGCTTTTGATCTTTCCCATCCGTTAAAACAATCGTAATATCATAACCAAAGTGTTCCGCAAAATAGTTTGCTTTAAGAGTTACGACCCGTTCCATTCCACTGGGATAGAAGAGCGATGGTATGCAATATACAATCTTCATATTAGTTATTTTAATTGTAACGATTTTTCAATGACTATCTGCATCTGATTATTCCAGGATAGATTACTAATAGAGCTTCTGATTTTTTGAGGAGTTACATCACATTGTTTGTAGAAGAGGATCAACTCTTCAACTTCAATAGGAGATTCATTCGCAGGAGCTTTAAGTATGTATGGCATTTCTTCAAAATCACTATCCGTTTCTGAATAAACAAAAGGAATACCTCTTGCCGCATATTCGCGATTCTTGAGTGTTTTGATTTTGTCTATTCCACTTCGGTGACGTCCTAAACTTCCAATACCCATATCACATTCTTCAAATAAGTCATCCAGTTGCTTCCCGAAAAGAGCTCCATGAAAGACTACATATTCTTCAAGATGATACTTTTTTACAGCATCCACTATCTCAATGTGTTCCCTGATTCCAGTAATACTACCAGCGATATGGAAAAAGACTTTATAGGTTTGAGGCTTTTGATAATAGTTTGCAAGTCCACGAACTACTCGATCGAATCCATGCCAGTAATGCACTTCTGCAACTCCCAAAAGATTCAGACATTCGTTGGTGTTATTAATCCTCTCTTTTAGATTTATATTAGCAAAGTCAATTCCGTTAGAAATCTGAATAGTTTGAGCGCCAAATATCTCTTTGTAATCAGAAAATGTTACGATTGCTGTTAAATAGTGCGCCAACCTTTTTCGAAACAACCGGTCAACAGCCAAGTCCAATTTCATTCGTTTTGTAATGTACTCCTGATCATAGGGATAAGTAGGAATCTCCATCAGAACCAGAATGCCAAGTTCCTTCAGTTTCTTTACCATAGAAATAGTAAAAGGATTAGCATTATGATCCGATCGCATATACACTAATCCGATACCTTCTTTTTTTGCATACTTTACAATTGAGTTGAATTTAGTTCTCTTGCGGATAGGAGCAAGCTTACTTTTTCCAAAATCTTCAAGCACCTCATCGTCAATCATTCTTCTTCGTTGACCATTGGTATCATCAACAGAATAATAACATAAATGTACTTCATGTCCATTAGCCTTTAGTCCATCAACTTGGTAATGGATCTTTTTACTGATTCCATTACATTCCAGAAAACCGTGAAAGACAAGAAAAAGAATCTTCATATTATTTTCATGCATAAAGTAAGTCTACTCTCATTAATTGTATAATAAAGCAGTTGCTTGTATGCGCAAATGTACAGAATTTATTGGATGAATGATTCTTTTATTGTATTTTTGTAAACAATAAAAACGAATATGGCTGTCAATCAATTAAAGGCTGGTGCATTATTATCCTATTTTTCATTAGGAATTAGTAATATAATAGGAATTCTATATACTCCCTTTTTACTCAGGATGCTCGGGCAGTCAGAATACGGGCTATATTCCTTAGTAATTTCTGTAGTAGCTTACCTAAGTGTACTCGATTTCGGCTTTGGAAATGCGATTGTTCGATATACAGCTAAATATAGAGCGGAGAATAGACTGGATGAGGTTTATTCACTCTTAGGTATGTTTCTTATCATTTACTCAATTATCGGGCTGATTGCATTTTTAGCAGGATCTGCACTTTATTTTAATGTTGAAAATCTATTTGGCAATACAATGACTCTTTTTGAAGTCTCCAGAGCCAAAACACTCATGTTGCTAATGATTTTTAACGTCGGTATCACCTTTCCACTTAGCATGTTTGGCGCTGTTATTACCGCTTATCAGGATTTCATTTTTCAGCGTTTGGCTAACATACTTCGTGTCATACTGCAGCCACTTATAATGATACCAATATTGTTGATGGGTTATAAGTCGATAGCGCTGGTTATTGTGATTACGATTTTAAATATAGTTTTTCTTTTGGTTAATTGTTGGTACTGCTTTTATAAGTTGAAGATACGGCTTTACTTCAATGCTTTTAAGTGGGATACACTGAAAGAACTCTCAAGTTATTCAGTATGGATTTTTATTGCCATCATTATTGACCGGATTTATTGGAGCACAGGTCAGTTTGTCTTGGGTGCATTTGTGGGCACTGCTGCAGTGGCTGTTTTTGCCATTGCTATTCAGCTACAGGGTTACTATACTGGTTTCTCGAATGCCCTGGCAAGTGTTTTTCTACCGAAACTAACGACTATGGTCAGTCAAAACAGTTCAGAAGAAGAACTTTCAGATCTATTTATTAGAATTGGTCGTATCCAATTTGTTATATTGGGAATGATACTTTCCGGTTTTGTACTCTTTGGTCAGTCTTTCATTCTTCTTTGGGCTGGAAAGGAGTATGAACAATCCTATATGATGACGCTTTTATTAATGATTCCTTTGACAGTTCCTTTAATCCAGTGTATTGGTTTGACAATTTTGCAGGCACAGGCAAGACTTAAGTTCCGTTCATACACCTATTTGGTAATCGCCGTATTAAGCCTATTTATCAGCATCCCGCTTGCAAAACTGTATGGAGGTCTCGGATGTGCTGTGGGAACCGGACTATGTTTGTTTTTAGGAAATGGTATTGCTATGAATATCTATTACAAGAAAGAGATCCATTTAGATATTTTCCGATTTTGGAAAGAGATAGGCAAGATGGCGATCCCTTTGATTCCATTGATTCTGTTGACTGTATTTGTAGAAAGTATAACTTCCACAGAGAATCTGTTTACTCTTTTAGTGAAGATGGGAGTCTATTGTGTATTCTATTTAATAATAATTAGTCGCTTCAGTATGAATGGATATGAAAGGGATTTATTTGGTAAGCCAATTCAGAAACTATTAAATAAAGTTCACTTATGGAGATAAAAACACTTTGGAACAAACTTCGAAAACATTACTTAGAGGTTCCTTACCAGAATATTCATTTCTTATTTGTTGAACTCTTTTCTCCTGAAAGGGTGTTGGTGAATTTTTGGATTCCACCTTATTCCATTTTAGGACGATATAACTTTGGAGATGATTTAAATCTCATCTTGATGGAGAAGATTTCAAAGAAGAAGGTGATTCCTTACCGGTATTCAATATTGGGAAGAGTAGGGAAAAAGACGAATTTCCTATGTATAGGAAGTATACTCAATGTCTTGCCTAATCAACAGACGGAAGTTTGGGGGAGTGGTGTTTTATCTGATCAACTGTCTTTACCTGCCAAGCCTACAAAAGTGCATGCAGTAAGAGGTCCTTTAACCCGCCAATATCTTATAGATAATGGTATAGATTGTCCGAAAATATATGGTGACCCTGCTATTCTTTTACCCCTCTATTTTCAACCGCGAACAGCAATCAAGAAATTCAAGCTTGGAGTTATTCCTCACTACAAAGATAAGGATCAACAAGTAGTCAAGGAATACGAAAAATTGATAGATATTCAGATACTTGACATGATAAATTATGGATCTTGTCAGGAGTTTATTGACAGGATATGTTCATGCGAGTATATTATATCTAGTTCATTACATGGAGTCATAATAGCTGATGCGTATAATATACCAAATCTATGGGTCGAATTCTCTGATAATGTACAGGGAGCTGGTTTTAAGTTCCGCGATTACTTCCTTTCAGCAGGTAAAGAGATAGATCATCCAATCCAGATATCATCTTTTATTGAACCATCAAGCTTAATTGATCAGATCAATCTTTCTTGGAAGCCTGCGTCAATTGATACAAAGATGCTTCTTGAAGCTTGTCCTTTTTACAGTAAATAAATCTTATTTCCGAAAATACGATTTGAAGAGAAGTATCATATAGGTTTTTGTATTAATATACCTTCTGAACTCTCTTAGACTGATTGTAAAAATGTCTAGTCTTTCGTTCAGTGGAAGCGAATAAGCTAATCTAATAGCGGCATTCATCATTTGGTTTAAAAAACCATCCAAACATTCTTTCACTAGTGGACCTTTACCCTTTTGGTATTTAATCAATTCACGGGTTACAGTAATATATCCGATCATGTTTCGCCATGCATATTTTCGAGTCATAGTTGAGTCACTCCTAAATCTTCTTAAGAAATAGGACTGATGGATACACATCACTCTTTGAGCCTGAAGATAAAGCATAACGGTAAATAGCTGATCTTCATGAATGATACCCGGATAAAAGCTTAGATTTATACGATTAAAATAGTCCGTTCTGATAAAACTTAAGCAAGGAGATGCACTATATGCCCAATGTTTGACCAGAATATTAAGAATCTCAATACCATAATATGTGCAGGTTTCATCCGTAAAATTCTTTCGGCTATAGTTTAAATCCATATACAGATCACTTTCCTTATTCAGAATATCCGCATCAAAAAATAAGAAATCCAGGTTGTTTGCTTCACATTTCTCAAAACAAGCTTCTAAAGCCTCTTTCTTTAAGAAGTCATCACTATCCATGAAATATAGATACTTTCCAGAAGCTAACTTTATTCCTTCGTTGCGAGCTACAGATTGTCCTTGGTTCTTTTGTGAGAGAACCTTAACCCGCGAATCTTCAAAAGCCAGTGACTGAAGGACTTCCAAAGTACCATCCGTAGAACCGTCATTAACTGTAATTACTTCCAGATTCTGAAGCGTTTGATTCAGAATGCTTTCAACAGCTTCCCTTACAAAATCCACAGTGTTATATACCGGGATAATAATGCTGACTTTTGGTGATGATGTATCCATAGTACGAATGATTATTTGAAATTAAAACGCAATTGCTTTTTTGCCCAAAATAATATAGACACCTGGTGACAAGTATATTTCGGTAGTTAAATTTTCAGGGACAACTTTCTTAACGATCATTCCATCAATGCTGTAAACGGTAAAAGGAAGTAGATCTTCATTTTCCACAATTATTTTTCCCTTTCCGGAGTATATAATCATTGGTTGTTTTTCTGCAATTAAAGGATCTGAAGTTATAGTTCCTGCTTCACTTATTTCAATCAAGTTTATGGGAGCATAGTATCCTGATTTAACTTCAAATGGTTCTTTCCAAGAACAAACAAGTAGAGTGCTGTCTTCCACAGTAATATCTCTAAACTCGATAAAGTGTTTTTGATTGTTATAAAACATGTCTGATGAAGGGATATAAATGTCAGAGTTGTTGACCTGATACCTATACGTTTGTAATTCTGTTGCAGATGTTTCCTTCGTTTGTGAAGCAAGAATTCTAACATCATATTTTCCATTAGGAACATTCGTAAAAGCTGCGATCAGACGGCGTGTCTCAGTTGTCAACGCAGAATCTGGGCTGAAGAAATAGTTTCTTGTATAAAAACGATCCGGATAAACTCCAAGATCACCAGAAAACGAGCAATCATATTTGGTCGATGTCTTAGATATTCCATCTGATATCCCATATTTGCTCATAACGTTACTAATTTCAGATATTTTTTTTGCGAGACTCATTGTTTGATTTCCCCATACATCATAGAGCATTAAGGATGAGTAAGAATCTTTAAAACTAAGAGCAGTATTGTTGAGTACTTCTTCATTTACAATTTCAGTGACATTTTTCGTACTGCTGCCGCTAAATCCGACCACAACTTTATAATACTTCTTAAAGAACTCAATATCTTCAGAAATTATATCTGACTGATATAGAGCATTTCTCAGTTGAAGATATACAGTCTTCTTCCCAAATTCCGAAGAAAGCCGGAATGTTATTTCAGGCTCAATCGGTTTCCATGAAGCATTCAAGAACTCCGATGATTCACTAATACGGTAGTAAACTGCAGAATTGTTTGTCTGGAAACTGATGGAAACAACTGATTCTGCTGTTTTTTGTTCGCCATTATTAATAAGCATATTGGATAAAGTCGGAGGCGTGATACCTTCAAATCCATAGATTAGATTGTAGTTTTGGTTGTATATGAATGTATTGTATGAAGTAGCGCTATTTGTAGCATTGAAAGTCGGAATCTCAAACAGATGCATTGCAGAATCTCCGTCTGGGTAACGCCCGAAGGATGCGTCATCGGAATGGGGAATATAGGTCAAAGAATCAATTATTTCAGTGATTCCCATCGTGTTTTTTTTGCAAAGAAAGATTGATCCACCCTCCTTTGCCAGTTTAAATTTGGCATGCATGACTCCACGTTGCATCTCCTTACTGCACCAGATAATACCATACTCACGAGCTTGAATTGTAGTTTCCAAACTATCTGTGTTTTTGAATTGGAACAATTCAAGGTCTTTACTATCGTTAGAGAGATAGTACCCTGCAAGATTTATGGAAGTATCTGAAGCATTATAGATCTCAATCCAATCTTCGTATTTATATAGATTGTCGACGAAGATAGCATTCGAAGCACTCACTTCATTGATATATAAGCCACCACGTCGCACAGAGTCTGATCGATCATACACAGCGGTAACAGATGTTAGAGAGTCTTTTAGAGAGAGGGTGAGTGATAGATCTTTTTTCTCACTATAAACGTCATCTTTTGATATGCTCCAGCATTGAAACTTTTTCCCATTTACATATTGCGGTGCTTTCAGAATCAACTTTTTATCTTTGAAATACATTCCATCGTACGGAAATGAAGGTATAATTAATGAATTAAATTTTATTTGTGCAGACTCCTCGTTTGATTTAATAATAAGATGAAGAGGTTCTCCCAAACTGAAGTTTTCTTGCAGATTAAGAAACGTCGTAGTATGATATATTCTATTACGTTCTTTGAATAATAGGATATTACTCTGTAATCCATTTGCTGAATAATTCCATTTAGTCGCATTATATTGCCACTCATTATTCAATTGTGCATAGATGCTATCCAACCTCTTCTCCACTTTTGAGACATTAAAGACAGAACCTGCAACAAGGCATTGCATGTCAATGTAGTTATCACGAAAACTAGTATTTTTCAATAGACTTAGTATGAATTTAAGCGTGAAGGAAGAGTTGGTACTAACCATTAGGTCCTTTAATCTATTGACTGAGTCTTTTGAGAACGCTTCATCCAAATCTTGCAATATCCAACGAAACTTACCATCAATGTGATTGCAAAACAACTTCTGATTATTGTAAGGCCAGTCAGTGTTTCCTGTATATATTTCTGTTGCTAAGTATTTTAGAAAACTATCCATGTCCATGAGTTTCTTTGCTTTCTCAAAGTTGGTGTATTTATATAAGTCATTATCGATAACAAAATCATTCATTCGGTTATATGCGAGAAAATTACCACTCTTCGCATATGCTTTTGCATAAATGTCAATGACATCAATCTCAGTATCATCCCAACCATAATTCGAATAGACGTAATCTTTATTGTGGCGTTCCCGTATATTGAGCATTCCCCAGTATTCTCCATTCATGTATATTACAGACGATTGAGAGGATTGATAGTCTAAACCCAATATACCGGCTTGTGATTGCATAAACCAATCCTGGAATGCACCGGACTTATAATTTTGACCTCCATTCCTTAGTTCAATAGATTTGTATCTGCGTCCACTTTTATT
This sequence comes from Bacteroidales bacterium, assembly GCA_963677415.2. Lineage (GTDB taxonomy): Bacteria > Bacteroidota > Bacteroidia > Bacteroidales > JAQUTK01 > JAQUTK01. Next base: position 152,474 of record CAXXFJ010000002.1, on the reverse strand, counting down.
GGGAAAGAACTGATATTCCAAGCGGCTATTCCCATATTTCTTGCTTGCTTTGATCATAAGAGATTTTTGATCATATTTTCTTGTTGCATTACCACCAATAGCCAAGCCGCAAGCTTGCGAAATTTGTAGTTCTTTATTAGTATCTAAATATTCAATGTGTCCCGGCCGGGTCCAGTCCCGGTGGTAGTTTGCCGGTGATGAACCAATATTACCGGAAACTCCATTTGTACCGACACAATAAATGCCAATCGTATCATTGTATAGATTTACAGTATCGGTGGTCAGAAAAATTACCGGGAGATCAGGTACACGTTCGTTAATTATATAAGTTGCAGTAGCTATTCTACCTTCAAGAAAACTATCAGTAAAGGCTTTCGCTCTCAAAGGAGTGGACGAATCTATCTGAATAGGAGTTCCAGTATACAGATTTTTCTGAGGAGTAGGATAGGAGCCATCTAAAGTATAGTATATTTTTGCATCTTCAGTTTTGCATGAAATAGTGACAGAAACGGGCGCCGGATAAAATCCTCCTTTGCGAGAAAACGTTGGTTCGGCCACAACTGTTGATGCTGTTATACTCCCATTGTTCGAATACCCATGAGAAGATTGAATGAAATAACCAAAACTTTCCCCTCCATCACTTTTTCTACCCCAGGAAACATTCGTGTGTTGTATCGGATAGGTAATAGCATCAAGAATAACTCCGTTTTCATCGGCTACAGATAAGTAACCTCCATCCGGATCTGTATCCAGAAAAAGCCCTTCAGTATTTGATACTTCATCATTGAGCCAGATAATAGCATGTTTTTTTGCTGGAAGAATTCTTGTTTGAGTTAATGTGTATTTTGTGATTTTCCCTATTTCATCAGAATAGTAGAGTTTGCTCAATTCTATATCATTTTCAGAAGCATTGTAGAGTTCAATCCAACTGCTGTAATTGTAGTTCGGATCTAGTTCATGAGATATATTGCAGATTGAAATTTCATTGATAAAAACTGATTGAGCTTTTGTTAATGAGCTGCTCAATACCTGAATGAAAATAATCAATGAACTAAAAATAAAATATTTTCTCATATAGGCTTTTTCATTAAAAGACAACAGCTTTTCTTCCCATAATAATATAAACACCTGGTGGTAAGTTAACTTCGGTTCTTTCGCTTTCAGGAGTGACGTGCTTTATACTCATTCCATCTACGCTATAAACAGTAAAGGGAAGTAAGTCTGACTTTTCAATTATAACTTTGCCGATTCCAGAGTATATGTAGATACTTTCGCTATTATTTCTCATACGATCCGTATTAGTGATACCAGACTCACTAATTTCAATAAGATTTATTGGAGCATAGTATCCTGTCATTACTCCGAATGGCTCTCTCCACGAACAAACTAACAATGTATTGTCATCAACTGTAATATTCTTAAACTCAATGAAAGTCTTCTGGTTGTTATAGAATATGTCTGAATCGGGAATAAAGATATCAGAGTTATTTACCTGATAGCGGTATGATTGGTAGTCCGAGGCTGGTGTTTCTTTTCTTTGAGAAGAGAGAATACGAATGTCATATGTTCCATTTGGTACATCCAAAAAACCAGCAATCAGTCTACGTGATTCTGTGGATAGAGCCGTATTGGAACCAAAGAAATACGCTCGTGAGTAATACCTGTCCGGATATACTCCAAGATTCCCGGAAAATATCGGATCGTATCCTGTTGATGTACGGAAAACATCTTCTGATATTTCATATTTGGTCATTACACTGGAGATCTCAGATAATTTCTTAGCAAGTTTAAATGCAGGTTCTCCCCAGACATTGTATAGTTGTAATGCAGAATATGTATCTTTTAAACTTAATGCAGTATTGTTGAGAACCTCTTCATTCACAACTTCTGTCACATTTTTAGTACTACTCCCACTAAATCCTACTACTACTTTGAAGTATTTATAATAGTATTCGACCTGAGAAGATATCACATCAGATAGATAACGTGCATTCTTTAACTGCAGGTAAATTGTTTTAGTTCCAAAACCAGGAGATAGATGAAACATGGTTTTAGTTTCTAATAATTTCCAGGGAGAATTATCAAAAGTCGGTGACTCACTTAGTCGATACATGAAAGCTGATTCATCGGCTAGAAATGAGATGGTGACCAATGAGTCTGCCGTTTTCTTACTTCCACCATTAATCAGCATATTGGAGGCAACAGGAGGTGTCAGACCTCCAAGACCATAAATAAGAGAGAAATTCTGGTTGTATATTAAAGTATTATAGGACGTGGCAATATTTGTTGCTTTGAAAGTCGGGTTTTCGAATAGATACATATTTGCATCCCCGTCGGGGTAGCGACCGAAAGAAGAGTCATCGGAGTGGGGGAAATATGTTAAAGAATCAACGATTTCAACAACTCCCATTTTATTCTTTTTGGAAAGGAATAGCGATCCACCTTCCTTAGCCAGTTTAAACCTTGTATGCATAACTCCTCGTTGCAATTCCTTACTGCACCAGATAATTTTGTATCCTCTCGCTGGAATTGATGTCGCTAAACTATCTGTGTTATGAAATTGGAATAACTCAAGATCTTTACTATCGTTAGAGATAAAGTATCCAGCAAGGTTTAAAGAAGTATCTGAGGCGTTATAGATCTCAATCCAATCTTCATATTTAAAGAAATTGTCTACATATATAGCATTTGAGGCACTGACTTCATTGATATACAATCCTCCGCGGCGTACAGAATCTGCAAGATCATAAATGGCATTAATCGTTGTAATAGAATCCTTTAAAGACAATGTGAGTGATAAAGAATTCTTTTCACTCAGTACTCCATCTTTTAATATGTTCCAGAATTGGAACTTCTTTCCATTGACGTAAGCTGGTGCAGTAAGTATTAATTCTTTATCTTTAAAATATTTTCCATCGTACGGAAGAATAGGAATATCCAACCCATTGAACGTGAGTTTGGCTGAGGGTTCATTAGATGTAATATGCAGAACTAAAGGTTTATTGAGATTGAAGTTTTCTGATAGACTATTGTAGATTGCTGTTTGTAAATCTTTAAATCTAAGTTTGTATTCTTCATTTGCAGAATGAAACAGATTCTTGGATGCATTGGTGAATCCCCATCTTTCGGCATGATACTGCCACTCTGAATCTAATTTTGATTGAATACTATCCACTTTGAGTTTTGCTCTTGATGGATTGTACACAGAGCCTGCTACCAAGCACTGAGAGTTTATGTATTGTTCTTTAAATAGTTGATTTTTAACAAGATATGTTATCATCTTTACGGGGAATGCAGTGGATTTACTATCGATAAGTTCTTTTAACTTATTGCCGTTGTTATTATTAAAACTTTTATCCAAATCTTGTAAAATCCAACGAAACTTTCCATTATTCCTGTTCCTAAATAATTTCTGATTATTTGTTGGCCAGTCGATATTGAGAAGAAAAATTTCTGTTGCCATATAATATATATAACTTTCGACATCTATAATTTGCTTGATTTGTTCATAAACAGCATTATTTGCCAAATCTCCATTTGATATTAAGTCTTTCATAGAATTGTAAGCATTCATGTCACCACATTCCAATTTCTCAGCCCAGACATTTTCGATTATATCTATATCTGTATCCGAATATCCATAATTGGAATAGATGTAGTCTTTATTATTCCGTTCACGAATATTAAGCATCCCCCAATATTTACCATTGATGTAAACTACGGAAGTCTCATAAGCTTGATGGTCTTCTTTTATTACGTCTGTCATTGATTCCAGGAGCCCATCTTTGATAAAGCCAGGTCCATTATTCTGTCCACCATTTCTAAGTAAGAAACTCTTAATCCGGCATCCTTCTCTTTCAGAAAATAACGGATAATCAAATCGGCTCTTTCCATATTTCTTTCCTGAGTTAATTTTGAGAGATTTCTGATCAAATCTTCGTGTAGCATTCCCGCTTATTGCGATCCCAATAGCTTGATCTAAATAATTAGACTTGTTCTTGTCTAGAAATTCCAAATGAGCTGGACGTGCCCAATCACGAGCAAAATTTGCTATATCTGAAGATCCCGGTACATATATTCCATTCGTACCCACGCAGTAAATCCCAATAGTATCATTATATAAATTGACACTGTCGGTTGTGAGAAAGAAAACAGGAAGATCAGGAATACGTTCATTAATCATATATGTTGCTGTCGCAATAGTACCATTCAGGTATCCTTCAGCGAAAGCTTTTGCCCTCAAAGGTCTGGAGAAATCTATTTGGATAGGAGTCCCTGTGTACAAACTCTTAAGAGGAGTGGGATCGGAGCCATCAAGTGTATAATAAATTTTTGCTTCTTCCGTTTTGCAATAAATAGATACAGTTACAGGATCGGAATAAAAACCTCCTTTGAGAGAGAAAGTAGGCTCTGCCACTACTGTCGATGCAGTTGTACTCCCGTTATTTGAACGATCATGTGTGGACTTTATAAAATAGCCGAAGGCGCTTCCACCGTCCGAGGTTCTTCCCCAAGATACATCCGTGTGTTGTTTCGGGTAAGAGAGCTCGTCTAAAATAGTGCCATTTGCATCGGCAATAGATAAATATCCACCATCAGGGTCAGTATCCAAAAAAAAAACCGTTGTTTAAAGAGACTTCATCATTCATCCAAATGGAAGCATATCCTTTTGCAGGAAGAGTTCTTAAAGCATTAAGTTTGTATTTTTGAGGTTTTCCCTGTTCATCCGAATAATATAAATATTTTAGTTCTACATTTATATCTGAAGCATTATAAAGTTCAATCCAACCGCTGTAATCATAGTTCGGGTCAAGTTCATGGGAAATATTGCAGATTGATATTTCATTGATAAAAACTGACTGGGCTTTCATGGATAACGATACACATGAGATCAACAAAGAGAATATGATAAAGAAAGAAAAATGCTTTCTCTTATAAAAGGAGTAATGGATAATTGTTTGTTTCATATATTTTAGACTATAGAATCAGAATACAAAGATAGAATTTTATTCGTAAATGTTCTAGAAATCATGACAATGTATTCAAATCTTTTCTTATTTTTGCTCCGACTTTGTGTGTTACAATCTGATTACTATATTTATCTTTCAAAAGTGATGTGTGAATAGAATTCAATACCAGTAAGATATAATGAGAACAGGAAAACCGCGCGACAGAGATGATCTGCAAATCATGAAAGGAGATCGGGTGCTTGAAGTGGGCTCAGGTCACAATCCCTCTTTTAAATCTCATGTCCTTGTAGAACGATTTTTGGATGACAATCATCATCGCTGTGGAGATGTCAAAATTTATCCGCATCAGACATTGATTCATGCCGATGGGGAGAATATGCCGTTTAAGGAGAAAGAGTTTGATTATGTGATCTGTAATCAGGTACTTGAACATGCGGACCATCCCGAAAAGTTTATTCGTGAAGTGACCCGCGTTGCAAAGAGGGGATATATCGAAACTCCTAGTCTGCTCGGTGAGTTTCTTTTTCCGAAAGAGTCTCATAAGTGGATCATACTGGATATTGATGATAAACTTGTTTTGTTTGAGAAAGCCAGGATGCCCGGCAATTACTTCAATAATTACGGGGAATTATTTCTAAACTATCTTCCTTATCAATCTTTACCTTTTAAGATGCTTGGATTTACAGAGGGGGATATCATGTTTACAAGGTATGAATGGAAAGACGATATTGATTTCATAGTGAATCCGGATGATCCTTATTATAGTTCGTTCTTTCTTAAGAAATGGAACAGGGAGATGGTGACAAAATTATTTCCTCCGCGAAGTTTTAAAGACGAAGTGATCCATACGATCAAGGCTGGGTGTTATCTTATCAAAGAAAAGATAAGTAATAAGATGAACCACCGGCAACCGATGGATTTAAGTGAGTACATGGAGGTGTATAAAGATAAAAGTAAAGACCTGATTTCAGAACTGGAAGAGAAATAGCGAAATCCTGTTGTTTTTTTGAATTTCGATTTAGGAATGAGTAAAAAAGTAGTATTTATCTACACCCCTCCACCCCAATGTGCCATTCTAACGCTTGTAGAGCACCTCATTTACCAAAAAACGACATTAATCTCCGATATTTGCTTCCCGTTTTATTTGCTCAAAGAGCATTTTCAATACATTTTGATTACATTCTTATTTTCTGACGCATTAATAGTATACTCTATGCTTGTATGTGAGTGCTCGTTTGTGTACCTTTGAGAATCGGAAATACTGATAGGGCAGGCTCGGTGAGCCTGCTTTTTTTGTTTCATCTAAAATCCTTTTACCATGTTAAATGTCTCTGTGTATGGTGGCCCTTCCCGTAAGCGGTTAGCCTTTGTCTGTAATCAGACTTTGGAAAAGGTGCTGACTGATTTTAAAAGTTTGAAGTATGCAGAGATCACTGCACGTGTACGGCGAAAATTGATACCGGGGGAGGAGCCGTCGGAAAAAGATCTTCTTTATTTTACCTTCGCTGCTACTTTTATAGGGGGGCGGGTGAAGACCAATTTGGAGGCTACGAATGGGGTTGTTGGGATTCGGGTGCCGGTGGCTGATTTGGAAGAGGCTGTGCTGATCCGGGAGAAGGCTATGGGTGAACCCAACACAATGGCTGCTTTTGTGAGTCTGGATGGGAGATATGTCGTGATTCTTGTGCGTGTGTCGAAACCCGATGGAAGGGTGTCGGAGACTTCTTCGGAGGCGGCCGAGTTTCAGGATCGCGCATCGGTGATGGTACGCTTGTATTATGAGCAACATCTCGGGATGACGCTCAAAAAAAATCAGAATCTTTTGGCGCAATTGACGGAGGCAACTTGCGATCCTGAGTTGTATTTTAATCCGGAATCGGAGCTCTTTCTGGTGGTGACAAAGCAGGATTATGTATGCAAACCCGCCCGGGTAATTCGTGACGCGAAGGGAGAACCGGTTACTTTTGCTCTCTTACCGTTTGGCGAGGAGAGGGATGTGGAAGTGAAGCGGGCGTTTGACAGGGCATGGCTGAATGCTCTCGGCAAAGAATCGTTTGAAGAGAATCAACGTTTTGAGTTTGTCTATGCGTTGGGGTATTTTTGCTGTTGCTCGGGTATTCCGGAAGGAGAGGCGTTTAAGATGTCCCTCATGAGATGTGTTACCTCGCAGTATACCAAAGAGGACTTATTCCGCTCTTTTCGTTTGAGTTATATAGAGAGTGAGAAGTCTTTTGGACAGTGTGATGGTATCTCCAAACTGGAAAAAGATACGTTCAAACTCGAACAGTTTATCAAACAGGGCTTCAAATTGAGACGCAATGTGATATTGAATGAAATGGAGTTTAGGTATGCCGAACAGGGTAATTATCTTTGGGATCAGATGAGGGAACAGCAATTAAACAGCATCTATATCCGTGCCCATAAAAGTGGAATAGCCTGTACGTTGAATGATGTGAAGGCGATGATCAATTCGGAGATGACTCCGGAATATAATCCATTTAAAGAATATATTTTCAGTGGCGTTACGTGGAACCGGCATGATTATATCGCGGATATGGCGGCGACGGTGCCAACAAGTGATCCTGCGTTTTTTGCATGGGGTTTTCGAAAGTGGTTTCTTGCTTATGTCCTTTCTCTGGTCAATGATCAGGTGGTCAACCATGTGGTACTGATGTTGATGGGTGGCGAACAGGGGCAGGGGAAAACAACGTGGACGGCTCTTCTATTACCTCCGCACTGGCGAAAACAATATTATGACGCCAATGTGTCGATCAGTAGTAAAAATCAGACCCGGATGAAGATGAGTACGTCTGCCATCCTGAATATTGACGAGTGGGACACGGTGGATCGTGCCGATCAGGATGCTTCAAAGGAGATGGTGACTGCTTGGAATGTTAATATCCGGACCTCTCTTGATCGGCCTTCACACAATCAGCCACGACATGCTTCGTTTGTGGGTACTACCAATCACCCGGGTATTCTCAGCGATTATACGGGAAGCAGAAGGTTTTTATGCAACGAGGTCACCGGACCGATCAATTGTGATTTTCAGATGGATTACCCTCAATTGTACGCGCAGGCATGGACGCTGATTATGGAGGGTACCCGGCATTACTTTGACCGGGAAGATTGCAAGCGTTTGCAGGATCATAACTTGCCATTTATGCAAACGGATGCGGACATGGAACTCTTTTATGAGTATTATCGCAAACCGGAGGAAGGTGAGAAGGGTGTACATCTTTCCGCTGCTCAGTTAGCCGCGTATATTCGGGTCCAAACAGGGGTCAATGTGAGTAAGAAGATGATTCAGAAACTGGGGCGTAATCTGAAATCGTTGCAGTATGATTTCAGATTATTCAAGGGGATGACTCAGTATTATGTGATATTACAGAGCGCAGATTTGTAATATATTTGCTGTTTTTCCAGAAAAGGAATGCAAAAGGGATCGAAAAGGGGGGGGTAGCAAATAAAACGGGAAGCAAATATTGGTGATTAATGTCGTTTTTTGGTAAATGAGGTGCTCTACAAGCGTTAGAATGGCACATTGGGGTTGAGGGGTGGAGATAAATGCTACTTTTTTACTCATTCCTAAATCGAAATTCGAAAAAACAACAGGATTTCTCTCTAATCCTGTTTGCAAGTTCCTTTTGGGCTCTGGAAGTGGGCTCCAAAATCAATTCTGAGTGCTACAAGGAACAATAGGAAGAGTGCACAAAAAGGAAGGGAAGACTTTGAAAATAGTCTTGATATCTTTGGAAAAACTATGGGAAGACTCTGAAAAGATATACGGTTCGTTTCAATCCGTTCGTCCGTATGCATGAATCCACGCATAGGCATCCGTGCTCCGTTTCATGAAGGTGAAACGGAAGAAATACAAGGACGTTTGGATTACTGTTATTGTATCATCTAGTATTCTGAATAGGATAATAATAAATTGATAATCCTACTAAATGATTATGTAAAAGGCCGCCTCTGCTCACGCAGAAGCGGCCTACTACTTTCAAATTCTAAATTTGGCAAATTTAGTTCTTCTACAATTTATTCAAAGAGTATCTTCCGACTCACAAAATTAGTTCCATTTGATCCACTTAGGATATAGATACCTTTTGGATCATCCAAATAATAGCGTACTTCCTCGCCGGATACTTCTTCTTGTAGCACCGTTGTACCGGAAAGCGTTGTCATCTGAATCCTGTAGCCATTGAGACCCTTAACTGTCAATTCTTGATGAATGGTATAGGCATCCCATACTACAGCTTCGTTCGGATCAATTGTAGTCAGCGGATCTATGACTGTTATTTGGCAGGAGTCCGCAAAACTTCCATCTTTGCTGATGGCTTTGATCCATGCTGTGCCCGGAGTCTTTGCCCATCCAAATCCACGATCATTCACTGTTACCATAGATGGATCAGATGAAATCCAAGTGATTGTTTTGTCAGATGCATCTGACGGATCGATATCGGCAGTGAGTACATACGGCTCATTAATCTTCAACTCCAGCGTTTTTTTGTCGAGCGTGATTCCTGTGACATGTTTGATAATGGTAATCACACAAGAATCGACCGCGCCGCCGTCCTGAGCCATTGCGATAATATATACTTTACCAGGATTAATCGCTTTTACAAATCCACGACTGCTGACTGTCGCCAACGAAAAGTCTGAAGATTTCCAGAATATGCGGTTATTCGTCGTGTTTGACGGAAGTACTGACGCATTCAATTGAAGAGTATCATTGACCAGTACAGATACATCAGTCACGTTAAATGCGATTGATTCTGACTTTTGATTACTGATGGTTATCCAACAAGTATCTGTCGCATTCGTATTATCTGTTGAAGTAGCAACAAATCCACAGTTACCGGGTTTCAGTGCCATAATCTTTCCATCTTTGTCAATGCTTCCCAATCTCTTATCAAGCGAAAGCCAGGTTACGTCGTCAATTGCACTTTCCGGGAATGTGATTGCTGTGACAGTTAGTTCGTCGCCTACAATCAGCTGGGTTGTTTCATTTTTGATCGCAAGACTACTTACGGCATCTATCACTTTCACCACGCATGAATCACTGAATCCACCATCGGTAGTGGTAAGACGTACAACAGTGTTTCCTGTTGTGATTCCTTTGACATAACCGGAAGTGCTGATTGTTGCTACTGCGACATTGTCGGAGCTATAGCTAACAGAAGTAATAGTTGCAATCGAAGGAAGAATGTTCTTTCCTAAGAAAACAGATTTTCCGACTTTGACACTCATTGTGTCTGAGACGAAGGCAACGCCTGTAACAGGGATATCCGCGACAGTTATGTTACAACTTGTCACAAAAGTACCGTCCTCGGTGGTTGCAGTGATGATAGCAGTGCCGTTTGCTATCCCTTGCACTCTTCCGCTTGTTGTTACTGTTGCAATACTTTCATCTGAAGTGCTCCACAGAACTTTTGTATTACTTGCTTCAGCCGGAGCTACTGTCGCACTTAAATAAATTCTTTTTGATTTACTTACGATAGTATCCGTGGCGTTGAGGGTTATCCCCGTAGCAGGAATAAAGGAAGCAGTCACCACACACGAGTCAATCAAATTCGGATCATCCTTATCAACCGCATAGATTGTAGTCACTCCTTCTTTCAGGGCTTTAACAGAACCATTGCTGGAAACGGAAGTTATCGTCGCATCAGAAGAGCTCCAGGTTACGCTTGAATTACTAACGTTGGTTGGCGAATAGGAAACAGAAAGCGTCTTCGAAGCAGGTGCGGTCAATTCTAGCGCATCTTCACTGAGTGTCATCTTTTCCGCGTGTACAAATGAAACCACTACCACACATGTATCTGCCAATCCACCCTCTGTGGCAGTAACAAACAGACGTGTCGTCCCTTCTGCTTTTCCGGTAATTGTCTTGTTGTAGGTAGCTGTAGTAAGTAAACTGCTGTTCTCTGCCGTCATTGACTTTATAGTCTTTACACTGGCATCGGCCGGGAAGAAATCAATATTGAGTGTGTCTTTCTCTCCAACGTTCATGAATATGGTATCGTTTAGCAGCTGAATGCCTGTCAAAGGCTCTTTTCGTACAGTTATCTCACAGGTATCTTTAAAAGTGCCGTCTGCGGACTTTACATAGATATATCCTGTTCCTTCGTTTTTTGCCGTAACTATCCCATTACTTACAGTAGCTACGCTATAATTGGAATAACTCCAGATTACATCCTGATAGGTCGTATTTGTTGGTGTATATTCAACATGCAGGGTATCAGTTGCACCTCCTTTCATCGCTAATGACTGTTTTGAAAGAGTGATTCCTTCCAAATCCCTATTCACGGTTACCATTACTTCTTTATCTGTTATCCGTCCATTCGAGATCAGACGCAGTTTAAAAGAAGCATTTCCACTTTGATCGGCTTGTGGTTTGATCACCAGTATGTTGTCTGTTAGCGTTACAGAAACAAGATCTTCATTGCTGGCCGAAATAATAGATGCATTGATATTGCAATTCAGATTATCCTTATCCGTTATTTGTCCGGTAAGATCGATCGTTTGAGGCACGTCGTTCACATTGAAAGTATATGAACTCTCCAGTCCGGAGACAACAGCGGGTGATGCATCCGGGATGACTGGCATCGCTGGAAACCAATAATGATCTTCAGGAGAAATAGTGCGGACAAGATCGCCCGTTGTCTTGTCGACAAAATGCATGTAGTTTTTCAGAGAAGAACTTCCCCAGCCATCATCGATGGAAGTGAGCACTAACTCTCCGTTACGGGAATCCAAGCGGACTCCGGCACCGTAAAACTTCTGAATTTTCTCTTCTTTATCGCCCGGCAAGGTGAAGAACGGATATTCCAATGAAAACTTATTTCCAATCTCATATCGGTAAAGCGTGTTGGAAGCTGCCCAGTCACTTTTTGCGGCACCCACCCAATAGAGTACATTCTCCTTTGGATCCGCGATAAATGACCCCGCGTTCCATGCACTCCAACTGCTGCCTATTTTTGCATAAGTAGGAATCTGAACTAACTCTGTGGAAAGAGTCGTCGGATCAATCTTTATTAACTGTGTTCCGGCTGCACCCCATATGGTTCCATCCGCACTCTGAGCTATGCTGCTCACTTTTCCATTGATTGTCTTGATCAACTTATCTGTAGCCACGTCAATGATATAAATTCCCTCTTTCTGAGAGACCGCGAATACATATTTCCCACTCTGGAGCATCAATCCGATCTGACCACTGTACTGCGAACCTCCGCTGCTACCTTCAATCTGTTCACCAACTTTCATGTTCTTGATGTCAAATGTATAGATTCCGTTTGAAGCACCAACATATCCTTTTTCCGGAGTAACACCGACAAATGACCGACCGTCTCCTCCTCCGATTTCATCAAAAGAAGCGACGGCTTTTAATGTCTTCGCATTCGCGATAATTAATCGTCCGCCGGCTTCCACTTCACCGATGGCAGGTTGTTTGGAAAGAATATATATGTTGTCGCCATAAGAAGTCGCATATTGTGACGTTGTGCCAAGTTCGGCATTCTCATTCTCTGCTTGAAAAACACGGTAGTTCCATTCACCTTTCTTTGTCAGAAAATTCATCGTACTATTATTATGTCCAAACCAGTCTTCATTCAGGAAAAGCGTACCTGTTGTGTAGTTTGTTGCGGCGGTAGGAGCCGCGGCAAACGATTTCCAGTCACTTTGTACGAAGTTGTCCATATAGTTCCATCCGTCCCAACATCCATCTTTCAGAACACGTCCACTGGCACCAACACCACTATAGGACCACTCTCCATCACCTTCTTTTAGCCAGTATGACCAATATCCATTATACCACCCTGATTGCCAGAAGTCTTCAGTGTCGCCCGACTGCCATCCATCGTATCCATAACCCGATACTGCGCACAGTCCATTTTCTCCGACCATATGATTGCTTCCATTGGGATCAATCAAGGTGATGTCTCCACTGTTATCCGTATCGTAGCCCATTCCGGCCACCGTAGAGCCATAGGCAGTACCTGATTCGGACAAACAATAAAAACGGGGATCACTTGCCGCGATTGCCGCAATCATATCAATCCCGGTTGCAACTCCATCCCAGCGATATCCCCATACCATTGTGTGAGTTTCACGAGAGTCATTCCATTGGACCACAAAAGCGGCGCGGTTACTACCCTCGCCAATCCAGCATTCAATATCATCCATAGTGAAACCTTCACCAACGGCGATTGATTTAGCCACAGATCTTTGTGCTGTTTGAGTCAGTTGTGGCATTTTACTAAAATCGTACGGTCGTCCCTGTACTGTCGTAGGTTGCTCGTTATAAGTTTGAGCAAAGCCTGCGAGAGTCATCAGAAACAAAAGTACCAAGGAACAGATTTTTTTCATCTTCTTGTTTTTTGATTAATAATTGATTTTATTTGATTAACTTGACTGTTTTCACTGATTGTCCGGCTTTGAATATCTGAAGTATATAAACTCCTTTTGAAAGTCGAGTCGTTGAAATCATATGCGATCCGGAACCAATACTTTCGTTTAGTACAATCTTCCCAAGAGCATTGTAAAGAATTATGTCAAACGATTCATCAGTTGTCACTTGCAGATAATCTTCGAAAAGATTTCCTACGTAAATCCCAATGCTTTCTTCTTGTTGCGAAAACACGGTCCGATCAGGATGTAAGTCTTCCACATCGCAGATTTCAGTGGAAGTTTCTCCCAACCAGCCAGCTTCCTGTACTTGTCCGGTATAGATCTTGATAAAATCAATGCCCGGGAGTATGACCGGATTCCCTTTCTGGTCAATCGCCCATTCTATTTTAAAGTTGCTTTTTTCTTCTGTGTTAGGATGGTTATCGGCATATCCCCAAGGAAAAGAATAGAGCACCCAATAAGGACTTTCATCCGTTCCTTCGTTGACAGCAGAAGGGGGCAGCCGGGAACCTGTAAAAGAGAAGGTATCTTCTGCAATCCAGAGGGGATAATAGGATGCTTGTTGGTGATAGATGTTACGGTGCACTGATCCTTTGGCACCTTGATTATCACTCCAAGGCACATCCGAACTAGTAATATCCGGACGGTGATAGGTGATCGTATAGTTGTGAATTGTATTTGTGCCGGTATATTCACTGCCTGCCAGTTCATACCATTCATCATCCGCTTTGCCGTTGTTGTTTTTGTCGCGTGAGACCATTACGATGCCCGGTTCGCAACTGCCGCCAGGTCTGTTGGTCTGCTTGACCTGTTGTGCGCTATAAAAAGCATTACCATATACCTTGAAGTCGTATTCTCCTTCTACATTCGCTATCGTATGATCAAATCCAACAACAATATAACCACCAAAACTTCCCAGGGAAAGTAATCCGCTTTTGGGTCGTTGGGTGAGGAGTGTTTCCGCATACGCACGGACTTGTTCGGCGCTGTAACCTGTTTTGTAAGCTGTGGTCGTTGTGTTTACAAACTGACCGGGCGCCGGCTTATACTCCAGTACACGCGTGATATAGGGAGAGACTTCACTTCGTGCCGTCAGGATGAATGTACAAATACATGCAATTGTGAGAGTTTTCTTTTTCATGTTCCTATTCTTTGATTATTATTCTGTTGAACTTTTCTTCTGAATGAATACCGTTCCATTCGGATTGAGTCCGATATTGCTCAGTGTGAACCTCAGTTTTCCTTCTTTTGTAAAACAAAGTAGGTCGCCCCATACGGTAAAACTGTAGGCATTGGTGATATAGACATCTCCATTCACAGGATTTACATCTATGCCATATGGAGTATCAATCGTAGTACTGTCTGTTATAAAATTCTCCCGTTCCACACGCTCGGTGCGGACGTTAAACACTTTGATCCAAGCTGTAGCCTTGTAAAAATCATAACTGTAGAGATAGGCATTGTCTCCTTCTATGGCAAAATTGAGTACTTCCAAATCATCAAAAGTCTGCACCAGCTCATCTGTCCAGCTATCAATCCGCTGCAAGCAATATTTGATTGTTCCGTAGTTACCGCGTGATACGACATAGACATCACCATAGGCATCGGCATGGATTTTATATGGATTGATGCGCACCTGTATCTTTTTGATTTCTTCAAAAGAAGTAAGATCTACCACAGACACCGTGTTGTCATAGTTTGGATAGTCGAGCCCACCCGAATTGGATACATACAGTTTCCCATTCTGCACACACAGACCATCAGGATGGCGTCCCACTTTGGTAAAACTTTCGAGTTCCAGTGATGCTGTATCTATTTTTGCGACCGTTCCGTCAAAGGAACAAACATACGCCTTGTCTTTATAAAAAGCAACATAGCGGGGTTGCCGTGCTATATTATCCTCTGTGAACATGGGAATGCGTTTGATGCATTCTCCGGTGTTGACATCCAGCACCTCTATCTGACTGGACACATTCACCACAATATACAGTTTGGAACCATATAATTTGATATCATTCGCCGTATCCCCAAGTCCCCGTTGATTCTTTAGCAAGAAATAATCAGTCTCTAGTTTTTGCGTTATAAAATCATAATAGGCGAGTGTACTGTTATTCATATTGAACAATCCCTCACTCAAGACATACAATCCGGCAGTCTCCTGCGAAGTAGTCGCATTGTTCACGATCTCTTTATCATGCAGATCATCACATCCCGTAATGATTATCAGACTTAGAAAGAGAAATATGACAGCTTTGTTTTTCATCGTTCAAGTTTGATTGTGCCTCGAAAAGACCTTCCAGGCATTGGAAAGTACTTTACAATAGCATAGTTTTTATCAAGCATATTAAGCATCTCCACAAGAAAAGTCACTCGCTTCTTACCAAAGATGAATGTTCGATTTGCAGAAAGACTATGGTCTGCATAACCCGATAACCTGTTTTCACGGATGTTTTGACCTAATACGTAGCGCGCTCCGGAATAGACAACCGCATACGACAGATTAACCCATGGAGTCTCCAATGCTGCCTGTCCGGAAGCTGCCACACGTGGCGTATAGGGCAATCTGATGTTTATAAACCTTTCCTGATTCTCCCTCTATACCGGTCATATCCAGCGCCCGTTGATAGGTGTAGTTTCCTGAAAGTGTGAGTCTGGCCTTCTCTGAAAAGTATAGCTCTGTTGTTAGTGTGAGATCTACTCCTTTAATCTCCACTGTGCCCAGATTCATCATCGTCCAGATGAAAATATTCTTTGTCGGAATAGCCACGATCTTATCGGACACCCGGTTGTGATAGCCATCCACAGTGACACTAACCAAAGAAAGGGTAGGACCAAAGACATGCGACCAGGTAACTCCCAGATTCATTTGAGAAGCATTTTCAGGTTTCAGATCCGGATTCCCCACACGGCTATAATATAAGTCGTTGAAGCTTGGTAATCGGAATATATCTTTGTAGAAGGCACGGAGATAGAACTCCTCGTTGAAGGGTTTATACGAAAGACTCACAAAAGGAGATAGTTTGCGGTGATTGCCCGCACATTCGCCCACTTTGGTATCCTCGTTGATAAGTGTTCCAAGAAGTGAAGCGGTTGCGGTCAGCCGGTTGCTTTCATACTTAGAGGCCAATGCAGTCAACCATGAGTAGCGGGTTGGATAAGCAAACTGATACATTCCTGTCGCATCCAGGGTATTTACCGCGCCATCGGTATTTAAAGAAAATGAGAGGTGATCAAATGCGCGCCAAAGCAACGATCCTGTCAGGTAATACTCTTCTTGTGTATAAGAGTTTGTATTTACCCCTAATTCAGGAGTTGCCAGCGAAGCTTCATCGTGGTAACGTTGATAACTCCAGTTATATTTAACTGCGCTATGAATGACCCATTTTGCACCTAGTTCCTTTTTATATTGACTTTGCACAAAGAGAACCCGGTCTTTCAGGTTTGATTCGTACTGATCATTATAGAAAGTGGTCGCATTAGGCAGTTCCCGGTATGACTGGTAAAAATAGATTTTTGTTCGCCATTGTTCCATAGCAGAGAAGTTGCCGAAGAGTTCTCCTTCAGCCCTCAAGCTCCATACATCTGAGTTCCGTCTTTTCTCCTGTGAGACACTATCCTTACTGCCTCCGTAGTGAAGATCATATGGATATCGGCCGTTGGCAGACATCCATTCTCCATTTAACGAAGCACACCACGTATTATTGATTTTTTGTTCGATACGGACGGATGGGTTACAGAGTCCGAATGATCCGCCTTTCAGAGTTACTTTGCCCTTCAGACTTTCTTTTTCTTCGAATACAGGAGTCAGTGTACGTATGTCCAGCACGCCAGCGGAAGCAAAGAAACGCGCGGGACGAAAGATATCATCATTTTGTCCGATACTGAGAGAGAGACGATCTACATTATCCAACGAAAAACGACTGATATCTATTTGTCCGGTCTGGCAGTCGCTGAGTGTTATCCCATCGTATCCGACAGCGGTGTGGTTAGCACCCAGACTACGGATAGAAACAGTCTTCAAACCTCCAATACCGCCATAATCCTTGACGGTTATTCCGGCGAAATGTTTCACCGCGTCAGACAGTTGAAGAGCATTCAGTGATTGAATCTTTTTCAGCGTCATCTCCTGCAAAGGAATGGAAGCTGTGACTTCTCTGGTGGCATACGATTCTGTCACTGAGACGACAGGAATGTGATAGATTCCGGTGCTGTCTTTCCATATCTCTGATTCCTGTCCAGCAATGTGCAAAGGAAAGATCAGCAAAAGAAGCATCAGCAAAGCAAGAGCTCTGCATAACTTGGGTAAAAATAAAAGCATGACCACTTTATTTGAAATTAAACATTCAAATAAAGCTTCTTTGGAATTGAAACGGAAGAATCACGCAGACACGCGCATAGTTCAAGTCTCAAGCTCATTCCTCGAAAGCTTTAGATAATTATGCACGGCAGGTCTTCTGACTTGCTTCTGTTCCGGACAGCCTTCCCGAGTTCTCTGAAAGAACCAGTGGCGAATGTTTTGCCGGAACATTGATATGAAGCTTACAGCAGCGGGACTGTTCAGGATTTTCACCTGATTCCCTTTTAATTCCTTCATTCGGACGAATGAAGGAAACCAATGCGGGGCAAAGGTATGTGTTTAGAGAATATAAAGCAAGGAAAAATTAGAATATTTGAAGCATTGAGCTTATCGGCTTTTATGCATTGTCAGAGATTTACTTTACGACCGGAAATACCTTGTGGGCATCTGTGACAAATACGCGCGTACTTTGATAATAGCTTCCTCCTGTGGGTGACTTGTATTTCAATGCGATGTGAAAGGCTTTGAACGTACCCTCTGAAGGGTAGCTCACTGATACTTCAAACTTTTTCTTTCCGCTTATACCCAATGATTTCCCGTTGAATACAGACTTGCGGAAGTCTTTCGAGTCTGATTCGCCTTCCCATACCACCACATCTTCCAGAAGGGATGCTGTGGCACGCATCTCCAACTTTATTTTTCCATCAGATTCTTTCAGTTCGTAGTCGCAGCGCGGATATTTCTTACCCTGTATCGTATGGGCAAAAAAGGCATTTAGCGTAGTAAATGAGAATGATTTGTCGCCCATCGAATGTCCGAGGTTGGGTACATATGAGATGAAGTTCTTTCCGGGGATTTCACCGATGTAATTCTTTACTGCATCTGCTGTCCAATATTCGTCATTGGTTGCAAGAATGAGCATCTTTGGCATTCTTAGTTGCTGGCGGTAGGAGTAGGGGTCCACCATATCCAATAGTTCTTTTCCATCCCGACGCTTGGCTGTTTCTGTCAGACCGAGATTGACGTAATCCTGAATTTGAATGCTGTAGCCGCCAAACATCTCTTGCTGGTAGGTCACACTGACCGGCATGTTGAGAATATCAATCACCATTGGCGCAATGGCTTTGACCCGTTTATCACCTGTAGCTGCTGTGAGCCAGGTAGTCCATCCTCTTTTGGATGCTCCGGATATTACAAATCCATTTACTTCTCGGTCTGAGCGAGAGCTTACAAATTGTTGAACGGCATCCATGGCGCGAACCGCACTTTTTGTCATCGGGAGTAATAAAGGCCAGGTATAGTCTTTTTCATTTTGAAACTGATGGAAAGTGTAGGAGATCAAGGCATCTTCTTCCAGATTACCATACAAAGGCTGACGTGGCACCTGACGCAGTACGGCGGTCACTGCTTGATTTTTAAGGGCAATATCGGATAAGTAGTTCACATAGATGTCTTTCTTTACAAATCGAACCGAATCATCCTGTATCGAACCTCCGGTCACAAAGAGTAAGGCTTCCTTGTGATTCAGCTTTCCGGTACAAATATAGTTAGCTCATGTATCCATGGTGTTTTTCTCCATATCTGCGAGGTGAGCTTCAGCTGGTAGGCAATGACATGATCGAGCAGGATACTATCCCGAATCTCCCATTTAAAACTGCTGTCGTTGTTAGTAACATAGGCATGAAGTGCCGTCTTGGATGTGACTTGTCCCTGTGCTATCCAGGAAAAGGACAAAAAAAGGAGCACGAAGCTCCTTTGAAGAAATGTGAGTCGTTTCATAGACCTTATTCTTTTGTGATTAATACGACCGCATAGGCTGAGATTCCCTCTTCTCTTCCGGTGAAGCCGAGGCGCTCTGTAGTGGTTGCTTTGATGGATATTTCATCCGGATCGATCTCCAGCACTGAAGCAATTGTTTGTTGCATGGCCGGGATATGTGGATTTAATTTCGGTCGTTCCGCACAGATTGTCGTATCTATGTTGCCGATGGTGTATCCTTTGGAAACAAGGAGATCACGGGTGCGTTTCAGTAAGATCTTACTATCTATGTTGTGATATTCTCCGGCGGTATCCGGAAAATGAAAACCAATGTCGCGTAGGTTGGCTGCACCGAGCAATGCATCGCAAATAGCATGGAGTAATACGTCAGCGTCGGAGTGTCCCAATAATCCCAGGGTATGGTCGATGAGGATGCCGCCCAACCATAACTCCCGGCCTTCTACCAGTTTGTGAACATCAAATCCGAAACCAGTGCGTATCTTCATCCTGTTATCTTTTCATTATGGTCTTAAGCCCTTCCATATCAAAGGAAAGAGAGAAGCGGAGCGTTTGGTCCAGCGGACTTTGTTGTGCAGCCGCAATCATGTAGGCAGCATCCAACTGGAAGATATTCATCTTGAAACCGGCACCAAAGGTATAGTATTTTCTGTTTCCTTTGATTGCACTTTCGTGATAGTATCCTCCGCGGAGGAAGAAACGCTGGTCGTAAATATATTCAGCACCAATGGACCAGTTGACTTCTTTCACTTCTTCGCTAAAACCACCGGGAGCATCACTGAAAGAGGAGAAGATACCGGAGATAGGAGACATGTTCTTGTATTTTTCCCAAGCCGCGTCGTCGGTAATTGTCGCATTGCCATCAGCATCCACGGTATAGCTTCCGATCGGAGGAGTAGGCACCAACAGTTTATTGACATCTGCACTGAATGCGATACGGTTATATTCGTCAATCGGATACAGCAATGAGGTTCCGACACGAAGATTGGTAGGAATGAACGAACTGTTGTTTCCCTGATCGTAAGAGATCTTGGAACCGATGTTGGAGACATTCACACCCCATGACCAAAGAGATTCTGCATTGCCTACAAATACATAGTTATTATAATACATCGCGATGTCAGCTGCAAAAGCAGATCCCGGAGTAATTTCGTTATCACCTCCGTATGTCATGTCCGAATAGATGAAACGCAGAGCTACCGCAGCAGAAAATTTTTCTGACAGTTTGCGGGAGTAGGCAAGGTCCAACGCCATCTCATACGGATTGATGGTATAACCAGTAGCGTCACCCGATTCACGGATTGTTACCTCTCCCAATGAGAAATAGCGCAGGGAAGCACTCATTGTCTGCAAGTCTCCCATCTTATAATATCCGGTAAGATACATCAGGGAAATGTCATTGACCAACTTGCGCAACCATGGCGTATAGGATAAACCGACACCTGCCTGACTCTCGAGAAAGGCATATTTGGCAGGATTCCAGTGCTGTGAGTTCACGTCCGGTGTTGTAGCTGCACCAATGTCTCCCATACCGGCACCACGCGATTCCGGAGAGATGGCAAGTGAAGGTACGGCGGTCTGAATTGGATTAAACTGTAGCTTGTCTTGTGCATTGGAGATGCTGGCACATAAAATTAATGACAGCATGATTATGAAATACTTTTTCTTCATTTTATACATGTAAGTTTGGATTATTCTTCTTGTTGTGTATCTAAATAAACAGATAGACCACTCTTTTATTGTTTGGTGATTATTAATTTTTCAGATTTGATGGCTTCATCAGATCCATTGGAACGGATAATGACACGATAGAGATAGATACCTGCCGGCAGTTTGTTTCCCTGATAGGAGGTGCGATTCCACGAATGGGTGTACATATTCTCTGTGGTATAACTGGTCTCTTCTGCCGACCAGACCTCGTGACCGGTATAGTCCAGCACTTCAATACGTACGTCCATGCCTACTGTTGAACGATCGTGCTCCACATAGAAGATATTCCTGTCAGAAGCCTTGTCATAGATTGTATAGGCCTTGAATATCTCAGGCTCCAAACCCTTGACTACTTCAAAGTTGACAATAATAGAAGACGAGTTATTTTGAATGTCCCAGATTCTGAAATACAGGGTGTGTTTACCTGCTGATAGTGCATCGAGCTTGTAGCGAATCACACCTTGATTGCCATTTCCTGTATTTTCAAAGTATGAGTTCAGATTAATCGGATTGGAGGTATCATCATCAATGATCAGGATGATGTCATGACCAATACCTGAACCTGAACGGTTGATGCCACTACTATCATCGGCATAAGCGATTAACAGAGGGGTCTCGTTGACCTTATCTCCGTCTTTGAAATGACTACTGTTGAGATAGACGGCAATTCCAGGGCCTGTTGTATCTACTGATGCAGTAGATGATGTGCCACCAATGACAAACTTATCGTAATATCCTTGCGCTTCATTGGTAAAGGTGTCATCAGATGCATATAAGTTGATCAGCCCACTTTCATACGAATAACTGTTGTCTTTTGGTACCATGTAGGTAAATGAAAACAGACCATTGGTTACTTTGCAGTTGCCTGAATACAAGACTTTTGTACGGTCACGGAAAGTCAGAGGAGCGTCTGCCGTCTTGTCGTTATTTAAAGTATTCATAGTCTCGCGACGATCGAATATAGTCGGCATGAGTGTACCGTTGAAAGATTTTGCCAAGGTATCACCGGGAGCGATGATCCGACCACTGACAGTTATTGTTTCCAATGCACTGATGGTGTCTTTCGAACTGCTTTTCACCTCTTTCCCTTTGAATGTAGTCACTTCAATATGGTATTCCGGATAAGAAAGATAGAGCACAGGATCACCAAAAAGTGCAAAGTTCAGTTTGTTATCACCTCCACCCAATGCTATCTTCGTATTTTTCATGATGTCTCCCAAACGAAGTCTTTTGCCGTTATTCTTTAGAAAAAGATTATCGAGGAGTACTTTGTTGAGTTGAAAGTTTGGAAGTGAGTTTACGATACGGGTGGTAGAGAAACTGGCAATAGCTCCTGATTTCTTGCTGAGTAGGAGCATCTCTCCGGCTGAAGTCTCAATATCATCAAACCGTGTAAAGTCGCAGGTAGCAGTAACCCACAAAGCGATTTTATCGGTATGGAAATTAATGATATCCGTCTCATTCAACATATCTTCCCGGTCAGACAAACGGTATTGCCATGTCCGGTGTAGTTAACGATGAGTTGTCCGTTATCAATGAGGTTCAACAGTTTGCTCTTAGCGTCGGGATAGGAGGATCCGGTCGCAGAGGTTACTTGTTTGTACGCATCAATGAGAACTTTATTGATAATGAATTCCGGATTATTCTGTAACACTCTCTCAGCCAGCTGGTCTGCCTGACTCATGTGAAGGTTATTGTCTTCATCATCAGCAAAGAAAACGAGATTATTCTTCCACGTACCCGGATTCTTGTTGTTCATATAGGCCAGAATCTTCGCCACATTGGCACGCGCATCCTCTATAGTGGAGACCGGAATACGTCCGATGCCTACATCCAGCACATTGGTTCCTAATGAAGAGCCTTCATTGTCATCCAGAAAACCAAAATAATCATCGGAAACATACGAACTGTAGGCCGAGATGGAGTTTGGCGACTCATAAGTCAGAATAAAGCTAAAGGGTGTCTTATCCTTATTGGCAACAGTCAGTAATCGGTTGTCGTACGTGCCATCACCAAAAAGGAGCAGATAATTGCCTCCGCGGTTGGTTTCCTGGAGCATCTTCATGAACCAGCGATAGGCTGTGGCATCCGGTGTTCCTGATGAAAATTCGTTATAGATTTCTTCCGGTTCGACAACAGCCACGGTAAGACCGTCACGCAAACGATGAATATTTGCCAGCACTTCGGCTTGTGACCTCAGACTTGGTTGGGTGATGATAATAAATTGAGCAGTATCCAGTGCATGAAGATTCTGATTGACAACCTTTCCCAGTATCGTTGGTTTTTCAAATGTAGCTGAAGGATTCAGAATGACATACTCTTTCAGCGTTGATTGCAATGTGGTGAAAGACAGATCACTACCAGATACTACCGTTTCCATCTGTTGTACATTGACTGCTGATGTCACGTCCCAGATGATATTTTTAGAAGATGTATTCGCAAACAGATATTTCGTGTTACTGTTAATCGAACTCATATTTCGGAAGAAAGTATAGGAATCATACAATCCGAGGGTTGCTTTACAGTTCAGACGGATATAATTGAGCCGGGCAGTTTCCGATCCTGTACGTTTATAGGTAATGGTAACAGATGTATTTTCCGACTTGGCATCTTTCCACGCAGCAGTTGTTTTGCCACTTCGCGCTTTGGTATACGAGTCTGAAGGACTGGAAGTAGGCATATCAGTACTTATAAGTGTGGTCGCACCAATCTGAGCAGTAAAAGAAGATCTGTATGTAGGATCCACCTTTGCAACCAGATCAACCGTCAATAATCCATCTTCCTGAGTAATCCCCGGAATATTGAAAGAAAAAGTTTGTGGAGTCGTACTATAAAAAGGTTCGCCATAAAACTCTGAACCGGATAAGAGGAAATTATAGAGTTCTTTTTCATGAACATCATAATAGTCATAGCTGGTCACAGTCTGCGAAGCCGTTGCTAAAGAAGTCTGTTTAGGCATAGACACTACTTCTTCGTCATTGTCTGATACAAAGTAATATCCTTCGTTGGAGTAAGGATTGTTGGATTGAATATATTCTTTATTGGTTGAATCATAATACCAGGATATCGGACCCCTTCCATAAAACAGAATGTAGTCGCCCGAACTGAATACTCCGTCTGACCCTGTTTCACGCCAGATCGCTACTTGTGGGAGATCATCTTCTTTTGTGGTTAAAAACTGCATGTCAAGAGCTTTCCCTCCATATCCATAAATCTTTGCCTGTTCCGGTTTTTTAATTCCCATACTAACCAGATCGTTGTATGTGAGCTTATATATACCGGTCTTGGGAATACGAATCTTAATCCAGTTGCCAGTTGCCAGTTTGGATGAAGTCGCAAATGAATAGGAGGCAGCTTGAGCAGAAATAGAGGTCAAGCTGATCAGCACTCCCAACAAAAAAGATTTTATTCTGTTCATTCAATTATCTGATATAAAAACTGAGTACCTTCTGCTCATTGATAAATCCCTCCAGTTTGTCATTGACATTCACTTTGCCAACTCCCGGAGGTGTTCCTGTAAAGATCAGATCACCAATCTTCAATGTACAAAACCTGCTTACATAACTGATGATATGATCCACATTGAATATCATCTCTTTTGTGTTTCCGGTCTGTACCTCTTTGCCATTCAATTCCAGATGAAAAGGCAGACTGTTCGTGTCCGACACTTCCTCTATGGGTATAAAATCGCCAATAGCTGCCGATGAGTCGAAACCTTTGCATAGTTCCCAAGGATTTCCCTGCTGACGGAAAGAACGCTGCAAATCGCGTGCTGTAAAGTCAATTCCGACAGTGACAGCATCATAATACCGGTGTGCAAATTTCTCTGGAATGCTTTTTCCTAATCTGCAGATGCGCACAACGATTTCAGCTTCATATTCAATCTCATTGGAGAAGTCCGGAATAAAAAAAGGCTTTCCATCTTTGAGCAACGCGGAATCCGGCTTCATAAATACAACCGGCTCTTTAGGAATTAACGAATAGTCCAGCTCTTTATTGTGATCAGGATAGTTCCAGCCTACAGCGACAATCTTCATTATAATTCATTCAGACGATTAAACATGACTGCCAGATGGGCATAGAGAGAAGTGTTTTGTATCACCACATCCTTGGGTACATGGATGCGGAAAGGTGTAAAATTCCAGATAGCTTTTATCTGCTCTCCGATTACCATCTCAGCCACTTCCTGTGCTTTTTCAGCAGGAACAGTCATAACAGCAATCTGAACAGGATGATTTTTCTGATGCTCAGCAAAGTCCTTGATGTCAAAGACAGGAATACCATTGACTTCTTTTCCAATGATGTTCTTGCTGACATCATATCCTGCAGAGATCTCAAGACCATACTGAATCAGTCCGGAGTCTTGCAGCAGAGCAGCGCCCAGACTACCTACACCAAACAATACCGCTTTATGTGTGAGATTGAATCCTAAGAAAGATTCCAATGCGTCAATAAGAGATTTTACTTCGTATCCTACTCTTGTCTTTCCGGTTATCGCAACAAAAGAGAGGTCTTTGGCAACCTGTGAAGCGTCCACGTTAATCTTCTTCGCTATCTGTGTTGAAGAGATGTATTCTTCTCCATTCTTTTGAAGCATCTTGATATAGGCAAGATACCAAGGCAACCTACGTAAAGCAGGCTCAGGAATGTGATTCTTATTATCTTCGGGAGACTCTTCCATCATTTGATAATTTTGCATTTATTCAGCAGTGTTTCTTATTGGTGGTTGAAGGTTTTGTAAATACCATTCGAAACCTCATTGGCTGTAGCCTCTCCCAAGAAAAACTCAACTAACTTTAAAGCGAAACTGATGGCAGCTCCCGGTCCATTGGCAGTAATAATGTTACCACTTTGTTCGACAGACTGATCTGAAAGTATCGCTCCTGTAAGAAGATTTTCGTACCCGGCGTAACAAGTTGCTTTCTTTCCATGAAGCATTCCGAGTCCACCAAGTATTAATGGCGCTGCACAGATAGCCGAAATTGCTTTCTTCTTTGCCGCGTGTCTCTTCAACAGTTCTATCAAAGGAATAAAATCATTCAGATTACTGGTTCCCGGCATACCTCCCGGAAGCACCAGCATATCAGCATCCTCGAAGTTAGACTCATTAAATAACAAATCGGCGACCACAGTGATACCGTGGGCACCTATAACCTCTTTCTCTGATGTTATGGAGCAAGTGACAGCCAAAATATTGGCGCGTCTTAATACATCAATAATTGTAATAGCTTCTATCTCTTCAAAACCATTTGCGAGAAACAAATAAATCTTTTTCATGATCTGTTATTTTAGATTGAAATTATAAGTGATAGTTCCGGATTGGTTGTTTGTACCTGATATATTGTTAAACTTAGCGCTCTTTGCTGCTTTCAGTGAAGCATCTCTCATTTGTGGGTTGTCAAGGTTTGTACCTCTACCAATAGTAGCACTCACTACTGAGCCAGCAGGATTTACAACTATATTTACTACAATCTTACCTTCTTCTTGAATTTGATAAGAGGGGCGAGGTAACCCTTCGCCGCTTAGCGAACGGCCGTTCAGCGCAAAACTGCCCCAGCCGCCAACTCCTTCTGTCGCACCTTTGTCTGAGTTACCGAATACACTTCCCTGAGTACCAGTACCTTCACTAGCACCATTACTTTCTGTTTGCGTGCCAGACTTGAATGCTCCCGACATCTTCTTCTTGATTGCATCCGTTTTTCTTTTCTCTTCAGCAAGAATAGCTTCTTTCGCAGCTTTCTCTTTGGCTGCAATCTCCGCTTTCTTGCGTGCTTGTTCCTGTTCTTCTTTTTCCTTCTTTGCCTTTTCCAGATTAATAGATTCGTCTTCCTGAGTCAAAAGTTCCTTTTCCGATTTAGCAGCCTCAGAGGGTGGCGGAGTGGGGGTCGGTTCGACAGGAGATATCTCTTGAAAGGGTGCATCGTTGGATCCTTTAGCGTCAGCTACAAAACCGAAAACAACTTCGATACCTTCTTCTTCGGATGGAATCACATACGAAAAGCCACAAAAAAGCAATATCAGCAACACAATCACATTGAAGATTGTGCTCCCAATCAAACCTATAAGTTCACTTTTAGTTCTTTTCACGTCTTTGTATTATTTCTTGGGTCGAGTAGCAATCACCATTTTGAAATTATTCTCAACGGCAATATTCAACATTTTTACTACTTCACCATAAGGAACCTTTTCATCAGCATATAGTGCCACATACATTTCAGGTTCTTTGTTTACACACTCTTGAAGGAAAGGGGCAATCTCATCAAAGGAAACCATGCGTTCCTTCTGTTTTTCAAATGCGACATAATAGTTGAGGTCCGCATCTATAGTCAGACGAGTCAATGGTTTGGCTTTTGTCTGACTCTTGCCTTGCGGAAGGAGAATCTTAATCGCATTGGGGTTGACCACAGTCGATGTGATCATAAAGAATATCAGCAGCAGAAAGATGATGTCGGTCATGGACGACATGCTGAAATTCGGGTTAACTTTATTTCTTCTTTTTAGAGTCATTTCAATGTCTGATTTATTCTGCAGGTTCGTTTAACATATCCATGAAATCCATCGTATTAGACTCCATTTTATGAACCACTTTGTCCACTCTCAAAACAAGGTAATTATATGCGAAATAAGCTATAATACCAACGATAAGTCCGGCTACAGTGGTGACCAGAGCTTCATATATACCTGAAGAGAGTAATGCGATATCTACATTGCTTCCTGCGGTGGACATATCAAAGAATGCACGTACCATTCCGGTTACTGTGCCAAGAAATCCAAGCATAGGAGCACCACCAGCTATTGTGGCCAGAAGGGCAAAGCCTTTTTCAAGTTTGGAGATCTCAAGGTTTCCTACATTTTCAATGGCAATCAGAACATCATTCATCGGACGACCAAGGCGGGAAATACCTTTCTCAATCATGCGGGCGGAGGGATGGTTGCTTTGTCTGCAAAGATTAAGTGCCGATTCGATTTTTCCAGTGTGGATGTAATCACGGATCTTATTCATAAACGTGTTGTCAACCTTGCTTGCTTCGCGGATAGCAAAGATTCTTTCCAATAAGATATAAATAGTAATAAACCCCATCAAAACTAACGGGATCATGATCCAACCACCTTTTACAGCTAATGAAAAGAAATTAATACTTACGGTTCCTTCACCGCTCAAAACAGGCATTGCGTTTGCTGTATCACTCATTAGTTGTGATCCCTCAGCAATTCCTTGCTGAATAGAAAGAAATAAACTCATATGTTATTAGACTTTAGATAGTTACAGAGTTGTTAATTGCAGACTGGTATCTTTTGATGGTTTCTTGCAGACCCAGATAGATAGAATCGCATATCAGGGCATGCCCGATAGAGACTTCATCCAGCCAGGGGATGTTCTGATGAAAATAGTTCAGATTGTCGAGATTCAAATCATGACCGGCATTCAGACCGATACCCATTTGATTGGCTGTCATGGCTGCTATCAGATAATGATTGATTGCCATCTCGCGGTTTTCTTTAAACAAACGTGCGTAGGGTTCGGTGTAGAGCTCCACACGATCGGCGCCAGCTTTGACTGCGTGCTCTATCATGGAAGAGTTGGCATCTACAAATACAGAAGCCCGGATTCCTGCTTCTCTCAGATCCTGAATGACATCAGTAAGAAACAGGTTGTGCTTTTTTGTATCCCATCCGGTATTTGAGGTAACTGCATCGGGTGCATCCGGCACCAATGTGACTTGCGCAGGACAAACATCAAGGACCAGATCCATGAACTCAGGGGAAGGGTATCCTTCGATATTCAACTCTTGAGTGATTGCAGCTTTGAGTTCGCGTACATCACTATAACGTATGTGTCTTTGATCAGGACGCGGATGAACTGTAATTCCGTTTGCTCCAAATTCTATACAATCAAGAGCAACTTTAGTGACATTCGGGTTATTTCCTCCACGGGCATTTCGTATAGTTGCTATCTTATTGATATTTACACTTAACTTTGTCATTTTCGAATATATTGTTGTTAGATATACTACTTGACAAAATTAATCGCTTTTATTGAAAGATACGGTATAATTCAGAAAAAGATTTGTTAATAGAACGATATGAGACCTCTTTTCTACTGATTGAAAGTTATTTAAACTTTCGATTTGTGTGAAGTAAGACGATATACCATGCGGAAAGAAGAATTCCTTTGATGATGCTGGAGGCGGAGATCGCCCACCAGATTCCTGTTAGACCCATGCCCAGCGTGTATGCCAGAACCCATGCCGCGGGAATACGTAATGCATTGAAAGTGATACCTATGATTGCCGGTATGTGGGTCTTTCCAAGTCCATTGAACCCCCCTGCAGAAACCCTTTCAGCTACCATGAAGAATTGGGAGAAACCTTCAATAAAAAGAAAGATAGCCCCTAATGCAATGGATTCCGGTTCGGATAAAAAGAACCGGAAGATGAATTCTCCTTGAAAGAGAAAGAGGAGTCCGGCCAGTAAACCAATCGATCCTGCAATTAACAGGGAAAAATAGTATCCTTGACGGATACGTTTCCACTGTCCGGCACCAAAGTTTTGTCCAGTGAAACTGCCTAAAGCAGTGCAAAATCCGTCTGATGTCATCCAGGATATTGCTTCTAACTGACCTCCGAGACTGGTGACAGCCACAGCAATATAACCGAATTGAGCAGTCATGGCAGTCAAAACCATTGTGATGAATGCAAACAGGGCATTTTGTATGGTGACGGGGAGTCCGATTTTGAGTATCATATGCAATATATCAGCGTCCCACCTGAATCGAATCTTGAATGATTCAAGAAATCCTTTTCGGGCAAACA
This sequence comes from Bacteroidales bacterium, assembly GCA_963677415.2. GTDB lineage: Bacteria > Bacteroidota > Bacteroidia > Bacteroidales > JAQUTK01 > JAQUTK01. Next base: position 122,502 of record CAXXFJ010000002.1, on the reverse strand, counting down.
AAGTTCTCAGAAAGAAAATAAATACGACACCCTGAGAAATAGAGGTTGCTGTGGCTGCACCACGAACTCCCATATCGGGGAAGACTCCGATTCCATAAATCAAGAGTGGGTCAAGGATGATATTAATAATAAGTCCGATAAGAAGAATTCGGAAAGGAATCTTACTGTTGCCCATTCCATAGATAATCCCAGAAAAGGTATTGTTGAGAATACCGAAAATCATTCCGGGAATGATATAATAGAGATATGCTGCCCCTTCTTGTGTAATCGATTCTTTCATATTGAAGAAAGAAAGAAGCTGGGGCGCGGCAAACAGAATAATCAGGGAGTAGGCGATGGCCAAAAGAAAGGAGAGGCGCACCGAGTGATCAGCAAACCGGATGGCGCGAGGTGTGTCTTTAGATCCCAGACTCTGGCTGACCAGCACTTCCGCACCGCTTTTGGTGCAGTAGGATACAGCGTTACTGATCCAGACAAAAAAGAACGCGGCACCCACTGCTGCCACATGTTCACTGCCCAGATGTCCCAGCCATAGCATATCTGTCATTGTGTATGTCATCTGCACGAATGAAGCTGCAATTAGTGGAGAGGCTAGCCGACTGATAACCTGGGTTACTGGTCCGGTAGTAAGATCTTTTATCTGAGACACTGTGATTGGGATGTATTTGACTGTAAAAGTAGTTATTTGTCACAATTAGACAAACAAAAAGAGAGGACTGATTATTCAGCCCTCTCTTTCATATCGTTGGCTTCGAAAATATTATGCCAATTCTTCAATAGCAGCCTGAGCTGCAGCCAGACGTGCGATAGGCACACGGAACGGTGAACAGCTTACATAATTCAAACCGACTCTGTGACAGAACTTCACGGAAGATGGTTCACCACCATGTTCACCACAAATACCGCACTTCAGATCCGGACGTACACTGCGGCCTTTTTCTGTCGCCATGCGAATTAACTGTCCGACACCTTTCTGATCCAATACCTGGAATGGATCTACTTTCAGAATCTTCTTCTCAAGGTAGATAGGCAGGAATGAAGCTATGTCATCACGGGAATATCCGAATGTCATCTGAGTCAAGTCATTTGTACCGAATGAGAAGAACTCAGCACTGGATGCGATACGATCAGCAGTCAGCGCGGCACGAGGAATCTCAATCATTGTTCCAACCAAAAAGTCAATAGTGTCACCCATTTCTTCGAAGAGTTTCTTCGCAGTATCACGGATAATAGTCTCTTGTTCCTTAAACTCATACAGGATACCTGTCAGAGGAACCATGATTTCAGGATAGGTCTTTACGCCTTCTTTCTTCAATTCAAGAGCAGCTCCTAAGATGGCGCGCGTCTGCATCACAGTAATTTCAGGATATGTATTTCCCAAACGGCAACCACGGTGACCTAACATCGGGTTTTGTTCTTTCAACTGATCCACTCGTTTCTTTATATAACCAATACTAACACCCATAGCATCAGCCATATCTTGTTGCCCTTTATCATCGTGAGGCACAAATTCGTGCAAAGGAGGATCCAACAGACGGACAGTCACAGGACATCCTTCCATCGCTCTGAAAATTCCTTTGAAGTCTTCTTTCTGGTATGGAAGAATCTTAGACAGTGCTTTTTCGCGACCTATCATGGTTTCTGAAAGAATCATTTCACGCATTGCTTTGATCTTTTCACCTTCGAAGAACATATGCTCGGTACGACAAAGTCCGATACCAATAGCACCGAAGTTGCGGGCAACCTGAGCATCGTGAGGGGTATCCGCATTGGTGCGAACCTTTAAGCGTGTATATTTATCTGCCATTGCCATTAATTCCGAAAAGTCTCCGGATACTTCCGCAGCAGTTGTGGCAACTTCTCCTTTGTAGATTTCGCCGGTGGTACCGTTCAGAGAGATATAATCTCCTTCGTTGAGCACCAGACCATCAATCTCTACTGTTTTTGTCTTATAGTTGATACTTAAAGCACCTGCGCCGGATACACAGCATTTGCCCATACCACGTGCAACAACGGCAGCATGAGAGGTCATACCTCCGCGAGCAGTAAGGATACCTTGAGCAACCGCCATACCTGCAAGATCTTCAGGAGAAGTTTCGATACGAACCATAATTACTTTATGACCGTCTTCATGCCATTTGGCAGCATCGTCAGCAAAAAATACGATTTGTCCGTAAGCAGCACCCGGAGAGGCCGGAAGTCCACGGGTTAGCACTTGTGCTTTCTTCAAAGCCGTTTTATTGAATACAGGGTGAAGTAACTCATCCAGTTTATTGGGTTCAACACGAAGCAAAGCTGTCTGTTCGCTTATCATTCCTTGTTTTACCAGGTCCATAGCAATCTTAACCATAGCTGCACCGGTACGTTTTCCATTACGAGTTTGCAGGAACCATAATTTACCTTCCTGAACTGTGAACTCCATATCCTGCATGTCGCGATAATGGTTTTCCAATTTTGTCTGAATAGCATCCAGCTCTTTGTAAATAGAAGGCATCGCTTCTTCCATAGAAGGAAATCTGTCAGCACGAACATCTTCTGAAATATTGGCTAATTCAGCCCAACGTTGTGAACCAATTTTGGTGATTTGTTGAGGGGTACGGATACCTGCTACAACATCTTCTCCCTGTGCATTGATCAGATATTCGCCGTTGAAAAGGTCCTCACCGGTACCGGCATCACGGCTAAAGCAAACGCCGGTAGCAGAGTTTTCACCCATATTACCAAATACCATTGCCTGTACACTAACTGCGGTACCCCATTCTGCAGGGATTCCTTCCATCTTGCGATACAGAATAGCACGATCATTCATCCAGCTGTTAAATACAGAGCAGATAGCTCCCCACAATTGTTCGTAAGCAGAAGTTGGGAAGTCTGAACCGGTCTTTTCCTTTACAGCTTTCTTGAATTTCTTAACTAATTCTTTGAGGTCTTCCACCTCGAGCTGGTTGTCAAGTTTAACCCCTCTTGCTTCTTTTACTTCTTCAATAATAGCCTCAAATGGGTCAATATCTTCTTTGTTTGTCGGCTTCAATCCTAATACCACGTCCCCGTACATCTGCACGAAACGACGATAGGAGTCCCATGCAAAACGGGCATTACCTGTTTTACGGGTTAATCCTTCAACTACCTCATCGTTCAGACCAAGATTAAGAATTGTATCCATCATTCCAGGCATGGAAGCGCGTGCTCCGGAGCGAACAGAAACCAAAAGCGGGTTTTCAATATCGCCGAACTTAGAATTCATCAGGCTCTCAATCAGAGCGACCGAGTTTTCAACTTCGCTTTTCAGGAGTTCAACGATTTTCTCTTTACCCAATTCATAATATTCAGTACAAACTTCGGTCGTAATAGTAAAACCTGGGGGTACCGGAACACCAATTAAGTTCATTTCAGCAAGGTTTGCACCCTTGCCCCCAAGCAGATTCTTCATATCTGCCTTACCTTCCGCCTGACCGTTGCCAAACGTGTAAACTCTTTTCTTGTTCATAAGATATTTTGTTAATAATTATTTGTCGACTTCGCAAAATCAATTGCTGAAATGTGTCATGGGTGCAAAATTAATTAATAAATTTATATTTTGAACTAGCAGTAAGAAAACTTTCTCACAAATGCAGGATTTGAGCAATATAATTTGTAAAAGGCTGTATCTTTGCAGACGAAAAAATAGTAGTCATCTTATAATTATAGCACAATTGGTACGGACTAAAAAACCTCTTCCTTTGTTGGAAAATATTGAAATAACTGATGTGGCAGCAGAAGGAAAAGCGATCACTAAAGTAAATGAACTTGTCATTTTTATCCCTTATGTAGTGCCGGGCGATGTGGTGGACTTGCAGATCACCCGAAAAAAGAATCATTATGCCGAAGCGAAAGCAGTGCGGTTTCATCACTTCTCAGAAAAAAGAGCAGATCCTTTTTGTCAGCATTTCGGCGTTTGTGGCGGGTGTAAATGGCAGTGCCTTCAGTATGAAGATCAGCTGTTTTACAAACAAAAACAGATCGTGGATAATTTGACCCGGATTGGAAAGGTGGAACTCCCACCGATTCATCCTATCCTGGGATCAAAGAAGACGACTTTTTACCGGAATAAACTCGAATATACTTTTTCTGATAAACGTTGGCTCACAGATGAGGAGGTAAAGCAGGATGTGAAATATGATCAGATGAATGCCATCGGATTCCATATACCCGGGGCATTTGATAAGGTGCTGGCTATTGAAAAATGCTGGCTTCAAGATGATATTTCCAATCAGATCCGCAATGCTATCCGTGATTTTGCATACGAACATGCGTATTCCTTTTTCAATATCCGCTCTCAGGAGGGGATGCTCCGCAATCTTATTATTCGTACCTCTTCTACCGGTGAATTGATGGTGATCCTTGTTGTAAAGGGGGAAATGAATGAGGAATTGCAGGCTGTGCTGGATTTTGTTGCTGAAAAGTTTCCTCAGATTACCTCTTTGTTATATGTACTCAATAACAAACAGAATGATACACTTACAGATTGTCCTGTTGGACTGTTTAAAGGGAAAGATCATATCTTTGAAGAAATGGAAGGTTTAAAGTTTAAAATCGGACCGAAATCTTTCTATCAGACTAATTCAGAGCAAGCTCTTATTTTATATAAGGTGACCCGTGATTTTGCCGGATTGACTGGTAATGAGCTCGTCTATGATCTATATACCGGAACAGGGACTATCGCTAATTTTGTCTCCAGAGAATGCCGTCAGGTGATTGGTATTGAATATGTGCCGGAAGCTATTGAAGATGCGAAAGTGAATGCCGGTCTGAATCAGATTGACAATGCGCTCTTTTTCGCAGGAGATATGAAAGATATTCTAAATGAGGATTTTATCATGCAATATGGCAAACCGGATGTGATCATTACTGATCCTCCACGAGCAGGAATGCATCCGGATGTGGTGGATACGATATTGGCTGCTGAACCGGATCGCATTGTCTATGTAAGCTGTAATCCGGCTACTCAGGCACGGGATCTGGCACTTTTGGATATCAAGTATTCTGTGAAGAAGGTTCAGCCGGTTGACATGTTTCCGCATACTCAACATGTTGAGAATGTAGTATTGTTGCAGAAGCGATAATAGTACTGACAAAAGAAAGAGGAGAGGGGAATCAGGGTTTAACCCATTCCCCTTTTTCTTTGTCGTATTGTTTGAGAATCCTTGCCGGATTTCCTCCGACTACTGTCAGCGGAGGCACATCTTTTGTGACAATACTTCCAGCGGCGACCACACAGTGTTGTCCGATAGTCACTCCTTGAAGAACAACAGCATTGGCACCAATCCATACATCATTTTCAATGATGACCTGTTTGGTGGAGATACCTTGCTCGGAAATGGTTTTCGACGGATCGTCAAAGTTATGATTGAGAGCAGACACCGTGATTCCTTGTGCCAGGTTGACATTGTCGCCGATCCGGACCGGACCGATGATCGTGTTGTGTAATCCTACTCTGGTATGACTTCCGATTATCACGTCACCCACCGCATTGCTGACTGTTGCAAAGTCTTCAATAACCGAATAGTCACCTAATTGGAATAGGTTGAACGGAACCAGATCGCGCCGCACACTCCTATAGATGACTGTATGTCTGCCACGCTTCAGATAAAAACACTGGAAGATCCGTATCCACCATTGTGGGCGTGCTTTCACCGGGTGCATAAGGAAGTTGAGTGCTATCCTTTTTAAGACCGGATTGGACTTAATACGTTCTTTCAGGCTCATATTGATTTGTATATTTCAAGGAGATTAGCAGCGGTTTGTTTCCATGAAAAAAGCTTGACCCGTTCCAAACCGTATTGAATCTGAGTCTCTCTAAATTCAGGATTTGTCTCTAATTGCAGCAACTTTTCGGTAATCTCGTTTTCCTTATTCGGATCAATCAGAATTGCTCCTTCACCTGCAATTTCAGGCATTGCAGAAGTATTGGAGGTAATGACGGGAGTACCACAAGCCATAGCTTCAAGAATAGGAATGCCAAAACTCTCACGAAGAGAAGTGTACAGGAAAGCAGATGCTCCACTATAAATTGCAGGAAGATCCAGATTGGAAATATATCCCGGAAAAGAAAGTAAGGGTTTGATGTCCTGAATACCTCCTTCATTCAGATATTGGTCGATGACTTCTTCTTTCAAATCGGCAATGAGCAAAGGAAGAGGGTGAACCGAAGCTTTGACATAGTTTGAATAGGCGACCAAAGTGCGTAGCGTGTTTTTCTTTGGATCGGTATTACCCAGAAAAAAGAGATAGTCTTTTTCTTTGATATATTTTCGGGTGATAGAAAAAGTCTCTTGTAACTTGCAAAAACGGGTGTTAAAACCGTTATAGACAGCGACTATCTGTTTTTCAGGTAGATGAAGCTGGTCCATGATTCGTCTACGCTCGAAGTTTGACACAGTTATGATTTTGTTACACTTTGGAAGGATGCGAGGGACAACGATTTTGCGGTAATACCATCCCATATTCTGATAGAGAGAGCTATTTGCACTCTGACGTTTTTCTAAGAATATGATATCATGAAGAGTCAAAATCAAAGGTAACTTACAAAAGACAGGAGCTGTATTACTGGTGCAATGGAGCATGTCTGGCTTAATCCGTTTGAGTGCCAGGGGCAGACCCACTTGTTCCCAAAGCGGATAGGAGGGGGTTTTTATCTCAATGATATGAAAGTTGGAGGTTGGCTGAAGGCATTTATCCTCACCGGGACTGACCAAAATGAAGTATTCATTCTCCTTGTCCATCTTTTGCAACTCACGGATACTCTCCAAAGCTACAAAATCCATCCCGTGCTTGTTGGTGCGAAATATGCGCTGTGCTTCAATTGCTATTTTCATTTCTTTCGATTGTTGAGTTAAACGAACTATTTTTCGTTATCAGCAGCATGGATAAATTTTTTATTCACACCTCTTAAGTGGAAAAGATTCAAAAACATCTTGAAGGCTAACAGTGGTGCTTTCATAAGTGCTTTTGAGAATCGTTTAGTTACTAATTCGTCTGGTATAGAAAACGAGAGGGAGACAAGCAGTACTAATAAAATTGCCCACCATTTAAAACAGATGGTCCATTGCAAAAATGTCACCAAAAGAGTGATAAGCCCAGTAAAACCAATCAGGAGTACCCGAGGCATCATAATCCATTGAATAATTTTATCAGCATAATCAAAATTTCCACTTATTAATGCCAATGGTAGCTGAGGTAATGTGTGACCTAATGATCCGATTTGAGCAGCCATCCATCTTCTGCGTTGTTTCCCAAACTGTTCTCCTTTACGGGTTTTCTGATCGTATACAGGTACATTGTCCATGAAGTCAATATAGATGTGATCTTTTAGTAGCAATGCTTCCAGTTCCTTATCTTCTCCTGCTGTCGACAACTTGTCAATATTATCGGCAAACCATGTATATTCGAAGGCCATACCTGATCCGATGAGAGCAGAAGAAAAACCGAGTCGCTCGTGACCGCGTCGGAAAATAGAATTGTTGATCTCTTCACTTACAGCATCCAGTAAAGCAATATCGCTATCGATATTGGCAGCTTTTCTATGTGCCTGAATGGCTTGAGAACCTGCTGCAAAGCAATCATTGAATTTGGTCAGAAAATCCTCTTCTACCCGATTGTCTGCATCCATTACCACTACATAATCATAATCCTGTCGAGGAAGTGAGTGGATGGCAAACTGCATCGCTTTTGGCTTTGGAACTATCTTTGAAGGTAACTTCCAATACTGTAACCCTGAGTTTTCTAAGTTGTCTCAACGTTTCATCTTTCATCTGGTCTGAAATGACCACAATTTCGGATAGAGCGGCCGGATAATTTTGGCTTAACATAGAATGAACAGCATCCAGTATGACATCATCCTCTTTATAAGCCGGGTAAAGAATTAAAAAGGACATCTGTTTTTTTGGCTGTCGGATAGTTTTCTTTTCTTCTAATCAGATTGGCTGTGGCAAAAGTAAATATATATAATACCTGTAAAGCAAAGATGACAAAAAAGAAGGTATCCGCATAGTCAAGAATAATACTCCAGTTCATATAATTAATTGTTTTTGTGTTTAATACGAAAGAAATGAATGACACCCAAGAAGGTTGAAGAGGCCAAACTGAAATTACCTTTTAGCAAGTACTTCATGCAGTCTTTGGGTGTTACTAAGAGAAACTGATACAAGATAGAGATGATACGTTTCAACCCTCTTCTGTTTCGAAAAGCATAGAGCAATCGGTTTCGCGTCAGGTAATAGGTACGTAGCGGACTGTTTTGTCCGGTACTCTGACTCTCCTTATGAAAGACGGTACACCTTGGTTCATACCAAAGCTCATACCCACTTTTACTAATATCGAGTACACCAGTCCAGTTCCTCATAATAGAGAAAGAAGAGCTCAGGCATTAATCCAACCTTCTCAATCACTTCCTTTTTCAAGATCATTGCCGCCCCGTGTGTAAATGGAGTCTGAATGGATACATCGTGTTGTCCATTATCCGCTTCACCAAAACCGATTAAAGCGTTACGGATGGTAATACCGGACAAGGGAGTATATCCGGCAAATTGAATATTCTGTGGAGGAGCTGCAAATTTGATTTTGGGCGATACGACTCCGATAGAAGGAGAAGATTCCAACTTCTCAATCAGGTAGATAAAAGTGTCTTCAGTGACAAAGGTATCGTTGTTCAGAAGAAAAATGTATTTTCCTTTTGCTTGAACAATGCCTAAATTATTACCTCCGGAGAATCCCAGATTCTTCTCACTCCGGATTATTACAATGTCAGGAATAACTCTTGCAAAAGAAGAGCTTCATTCTCTCTGGAACCATTATCAACCACAATAATCTCAAGAGGCAAGGAGACATGCTCCTGCAACGAATGAATCAACTCAATGGTGTCTTTCTTTCCGTTGTAATTGACTGTAATGACAGATATCTCAGGCTTTTTGACTTGCATTTTCTAATTTCTTTTGTGATTCCAGTGCATTATTTTCCTCTTCAAGCAACTCTTTGTCCAATACAGGACCAATAAACACATAGACCATAGCCATGTAGGAAAGCACTCCGTTCGGATACCCCATCACTTCATTTCCATAGGAGGATGCAAACAATCCGATAGATCCAGAGTATAAAGCTGCCAATATTCCTCTTAACATCTTTGATTTTATCCTAAAAAGTATAATATATGCCCCCCAGGCATACATAATTGCAATCATTACCAAGTATAAAGAAAGGCCCACAATTCCGGTTTCAGTCCATACCATCACTAACCATGAATCATTGGCAATTAAAGGTATTGTTGAGTCTGATATCCAACGGGATGCACGTCCCGCACTCAATCCCATACCTACTCCAAAGGGATGATCGACCATATAGGTTCTTAATAACTTTTGGTTTTCCTGGCGAACAACCAGTGACGCATCTTGTGTATCAAACGAGGTACGCAATCGTCGAATAAATCGATTTTCGTCTCCAATAGTTGTGAAGTTTAAAAGGCTATAGGTGGCAATAATAAATATTGTTCCTATTACCATTGATTTTGGACTCTTGGATAAGAAGATATAACACGCAACACCCATGAATGGGATTGCAGTAGCAGAACGTGTACCTGAAATAAGCATCCCATACAAACTCATTGATGCGATAAGAAGAAAATAGATCCGGAGTAGTTTGTTTTTTATGAAGAAAGAAGATATTGAAAAAACAACTAAAGAAAACCCATTACTTGTTCCATAATTTGCCGCATCTGTAAAGAAAGAGAAATAGCGGATACCTGTTCTTAAAAAATGGGTCCTATATCCATATGCCCAAAGCCATTGCAGCTCTTTTGCATCAAAACCATGACTCTTTTGCCACCATCCTTTTGCAGTGGCAAATATGATAAAGACAGACCAAATAATGAGGAGAAGTTGAAGATCCTTGAACTTATAAAAAAGGAGTGGAATGAAAATACCCATACAAACAGCAAATAATGCATATGTACCAATACTGATACTCCAGGCCTCAAAAATGACATCCGTACGAAACAGCTGGGTTGCGCAAAATGCCATCCATAGTAACCAAAGATACAGAAAAGGGGTATTGATTCGATTCCATTCCAATTTCTTAAATACAGAAAAGGCAGCAAGATAGATCAAGATTCCGAGTGATAGCGCAAGCATAATCATACCAGGTTTGAGGCTTTCTATATAACGCCCCATTGGCATGATAAAGTAATTGAGTACAAAGAACAGAATAATTAAGTTGTACGGTTTACCGGATACCAAACCTGCTAAAGCCAAAAACATAGGAAATAATGCAAACAGAAAAGTAACAGCCGGACCATTACGTAACGATAAAAAATAGATCATGTAAATGCATACAAACAGCCCCAAATAGATGTAGATATTTGAGTAAAAGATTGATATTACATCTTGATACAATCGTTTAACAATGGACATATTGATTAATTACGTTTTTGATAGCTGCTTTCCGTAAAACCTAATTGAGAGAAACGATAAATGATGTTCGTTAAAATGTTATATGGAGGCAATTGGCCTGTAAACTCTTCAACTACATTTCTGCTTGCTTTATTCAGAACCACAAATACGTTATTGCCACCGGAAAGAGAAATCAGATTCTCCATAACTAATTTATCGGTGTCTTTCCAGCCTCGCTTCGCATTTGCGACAAATAAGTTCAGATCCGCACTCTTCAATAATTGTCCGGGTACAGCGTTCTTCTTCAAGATTGGATATTCAATAATAAGAATATCTTCGTTCTTGGGACGATAAAAGTCTTCAAATCTATTTGCCAACAAATACTCTTTGGATTCAGGATTGAAATCTTCCTGATCGTTAAGTATCTTTACGTTAAGCCCCTTGCTTGTCCAATAATCAGCAAGCCTCTCAGCAATAAAACTTTTCCCTTCCCCAATATCAGAACTAAGAATATTAAGAATTGCCGGACTCTTTGAGGTTCTGAAATAAGCAAAAATAGCATTTCCTAAAGCTTGAGTAGCCATTGAATAACAAATAGCATCATATCGTCTGTAACTTAAGTTGCTTTTAGAAGGAAATGCACTGATTACTCTTTGGTCAGTAAGCCTTTCGGTACGTAATTTGTCGCGAAGGGTGCGGTCTAATATTTCTAATAAAAAGAAGTAACTTAATATTAGAACAGCAGTTGCAACTCCCGCACTTATTACCATAAACTTACGTTTAGTAGATTTAGGGTTCAAAGGATAGGTTGGATCATTCAAAACTTTAAGTGTCGCTGAAGTCATTTGTAATGTTTTTTGTCTCATGCGCGCTGCATTTAACGCACTCAATATTGAAGAGTAGATCTCTTCCGTAAAAGCAACTTCACGCTCTTTACGTTTGATCGTTGTTCCAATCGGGGCAAAGTAAACATATTTCTCATCCAGCTCTGCTTTCCTTCGATCCATTTCGGAAAGCTCAGCTTTTGTTTTTTCAAGTTTAAGCACTTCTGTCATCCATGTGGAAACAACTTCTCTTGTAGTAAGTCCTTCTTTTGTGTATTTACGCAGTGCAAGGTTATCTGTGAAATTTAAGAAATCACTTTCAGATTCTTTTAAATCATTTTTCAATTTTTCAGTCAAAGTTGCACCATTTTCTGTTACTCCTTGAAATGTTTCTGCTTGAGCTATATTTGAGTTAATGGCAGAAATTCTATTCAATTTATCCATAAAAACGGAATTGTCTCTTAGTAGTCTTATCTGATCTCCAATTCTTTTTTCCAGATAGTCAACCAACTCTTGCGAACTTCTGTTTTCACGGAGAGTCAAATCACGCTTTATCTCAAAGTCAGAATTCATACCTGCTACTTCCTGTGTTTCGTAGTCATAGTTGATAATTCTATTCTTAACATAAAAGTCCGTTAAAGAATCTTCTTGCGAATGTAACAATCTTTCATATTTGGCCAATTCGGCTTCAAAATATTTTATAACATCATTGGTTTCTCCGAAACGAATCTCTTCATACTGACCAATAAACTCTTTATTAAGAATTTCCAGGGTATTATACGCTATACCGGGATCATCTGCAGAATACGTTACCTGAAGAATATCACTATTCCCAATTCGGAGAACTTTTATATTCTTGAGCGCATTGTAGCTGTAATGGGGATGGTAATAATTAAAAAGTCCATATACAAAGTTGTTTTTATCAGGCTTTTCGTAGTTTTCGAGATTTTTGATTGTTGCATCTTCACTTGTTTTGTCAATAAGGCTCAAAAGGTTTGAGTGATCTAACGGGCGTTTACTTCTATTATAGAGATCACGGTACTTGCCTGCAGTAATAAAATTATTATCTTTATTTGGATCCCCATTAATCATACTTCGGGCATATAAACGCAAAGAAACTTTTTTCAAGGTACTTTCAGCAGTTATAATATTTACCAGATTTTCCAATAAAGCATTGTTGGCAGACTGTGTTCTTGTCAATGACCCACTTGATTCTTCAATGCTATATCCGGTAATGATTCCGGTATATATTGTGGTGCTCACATCATATGCTTTTCCCATATGTCTGGTCTTCCAAATCATAAATAGAGAAACCAAAAGAGGGCATACGATTAGCCACCAACGAATTTTATATAGGAATCTAAAAAAATATCTAAAATATTCCATATTCGGTTTTATTTTTTCTGATTATTGACTATTGAAGTTCTTGTGTAAATTTCTAATTTAAGAAGGGCACCAATCAAATTGGACTTTGATTCTTCATACGCAACCAAAGCTTTCGATTGATCTGATTTTGCATTACTTAAGTCGGCCTGATCCTTTTGACCATTTAAGAAATCCTGTTCTACCATTTTGAACATTGCATTTGCATAAACAACTGCTTGGGCCTGTAGTCGCAACAAAGATATTTGTAATTCGGCTTTCGTATACATATCGACAACAGAGGAGCGTAACTCATCCAAGGCTTGTTCTCTTTCCATATTTGCCATCTCAATGGCTATTTTCTGTCTCTTTATTCTTGGCTTTAAGTCTAATAATGTTTCTAAGGATACATTTATATTAATACCAATCTGCCAACTGCTTTGTGTTGTACCCGTATATTGAGATATAAGTGGAGTTGAAACATCAGAGTAGGAGGAGTACATCCCAACATTACCATAATGGTATCCGGTACCAAAGGTGAAGAAACTTGCCCATGCATGTTTCTCTCTTTTGAGAACTTCACCTTGCTCTTTCATCTTTAATTCATAGAGTTGAACTCCCGGACCTTTTTTGGCATTTTCAAAAAGAACATCAAGTGGAGGAAGAGTCAACATACTAAAGTTATCATCAATGAACTCCGCACTTTTCTCTGAGACTATTTGACTAGAGTCAATATCTTGTGCTTTATTGATTGAGATAAAACACCCCCAAAAGCCTATAATTAAAGCTGTTTTGATCCTTATATTTAATAGTCTTTTCATAGATTATCTATCTTTCTTTATACGTCTTCTTTTTGAATAAAAGCCGTCACTGTTTTCAATATTATTTTAATGTCCAGCCAAAAGGAGAAGGTCTTTGCATATTTAATGTCCAGTTGTTTGCGTTCTTCCGGAGACATACGTCCGCTATCGCCACGCTTTTCAACCTGCCAAAGTCCAGTAAGTCCGGAAGGTCCCATAAATCGATCAATCGTATCGTCGCTTGTCAATAGTTCTGCTTCGTAGAGTGGAAGGGGGCGATTGCCAACGATTGACATATCCCCTTTCAGAATATTAAACAGCTGAGGCAATTCGTCAATACTGAATTTACGGATAATATGACCTACTTTTGTGATTCGGGGATCATTCTCCAATTTAACAAAAGCATTGGACTGTTCCGCGTTTTTCTGTAGAAGAAAGTCTTCCTCAGTAATCTCAAAATCATCGGAGATCAGTATGATCTCTTCTTCATTCTCAATCGTGTTTTCCTTTTTATTTGGTTCAGATTCAGGTTTATCTGCCTGATATTGATTCAATGCGCTCAAATCCTTTAAGTGTTTGTCGGCATTGGTGTACATAGAGCGGAATTTAAGAAAATCAAAGATCCGATAATTGCTTCCAACCCGTTTCGATTTATACACGATATTCCCTTTACTCTCTAAGCGAATAGCAATTGCTGTAATAATAAGAATTGGAGATAAACAAAGAATGGCACATGATGTGAAAAAAATGTCAAAAAGACGTTTCCAGAGTGGAAGATGGAATTGCTTGATTTCTTGTTTCTCTTTCAAATGCTTCTTTAGCAGGGATTGTTTATTAAGGATATAATCAACAACTTCTTTGAAAGCATCCTTGTTAAGTTCTGATGGTATCGTGTGACATATTCCGCTTTTTAAATACGAAATGCTCTCTTCCTTTACCATATCGTCTGCAATCAGCACAATAGACACATAATAAAATTTCTTGTGAAGATAGGTCAGATCTGAAATATCTTTGCTGGCAATCCCTTTCGAATAAAATACGATTACAGGAATGTTGCTATCTAATGCTTGGATATATTGAGCAGCTTCGTCAACGTCATAAAAAGAAATCAATGTACTCTCTGATAGTTGCTTCAGACGAGTGCGTGAGTCCTGGTTCTTTCCTATGTATATCAGATGGTACATGAATTAACCGATTATTTTTTTTATACGAATCTTTAATTCCAATGGATTGAAAGGTTTGACTATGTAATCTTCCGCTCCTTCTTCCAATAGCCGGATGCGCTCAGAGGTACTATCTTCGCTGGATAACATGACAACCGGAATACGTTTGAAAAGTGCATTACTCTTCAGATAATGTAAAAATTCATCACCTTTCATTTCCGGCATTCGAATGTCGGAAATGATTAAATCAGGCATATTCCCCTCTTGCAACCATTGAATGGCTTTTGGAGGATTTTCAAAATAGGTAAATTCAAATTCTTTCGAAAGATAGAAGCTTACAACTTTTCCGATAGACTCTTTATCATCAACCAAAACTATTTTCTTCATACCGGTTCTTTTGTATTAGAGTTAATCACTTTTGCTTAACTTGTTTGTTAAGCAAAAGTAATGTTTTTTTTTATAAGCAACAGTCAAACAGTTCTTATTTTTATCGAATCCAATTATTTATGCAAATAACAGTTGTTTTTTCAGATTTATCGATATAATTTATCTGAATTAACGGTGTCGTACCAATTCTCAAACTGTCCACGAGCATCTACTAAAGCTTGAGCCCAAGATGAAAATACAGGATAGGCATCCACAATGTTTGTAGCTTCTATTGGGTATCTGAACTCTGGGACGCAAATTGCCCACGTGTAATTACCAGCTACAGCGAGTACTCTACTCATATCAAGTCCAACTCCCGATTTCAGATCCCGGAATTCATACAGGTGAATTTCTGTCCTTTTTGAGGGAAGTTGTGCCATTGTGTTGTAGGCGATGAAAAAGTCCATATTCTCCTTTGAAACTAGAGAGGTGGTTTGTGGCGTGGAAAAATTAAATGTAATATCCATCATTTTGCTATCTACCACATTTAACTTTTGCTGATTAATGTCAATTAAGGTATTGTATAGTTTTTTTTTCGTATCGCTTGAGAGGACTTTATGAACATCCCCAAAGATTGGGATAACCAGATCTGAATTATGGCTCTCAAATCCGCCAACTATCGGATGAAACATCACTCCGGTAAGTGTATTTTGAAAATCAGTTAGATTATCCCCTCCAAACGTTACAGAGGAGATATCAGACTTATTGACTCCCACAAGTCTTAATCCACAACCGAGTGTTTTGGATGCTCCTGCTGCTACTAACTCAATGTGGTAGGTCACCGAGGTAATGTTGTTGTCCGTATTTCTGGTTTCTTCAGAATAAACATCGAGCAGAACATCATTAAAATCATAATCGCCCATCTTAGGAAAATTATCTTCAAAAGCATAGGAATAAGTAATAGCGGTTGGAATAACAGGAGGCACGTAACCGGTCGGGGTATTTCCACCACCTGAACAGAGATTGTCTGCCGGAATGTATAAAGGCGATTCTCCGAAATTGGAAACGGATGCAATATTATTGCCTTTACTAATCATCGTCAACAATTTAGAATAGTTGTTGGAAGAATTAATCTCAAAGTAGATATTGTTGTAGACTTTTCCTGCACTGGAAACGCTATATACCTTGTTGATCTTAAATAGTGCATATCCGCTTGTCGGTCCGGTAATAGTTGAAGTAAAGGTTGCGTTTCTTGTAACTGACAGAATAGAATTTTCTGCCAAATATACTTGGCTGTTGCTGTATGTGTTAAAGTCCTTCGTAATGACTGAAGAGGACGCTCCTAATGAAAGATATGAAATGTTTAATTTAGAAGTGACTGTCAGTTGACATCCGTTCTCAATAATCGGAGTACCATTAACTTGGCTCGTAGTAATCGTACCGTGATTGATGAATGTATGATTGAGGGAAGAGCTGTTTCTTGCATCTATAGTTGATGACACGGTCATGGAAGCATCATTGGCATTATAAGCGATACTAGCGACATTGTATATATACTGCAAACTCACAGATCCTCCATTATAAAATTCCACCCCGTTTGAGATGTTCAGTTGTTTTATTGTAATCTTTCCATTCGGCATAACCCGCAGAAAGGAGGCATCATAAAATTGTATTTTATTTCTTGATGAGACTATTTCGCCACCATCAGCAATAATAAATTCGGTTCCTTTATTAAAACTGCAATCAGTAGTGAAGGTCCATTTTGCAGCGACAATAAACTTTACATTTCCGGTAATTCCATTTGAATAAATCTTTCCGGTAAAGTCTTTGGTTAATTTGATAACTCGTCCATTGGCAGATGAGTTTCCGTAGATCGTTTTTCCAGTCTGGTCTAAGGCTGTATTAGCCTGGTATTCGTATGTACTGGCACTATTTAGCATCGATTGAATCTGTGCTTCTGTGTAGGGGGCATCCATAATTGGAATTGTTCCATCTGAAGCGGCAATCGAACGGGCAGAGGGAGAGGGGCTGGCACTTTCGCCAAAAAGAGTTTCTATACGTCCATCGGTGATAGGAACCATTTTGACCACCTTTCTATATTGAGGGTCAATGCGGCATACATAAACAGTGTCCAAAGCTGTTGGATAGTCTATCTCTGTTTCAAAAATCAGATTTGTTTTTGCATATCCAGAAGTCAATAATCGGGCATATACAGCAGAGTCCAGAGGGTTTTCATCATAAACCTGCACTTTATAAAGAATATCATAATCTTCAGCGACTTTGATGGATACAGATGCTTTAGAGGTGGTCTTCCAATCCATGTCGCTAGCAACATTTTTTACAGGAAAAGTCTCGTCATACATTTTCTTTGTAGATGCAGCATCGAAAAGATCAGTCTGCTGACAACCTACAAACAGACTTGCTGCAAAAGCAGTAAGTGTTATCCAACTATTTTTGGTTGAGGTTTTCATAATCTGTAAGATATATTGTTTGGACAAATGTATTATTAATTCATATATTTCACAACAAAAGGATAACTAAATAGCGAAAAAGATCATTCGAATAAAAAAAACAATGCAGAAGTAGTTTTTGTGACTACTTCCGCATTGTTTATAAATAGCAGGTCAGATACCTATACTCTTATTCTATCTGAATACTTTTTGATCAGAGGAAACTGTTTTGTACCAACCTTCATATTGTTGACGTTCTTCTTTTGGCGCTTTTGCCCAAGAAGCGAACTCTTCATAGGCAGAGATAATACTTGTTCGTTCAACCGGATAACGGAATTCCGGTACGGATATAGCCCACGGATAATTTACGGCAGCAGTAATATACCGACTGTTATCTATTCCAACAGGAGATTGCCTGTCTCTGAACTCAAATAAGTGGATTTCATTTCTGGAAGTTGGAACTTGCTTTCCTGAATTATAAGCAATAAAGAAATCCAGATTTTCTTTAGAAATAGGAACAGTCAGCTGAGGAGTGTTGAAGGTAATCGTAATGTCAAGCGTTTTTGTTTCCGCGTTAGCTACTTTGTTGTTGCCTGTATTATACATCACTGTCCGGTCTGTGGTTCCTGTAAGTACTTTATGTGCATCACCAAATAACGGAATGACAGCATCTGTATTTTTACCTTCAAAGAGATTATCTTCGACGGGGTAGAACATGATTCCGGAAAGCGTGCTCTGAAAAGATTTAGCATCACCATCGTATGAAATAGAGGACACAATTGATTTGCTAACGTCATACAATCGAAGACCGGCTCCTAATTCTTTGATTGCACCGACTGCTGCTAATGTAACCTTATAGGTGATAGCAGTGATACCATTTGTGTTATTTCTCACCTCTTTCCAATTCACATCCAATACCACATCATTAAAATCATAATCGCCCATTTTAGGAAACATATCTTCAAATGCATAGGTATAGGTAATAGGAGTGACTACCACCGGAGGTACATAATCGGTAGGGGTATTACCCATGGTACAATCGCTTTCAGGAATGAATAACGGAGCCTCGCCAAACTTAGCAATAGTCGTTTGCCCATTACCCAAAACTGTTTTATTTTGAGTAGCATATCTTGCCACATTACCATTACCATTGATCATGACCAGCAAAAAGTCGAATCCGGTTGAAGGCTGCCATTGACTGTCGCTTGTTTTCATATCATCAATTTCACAGTAGATTTTGTTGATGATATATCCATTTTTTACAGGTCTGTTATTTGCAGAACCATCTTCAAGTACTATATAGGTGTTCGTTGATGAAATCGATTTAATCTTTAAAAGTGCCCATTCATCAGTTGGTCCGGTGATATTTGTAGAACTCAGTTCCGCACTTTCTTTTATATTAAAGACAGAATGAGATCCCATTGAAATCGTTCCCAGAGTTCTTGCTCTATAGGTATTGCATTCCACGGAGGCAGATGGACCAATATTGAGCGTGCTTGTTTCTAAACGGTCTTCTACAAACAATCGGCACAAGTTGTTGATGTTGACGCCACTACCTCCCATTATCTGGTTTGCAGAGAGTGTTCCGTAATTGGTAAACCAGCTGTCTTTTATCTTTTCATCGGTGTTCTCCGCTTTTATTGCACCCTTAACAGTCATCTTTGCATTTTCCTGATTGTAGATAGAGTTACCAGTCAGTGTCATCGAAGATACAGATATGTCTCCTCCTGAAGCATTTACTAACGTACTCTTGCTCATATCCATACTACCGTCAAGAGAAATAGAACCACTGTTGTAGATTTTAGCAAGTGCATTGCATCTGATTTCAGCTCCGGTGATAGTACCACCTGGCATGATGGTCAACGAAGATCTCTCGTTTAACGAAAATGTATTTTTGACATTTACAGATCCACCATTTGCTACGATGATTTCGACTCCCTGATTAATACCAGACCAACCTAGAGTCCATTTTCCGGTAATTATTAATCGCACAGTTGCGGGGACTGAATACGTGCCATTGGTTTCGATGGGTTCTGAATAATCATCCGTCAATTTGATCACAGAGATGGTTTTTTCCAAATAGTTTCTTGGATAGGCATCGACATCATCCAAGATTTTACCCGGTGCAAACTCTGTAGCAACTTCCAACATAGCTTTAATCTCACTTTCCGAATAAGGTGCTTTGTTAACATCAACGACCATCGCAATGCTCCTGGATGATTGTGCCGAGTTAGGAACATCACCTACAAACGAAGTCTCAATCATTCCGTTGTCGATAATCACCGGTTTTACAATCCTGCGTCCTTTTTCATCCACCCGGCAAACATACACAGTATTGAGAGCAGTGGGGTAATCAATTTCAGTTTCAAATTTCTGATTTGTTTTTGCATATCCTGAAGTCAGCAATTTAGCATTGTCTGAAGAGAGTAACGGATTTTCATCAAAGATTTGTACTGTGTAAAGTACATCGTTATCCTCGTCAACAGTGATTGAAACAGTAGCCTTTGTAGTGGTTTTCCAATCCATGTCCGGAGAAATATTCTTTACTACAAATGACTCTTCATATCCTTTCTGAGCTTGATCCGGATCAAACATAGATTCATTCTGACACCCTGTAAGTAAGCCAAAGAGCAGCATACAGGGGAGGGTCCATTTTGATTTTGATAGAACGTTTGTCATAATCGTACTGTATTTGTATTTATTTGGCAAATATAGTACAAAGAGAAGGAATTTCAAATTTATTTAGAATATTATTAGTTATAGGTTCTTCTTCTTATCTGAAAACTTTCTGATCAGAAGTAACTGTTTTATACCAACCTTCATATTGTTGACGTTCTTCTTTTGGGGCTTGTGCCCAAGAAGCGAATCCATCATAGGCAGAAATAATACTTGTTCGTTCAATAGGATAACGGAACTCTGGCACAGATATAGCCCACGGATAATTTGCCGCAACAGTTATATATCGACTGTTATCTATTCCTACAGGAGACTGTCTGTCTCTGAATTCATACAAGTGGATTTCATTTCTGGTAGTTGGGACTTGTTTCCCTGAATTAAAGGCGATGAAGAAATCCAGATTTTCTTTTGCAATTGGAACAGTCGCTTGAGGAGCATTGAATGTAATCGTAATATCCAGCGTTTTTGTATCCGCATTAGGTACTTTATTATTGCCTGTATTCAACATTAATGCCCGGTTAGCGGTGCCAGTCAATACTTTTTGCGCATCATCAAATAAAGGTATGACCGCATCAGTATTGTTTCCTTCGAAAAGATTGTTTTCGACCGGATAAAACATAACTCCGGTAAGAGTACTCCGAAAACTAGTAGCATCACCACCGTAAGTAATAGAAGAAATGATTGATTTGTTTACATCATACAACCGCAGTCCGGCTCCTAATTCTTTGGTTGCACCGACTGCTGCTAGAGTAACATGATAGGTAATACCCGTAATAGCATTCGAAGAATTGCGTATTTGATCCCATTTTACATCCATGACCACGTCATTGAAGTCATAGTCACCCATAGTTGGAAACATGTCTTCAAACGCATACGTATAAGTAATAGGAGATACTACAACCGGAGGTACATAGTCTGTTGGTGTATTACCAAGTGTGCAATCACCGGACGGAATAAACAAAGGTGCCTCTCCAAACTTAGCAATTGCTGTGTGCCCGTTACCCACTAAATTTGTGTTTTGAACAAGAGTGCGGTTTAGATTTCCATTTCCGTTGATCATGACCAGCAACCAATCATATCCTGTAGTAGGCTTAGTCTTGTCGCCTCCTATTCTCATATCATCATACTCACAATAGATGTTGTTGATGATATATCCTTCAGTCAATTGGGAATTAATTTTAATATTGCTCTGAATAACTCCTGCGTCAGAAATCGATTTAATTTTTAAGAGAGCCCATTCTTCAGTTGGTCCGGTGATATTGGCACCCCATAATGCTGCGCTTGTTTTTATATTAAAGATGGAGTTAGCTTCCATCGTAATTATTCCATGCCAATTTACTTTAAATAAATTACATTCCAAATAAGCAGATTGTCTATTTCTGAGTTCGCTGGTTTGTAAATAACCGCTCACGACTAGTTTGCACGCATTATCTAAGAGTGTACCATACCCTTCTATTCTGTTTGCAGAGAGGGTTCCATAATTTGTAATATGTGTAGTCCCATCAGAAAAAGTACCAGCTATCGTATTAGCACTGAGCAAACCGTAATTTGTGATGGATGAGGTGCCGCAAATAATAGAACCGCCTATATTCATTGTTGCTTTTTCCAGGTTATAAATATGACATACGCCGTCTGTTGTTAGTGAAGAAATCTGAATAGTGCCGCCATTATGAATAGTTTGCTCTCCCAAGAAATGAATAGAACTAACCGGGCTTCCTTTAACGGTACCGCCTTGCATTATGCTGAGCGAAGAATTCTTGCTAAAAGAGAGTGTTTGGTTGTTTATTGTAAGTGTTCCGCCATTTGCCACAATAATTTCCACTCCTCCATTTATAGTTGGCCCTCCGGTTAATGTGCAGTGACCGGAAATAATCAATCGTACTGCCCCGTATGTTAAAGAGGAATTGCTGGTAGTCAGGGATCCTGTATAATCTCCGGTCAGTTTGATTATACTGATGGTATTATTCTGATAGTTATTCGGATAGGAGGAAAGATCATCCAACGCCTCTTTTCCTGTTTTAAACGCGTGAGCAACAGCTAGCATCGTATTGATTTCAGTATCGGTATAAGGTGTCATATTGGAGTTGACTGCTTGCATCTCAGCCATACTCTTAGATGACTTGGCTACAATTGAAGCATCACCTACGAAAGAAGTTTCAATCATACCATTATCAATTACGACAGGTTTTACAATCCTGCGTCCTGATTCATCTACCCTGCATACAAAAACTGTATTTAGAGCAGTGGGATAATCAATTTCAGTTTCGAACTTCAGATTGGTTTTTGCAATACCCGAAGAGAGTAGTTTTGCATTTTCGGAAGAGATTAACGGATTCGCATCAAATAGTTGAACAGTGTAAACGACATTGTAATCCTCTTCCACACTGATAGATACAGATGCTTTAGAGGTGGTCTTCCAATCCATGTCACCGGCAACATTTTTTACAGGAAATATATCTTCATACATTTTCTTCGTTTGTACGACATCGAAAAGATCGGCCTGCTGACAACCAATGAACAGACTTGCTGCAAATGCAGTAAGTGATATCCAACTATTTCTGATTGAGGTTTTCATAACCAGCAAGGTGTTATGTTTGGACAAATGTATAATAAATATTGATGCGACACACGAATTTACATCAAATTAAGAGCCTGTCAGTCAAACTAATTAGCAACGCGGAAGATGTAGCTGTATGCTACATTCTCCCGCGTTGTCAAGTTTGTTTAGTTAGATCTTATTAGACCGTCTGATTATCTGAATACTTTCTGATCAGAAGTAACTGTTTTGTACCAATCTTCATATTGTTGACGTTCTTCTTTTGGAGCTTGTGCCCAAGAAGCGAACCCGTCATAGGCAGTGATGATACTTGTCCGTTCAATCGGATAACGGAACTCCGGCACAGATATAGCCCATGGATAATTATCCGCAGCTGTAATGTATTGGCTATTATCCATTCCTACAGGAGACTGTCTGTCTCTGAATTCATACAAGTGAATTTCATTTCTGGCAGTAGGAACTTGTTTCCCTGAATTGTATGCAATGAAGAAATCCAGATTCTCTTTCGCAATTGGAACTGTCGCTTGAGGTGCATTGAATGTAATCGTTATATCCAGCGTTTTTGTATCCGCATTAGGTACTTTATTATTGCCTGTATTCAACATCAATGTTCGGTCAGTAGCTCCTGTCAATACTTTATGCGCATCATCAAATAAAGGAATCACCGCATCTGAGTTGTTACCTTCAAAAAGATTGGTTTCGACCGGGTAAAACATCATTCCGGTAAGAGTACTCCGGAAACTAGTAACATCACCACCGTAAGTAATAGAAGAAATGATTGATTTACTTACATCATACAACCGCAGTCCTGCTCCTAATTGCTTGGTTGCTCCGACAGCAACTAAAGTAACATGGTAGGTAATACCCGTAATAGCATTCGAAGAATTGCGTATTTGATCCCATTTGACATCCATGACTACATCATTAAAATCATAATCACCCATATTAGGGAAGTTATCTTCAAATGCATAAGAGTACGTAATTGGGGAGGTAACAACCGGAGGTACGTAGCTGGTAGGGGTATTACCCGGGGTACAATCACCAGCAGGAATAAACAAAGGTGCTTCGCCGTACAGAGCAATATCTGTATTCCCGTTTCCAACTAATTGAGTGTTTTGATTACCATGTGTACTTACATTACCATTACCATTAATCATCACCAGTAGCCATTCAAAGCCAGTGCTGGGCCAATAAAATCCACCTGTTGCCGTCATCTCAGAATATTCAATATGGATATTATTAATAATGTATCCATGTGTTAGCTTGGTATTACCGCCATCTTGTTCAATACCTCCGGATGAAATGGATTTAATCTTTAACAATGCCCATCCACTGGTTGGTCCTGTGATATTCGTTGCGGATAATGCAGCACTAGTTTTTACAATGAATATAGAGTTGGCTTCCAATGTCACTGTACCCCTGTTGTTTGCCGAATAGGTATCACACTCCACATAGGCAGATTGGCCATTGATCAGCTGATTGGTTTGCAATTCAGTTGTCACCATAAGTTTACACCTGTTTTCAATATTGACAGCACCACCTCCCTGAATTTTATTTGCGGTAAAAGTTCCGTAATTGTATAACCAGCCTTCAGTTCCAGTATTTTGGGCTTCATAGGTTCCGGTAACAGTCATAGTGGCATTCTCTTGATTGATGACAGTATTTCCCATCGTTGACATTGAACCCGTTGTAAAGGTGCTGTAATTGAAGATGTAGTTTTCACTTGAAAAAGAGGATGTTCCCACTGAATAGGTTGCTCCTGTGGCATTTATCAATGTACTGGTATTCATAGAGAGCTCTCCGGTAAGAGCAATAGATCCACCATTATAAATCTTTGAGTCTGCACTGCATTTAACATCATTTCCACTTACAGTACCACCTGGCATGATTGTGAGCAAAGAACTTTCATTCAAAGTTAACACCTTTCTGGAACTTATAATAAGTTTACCTCCGTTTGCTACAATGATTTCAACGCCTTGATTAATAGAAGTTGATGAACTTAACGTGCAAGTGCCGGTAATAATTAAACGAACAGAGCCAGGTGTTGAATAAGTACCCCAAGTGGAAAAGTCTCCTGAGTATGTTCCTGTAAGCTTGATAGTTGTAATGTTATTACCCGAATAGTTTTTAGGATATAAGGTCGCATTATCCAAAGCCTTATTACTACCAGTGTTAAATGGATGAGCAACAGCCAACATATCATCAATTTCTTCGGTTGTGTATGGAGCGGCGTTTAAGTCAACCATTGCAACTTGCGCAATACTTCTTGACGAACTAGGAGTAATTGGGCCATCACCTACAAAAGAGGTTGCAATCACTCCGTTGTTAATAGCAACAGGTCGTACGATCCTGCGTCCTTGTTCATCTATCCGACATACATAAACGGTATTAAGTGCAGTAGGATAATCAATTTCAGTTTCGAACTTTTGATTTGTTTTCGCATATCCAAAAGTTAGCAGTTTAGCATTGGAAGCTGCTATCAACGGATTTTCATCAAAGATCTGTACTGTATAAAGTACATCATTGTCTTCGTCCACAGTGATTGAAACGGTAGCCTTCGTAGTGGTTTTCCAATCCATGTCAGGTGATACATTCTTTACAACAAAAGACTCTTTATAAGCCTTTGGTGTGTATTTGGCATCAAACAGGTTATCATTTTGACACCCAATGAGTAAACCTACAGCCATCAGGCATAGTCCACTCCAAATCGATTTTTCAAGAATTGTTTTCATAATTCTAAAAGTGTATAATTATTTGGGACAAATTTATTCGTTTTATAGAATTAATCCAAATAATTGCGGGTTTTTCTTGAAGTATTATACTATTTAATAGATTTCATAACAATTTCTCTTCAAATATTACATTTTTGTTTCAATAAACGGAAGAAGTGAGTCATTCGCTTAAGCACCATAATAAATAAAGTGTCGGGGAGATTCTCCGCGACACTTTATTTGGTCAATATTACTTCAAAAAGATTATTTGTCTAAAGCATCCAGATTTTTCTGAATATCTGCATCTGTCAAAGAGTAATTTTGCAGGTCACCGCTCAGGTATTTGTCATACGAAGGCAGATCTATAAATCCATTGCCGGAAAGATTGAAAAGGATTGTTTTCTGTGTACCTTCTATCTTCGCCTGTTTTGCTTCATTGATGGCAGCAGCAATTGCATGGCAAGATTCCGGTGCCGGGATGATACCTTCCGTTCTGGCGAAGAGGACTCCTGCCTCGAAGCTGTCCAGCTGTTTGATATCGACAGCTTCTATCAGATTATCTTTTTTTAACTGTGAGATGATTGTACCGGCTCCGTGGTAGCGCAAACCTCCTGCATGGATATTGGCAGGAGCGAAGTTGTGTCCCAATGTGTACATCGGAAGGAGTGGCGTGTATCCGGCTTCATCACCAAAATCATAACGGAACTGACCGCGTGTCAGTTTGGGACAAGATGATGGTTCGGCAGCAATCATTCTTGTCTTTGTTCCATGAAGAAGATTATGGCGTAAGAATGGGAATGAGATCCCGGAGAAGTTGGAACCTCCCCCGAAACAACCGATGATGATGTCAGGATATTCTCCGGCTTTTTCCATCTGCTTTTCTGCCTCTAATCCGATAATTGTCTGATGTAATGAAACATGGTTAAGCACGCTTCCCAATGTGTATTTGCAATTTGGAGTAGATATCGCCAGCTCAATAGCTTCAGAGATCGCACAACCAAGACTTCCCGGACAATTGGGATTTTCGGTAAGGATCGCTCTGCCGGCTTTGGTTGACATACTAGGCGAAGCAATTACCTGAGCTCCGTAGGTCTGCATCATCATCCGTCTGTAAGGTTTTTGTTCGTAGCTCACCTTCACCATATATACTGCCAGTTCCAGCCCAAAGATTTGTGCTGCTAAAGACAGAGCGCTACCCCATTGTCCGGCACCAGTCTCTGTGGTGATATTAGTAACACCTTGTTCTTTACAGTAGTATGCTTGTGCAATGGCAGAGTTCAACTTGTGTGATCCGGCAGGGCTTACACCTTCATTCTTGAAATAGATATGGGCGGGGGTATCTAACGCTTTTTCCAGTTCGAAAGCTCTTACAAGCGGAGTAGGGCGGTATATTTTATATAAATCGCGTACTCTCTCAGGAATCTCAATCCAAGTGTCAGTTTGATTTAATTCTTGTTGACATAACTTCTCAGCAAAAATTGGATAGAGGTCTTCTGCCTTAAGTGGTTGCTTGGTGCCGGGATTTAATATAGGCAATGGTTTGTTAATCATATCAGCCTGGATATTATACCATGCTGTTGGAATCTCACTCTCTTCCAGTAGAAACTTTTTAGTGCTCATTTGTATATAATTTATGATTAAAATAATTCAATTGATGTGCCGAAATGGTATTCTCGGAAGCAAAGGAACGGAAAAATATTCTTTTATGGAAGAATTTGCGATACAAATTGATGTTGTTTTAAAAAAACGATTACCTTTGTGCCGTTGATGCTACGGTAAATGTTATTCCAGACATTTGTCATTCCCAATACAAATATCGTTTTTTCAGTCAGATAGTTTGCAATTCTTTTGTAGATACAATTGTTTGATACGTATGCTAAAACAGAAAAACAACCCCGTCAACACTATTATCAAAACAATTTCAGACAGTAATTCAATAATCCGGCTATAGCCTTCTTTCAGGCTGTTGTGTTACGGCGAAACGCTAATAAACATTATTTCATGTACAACATTTTAGAATTAAATGATAAGTCTTTAGAGGACTTAGCGGGTGTGGCTAAAGAGCTGGGCCTAACAAACTTTGAGAAACTTGCCAAAGTTGACCTCATCTATAAAATACTTGATCAACAGGCAATCTCACTTTCAACCAAGAAAGTCGTGAATACGCCTCCTGTAGAGAGAAAAGAGAAAAAAGAACCACCAAAGAAAAAGGCTCGTCCGGTTCCGGTAGAGAAGAAAGTAGAAGAGGTGAAAGCTCCTGAACAGGCAAAATCAAAACCATCTCCTGATACTGTTAAGCCTTCCTTTCAGATTGAAGCCAAGGGTAATCAGAAGAAAGAAAATACTCAGGAGAAAAGAACTGTTCCTGAAGTGAAACCTACTCAGGTCAAAACAGCTTCTCCGGCTGCAAAGCCATCTCAGGATGTAAAAACTCCACAAGAGGGAAATGTATCTCCGGAAAGAACTAATTCCAGAAGAAGAAGAAAACCGGCAACAACTGACAAACCCGTAATTGATGTCCCAAAACCAATAGAGGGATCAGAAGAAACTCAGACGCAAATACCCTCAAAGCAAGAAAGAGAAATCCTGGCGAAGGATATTGTCATCAAAGAACCGGAAAGTAAGCTTAGACGATCAGGCATTGAGATTCCAATCCGCGAACGCAAGGTTGTAATGCCGGTTGAAGAGCCTGAAGAGCAGCTGTTTCCATCTGAAGAGATGAATGAAACTGCTCAGGAAGTTCAGGTAGATGAGAATGTTTCTCAGAATCAGCCTCAGAGTCGTCCTCTGGTGCAGAAACCTTCTTTGAATAACAATCCTAACATGCCTGTTATTAATCCCAATAACCCCAATAACCCCAATAATCCTCAAAACAAAAGACCGCGTGAAAAGGGGTATGACTTTGATGGCATTTTGACGGGAACAGGTGTGTTGGAGATGATTCCTGATGGGTATGGATTTCTTCGTTCCTCTGATTATAACTATTTGAGTTCGCCAGATGATATTTATGTATCACAATCGCAAATCAAATTGTTTGGATTAAAGACAGGGGATGTGGTGACCGGCTCAATCCGTCCGCCGAAAGAGGGGGAGAAGTATTTCCCGCTGGTTAAGGTGGATACAATCAACGGAAAGAGTCCGGAAGCTGTTCGCGATCGTGTTCCTTTTGACCATCTTACTCCGCTTTTTCCGAATGAGAAGTTTAGACTAACCACCGGCAGCCGTTCAGATTCTTTGTCTGCCCGTGTCGTTGATATGTTTTCGCCGATAGGAAAAGGTCAGCGTGGTCTGATCGTCGCACAACCGAAAACTGGTAAGACTTTTCTCCTTAAGGATATTGCCAACGCCATTGCATTGAATCATCCGGAAGTATATATGATCATGTTGCTGATTGACGAACGTCCTGAAGAGGTGACTGATATGGCACGTAGTGTCAATGCGGAAGTAATCGCTTCAACTTTTGACGAACCTGCTGAACGTCATGTTCGCATCGCAAGCATTGTGCTTGAAAAGGCAAAGAGAATGGTGGAATGTGGTCATGATGTTGTAATCCTTTTGGATTCAATCACTCGTCTGGCTCGTGCCTATAATACAGTGTCTCCTGCGTCCGGAAAAGTCCTTTCAGGAGGTGTGGATGCCAATGCTCTACATAAGCCGAAACGTTTCTTTGGTGCTGCCCGTAATATTGAGAATGGAGGAAGTCTGACTATTATTGCCACTGCTTTGACGGAGACAGGATCAAAGATGGATGAAGTTATCTTTGAAGAATTTAAGGGTACAGGAAATATGGAGTTACAGCTGGATCGCAAGTTGTCTAATAAACGTATTTTCCCGGCTGTTGATATCATTGCATCCAGCACTCGTCGTGATGATTTGTTGCTTGATCCGGATATTTTGAATCGTATGTGGATTCTTCGCAAGTATCTTTCTGATATGAATTCGCTTGAAGCCATGGAATTCATCAAGACTCAAATGGAAAGGACCTTGAACAATGATGAATTACTTTACTCGATGAATAGTTGATTCTGGAATAATAATATACGAATGTCCGGAAAGAGTTTTATTCTCTTTTCGGACATTTTTTTGTATAAATCTTTAGTAGAATAGATACTTGTATTAGATTTATTGATGTATATTTGCATCAGACAATAAACGAAACATATTAACAACAACGCTATATGGTATTTGACACGCTAGCAAATGCAAAAGCATATTACGATTTGCATCCGCTTTTTCAGAAAGCTTTTGAATATATCGAAAGCAACGATTTGCTGAATGCGCCTATCGGTAGGACTGATTTGGATGGAGATAATCTCTTTCTGATGATTCAGGATCCGGATGGGAAAGAGGAAGAAAATGCCAAACTGGAGGCACACCGTAGGTATATTGATATACAGGTTCCTCTTAAGTCAGAAGAATCTTTTGGATGGAAAGCTCTTGATGCGTGTAAAGAGGAGAAGGATCCTTACAATGCTGAGAAAGATATTGTCTTTTTTAATGACGAACCATCAACATATGTCACACTCTATCCGAATCAATTTGCGATTTTTTTTGCAAAGGATAGCCATGCTCCTTGCATTGGTACCGGTAAGCTGAAGAAAATTGTAGTTAAAGTAAGAATCTAATGATTCAAAGACATATGGAACAGCTCAATTTGATTAAAAATGATCCTTGGCTGAAACCTTTTTCTGAGGCAATTGCGAATCGCTATCAGCATGTAATGGATGTGGAAAAAAGGTTGACGGCAAACGGCGGACTCACTCTCTCATCTTTTGCAGATGGGGCTCTCTATTTTGGAATGCATCAGACGCATGACGGTTGGGTCTTTAGAGAATGGGCACCTAATGCGAATCAAATCTTCCTTATTGGACAGTTTAATGATTGGAAAGAGTGTGAGGAATACCAGCTGCGCCGTCTTAAAGGTGGTGTATGGGAGATTAGACTTCACAAGGAACTACTTCATCATGGTGATCTTTACAAATTGAATATGCATTGGAACGGAGGGAGTGGTGAACGTATTCCCGCCTGGGCTACCCGGGTTGTTCAGGATGACTCCACTAAGATCTTTTCTGCTCAGATATGGGCTCCAGATGCTCCTTATTTATTTAAAGTAAAGAAGTTCAAGCCAAATGTTTCGCCTTTGCTCATTTACGAGTGCCATATTGGTATGGCTACTGAACAGGAGAAGGTGGGGACGTACAATGAGTTTCGTGAGAAGGTGCTGCCCCGCATTATTGCTGATGGATACAATGCGATCCAGATCATGGCTATTCAGGAACATCCGTATTATGGCTCTTTTGGCTATCATGTTTCTAGTTTATTTGCTGCTTCATCACGTTTTGGTACTCCAGATGAGCTCAAGGAACTCATTGATGAAGCACACCGTAACGGGATAGCTGTCATTATGGATATTGTCCATTCACATGCTGTAAAGAATGTGGTGGAGGGGCTTGGACTGTTTGATGGTAGTCAAGGTCTCTATTTTTATGCGGATTCACGCAGAGAACATCCTGCATGGGATTCTCTTTGCTTTGATTATGGAAAAGACGAGGTACTTCATTTTCTGCTTTCCAACTGTAAATATTGGCTTGAAGAATATCAGTTCGACGGATTTCGTTTTGATGGTGTGACTTCTATGTTGTACAAGAATCATGGTTTGGATGGTTCCTTTGGTGGATATGAGTCTTATTATAACGGTGGTCAGGATGATAATGCAATCAGCTATATGACGCTGGCAAACAAACTGATTCACGAGGTAAATCCTTCTGCTATTACCATTGCCGAAGAGGTGAGTGGTATGCCGGGACTGGCTGCCAGTATTCATGATGGTGGCTATGGATTTGATTATCGTATGGCAATGGGTGTGCCTGATTATTGGATCAAACTGATCAAGGAACGCAAAGATGAAGATTGGGATACGAGAGGCATCTGGTGGGAACTTACAAACCGCCGTGCTGATGAGAAGACGATCAGCTATGCTGAAAGTCATGACCAGGCTTTAGTTGGGGATAAGACTATTATCTTTCGGCTAATTGACGCAGCTATGTACTGGCATATGCAGAAAGATGATTCGGATTTTACTGTCAATCGTGGTATTGCTCTTCACAAGATGATTAGGCTGGTTACTTCCTCTACAATCAATGGTGGATATCTTAATTTCATGGGTAATGAGTTTGGGCATCCCGAATGGATCGATTTTCCGAGAGAGGGTAACGGATGGTCGCATAAGTATGCCCGTAGACAGTGGAGCTTGGTGGATAACAAAGATTTGAAATATCATTACCTGGGTGATTTTGATAAGGAGATGATTCATTTGATTCGTAGTGAGAAAGATTTCCAGGCATCACCTATTTATAAGGTTTGGGACAATGCCGGTGATGGGATTCTTGTATACAGGAGAATGGATCTGTTATTTATATTTAATTTCCATCCGATAAAATCATATACAGACTATGGCGTATTGGTAGAAAAAGGAGCCTACAAGGCCGTTTTGAATACAGACTCTTTTAAGTTTGGAGGCTATGGGTCTGTCGATGAGAGTGTAACACATTTTACTTTAAGAGACGAGGACCCAAAACAGAACCTTCAATGGCTTAAGTTTTATATCCCGGCTCGTTCAGCAATAGTTTTAAGAAGAGAAAATTAAGAAATGGAGACGTTGAAGAAACTCTATCCACTCAAGTTCAGACCAATTTTGAAGTCAGCAATTTGGGGAGGAGAACGTATTAGTGAGTACAAGCATTTGCCGGCCGCAAGTGGTATCGGCGAGAGTTGGGAAATTTCAGGGGTACCGGGTAGTGTATCCGTCGTGAGTAACGGAGAACTGACCGGGAAGGGGTTGGATAAGCTGATTCAGAAGTATGGCGCTTCGTTGGTTGGAAACGAAAACATCGAACGCTTTGGAGATGATTTTCCTTTACTGATCAAGTTTATCGATGCGTGTGATGATCTTTCTATTCAGGTTCATCCGAATGATGAACTTGCTGAGAAACGGCATCATTGTAAAGGGAAGACGGAAATGTGGTATGTGCTGGATGCCGAACCTGGTGCAAACTTGTATGCGGGTTTCAATCAGCAGATTACTCCGGATGAATATGAGGAAAGGGTTGAGAATAATACTTTTACCGATGTACTGGCTCTCCATTCCATCCAGAAAGGGGATGTTTTTTTCTTACCTGCGGGGGATGTGCATGCCATTAGAAAGGGTACTTTTATAGCTGAAATACAACAGACATCTGATGTTACTTACCGCATATATGATTATAACCGTCATGATGCACAGGGAAACTCACGTCAGTTGCATACGGAACAGGCCAAAGATGCAATCAACTATGCCGTTGGTGATAGTAATCGGGTGGAATATGCCGAAGAAAAGAATGCTCCGAATGAGATTATTAGCTGCCCTTATTTCACTACTAGTATTCTTCATCTGGATGAAGATATGCAGCTCGATTACAGCGAACTGGATTCTTTTGTGGTGCTGATCTGTTTGGAAGGAGCATGCAAACTGGAGAGTATTGATGGCTCTATCACGATGTTGAATCACGGGGAGACCGTTTTGATTCCTGCCTGTGTAGATACCGTTGCAGTGCTTCCTATCAAGGAAGTTCGCCTGCTTGAAACATTTGTATAATACAATTTGAATCATGATATTATTAGCTGATAGCGGTTCGACAAAAACACAATGGACTCTTTTTTCTCCTGAAATGGAGAAGAAAGAGTTTCTTACTGCAGGCATCAATCCTTATTACCAATCACAGGAGGAGATAGCCGTTTTCTTATCAGATAATCTGAAGTTCGCAGAAGAAGACTATGCCAGTGTTTCAGCAATTTATTTCTATGGAGCAGGTTGTGCAGATGAGACTAAAAATGAGGTGGTAAGAGGGGCGTTGGATCGCTTTTTTACGAAGGCGACAATCGAGGTTCAAAGTGACTTGCTTGGAGCTGCAAGAGCCTTGTTTGGTCGCAAACCGGGTATTGCTTGTATTCTTGGCACAGGCTCGAACTCCTGTTATTATGATGGTGAAAATATCGTGAAAAACATCACTCCGCTTGGGTTTATCCTTGGTGATGAGGGTAGTGGCGCTGTACTTGGACGTCAGTTGATTGCTGATTATATGAAAAGAATGATGCCTTCGGATGTAAGTGATTTGTTTCATGACAGATTCCATGTAGACCGGACAAAAATCATGGAATCGGTATATCGCAGACCTTTTCCAAATCGCTTTATGGCTTCATTTGCTCCATTTTTGTCTGAACATCGCGAGCATCCATATATACAACAATTGATATTGGATAGTTTTGATGCTTTCTTCCGACGTAATGTAATGCAATATGAATATACTACGTATTCAGTGGGTATCATTGGATCGGTTGGCAATAGCTTTCAAAGCGAACTAAATACTATTGCTTCACGGTATGGAATTCACCTTTCTTCTATACAGAAAAGTCCAATTGAGGGATTAATTACTTTTCATTCATAGCAGAAAGCACTTCTTCAATGGTCGTTGGAAGTCGTTTTTCTCCCAATATCCGGTTTCCATTAGAGGTAATAAGTATATCGTCTTCAAGGCGGACACCTCCAAAACCAATGTGCTTTTTAGCTGCTTCGAAATCGATAAACTCTTTATTCAATCCTTCTGCTTCCCATTTTGCAATCAGCGAGGGTATGAAATATATTCCTGGTTCGACTGTCATTACCATGCCCGGCTTGAGTGCCTTACCCATACGAAGACGGTTGTAGCCAAACAGCGGGATACGTTTGACTACCTCGTTATAGCCTACATAGTCTTCGCCGAGCCCTTCCATGTCATGCACATCAAGCCCCATATGGTGACCCAGTCCGCAAGGAAGGAACATGGCTGGAGCACCAGCTGCAACTGCGTTATCGATATTTCCTTTCATTATTCCGGCATCTTTTAAACCTTCTGCCAGTACCTTACAGACTGCAAGATGGATGCTCTGATTGGTCACTTCCGGTGCAGAGAGTTCGATGCCTTTTGCTTGGGCAGCTACGACCAGGTTGTACATGTCTGCCTGAAAAGGAGTGAATTTTCCAGAGACAGGGATCGTACGTGTATGATCACTGCAATAATGACTGAGCGCTTCTGCACCTGCATCAACAAGTAAAAGGCGCCCCTCTGTAAGAGTTTGGAAATGGTTATAGTTGTGCAATGTCTCTCCATTCTGAGAGAGGATAGTGGAAAAAGAGGTGCCTGATCCATGTTGATAGGCAATGCCTTCCATGATGCCATATAATTCCTGTTCGCTTTTTCCTGGTCTGCAGTTGTAAAAAGCCGAGATATGCATCTCATAACCTACTTTACAGGCTTTTTCAATCTCAGCAATCTCATGTTCTTCTTTAATCGAACGCATGGCAACCACAGCCTTTACAAGTGGTACGGAATAGGAACTGCCTATCTGCGCTGGTGATATACCCAGCAATTCGCTCATTCGTATGGTAATTTTGCCTTGATAGGGGGGTAAATAATGAACCATCCTACCTTGTGAGGCAGCTTTATGGAGATAATCCTTCAGCTTGTCAACAGGCAATACTTTGCGGACACCAACTTCTCGGGCCTGATCGGAGAAAGTAGGCTGATAGCCCATCCAGACAATGTCTTCAATGGTTAACTCATCTGCAAATAGAATCTCTTCACCACTCTCAATATCAATGCAGCCAAATAAATCGGAAGTATCCAGACCAAAATAATAAAGGAAACTGCTGTCCTGACGAAAATGAAAGCAGTTACCCGGATAATTCATCGGAGACTCCGTATTGCCAGGAAAAAGGAGAATGCCTGAGGTGATGCTCTCTTTAAGTTTCTTTCTCCGTTCGATATAGACGTTTGCTTCAAACATAGTGGTATGTGATAAAATAAATAGCTGGTTATTCATGCAAAAATAATCTATTTATGTGGATTATGAAATTTAAGCTATCAGATTGTTCCAAGAAAGTGACTTGAATGATTGATCCGAACCACTTTAGGATGAAATCAGGTATACATCCCTCTGTTTCTAAGAAAGTTCCAGTCCTCTCTGTGAAGTAAATAATAGTATCATTTTGCGACATTTATTTTGTTTTTAATAGCTACCTTTGTGTTACTAATCTACTTTTTTATATCATGAATATTAACAATCTGATGGCTCAGTTAGAAGCCAGACATCCAGGCGAATCAGAATACCTTCAAGCTGTGAAGGAAGTTCTGATTTCCATTGAAGAAGTGTATAATCAGCACCCTGAATTTGAGAAAGCCAAGATCATAGAGCGGCTTGTTGAGCCGGATCGGATATTTACTTTTAAAGTGCCTTGGGTGGATGATAGCGGTAATGTACAGGTGAACCTGGGTTATCGTGTTCAATTTAACAATGCAATTGGTCCATACAAAGGAGGCATCCGCTTTCACTCTTCAGTGACATTATCTACTCTTAAGTTTCTAGGGTTTGAACAGACCTTTAAGAATGCACTGACCACACTTCCGATGGGAGGAGCGAAGGGAGGTTCAGATTATTCTATACGTAACAAATCCAATGCAGAAGTAATGCGTTTTTGTCAGGCATTTATGCTCGAACTATGGAAGCATATAGGACCAGACACGGATGTTCCTGCCGGAGATATCGGGGTGGGAGCCAGAGAGATCGGTTATATGTATGGCATGTACAAGAAGTTGAAAAATGAATTTACAGGAGCCTTTACCGGAAAGGGTTTGGAGTTTGGAGGTTCCCTGATTCGTCCCGAAGCAACAGGATTTGGAGGATTGTATTTTGTCAATCAGATGCTATATACAAAAGGCATTGATCTTAAAGGAAAGCGTGTTGCCGTATCCGGCTTTGGTAATGTCGCATGGGGAGCTGTCACAAAAGCTGATCAGTTGGGAGCAAAGGTGGTTGCTATTTCAGGTCCGGATGGTTATATTTATGATGAAGAGGGGATCAGAGGAGAGAAAATAGATTATATGCTCGAACTTCGGGATTCAGGAAATGATGAGGTACAGCCGTATGCTGATCGTTTCCCTCCTGCTATATTTGTATCAGGTAGACGTCCCTGGGAAGTTAAAGTGGATATTGCTCTGCCTTGTGCCATCCAAAATGAGTTGAACGGTGAAGATGCGATGCATTTAATTAACAATGGTGTGATCTGTGTTGCTGAGATATCCAATATGGGTTGTACACCAGAAGCGATTGATTGTTTACTTGAACATAAAATTTTGTTTGCCCCTGGAAAGGCGGTCAATGCGGGTGGTGTATCTGTATCCGGACTGGAGATGTCGCAAAATGCAATGCATCTCGGTTGGCAGTCCGAGGAGGTTGATCGTCAGTTGCATAGTATTATGAGTAGCATTCACAAGCAATGTGTTACCTTTGGTACCGAGCCCGATGGCTATGTAAACTATGTGAAGGGAGCCAATGTAGCCGGTTTTATGAAGGTGGCCCGTGCTATGATATCACAAGGGGTAATTTGATCATTAAGATTCATTTTTTTAATAGAAACAAAGAGGGATGCTCCAATGGAGCATCCCTCTTTAAATGAAATAGGCAAATTAATATATGCCCTGAGCCATCATTGCTTTAGCGACTTTCATAAAACCGGCTACATTGGCTCCCTTCACATAGTTTACATAGCCATCGGGCTCGGTACCGTATTTCACACAAGCTTCATGAATATCTTTCATGATGCTCTTTAGTTTACTGTCAACTTCTTCTGCTGTCCAGCTCAATCTGATTGAGTTTTGCGACATCTCCAGTCCGGATACAGATACACCACCTGCATTAGCTGCCTTACCGGGAGCGTAAAGGATCTTAGCGTTCTGGAATACCTCGATAGCTTCAGGAGTAGAAGGCATGTTAGCACCTTCAGAAACTGCAATTACACCATTAGCAACCAACTGACGAGCGTGGTCGCCGTTCAGTTCGTTCTGTGTAGCAGAAGGTAATGCGATGTCAGCTTTTTCGCCCCATGGTCTTTCACTTGCAACATATTTCACACCATACTTGTCAGCATACTCGCTGATACGGCCGCGATATACGTTCTTCAATTCCATGATGTAGTTCAGTTTCTCTGTTGTTATTCCGTCCGGATCATAGATGTAACCGTTAGAATCAGACATTGTTAGTACTTTACCTCCTAGTTCGAGTACTTTCTCCGCTGTGTACTGAGCAACATTCCCTGAACCGGAAATCAAACAAGACTTACCTTTTAAGTCTGTACCTTTGGTCTTAAGCATTTCCATCAGGAAATAGATGTTACCATAGCCGGTAGCTTCCGGACGAATTAATGAACCACCAAATTCAATGCTCTTACCGGTCAATACTCCTGTAAATTCACTTCTCAGCTTCTTGTACATACCAAACATGTAACCAATTTCACGTCCACCAACTCCGATATCTCCGGCAGGAACGTCAGTGTCTGGTCCAATGTGTTTTGATAGTTCAAGCATGAAAGACTGGCAGAAACGCATTACTTCAGCATTTGATTTGCCACGAGGAGTGAAGTCTGCTCCACCTTTAGCGCCACCCATTGGGAGGGTAGTCAGAGCGTTTTTGAACGTTTGTTCAAAAGCAAGGAACTTCAATATTCCAAGGTTTACAGAACTGTGGAAACGCAGACCACCTTTGTACGGGCCAATAACGTTGTTGTGTTGAATACGGTAGCCCATATTCGTTTGAATGTTTCCTTTGTCATTCATCCAAGTAACGCGGAATTGGAATACGCGATCAGGAATACAAAGACGTTCAATTAAATTCACCTTATCAAACTCCGGGTGTTTGTTGTACTCTTCTTCGATAGTACTTAAAACTTCTTCTACTGCCTGATGATATTCCACTTCATTAGGGAATCTTCTTTTCAGGTCTTCTAAAACCTTTTTTGCATCCATGATCTAATAAATAATTGTTGATTAGTTTACCGGAAGGCAAAAATAGAAGTATTTCAATTCATATCAAAGATTTTGTCTGTCTTTTTTTCAAAAAAAGATAGACAAAATCTTTGATACTCTTCTGTAGAAAAGGAGGTTATTTAATTAATGAAAGGAATGATTTTGGCACCGGAGTTTCAAAATGTCTCAGTTCATTGGTCTTTGGGTGATAAAAAGAAAGCACTTTGGCATGTAAGCATAACCTTCCGATAGGATCATTGCCAGAAATGCCATATTTTTGATCTCCAACAATACTGTGCTCAATATCATACATATGTACGCGGATCTGATTTTTTCTTCCCGTTTCAAGATGAACATCAATCAGAGTACGTGTTGCTCCGCGTTTAATAACTTTATAATGTGTGACTGCTTCTTGTCCGTCACCTTGTGTTTGTGATGAGTAATTTAGAAAGTCTTTATTTTCTTTGATCCAAGAGCGGATAGTGTCGTATTCTTTTTTTATTCTTCCTTCCACAACAGCAACATAACTACGTTCATAGACCACTTGTTTCCAATTTTCACGAAAAGCTTGCTGAATTTCTGCTGTTTTGACAAACATCATCAATCCGGAGGTTTCTCTATCCAAACGATGTACTACGAATACGCGGTTACGTTTGTCCTTTTTCTTCATATATTCCTGCAACAATCGATGAGCAGTGAGCTCCCTGTCGCTCTCAGTAGCAGAAACGGAGAGGAGACCTTCTTTTTTATTTACTACGATGACACATGCGTCTTCATAGATGATGTCAAGCATCGGATGTTTAAATGCATTCCTACGCGATGTTTTATCAATTATGACTACTTGTCCGGGCTTTAAAAGTGCGTTAGGGCGTTTTTCTACACGGTCATCTACTCTTATATAGTTGAGTGTACAGTAAGATTTTGCTGAGTTACGACTTATGCCTTGCAGTTTTTCCATTAGAAAAGAGAGTAATTCCGTTGACTCACGAACTTCAAAACTAGGATACTTCTTTTCGTTCTCGCCAGTCATCAGCATTACAGGCTTACCAGATCTTATAACTCTTCCCGCATTTTCTGGCTTAGCATTTCTTCTAGTATCTTCTGTCCTAACAGTCCCTGTCTTGGCAGCCCTTCTAGTATCATCTGTCCTGGTAGTCCCTGTCCTGGCAGCCCTTCTAATATTTTCTGGCTTAGCAATCCTTCTAGAATCTTCTGTCTTTGCAGCTCTTCTAGTATCTTCTGGCTTAGCAACTCTTCTTGCATTTTCTGGTTTTGCAGTTTTTCCTGCTTTTTCTGGCTTGAACATGATATGGGGATATTATTTATGATATAACAGAAGTATTGAGTGAAATAAATGTCGGAGCAAAGGTACTATAAAAAAAGAAGGTTGTCTCGCGACAACCAATCTTCCTTAACCTTAAATCTAATACCATGAAAAACATGTTGCAAAGATAAATCTTTTTATGTTACGCAACATACTTTCTTCCATCTATTTTCTTGGTATTAGCGATGTTTAACTATCAAAAGGTTAAGTATTAAATATTCTTTAGGAAATTACTTCTGATGTTATTTATCACGTACAGGCTTTTCAAGATTATGTGTTAGAAGTCCATAGAACGCTACTACGGCAAAGCCGATCAGAGGTACCCAGTAGGACGCTCTGATATCACCGGCAGTAGTGGAAACATATCCTTGCAAAGTGGTCATCAATGCCCCACCCAGAATAGCCATGACAAGGAAGGAACCTCCGACTTTAGCTTCCCCACCATGAAGCCCGTTCAATGCCAGTCCGTAAATAGTAGGAAACATCAGTGACATAAAGAAAGAGATGATAACTAATCCGATGACACCGGTCATTCCGTAGCTAAATATTGAAACCAAAGTCGCTACCACTGCACAGAAAGCAGCA
The DNA here is from genome assembly GCA_963677415.2 of Bacteroidales bacterium. Classification (GTDB taxonomy): domain Bacteria; phylum Bacteroidota; class Bacteroidia; order Bacteroidales; family JAQUTK01; genus JAQUTK01. The sequence continues at coordinate 82,391 of CAXXFJ010000002.1, read as the reverse complement.
AAAGCCAGCAGCAATCCCGGTTGAAGGTATTTCATCAGTGCGGTAAAGATAAAACGTGAGCACATAAAGAGGACAATAGAGGCGAGGTAAAATGAGTTACCTATATTCTCAGCTGTGGTCTGCGGACCGAAATTCCATATATCGCTCCATAAAGGGTAATTCTGTATGAATTCGGTTACTTTTGCAGGAATTATTGCATCTGTAGTAAGGTCTACCATTCCGAGAGTTTTCATCACATAACGAATTGTGTAAGACCAAACTCCAATCTGAGCACCTACGTAAAAGAATTGTGCAATTACTCCAGCAGTATAGTTCTTTCGTTTTGCAAGACTCTTCATTGTGTGAATGAAAGAAGTCTTGTCGGTATCTGATCCTTTGGGCATATTCTTATAAGAAAGAATGATAAACAGAAGAACCAGTAAGGTTATCCCCACACACATATAAGTTGTAGTAACAGCAAATAATTCATGGGTTTGAGCTACTTGCAGTTGTTGTGCATCCATTTGATTTTTATTGGCACTCAATTGGGACAGAATAAAGTACTGACTGAGCGCAATACCTGTTATTGAACCGATAGGGTTGAAGGATTGGGCAAAATTCAGGCGACGGGTAGCACTTTCCGGACTTCCCATGGAGAGAATATACGGATTGGCAGTAGTTTCCAGTATGGAGCATCCACCAGCCATAATATAGATGGCAAAGAGGAAGAATGCATATGATCCCAACTGGCTGGCAGGATAAAAAAGAAAGGTACCTGCTGCATAGAGAATAAGTCCGAAGATGATTCCGCTTTTAAAGTTATACTTGCGAATCAGAAGAGCGGCTGGAATTGCAAAACATGCATATGAACCGTAAAAGGCCATTTGTATGAATGATGTTTGAAAATCATTCATCTCCATAATGTTTTTGAAAGCTGCAAGTAGGGTATCGGTCATATTATTTGCCACTCCCCAGAAGAAGAACAGAGAAGTAACCAATATGAAAGGAACAAGGTAATTCGTGCCGTCTTTTCCTTTGAAAAGAGACGTTTTAAATGTTTGGTTCATAAGATATTAGAGTTTATTTTATTAGTACAAGAAGAACATGCGCTCCATGAGTTTCCATTTTTCAGCTGAAGTGGCACCGGGGCTGGCTTTCTGAAAAATGGACATGTATTCTTCCCATTCAGCTTGACGGGAAAGTGTGCTTAGTTTATTCATTGCCTTGTCCCACTCAAAATCCAGCGGTGTCTCTACAATCATAAACAATCGGGATCCAAGGATATAAAGTTCCATTTCAAGAATGCCGACTTCTTTTATGCCTTCGCGAATCTCTTTCCATGAGTTCTCTTTGCTGTGACGTTTACGATATTCTGCAATCAGTTCGGGATTCTCTTTCAGATCTAGAGTCTGACAATAGCGTTTTACGGGTTGATCAAACTGCTTGACCGTATAACCTTGTTTGTTATCCATAATGAGGTGTCTCGTTAATATGTGATCAGATTTAAATATAGAATGGAAGCGGGGATAGCAAGTAGTGCACTGTCAAAACGATCAAGAATACCTCCATGTCCGGGCAGCAGCATCCCTGAATCTTTTACGCCGACAGTTCGTTTTAGTAATGATTCAAATAAGTCTCCATAGGTGCCTGCTATTACAACTGTTAGAGAAAATCCAATCCATTTTAAAGTGGTCAGTTGAGGTAAATAGTGGCCGCAGATACATGCAACTACGATTGTCATTGCTGCACCTCCAAAGAACCCTTCCCATGATTTTTTTGGTGAGATGCGTTCGAATAAACGATGTTTACCAAAGCAAACGCCGAATAGATAGGCGAAGGTATCATTAATCCATATAAATACGAATATACTAAGCGGTAGTATTGCTCTTTGTATGTAATCAAAGGAGATAAAAGCAGCGGATAAATTGCCATTATTCCCGATAAATCCCATCCCGGCACTTTCAGCGGGAGCATAGAATAAGTTGAACAGCGAAAAAGGAAGTACAATATAAATTTGCCCCATCAATGTATATGCAATGTTTGCTATCGGGTTCTTTGCATTCTTGTAGATTTCGCAGATAATAATAAAAATCAGATAAAAGATATAGGGCAGGAAGAGACGAATAGAAGTGAGTCCATTGACAAAGAAATAGGATGCGATAAAGAAATATGTCCCACAGAGTATCCCAGCCCATTTTTCAATCTGGGATTTCTCTTTAAGTGAAACGACAAGATGGTAAAACTCCCAGAGACTTAGAGCAACTATAAGAGCAAAAACCGAGAGGAAAATGTATGATTGTAATAAGATACTTCCTACAAGAAGCACAACAAATATTACTCCGGTGAATGTACGTGTCAGGAAATTTTTCATGCGATTGATTATAAAACCGGATAACTTACCCGGTTTCTGTTTAGTTATCCGTTTGGTTGCTCTCTTTATCTTGCATTTCCGGTATTTCAGAATTACTATCATTGTCTTTCTCAGCAGTATTCTCATCAGAGTTTTTATGCTCATTCTTGATTTCACGCTCGTTTTCTTCATTCAGAGAAAGAATCTCCTCTGTACGTGAAGCCCACTGACGTTTACCAAAAAGACGCTCCAGATCTTCTGCAAAAATTACCTCGCGTTCAACTAGTAAATCTGATAATTGTTTGTGAAATTCTTTATGTTTGATAAGCATTTCTTTAGCACGAAGATATTGTTCATTAATCAGATTTTTAACTTCTTCGTCAATCAATTCAGCAGTTTTCTCGCTATATGGTTTGTTGAAAGCAAACTCATCTTGTGCATTGTAATAACAAAGATTAGGCAGTTTCTCACTCAAACCGAGGTAGGCAACCATTCCATAAGCTTGCTTTGTTGATCTTTCCAAATCATTCATAGCTCCACTGGATACTTTTCCGATGCAAACATCTTCAGCAGCACGACCTCCGAGAATTGCACACATCTGATCAAGCATCTGCTCACGGGTAGTGATCTGTCTTTCTTCAGGCAAGTACCAGGCAGCTCCAAGTGCTTTTCCACGCGGAACGATTGTTACTTTAACCAAAGGATTTGCAAACTCCAAAAACCAACTGAGGGTGGCGTGTCCCGCCTCATGAATGGCAATGGTCCGTTTTTCTTCAACGGTTGTAATCTTATTCTTCTTTTCCAATCCACCGATAATCCGGTCAACAGCATCCATGAAATCTTGTTTTTCTACAAACTTCTTGCTACGACGGGCTGCGATGAGAGCAGCTTCATTACAAACATTTGCAATATCAGCTCCAGCAAAGCCCGGAGTCTGCCGTGCCAGTAATTCGACATCTACATTGGGCGATATCTTAATCGGACGAAGATGCACCAGGAAAATTTCTTTTCGTTCGGTTAAATCGGGCAGTTCAACGGTAATCTGGCGGTCAAATCTTCCTGCCCGAAGTAAAGCTTTGTCCAAAATATCTGCACGATTAGTTGCAGCAAGAATAATAACTCCACTGTTTGAACCAAATCCATCCATCTCTGTGAGCAACTGATTGAGCGTGTTTTCACGTTCGTCATTGGAGCCCATATTTGGGTTTTTTCCACGTGCACGACCTACAGCATCAATCTCATCAATGAATACGATACAAGGAGCTTTTTCTTTCGCTTGTTTGAATAAGTCTCGTACACGAGAGGCGCCGACACCTACAAACATCTCCACAAAGTCTGATCCTGAAAGAGAGAAGAAAGGAACATTGGCTTCTCCTGCGACAGCTTTTGCCAGTAATGTCTTTCCAGTACCCGGAGGGCCTACAAGTAAAGCACCCTTTGGAATCTTTCCCCCGAGGTCGGTATATTTTGTTGGATTCTTTAGAAACTCGACTATTTCCTGAATCTCTTCTTTTGCTTCAGCAAGCCCTGCTACGTCCTTAAATGTGTTCTTATTCTCATTATCTTTGTCAAAAAGCTGAGCTTTTGATTTGCCTACATTGAAAACACCACCACCACCTGATCCACCAACGCCTCCAGACATTTTACGCATCATGAAAATCCAGAGTCCAACAAAAAGCAGAATGGGACCAAATGTGTACAATATATTCATGAACCCATCATTACCCCGGTTCCCACACGATTTTTGGTTCAATCCATTTTTCTTCCTTCAGATCATTTTCTTTCTTCAGATCAATCAGATAGTTCGCAAGAAACTCATTTGAACTATAGCCAACAGTTATCTTTGCCGGCTGAGAGCTTTCGTCAACTTTGTCACCAAATACATCTTTAATATGGTCTTTTAAAACAAAAGCATCTAGTTCGGTCTTGCTTTTGTGTGCTACAATCTTCTCAATGTATCCATTCCTTAACATTTGGTCAAATTCAGACCAGTCTTTCTTTCCGGAAATATTCATGTCATTTGATAACCATAGGAAAATCATCAAAATTGCAATAGATGAATAGATCCAATATAAATTAAACTTGAACTTAACCGGCGGTTTTTTGTTGTTTTTGTTAGAAGGTCCTTCAGATGAAGGAATATTATTCTTTTTTTCGTTATCCATAAAGTTTGTTATTAATCGATCAATATAAATTAGTGATGGATTGTGATTTTACCGTGCTTATTATATGATACAGATCAATACTAGTCACGAAGATCTTTTTTCCTTTCTTTTCTTGTATTCCTTCTTTTCCTTCTATAATTGCATCAATTAATCTATTTCTGTTATTCATTTTCTTCTAATTATCTTTCTTTAATTTATTGAAATGCAAATATAACTCATATTCTCTGATTAATGATGTTTTCAAGGTAAAAAAAGAACTACAACCCATGTTGATGGTACCTTAATTCTACTATTATAAAGAGACAATTCTTCCACTGAATCCTATTGGTTGTTTGTTTTTCATCGAAACACGAATAAAAACAGAACCGTTTCTTTCAAATAGGAGTTTCCAACTGTATTTATCATCCTTTGTACGTGATTTAAAACTGGCTTCAACAAATCCTTTTCTTGTTCTTTTGATAGTATAGTCAGAAATGCCGGTCTCCATTTCTAAACCTGCAATCTGATTATAATTGAGGTGATAAGCCCGGCCAAAATAGGGTAGGTCTGAATATACGGAATCATTCTTTACAATCAATGTATAGATAGTGTTGGCAAGTATAGTAGAAGCAGAAGAGGGCTCTATTTGTGTTATTTTGATCGTGTAATTACCTGAATATATCAGGCTGTCCATATGATTCATTTGTTCTTTATCCTCTGCATGAAGAGAATGAAAAATGAGCAGGAAGAGGAATGATATACAAATGCTTTTCTTAAGATATTTGTTTCCCATTATTTCGTATATTAATTATGCATTCATGAAAATAGTCAGTCTTTGATCAATCTTATTTGATAGTTCGAAATAGAATGCGTCTGTTATTGAGATGATTTGGTTCTTATTATTTGAGATAACAAAAATACAAAAATATGCAACTTCTTATTGCGATTGCTAGAAATACTTCTTTCCTTTGCATAAAATTTGATATTAATGCTTATGTCAATAACAATATTGGGTATCGAAACGTCATGCGATGATACTTCAGCCTCTGTAATTCGTGATGAAGTAATGCTTTCGAATGTGATAGCTTCTCAATCAGTACATCAAGCATATGGAGGTGTAGTGCCTGAACTTGCTTCCCGTGCACATCAGCAAAATATAATTCCGGTGGTACATGAAGCATTGAAAAGAGCAGGAGTGGAGAAATCCGAACTGTCTGCTATAGCTTTCACTAATGGTCCCGGATTAATAGGGTCACTGCTGGTTGGCAATTCATTCACAAAAGGCTTATCAATTTCACTCGGGATTCCCATGATTGAAGTTAATCATTTGCAGGCACATGTATTGGCTCATTTTATTAAACAAACTCCCGAAGAGAATAATCAACCACATTTCCCTTTTCTCTGTTTGCTTGTATCAGGAGGTAATTCGCAAATTATTCGTGTCAATTCATACAATGACATGGAGATTATCGGACAAACGATAGATGATGCCGCAGGTGAGGCTTTTGATAAATGTGCTAAGGTGATGGGATTGCCTTATCCCGGTGGCCCTCATGTTGATCGTCTCGCAAAAGAGGGTAATCCGTTGGCTTTTAAATTTCACAAACCTCACATGAAAGGATATGACTATAGTTTCAGTGGCCTAAAGACTTCTTTTCTTTATCTCGTACGCGATGCTATGAAAGAGACCCCATCTTTTATTGAAGAAAATCGTGCTGACTTATGTGCATCTATTCAAAAGACTGTAGTCGAGATTTTGATGGATAAGCTTTATAAAGCATCACGGGATTTGAAAATTAAGGAGGTAGCTGTTGCAGGAGGGGTATCTGCGAATAGTGGTCTAAGAGCTGCTTTTGAAGATTATGCTGTAAAATATCACTTAAAGATTCACATTCCTCCATTCTCATTTACAACAGACAATGCAGCGATGGTTGCCATTACGGGCTATTACAAATATATTGACAAAGAATTTGCACCTGTCAGTATCATACCATTCTCTCGGGTCAATATGTGATTTTGGAGTTATTCAGAGATTATAATCGGTTGCATATAGTCTTTGATACTATCCAGCTTTATGTTTCCTGCAGGTGTGACCTCTAAAGGAGACACTTTAAGCCTAATAATTTCATTATTAAATTTAATCTCTGCAAGACGATTCTTTTCCAAGGTAGTGCCCAATTTAGAAAAGAAAGGGAAGAGATCCTCACCAACGGCTATACTCATGTCTTCCACCATCTCATCAAAAGTAAGTTGTTTCTCAGGAGTGCTATCCCAACGCGTATTCATCACCCATAGCCATCGCGGATACCAAGTCGTACCGTATCTGTCATCCAACTTCTGGAATACATACCATAGTTTGGTAATCTTCTCATCCTTACTGTAAAGTTCTTCGGGATTGAACCGGGCAAGATCTATTGAATCTCCTTTCTTATCTTTCGTAAAGAATGAATTACAGTCACGATTCGGTTTATACTTCAAAGAATCGTTAAATATAGCAAGGATCTTTCCTTGAAACCAACCAGCTTGTCCGTTACTTCCGTTAATAGCCTGCACCCAACCAGCTGTGCGCCCAAATTCATTTGCAGGACCTCTGTTTATATGTCCCATTTCAAATGCAAATGCACCAATAAGGGGAATTGGATCAATACTAATCAAACCGACTTCTTTAGGTTTATATGCATTAACGACCCAAGCTCCTCCTGACCCTGCTGATAAAATGAGGTAGATTGGTTCACTTTTCTTTGAAGGAAACCATTTCTGTAATATTTTCTGAGCTCGTGGGAGGTCATTGTCCATGCAATCCAAAAGTTCTTTCTTTTGATTGAATGCATAGAATAACACAACATCTCCAATATTCTTCTCGAGTTCTGGAAAAATACCTCCACCACCAGCCATACTTGAGGGGACTCTGGGTTCACCTCCTATAGGTTTTTTTCCCTCTGCCAGCCATTTCAGTTCTTCTGTGAACTGTGTTTTTTCCTTCTGTTGAGTTGCAGGAGAGTTATTGGACCCAGGCAATAAAGTATTAAGAGCTCCAATTAGCATGACATGTCCTTTTCCAAACACTCGACGAGCTTCAATAATTTTCCCACATTCGCCTTTACGAGTCGTTTCCCATTTTTTATTCGTAATAAATGTCGCAAATTTTTTCTGGTTGACTGAGTCTATCTCTTTAGCGATTTTTGCATCAAATGTTTGAATCAACTTTTCCACTGAGAGCTCATTCCCGTTAGAAGGAAGAGAAAAGTCGGGTCCACATTGAATCAAAAGACCTCCTCCTTTTTGGACAAACCTTTTCAATGCTTCAATTTCTTGTGGTAGGTATTCCTGATAGTTTGGAAACTCTTGTTCGGTAATAACGATGTTATAATCTAGATTAGGTATCCAGGCAAAAGGAAATATTCCATTTTTGAAAGGTATACGAACACGACTTTTTCCATCAGATGCCAATACGGAATGTAATGAGGCTTGATTGCCTATTGACCTAAAACCAAGTCCATTCAGATAACTATTCAAACTCCAAAGAGTTACAAACTGAGTTTGGTGGGCCATGTCGATAAGGACATTAATGCCATTATCATTCGTTATTTTCTGTACAGGGAAAGGGTATTTTTCAGAAATACCCAAAGGTAGTGTTTTGCCACTTCTCCAATAAGTATCAATTTCTTTCTCGGAGAGAAAAGAGATAGATTCATTCTTTTTCTGACAAGAAAAAATAATCAGAAAAAAAGAAAGAGAAAGTATTATTGAGTAAAATAGGATCCTGTATCTCATCAGATTATTTATTAGGAAGATGCGAAGATAATAAGTTTTACGCTAATATCCATCACTTTAAAGAAAATTTCTTTTAAAATGTATGTTTATCATAGTTCAAAAAATTCATCTTTGATCGTTTTATAATCAGGGATATCATTTAAAAATGAAGTACTTAATGTTGTATAATTCATACGGCAGCAGAAGTGTCTGATTCCATTTGTGACAATAAGATAGGGGACTTTTAATACACCATTATAACGAACAATCTGGTCAAATACAGATTGAGATATCTCCACATTCGGAGATTTGTATTCAACTATCAGAAGAGGTTGAAGTGTGTTGGAGTACAATACTGTGTCACAACGTCGTTTCATTCCATTCAATTCAATTGTGACCTCATTGGAGAGTAAAGAAGATGTGTATCCTTTTTCAATAATTAGAAATTGTACAAACTGTTGTCGGACCCATTCCTCTGGAGTTAAAACAACATATTTTTTACGGATGGAGTCAAAAATCATCTGTTTCCCATTTAACTGGATTATTTTAACCGGATAAAGAGGCAGGTTTAATGGCAACATTTAGTATATTTGTTTGCTATTTGGAATGTGTTACTTTAAAACATTCTCCAAAAGTAGTATTTTGTTTGAAATTGACACTAATTGCGCAGTTAGATATGGCTAAAAAAAATATTTCTTTTGAAACTATTGTGGAGTCTATTCAAAAGAGAGAATACGTCCCTGTATATGGTTTGATGGGTGAGGAGCCCTATTTTATTGATTATATATCAGATTATTTAGAGAAAACTGTTTTAACAGAAACGGAAAAAGACTTTAATCAAACTGTTATGTATGGGGCGGATTCAAATGTTGTAATGGTACTTGATGAGGTACGTCGCTATCCGCTTATGTCAGACTACCATGTTGTTATACTCAAGGAGGCTCAGAGTATGGATCATCTGGATGAGCTGATTAAGTATTTGCAAAATCCGCTAACTTCAACCATTCTTGTTATAAATTATAAATATGGAAAGATAGATCGCAAGTTAGCAACCGAAATTGAACGGAAAGGAATTTTATTTGATTCTCAAAAGTTGTATGATAATCAATTACCAGAGTGGATTTTTCGCACTTTGCAACATAAGAATGTGAAGATTGATTCTACTGCGGCAAATCTGCTTTCTGAGTATTCAGGGAATGATTTGAGTAAACTGAATCATGAAATTGAGAAGCTTATAATTGTATTGCAGACAACTGGAGCGGATAAGATTACTGCAGATATGATTGAGAAGTATATTGGAATAAGCAAGGAATACAATAACTATGAGCTCCTAAGGGCTATTTTATACAGAGATATTATTAAGGCAAACCGCATCGTCAATTATTTTGAAAAGAACCCAAAGAAAAACCCTTTGCTTATTTCTACAGCAACTCTTTTTAATAGCTTTTCTACACTTGTTATTGCATATTCCCAAAATGATAGATCTCAGAAGGCATTAAGCGAATATCTGGGTTTAAAAAATTATTATCAGTGGAAAGATATAGAGGCAGGGCTTTCAAATTTCTCCCCTCTTCAGACGGTCCGGGCTATTTCATATTTGAGAGAATATGATGGTAAATCAAAAGGAGCATATGGAAACTCAACCAGTGATGGAGAACTTCTTCGTGAACTGGTATATAAATTACTTCATTCCTAGAGCTGCAATCCTTTTTGCAGTCTTCGCTTAAATTTTCTATATCACAGATAAATGAGTTCATTGTTTATGGACTTAAATGCTTGTAATTCAGCACTAATATGCGATTCTCAGAGCTCTGAGAATCGCATATTTTTTAGTCTGTATGCAATTGTACATAAATATCCAACTCTCGTGTAAAATCGCCCCCACCTTCCAGTAAAATATATAATTAAGATTAATTATTTGTCCAATTGTTGATTATTTACAATAGATGAACATTGTGAATTGTTATTTTTGTACTATTTAATAATACTTTTATAGTCTTATAGTACATTCTAACAGCACTGGTGTACATGTGTAATACGGTTAGTTTTGTATAAATGTAAACTATAGAACTATGGATCTTAATATTATGTTACATAGTTGATAACCAGTAATATATAATCATTATAGTAAACAGGATGTTTAGAATTATTGCCCTATAAATGTTGTTTTATCAGAAATAGTTAGGTTTGTTCGTATTTGAATAATTCTTAGCTTCTTATAGTCAGTATTTTATTACTATTTACCTTCTCCGATTATTTAAATATAGAAAGAGTTTCTAATGTATTGATAATCTTTGAATTTATGAATGTATTCAGATTGGTAGTTACATATGTGTAAAAGTTATGGTAACAAATGTAATTTGCATATGTGAATTAAATAATTTACTTTTGTGCCCAAACAGTTTTGTTCTGTATGTTTACATTTGTAACTCCATTAAATTAGCCATTTATGAAAGAAAGAATTGAAAAAATCATGCAACAAGAGCATTTATCGGCTTCTAAATTGGCAGATATTGCAAATATTCAACGATCGGCTATGTCTCATATACTAAGTGGACGTAATCGCCCCAGTCTGGATATAGCTCTTAAGATCCTGGATGCATTCCCTACCCTTAATTCGGATTGGCTAATAAGAGGAGTTAGTCCAATGTATAAGGAAGATGACCAAAAAGCTCACTTATCTCAGCAATCAGGCTTTGAGAGTGAATTATTTCCGCCCCATCGACAAGAGAATGCTGAATATCGCAAGGAGAACGACTTGAGACAAGGGGAAACTGTGTCTAATATATCAGATAATCAATCTGTTATATCTCAAAAGATCACATCTAAAAGTGTAACCAAAATAGTTGTATTCTATTCAGACGGAACCTTTGATTCTTTTGGAATAGAAGCGAACAGTATTTTGAAACGATAAGATCCTTGTTTTTCTTTGTTCGAACTTAATCGAGTTTGCATGCATTGTCGTATCTTTGTGTTTTATAAGAAAAACGATCTTTATGAAGAAATACATTTCAGATCTCCGGCTGGTCTCAACAGAAGAATTGAGTTCCGACTACTTTTTGATGAAATTTACCCAGGAAGAACCTCTCCCTGAGATGCTCCCCGGACAATTTATTGAGGTAAAAGTAGATAATTCACCTACTACTTTTCTTCGGCGTCCGATTTCTATAAACTATGTAGATAAGGATTCCAATGAATTGTGGCTTTTAATACATGCAATTGGAGATGGTACTCGTGTGTTATCGGCTCTTTCCTGCGATTCTGTGGTTAATATGGTGTATCCTCTTGGAAATACATTTACGATGCCTGAAAAGCCCTCAGAAAGGCTTTTATTAGTTGGTGGAGGCGTTGGTACAGCTCCGATGCTTTATCTGGGAGCGCAATTACATTCACAAGGGTTTAAACCAACCTTTTTGTTAGGAGCCCGTACAGCTTCCGGAATCCTTCAACTGGATCAATTTGAGCGCTTTGGAGAGGTCTTTTTCACCACAGAAGATGGATCAATGGGTGAGAAAGGATATGTAACCCAACACTCTGTAATGTCTTCTCAGCCAGCTTTTAGCCGAATTTACTCATGTGGTCCCAAACCAATGATGATGGCAGTTGCTTCTTATGCTAAAAAGAATACTATTTCATGCGAGGTATCTCTCGAAAATACCATGGCATGCGGTGTTGGAGCTTGTCTCTGTTGTGTGGAAGATACAACAAAGGGTAATGTGTGTGTGTGTACAGAAGGTCCTGTATTTAATATTAATCAATTGAGATGGCCAATTTAAGTGTATCTATCCATAATTTGTCATTAAAGAATCCTGTAATGACAGCATCCGGCACTTTCGGATATGGGCCGGAATTTTCAGATTTCATTGATGTAGCACGTTTAGGGGCAGTTATTGTTAAAGGTACTACATTAAACCACCGGGAAGGCAACCCTTATCCTCGCATGGCCGAAACCCCTTCAGGTATGCTTAATGCGGTAGGATTGCAAAATAAGGGAGTTGATTACTTTGCTGAGCATATCTATCCTTCAATTAAAAGTCTGAATGATAATATAATAGTGAATGTATCCGGATCTCAGATTGAAGATTATGTGGCTACAGCAGAGAGAGTTGCGCAGTTGGATGGAGTTACTGGGATCGAACTGAACATTTCATGTCCGAATGTAAAACAAGGAGGAATGGCATTTGGTGTAACAGCCTGTGGTGCAGCGGAGGTGACAAAAGCGGTTCGTAATGTTTATCCTAAGACACTGATAGTAAAGCTATCTCCCAATGTAACAAGCATTTCGGAGATAGCTAAGGCCGTAGAGGCAGAAGGGGCAGATAGTGTCTCTCTGATCAATACAATACTGGGAATGGCTATTGATGCTGAGAGGCGCAGACCTGTGCTCTCTACCATAACAGGAGGCCTCTCAGGGCCTGCTGTAAAGCCTGTAGCACTTCGCATGGTATGGCAAGTCGCACAAGCAGTCAATATTCCTGTTATCGGGCTTGGAGGTATCATGAACTGGAAAGATGCCATTGAGTTCCTTTTAGCGGGTGCAACTGCCATACAGATAGGCACAGCCAACTTTATAGATCCTGCCGTTACTATAAAAGTAATTGATGGAATCAATGAATATCTTGATCGCAACAATTTCTCTTCGGTACAAGATATTATTGGCGCTTTGGAAGTGTAGGACGGAAATATTACAAAGATATATAGCTAAAAGCATGATTATCTGCTAAAAACAGAGTAAATCATGCTTTTTTGTTTAAAAAAGTATCAAATATCTTTGGTGATTAAATAATATTGTATACATTCGCCGTCGTATTTAGATGAAAAACAGTTATCTAATTGAAAATAAGCACTATCTAGTTATCATGATATTAAAGTTACTTTTGTATTTCCATTATATTCAACTTCTCTTTGTACAGGGTGGAGCAAAGAGATCTGTAATGGTGGATATTCAACAGTTGGAAAGCCAATCGGAAAAGGCGGATTCCGGTATGGTTTTACCTCTTTTTACTTCCCAAACAGGATTATTTACAAGCATTTCACAGTCTTCTGACATTCATGCCATTAGACTGATGCATTTATTGTTGCCTTTACCCTTTCGACAGCGTAAGCTGTAAGCAGATAATCATATAAACAGAGATACCTGATGGATGTTGCAGGTGGTGGATTTACTCTTTGAGTAGGTCTGGACGGATTCTTTTTGTTCGTTCGATAGCTTGTTGCAGTTCCCAGTCGTGAATGTTTTTTTCATGACCGGAAAGTAGTATCTCCGGAACCTTCCATCCATTATATTCTGAAGGACGAGTATAGACAGGTGGCGCGAGAAGATCATCCTGAAAGCAGTCAGAAAGAGCTGATTGTTCATCGGATATCACTCCCGGAATAATACGCACAACTGCATCTGCAATTACAGCAGCAGCAAGTTCTCCCCCGGTGAGAACATAGTCTCCAATGGAAATTTCTTTCGTAATAAGATGCTCACGAATTCGGTGGTCAATACCTTTATAATGTCCACACAGGATGATGACATTCTCAAGTAAAGAAAGAGAATTAGCCATTTTCTGATTGAATTGTTCGCCATCTGGTGACGTATAGATCACTTCATCATAGCTACGTTCACTCTTTAGAAAAGATATCACCCGGTCTATTGGTTCTATCTGCATCACCATACCGGCACTTCCTCCAAAAGGATAATCATCCACACGATGATATTTATTGGTAGAATAGTCTCTCAGATTATGCAGGTGTATTTCTGCCAATCCTTTGGTCTGTGCACGTTTAACGATGGAATTGTTCAGAGGCCCATCCAGGAGTTCAGGTAAAACGGTAATGATGTCTATACGCATTATTCAGATTTTGTTTGCAAAGCTATAATCTTTTTTCTTTCTTTGCAATATAAAAATCAGATATGAATGGAAGAATCAGTTAAGGAGCGTATCGATTCACTTCGTAAGCAACTACACGAACATAATTATAAATACTACGTCTTATCAACCCCAGACATATCTGATAAGACATTTGATGAGATGATGCATGAACTTCAGGAACTTGAAAAAGCCAATCCTGATTATTATGACGATCATTCACCTACGCTTCGTGTAGGAAATGATATCAATCAAAGTTTCAAGCAGATTCGTCACCGTTATCCGATGCTTTCTTTAGGAAATACCTACTCAGAAGGAGAAGTAACAGACTTTTACGAACGTGTCGGGAAAACATTAAATGAACCTTTTGAGATTGTTTGCGAACTGAAATACGATGGAACCTCCATCTCCCTGACATACAACAATGGTGCTCTACAATACGCTGTGACACGTGGAGATGGAGAAAAAGGAGATGATGTCACAGAAAATGTAAAGACTATCCGTTCCATCCCATTACAACTCCAAGGCGACAGTTATCCCGTTGATTTCGAAATACGTGGAGAAATATTGATGCCGTGGACCGTTTTTGAGCAGCTCAATAAAGAGCGCGAACAACAAGAAGAGCAGCTCTTTGCCAATCCCCGCAATGCAGCTTCGGGAACTCTCAAGTCACAAAACTCTTCTGTGGTAGCTTCCCGCAAGCTGGATGCTTACTTTTACTACCTGTTAGGCGAAGATTTACCCGCAGACGATCATTTTTCCAATATGCAAGCCTTGCGCAAATGGGGTTTCAGAGTGTCCGATGCTACCAAATGCTGTAATTCTTTAGAAGAAGTATTTCAATTTCTGAACTATTGGGACAAAGAACGTAAGAATCTACCCGTAGCCACCGATGGTGTGGTCTTGAAAGTCAATTCTTTACGTCAGCAAAAGAACCTCGGATATACCGCCAAGTCTCCGCGTTGGGCAATAGCATATAAATTTCAGGCAGAACGTGCCCTTACACGTTTGAATTCAGTCACTTACCAGGTAGGACGAACCGGAGCAATCACTCCTGTAGCCAATCTTGATCCCGTGCAACTCTCCGGTACAGTAGTCAAACGTGCCTCTTTGCACAATGCAGACATCATTCAGAAGCTCGATTTGTATATTGGTGACATGGTCTATGTCGAAAAAGGAGGAGAAATCATTCCAAAGATCATTGGAGTAGACATTGATTCAAGATTACTTATCGGAGATAAGGTGCAATTTATCACCCGTTGTCCGGAATGTGGCACTCCCCTTGTTCGATATGAAGGTGAAGCAGCGCATTACTGTCCCAACGATAGTGTATGTCCTCCACAGACCAAAGGCAGAATGGAGCATTTCATTAGTCGTAAGGCCATGAATATTGATGGAATCGGCTCTGAGACAGTAGATCTCTTTTACCGAAAAGGAATTCTTCATGATATATCCTCTTTTTATGATCTTAAAGGACAGGATATTTTGATGGAAGGTTTTCGTGAGAAGTCTGTTCACAATATTCTGAGATCTGTTCGAGAGTCACTAAATGTACCATTTGAAAGAGTGTTATTTGCCTTGGGTATTCGATTTGTTGGTGAGACAACAGCAAAGAAACTTGCTTTGGCATTGCACACTATTGAAGCCCTCGAACAAGCAACTATAGAAGAACTGACAGCTGTTGATGAGATAGGAATACGGATTGCCGAGAGTGTGCAACGTTATTTTCAGGAAGAATCTAACCGTCTGATTATTGAAAGATTAAAGAAAGAAGGGCTTCAGATGTCTCTTTCAGAAGAAAGGGTGGCTATCCAGAGCGATAAACTCAAAGGACTCTCCATTGTCATTAGTGGAACCTTCACTCATCATTCACGTGATGAGTATAAAATAATGATAGAGATGAACGGTGGCAAGAATGTATCCAGTGTCTCCGCAAAGACTGATTATATTCTCGCCGGTGACAATATGGGGCCTGCCAAATTAGAAAAAGCGACTAAAATGGGTGTTAGAATAATAAATGAGAATGAATTCCTAGAACTAATTAAATAAAATGATTATTTTTGTTGGATAATTCCACTAAAACTGTTGAATAAACAATGTTTAGATACTTCATTGAGAAAGCAATATTGAAACAAAACTCCGAACGAAAAAAACGTACGGAGATCTCTTCATATGATGATATCAACACTATCTTACTTCTTTTTAATGCGGTTGATGTACGCCATATTAAGAAAGTAAAGACAACTTTGCAAAAGGATGGCAAACAGGTTTACATATGGGGAATCAACCATACTACTATAAATTTTGGTCATTCTCAGTCCACAATATTGTACAACTCCGAATTGACTTTCCTCGGTTTTCCACGTAAGATATATGTTGATGAGTTTAAAACTCTTGAGGCAGACATTATAGTAAATATGTCTCGTGAATACTCTCCTGCATTAACTTACCTGATGACGTCGAATAAAAAAATACCTATTCGAGTGGGTTTTAAAGGACATAATCCGTTGTTGTATGACTATATCATAGATGCACAGATTGATGAACACATTGATTTGCTATTTAAAGAATTACTTACATTCCTAAGGAAATAAGAGGCCTGATAATATTACTACATTAGTTCGATTATATATAATATGAATATCAATTTAAGAGGAATGGGAGTAGCATTAATTACTCCATTCAAAGAAGATGAATCAATAGATTACGATGCTCTTTCCCGCTTACTCGAATTTCAAATCAAAAATGAAGCAGATTATCTAGTCATTTTAGGTACAACAGCAGAAACAGCCACCTTGAATGAAGAAGAAAAGGAGGAGCTATCCAGATTTATTGTCGAAAGGGTCAATGGACGTGTTCCACTTGTAATGGGAGCCGGAGGCAACAATACCAGGGCATTGGTCAGTTTGTTGAAGACTAGAGATTTATCTGGGTTTAGTGCCATATTATCTGTTTGTCCATATTACAACAAACCTTCCCAAGAAGGAATTTACAGACATTATAGTGAAGTCGCAAAAGCGTCCCCACTACCTGTTATTCTTTATAATGTGCCAGGTCGTACAGGAGTTAATATGACATCAGAAACCACTTTGCGTATCGCTCGTGAAGTGCCCAATGTGGTTGCCATCAAAGAAGCATCCGGCAATCTGACTCAGATTGATGAGATTATCAAAAACAAACCCGTAGGCTTTTCAGTTATTTCCGGTGATGATGGAATTACTTTCCCATTGATGACTTTAGGAGGGATAGGCGTGATTTCTGTTATTGGAAACGCATTTCCCAGAGAGTTTAGCAGAATGGTTCGTTTGATTGAAGCAGGTGACTATAAGAGTGCTCTGGAGATTCATTATAAGTTTAACGAACTCTTCAGTCTCCTATTTGTCGATGGCAATCCGGCAGGAGTGAAGAGTATCTTGAATGCCATGGGATACATACAGAATGTGCTTCGATTACCCCTGATACCGACTCGGATTTCCACCTCTGAGAAGATCAATGAAGTGCTTAACAGTCTTAACATTAAATATTGACGATGAAGAGATACCCTGTTTTATTCAGCCTTATCTTATTTCTTATCTCAGGCACTGTTTCAGCAGAAGTTGAGACAATCAAAGATTTAAGTGAGTATTATCAGTTTTGGGAATCCAAGAAAGACACTTCGAAAATGGTCAGTGTGTTGAACCGAGGCTTCAAGCTGTATCCGGAAGAACATTATTTTATCACCAATCTATTAGCAGTCCGTTTGGCTCAAAAGAATTTCAATGCAACACGCAATTTATTGAAGAAGGCAGTTAAAGAATGCCCTGGAGATCCTGTTTACTGGTACTTATATGGTCAGTATAAAGAAGCAATGGGTAATCCTGAGGAAGCTGAAATGAATTATTTACAGGCATTAGCGATTGACAAAGATTATTTGAATGCTACAGTTGGGATAGGAAGTATCTATTACCATCGCGCATTGAAACTGATGAGAGAGGCAAAAGATAATGGAGCGCCGGATGAGGATGCACTTAACGTAGCAAAACCAACATTTACTGTAGCACTTTATTATCTCGAAAAGGCTCAACTATTGCAAAATGACCACCCCGTTACTTTGAAGTATCTACTTGACATTTACGGGAAAATGGGAGAGACCATCAAATACAATGCGATCCTCAAGTTAATCAACGAACTGCAATAGGTTGCATCCTTACATTGATCCTTCAACTCATACTTCGATTACCTGTACATTTTTCAATTAGATTTTGCACGTCATTGCGGGCTTGCCCCGCAATCTCCCGGCTATTGTTGCCGAATGCACGTCATTGCGGGCTTGACCCGCAATCTCCTCAAGTTTGTTTCAATTCCAGAAATATGGCGAAGCGATAGTCCCATATCACTTCCGCATCTGATTGGCATGTCTTGTCAAAGACTATAGGCTGCTTTCAACAAGAGTTTCTCTTGGAATATTAATTTTTTTATTTTCATTCTGCAAAAGGGTGGATACCTTGATTTCAATGCACCAAGTGCACCAAGACATGCCTTAGAGTATACTGTAAGGCGTTTTGACCTTTCATATTTTTACTTGCTAGCTTGATAATTGCAACCATTTTTGTTTGCTCGGAGGGCTTTTGTATACATCTATTCTATCCATTGAATTCAATCAACTGGCTCGGCTCCTGAATTTCGTCATACGGTTTCGACTCCGTTTGTTGGCTCGGTTGTTCCGGTAGATTGTCCTCCGTTGGCTGTTCCTTCTGTTCCTCTTCCAGTGCTTCCTGAATCGACATTGCCAATATTGCCGCTTTGGTAAGCTCGATTCCTTCTAATGGTTTTTTCTTCATAGCCAATAATTTGTTTAATGTCATTAATAATCTCAATCTTACTTCTTGTATCATTCTCGAATATATCTGCCTGCCCATTTGCAAGTTCCTTAACATCTTTGCTTGGTTATACAAAAGCCTTTGTTTCAATTCCAGTAATGGTGCGATTAATAGACAACTCCAAGCTCTTTTAATTTAGTCGCTTGCTCAGTTTCAATTCCAGTAATGGTGCGATTAATAGAAGTCTATCGATGAAGCAACAACCGGTTCAACAGGGTTTCAATTCCAGTAATGGTGCGATTAATAGTCCATAGCGTTGTAATGACTCTTGCATGGACCTACGTTTCAATTCCAGTAATGGTGCGATTAATAGATCCGCCCTCTTCTGCCCACTTGCCCACCGTCTGCGTTTCAATTCCAGTAATGGTGCGATTAATAGAACGGATCGGTAACAACTACAAGTACCTGGGGTAAGTTTCAATTCCAGTAATGGTGCGATTAATAGAAAGACCTGAACCAGCGGTTACGGTTCTTCCAGTGTTTCAATTCCAGTAATGGTGCGATTAATAGTAGCAATAGGAACGACTACTGCACCGGTGAATGTCTGTTTCAATTCCAGTAATGGTGCGATTAATAGATATCTTTGTTTAATTCTATTATAACATATACGTCGTTTCAATTCCAGTAATGGTGCGATTAATAGTCTCTCAGAGAGAAGTAAAGAAGTGGCTCAAGCTAAGTTTCAATTCCAGTAATGGTGCGATTAATAGTCTCTCAGAGAGAAGTAAAGAAGTGGCTCAAGCTAAGTTTCAATTCCAGTAATGGTGCGATTAATAGACCGGCTTGTAATAAGTCCATCCCAGCTGTACAGTGTTTCAATTCCAGTAATGGTGCGATTAATAGTGTATCCGGGAAGTTTATGCTTACCATGTTCCCGAGTTTCAATTCCAGTAATGGTGCGATTAATAGAATAAACTCACGAGCCTTATCCGTAGATAGCCCTAGTTTCAATTCCAGTAATGGTGCGATTAATAGTACGAAGGTCTATGTAGATGAAAACTACCACACAAGTTTCAATTCCAGTAATGGTGCGATTAATAGAATATTGAAACAATGAAGACTCCAATTTCCTACTAGTTTCAATTCCAGTAATGGTGCGATTAATAGAAGGAACGTGGGTGGTACAGGAGCTACGTATCCAAGTTTCAATTCCAGTAATGGTGCGATTAATAGAAGCACATGCTGAAGAAAGACAGACAAGGCACGCAGGTTTCAATTCCAGTAATGGTGCGATTAATAGTACGGAGCCGGAGAAGATGCCGGGCAATATATCTTGTTTCAATTCCAGTAATGGTGCGATTAATAGCCTGCTTGGTGCTACTATGACAATCTTGCAAGTAAGTTTCAATTCCAGTAATGGTGCGATTAATAGAACTGGAGCAAGCGCAATTTTGAGCAACACTCAGGTTTCAATTCCAGTAATGGTGCGATTAATAGACCATACAGGAAGTTGGTAAGATTTAGCTCTTAATGTTTCAATTCCAGTAATGGTGCGATTAATAGTTTCCCGTGTATTGTATTTGATGTTAATAGTTTCCGTTTCAATTCCAGTAATGGTGCGATTAATAGAATTGGGTTCAAACACAAAGCCTTAGACCGTAATCCGTTTCAATTCCAGTAATGGTGCGATTAATAGATAGTAGAGGCTGACTTTATAGGTGCCGATACCGAGTTTCAATTCCAGTAATGGTGCGATTAATAGTTGAACACCATCCATGAAGTTTATTGCAAAATCAAGTTTCAATTCCAGTAATGGTGCGATTAATAGTTTCTCACAATTGCCTTAATCAGCTCATTAGTAGAGTTTCAATTCCAGTAATGGTGCGATTAATAGTTGTAGGTGATGGTTCCATTCTCCAGCTTTGTGCGTTTCAATTCCAGTAATGGTGCGATTAATAGCTATTAATATATGCAGATGTATCGTTTTCGATTGGGTTTCAATTCCAGTAATGGTGCGATTAATAGTTTTTTATGCCTGCTTCTTCGTAAAACTTAGCCCGTTTCAATTCCAGTAATGGTGCGATTAATAGTCATAATTGAGCACCTTCATAAGATATTTACGATGTTTCAATTCCAGTAATGGTGCGATTAATAGTGGTGCCCGATCCGGAGAAAATACGGGGGTAGGTGTGTTTCAATTCCAGTAATGGTGCGATTAATAGATGCTCCCTGTCATCGTCACCTCTTCGGAGGCGGGTTTCAATTCCAGTAATGGTGCGATTAATAGTTCTGCGTTCATCCCGACTTGGTCGAGATCGAACAAGTTTCAATTCCAGTAATGGTGCGATTAATAGAGGTCATACGATGGATTAGGAACAATACCACCACTGTTTCAATTCCAGTAATGGTGCGATTAATAGAGGAACACCTTCACCAATAGTGTACTCAGTGTTCTTGTTTCAATTCCAGTAATGGTGCGATTAATAGAAGGTTCTGTCAATATCCGCCTCTGAGTTTTTTTGGTTTCAATTCCAGTAATGGTGCGATTAATAGAGTCGGATTAACTACCCGACGAACTTAATCGAACCAGGTTTCAATTCCAGTAATGGTGCGATTAATAGTATATCGGCGAGCATCTTACCGATCTGGGGAGCGGGTTTCAATTCCAGTAATGGTGCGATTAATAGGTTCTTGCGGGCAATCTCGCGCAGGCTCTTCTTCGTTTCAATTCCAGTAATGGTGCGATTAATAGGCAGAGAATGATGTTATTCACCTTGTAGATATCGGGTTTCAATTCCAGTAATGGTGCGATTAATAGAAGGGCTGTTAACCGTGCTACTAGTTGTAGGCTGGTTTCAATTCCAGTAATGGTGCGATTAATAGAGGTGATTGCGCCGAGTGATATTTGTGTGTTTTCTGTTTCAATTCCAGTAATGGTGCGATTAATAGCTGAAGTGGATAGACTTGCCAGTTATGTTGGATTTGTTTCAATTCCAGTAATGGTGCGATTAATAGAGCTCTACATTTGTAGGAGCTAGCTGGGTTACTTTGTTTCAATTCCAGTAATGGTGCGATTAATAGCGCCGACGGCAGCGGATACATTTTCAAAAAAACAGGTTTCAATTCCAGTAATGGTGCGATTAATAGCTGGTAATGTTGCCGGCAATGGCACATTTTCTGCGTTTCAATTCCAGTAATGGTGCGATTAATAGCCTGAAATATAACTGATAACCTCTCCGTTAACCGTGTTTCAATTCCAGTAATGGTGCGATTAATAGGTTGTTTCTCCATGTCAATCTTAATCGTGTGACCGGGTTTCAATTCCAGTAATGGTGCGATTAATAGTATGATACTTTCAGTTAGTTCTGGTGATATCGTTGTTTCAATTCCAGTAATGGTGCGATTAATAGAAACAAGTCGCTAAAAAGAGAAAATGAGCGTCTCAGACGTTTCAATTCCAGTAATGGTGCGATTAATAGTGCTGGTGGTGTGATCCTCGCTTCTGAAGTTTCTTGTTTCAATTCCAGTAATGGTGCGATTAATAGCTTTTCGTTTTTTGGAGAAAAAACGCTTTTGGTTTGTTTCAATTCCAGTAATGGTGCGATTAATAGTCGTCCGACAACATAAAAAAAGAATATGTATATCAGACAGTTGCGAGTGCAAATATACATATTTTTCTTCTAATAAGTTGTCGAACGGCAAAGATATAAAATTCACGGGGTATCGACAATTCACGTTATTGCGTTGATTTTCAGAATGTCAAAGAACGAGAGTGCATCAATAAATAGTTCATCTATACATAATATTTGTAAGAATAACTGCTTCGACAACTATAAAAAGTTCCCAATTGATGATAACTCCTTACCAATTATCTCTTTATACAACCATTTCTCTTGTCGGCTTTTGAAGATTATCAAGCTATCCTTATCAGGATCCATACGTTTAAGAGCCTCTATCTTTAGCTCTTCCAATTTTACCTCCGTTATTTCTCCTTCAAATACGGAGTTCTGTATCCAATTGAGATACAGTCGACAAAGCTTTAATATTTTGCCGACTCTTTTCTCACCCACGTCATATACTAAGATTACATACATACCTTACCAATACATTTTAAACGGTTTATATTCCTCAATTCCAAGGAGATGCTTGCTGAGCTTATAACATTCAAGCTTGATTAGATGCTTGTAACTCACATTTCTTTTTAGCGAACGGTGTTGAATGGTTTCCGTTAATCGCTCTTCAATGGCTTTCACGAAAATCTTTTTCCCTGATTCATTGAGAATGCACTTGTTCAACTTCTTATCAAAATGTTTCTCTTGAATCTCTTTTTTGTTCAGAACCTTGAAGATCACTCTATCCACAATAATAGGTTTGAATATCTCGGCTACATCCAATGCCAGAGAATATCTTCGCTCACCAGGTGTATGCAAATAACTGATTGTTGGGTTTAGCTGAGTATGATGAATGGCCCGAAGACATTCGCTGTAACACATCATATTACCAAATGAGATTAGAGCGTTTACCTCATTCCTTGGTGGTTGTTTGGTACGAACTCCCATCTCAAAATCATTCAAGATAAGATTGAAAGCCTCGTAATATATTTGCCGGATATTTCCTTCAATTCCCATCAGCTCTTCCGGTGTCTTTGACATTGGAATATTTTCCGCATACGTATTCATAAGCTCCATCAAAGGTTCCATATCTTTACCGCGCCGATTGTAATATTGTAAGTTCTTCTGCATATTATATTCAGCTCCCACAATAAATTGATGCGCTATCTCCATACGTTTCTTCTTATCCAGATGAGCTTTGGTTTGAGCTAGGATCATTCGTCCGGCAAGAAGTGTATCTTTGGGCATAAAAGAACCTGTATAGTTCTCGTAATAATCGAAGAAATGCAAGGCTATTCCATTCTGTCCAAGAAAGTTGTACAAAGCACTATTAGCGTCAAGTGATCCGAATACATAAAAACTATCCACGGTCTCAATGGGTATATATCGTGGTTGACCTTCGCGTTCTACTCCGTTTGCATCTTCCTCTATCGGAACAAACTTCAATGTATTGTCTTTACGGCTCAATCGACCTGGATTGAAAAGATAATATGTTTTTTTCATTGTTCTTCTGCTACATAACAAAATTCATAATAACTACAATTACGACATATACCGGCATTGATTACAGGAGGACAAACATCAGAACTAATGATCCTTTCTATTCCCTGTTCAATACGAGTAATAGTTTTTCTATCCTCATCGGTCAGTTCCACTTTGGAGGTCTGTCTCAAAGTAGGGTATTCAAGAATACCTGTCACTCCGGAAATGCCATTCCGTTCAAGTACGTGGATATAATATTTTACCTGCCATTCATGTGCACTTTCCACTTTATCCGAACGCTTGATCTCATGAATAACTTTGTTCCGAGTATCATAAAAGTCAATCTTCACACCATCTATATCAATTTCTTCATACTTTTCCGGTCGTTGTGGATAGGACTTCTCATGAATGAGTTTCCCATCGTAGACAATATCAGAAGTATGCTCCATAGTAATGCCATTCGAAAACAACCAAAGTTTTCGCTTGCATATGTGATAGTAATTAAAATGAGTCCCTGTCATACTTAATCACAAAAAATTACTACTACCAACCTCACTACTTTCTTTTTCTTTAACCTGTAAGCCTAATTCTTCTGTGTACCGTTTATTCATAATAAAATACGTTGTTTGAATGAGCTTATCATTATTTTTTGCTTCATATACATGAGTTCTTCTTTCAACCGAACCAGATCTCACAAAACCTATAAAACGTTTTTTTGATATCTGTACTTTCAAAGACTCCGCTTTGATAAACTCATAATCATCAAGAAAAGTTATAAACTGAGGTTCGCTAACAATCGGCAGAACCTTTATTCCATCAAACTGCATATAATAATCCTCTTCGGACTTTGAAGAGTAAATAAATGGAGATAGATTCTTGATTGCATCAGTAAGAATGTTATAAATAAAATCATATTCTTCTTTATCTTCTTTATCCCACGCTGGATAAACATAATCTATTGCCTTTTGTAGTTCTTTTTCCCGAATGCTGTCTTGAAACCAACTTAAAGCTTCTAATGTACGATTTATCACTTCCTGATTAGGATAAATATATAGTGTATCAACTATATTCCTTTCTTTAAAAACCACACATGGACAAATTCCTTTCTCTCTTTTTCTGTTTACTCGGCCAAAACGCTGTATCAAGGCATCTATCGGAGCTGGTTCTGTATAAATAACGTCGTAATCAATATCTAAACTCACCTCTATTGCTTGTGTTCCAACAAGTAAATGAACACTTTCACTTTTCAGATCATGTTCTTTTTTATTACGATCTAATGAATTAAAGTTACTATGCAACAATATTTTTTTATCAGAATTAAGACTGTTATAAACAATTTGTGATTGCTCTACTGAATTGCATACAACTAAGACCTTCTTCATATTATCTAAATCCTTTTGAATAAGATTTAGGTAATCTACCAGTAAACCATCATGCAACACAACCCTATGGCGTGTAAAATTCTCATATAATTCATTTTTAGCCTCAATCTCCGAATAACTTCCAATCGCTCTTTCTAGTTCTTTCTTAAGGTATTGTGGCAAAGTTGCTGTCATGATAAAAGCCTTAATATGAAGGTATTTAGTAGCAAAACTAAGCAATACAACTATTTGAGCGAACACATCTGGTTGATAAGCATGTATCTCATCAAAAATAAAATAACCTCCTGCCCATTCGAAAAGACCTTTCTCATAGCCTTTTAAACCAAATATGTTTTTGAGCAGTTGAAATGGTGTTACTACTTTTATTGGCGTTACGATCGTTTTGTAGTTATCTTTTATTTTTTGTATCAAGTATTGCCTCTTTTCTGATGAGATATTAGGATTCTCTCTATCTACCATACTCTCCAGATATTCACTGAGCTTTCCATGTACAAGGCCTACTTTTTCTTTATTTCCAATATCCTTTCCTAGCCTTTCATACATAGCATTGATAGAAGCTGTGAATGGTAAAACATAAAAGACTCGACCTTGTCCATAATGTTGTATCTGCTTTTGTAACCAAAGAAATGAAGCTTCCGTTTTTCCAGAACCAGTTGGAGCAGTCAATATTACACTTCCTTCTTTTCTTGCAGCGTCTAATTGATGAGAATAAAAATCAAAACCATTATTTTGAAGCAAAAAACGTTTCTTATTGAGAAAATCGAAATCTGATTCGCTTAAAAGCTCTACATTTGAGATAAATGCTGAAGACAAATGGTCACATTGTTTAAGTCCACCTATAAGCAGAAGTAAATCAAAATAGTTCTCTTGCTGTATTTTTATTGGATTTCTCTTAAAATCAGAAATGAATTGACGAGGCAGTTTTGGTTGAACCTCTTTAAGAGAAACACGAAACTCTCTCAGTAAAGAAAGAACAAAGTCCTCATTAATACATTGCTTAAATTCTGTCTCAAACGAAAGTTTGAAAACATTATCGTCTTCTAGTAGAAAGCTATTCCGTGTATTTTGCTGATAGGTGTGTTCGATGAAACTAAAAAGCTCTTCATAGCCTTTATGATGACCAGCAACTGCATGTTTAATCATCCATTTTTTAGAATCGGTGATGTCTAAACCTTCAATAAATGGAATAGAATATAATTCATGTCTTTGTTTAAGCCATTTATTCGGATTTCCATATAACATATGCTGAAACTCACAATGCGATTTTCCTAAATCATGAAATATTACACATAGAAAGAGTGAATCCCAGAAACGATCAATGTCTGAAATAGGTAAATTGGGGAATGCTTGCTTCAAGCAATCTAATATTACCAATCCATCTAGGATATGTTGCTTCAGTGAAATCGGAGGTTCTGATTTTGCCAAAACCTCCGATATATTCTTTCTATTCATAGAATGAGCAAAAATCTAGTTCATGGAAGAAAATATGCACCTCTTTCCCTTTTGATGAATAATCAACATATGCGGAAAGGTTGGTTTGTATATCCGCTGATTCAAAATTAATTACTGAATACGCTTCAGTCCCCAAATTTTGACGTGGGATAGTATTAGTAAAATATTTCGGCAAAGGTTGAATCACTCCTGGAAGAAAATTTCCATCAAAAGGAACTATCTGCCCCTTTATCTTATTTGCATTTTGAATTTCTGACAATTTGACTTCCTTTATTGATTCAACAGTAGCTAAATCACAAGAACGACCTAGTAATAAAGGATAAACAGGTAAACGAAATTTACTAGCTAATTCCTCATCTTGCAAATAGATAACCAGATGATTGTTAAATAAAAATTCTCTATTTATAACATTGGATTTTGTTTCATTCTTTGGATAACCTTTATCATGAGTCTCTATTTGATAAATAGTTTCCAAATCCATTTGTTTTGCTTCAAACTCAAAGTAGTAACCGAGCTTTAGTTTATCGTATCTTTCATATTTACCAGATGCGGCATTGATTAGTCCCAAAACTGTACTGATTGGTGGTACTTCGAGAGTCAACTGATATCCGGATATTAAATTTGGATATTTAAAACTTGAAGTCCAGGCTGTGATATCAATTTTGAAAACCTTCATATTATAATTGAGATTTCAACTGTTCAGTATAACCATCTATTGCTTCATTAATAGTAAGCACTTTCACATAAGGATATTCTTCATGTAATGCAGAAAGTATCTCTGCTTTTTCATCCAAAAAGCCACTTCTCCTACCAATAAATACATTTCCCTGAATGTTATCTCTATAGTCCTTTAGCACCTCTTTTAGAGCCTCAATATTTAATACTACAACATCACTATCTTTTCCAATAGCAGTAGCTATATGAGAAAACGGATGATTTCCACTATTTAATGTTGCCAGAACAATAAATTTCGGCGTTACATCTCCCATGTTATCAGTTTGCATAGCACCACCAGAAATATTTTTTAATGCTTGAATTGTTTCAATAGTTCTTTTCTGACGTATATTATCAGCCAATCGGATTAATTTACAAGGATTTCCTTTTGTATCTTTTTGATATATATCATCAACTTCAATAGCACCTCTATCCATTGCTTCTTTTCTTAATGCTTCGGTTAAGTTTTTAAATCCAGTTTTATTATATGTTGCGAAAGTTCCTACTTGTTCTAAGTCGAGGCTAAACATTCCTTTCATAACAGCACTATATTCTTGTTTATAATATGGAACGGAATCCCCATCCTGACGAGCCATGCTTGACCAATTCTCGACTGGACGAACAGCTCCGACTGAGACTAGAACTGAATTTTTCAAAGGCGAAACTCTTGTTACCGTCACATTCTCTTTTTTGACTTTCCCATTTTCATCTGTTACATCTTCTTTTGCTGCTTTCATATAACCAAAAATATCATCATCTGGATAATCTATTGGGTTTGCAGATGTAAATGCAATCTTACCATCTCTTGTAATTGGGGAAAGATTCCAGTCGTAAACCTTTTGCAAAGTATCACGCCACCAATAACGCCATGCTTGTCCGGATACATACACATAACTTTTCCCTTCTTTAAAAATCCGCTTAGTGCCAACTGCATTATCAAAATTACTTTGCGTGTTTTTACCTGCATTGTTCAATGCAACAACGTCAACATCAATAAGAATAAATCCTTGTGCTTTTAGATTAGTCATAATTATTCTGGTTTTAAAATTAATTCTCTGCTATTTCTGTATCATCATCACTCAAATCAGCTTCTATCTTTATATTTTTAGCATGAAGTTCCTGATATATGGCAAATAGAAGTATATCACGAACATCTTTCCAAGAGATGTCATCAGGGAAAAGATAATAGACTAGCTCGTCTACTGTGATCATTGGTTCTTTTGCTTCGTCTTTATAGTTTTTGACAACAATGTTCTTTAAAAAGAACCTACGCAACTCATACGCGCTTTTGTAACCATCCAGAGCTTTGATGCTTTTGTTTATTGCGTCAGCATCCGCATTTGTAAGAAATAAAGCTAATTCTTTAATCTTGTTCAACGTTTCTTGTTTCATTCCTTGTACATTTTTTTGATATAATTCGACGATAGTATAATTAAGTTGCCGTTTGGCTCCCCACCTTACAAAGTGCCGTAAAATGGATTTTCCTTGGAGCAAATTATC
This sequence comes from Bacteroidales bacterium, assembly GCA_963677415.2. Classification (GTDB taxonomy): domain Bacteria; phylum Bacteroidota; class Bacteroidia; order Bacteroidales; family JAQUTK01; genus JAQUTK01. The sequence goes on along the minus strand of CAXXFJ010000002.1, from coordinate 53,367 downwards.
TAATATGATATTTTTCCATTGTTTGTAATCATCTACAGCGATTTGTTCGGTTTCATTTTTCTTCAAGACTTCATAGTTATTTGTTGATACATTGTATTTTGCATCTTTGAACCTTGAATTTGTATAGTGTGCGAACAAGAAGGGTAGCCAATCAGCTTTTAGTTTAGGTAGCTGACACGTGGAATAAAAACGAAAAATATTCGCAGGGAGATTGTATAGAGAAATTTCAGGAGTGGTTGCATAGTTTGTGAAGAGTAATAGGCTTATAGATAAATTACTCTTTTGATCAGTGGCAAGGACAATCTCATTAATAAACAGATTGTCAACAAATTGAAACAATGCATTAGCCGGAAAACTAAATTCAGATTTCAAAACGCCATCTGATAATGAGGCTGCTAAATTATTTAAGTTTGCTTCACAGTTTATTTTTACGAAGAATTCATTTATTTCTGTCAGATTACTTTGAACAACAGCAATTCTGCCACCAACATAAATAGTTCCAAATGGAATAAAATATTGACGGATAATCATTTCTTTCGAAAGCATCATTCCTGGTTGAAAGTTATGGTGAAAATTCACAAAAGCTCCTGATCCTGAAAGTATAGAATTATCTCTTCCCGCTTTAAACACTTTTCCTTTACGACCCGTAATTCGACAGCACCCTTCATCGTTCGATCCAGATTCATAAATCAGTGAAGAAAAGTATTTTAGCGTTTCATCAATTTTTACGCTTCCTTTAAAGTTTGGTTGGGTAATAGCTGAGTTCAAAAAGAAAGATCCTATCTTACTATTCCATTTATTGACATAGATTTTCGCTACAAATTCAATTATGCCCAAAACATCCTTTTCTGGATATTTTTCCGAAAGATATTTTATGACATAGCCACCTACATCTGCAAAAGGATCTCCTGTTGCTCGGGTCAACCATTCATAATCAATTTTTGTCATCATTTCTTTCATATTATTTTCTGTGTTTTTTATTCTCCAATCATCCCAAACCCCAGACTTCCTTTGCCGCCAATGCCACTCTCATAGGCAATCTTCATCAATTCTACCGGTGCTGTAAGTTGAAATTGGCACTTATATCCACGTACTTTACTCTGTTCCGGTGTGTTTGCCTTAATAGTTATGAGTTTTGATTCCGGTTTAGAGAGCACTTTAAACTCAAAGTGGAAATCGTTTAGAGGGAAGTCTTCACCAGTAAAGGCTTTGTATTTCATGAGCAGGTTAGAGCGGATCAGTTCCAAAGCGCCGGAATCATCAGGACTTATATATGCCAATCCGCCTTCGGGTCTCATGGATGCCAAACAGATTGAAGAGAGAGTTTTAAACTTCATCGTCTCTGAAAATTCAGGGGAGGGAAGAAGGTCAATGTTCTTTACCGTAAATTGCACTTTTGTATCAACATTGCCTAGTTTGAAGGTTTGCTGCTGAAACAGACCGCTAATAAAGTTTTGCGTGCTTCGTTCGGGTAAGAATGAAATATCCCATTCTATCGTATCGCATAGGATCTGGATAAAATCACCTTGACGTTTTAATTTTGGTATATGAAGACAGGCAAATGTAAACAGCTTGAATTGTTTATCACGGAATTGAAAGCCATTCTCATGCAGCCATTCCGAGTATGCTGCATCTGACTTTGACAATATCTTATAAATGACAGCAGACTGCTCATATTGGTAGTTCAATGGAAGCAAACTTCCAAATGCATATTTATCAACAGTTAATTTGAGTCTGAAACGCATATGATTCTTTTATTTAATTGTTATTCTCTGTTATCTTCTTATTTCAAACTAACATTCCGCTAAATTACACCCCCATAACGACAAAACATGTCGTTGAAAAAACTATTTGTACATATCTACTGCTTTTTGTAATCTTTCCCGCATTTCATCCCGGAGGTGTTGCGGTGAAAGTACTTCAATAAGTTCGCCGTAGGAGAGGAGCTCCATGATAAAATCAAAGGTGAAAAGCAGATGCAAGCGAATGGTTAAGTCTGTTTCTGTTTCGCTGATGATTGCTTGTGAAGGATGTAGGGTGGCTTCTTTTACAAATCGACCTGCTTTTGCTGTGAAGCGCAGGATGACTTCTTCGGGTTGCAGATCATCCTTACAATAGATACCGAAGCTGTTTTCAAAGTATTGCGCGACTCCTTCCGGAGGTGTACTGTGTTTGTCGAGCAAATTAAAGTCAATTACCCGATCCAATGAATAGATGCGTTCTTTGCCGGTGTCTATACGTCTTGCCAACACATACCAGCGTCCCTTGAATTCTTTGAGCAATAGAGGTAAGAGGATACGCTCTGTATAAATATTATCCCAATTCTTATTATATATAAGGTGGATCTGCTGCCGGTTCTTTATGGCTGCTATCATCTTTGTCAAGTGCTGTGTGCCCAATGGCTTTCTATTGTCGAAATGAAATATACCTTTGATATTGTCGAGCATCTTGAGGGAATGAAAGATTTCCAGGTGTTCGATTAATTTATCTGTGTACTTAGGATCAAATGATTCTTCATCAATAGAGTACGCTCTTTCCTGACGTGAATAAGAAATATGTATCTTGAAGATTTCGGAGATCGCCTTGATGTCACGTTCTAAAGTGCGTTGAGAAACACAAAAGTCTATACCTGAGTTACTGGAAGCATCATTCAGACATTTTTCAATATCTTTTAATGTTGCTTTTTGATTTCGTTGAAGTCTGCGGATAATAAGAATATAACGCGAGAGGCATTCTTTGTTTTTCATTGTCAGAAAGTTATGGTTGCGAAGGTATACATATTAATACAATAAACATTTATTGTATTCAAAAAAATTATCAGGAAACAGAATTATCAGATTTTGGTATATTTAAAGACGTATCCTTTGATGAATGATCAAACGGTCTATAGTGCTTGAATCTTTTCTTGAAGGCGCTTGAATCTTTCCATGAAAGCGCATGAATCTTTCCAACCTGAAGCCTCTAGCGCCTGACTCTTGTGGACTTAGCGTACCACAACTGTGGAAGTAGCGTAGGACAACTGTCAAACGCTACACGCTTCCGTATGCGTGGATCCATGCATAGGGAAGCGTGTAGTGTGTCGTCCGTATGTTTGTTTTATACTGATTCAATGGATTGCGGGTCAAGCCCGCAATGACGAAGGTCACCTTTTTTGATATAATTCAGCATAGAAGGGGAGGATGTAAGTTACAACATTATTAGCCGCGTGCAAATAATAATGTATAGAAAATGCCCTTTTAGCAAATAAAATTGTATTCAAATATTGAAGAGCAAATTATTTTTGAGGTTTTTGAAATGCCACACAGCACACAGAGAGGCATTTCATGGTGCAGTGGTGCAGATAAATAGTACTTTTTTACTTTTTCTAAATCCTGAATTCGAAAAAACAACAGACTTGCTCGTGAGCTATTGTCAATTCTTGCAATCGATGTTAATAACAAGCAAAATTGGTAATGTTACAAATTTATTAAATACATTTGCATAACTACGAATAAGAAGGTGAAATACATAGTTGTTTAATAGATAAAAAGGAAGACATTATGAAGAAATCAATTACCCTATTTTTGTTGCTTTTCTTTTGTACGCTCAATGGATGGTCTCGTCAGCGCACTACTGAAGAAATTAAAGCAATTATCGGGGCTCATTTTACTTCGTCCATCTCCTCGGCGAAGTCTATTGCGTCCGATGAACCAGCATTTGATCTTGTAGCTACGGCTTCAACATTTGCTGCTCCTGCTAAGTCAGTGGCTGATGAAGCATATTATATCTACAATCGAGAGGGGGGTGGTTTTGTAATCGTATCCGGTGATGACCGTATCGCTCCCATACTTGGTTATTCTGATGAAGGCTCTTTTCCCGTAGGAGATCTTCCTGAAGGTTTGCGAGGATGGATGAACAGCTATACAGAAAACATTTCGGCAATTCTTGCCAGTGGAGATATTGCTATTCAATCTTCTCAGGCAACTATGCAGAAGGGTAGTACGTATCCGGCATCAGTTGCTCCTTTTATGACAAGTACATGGAATCAGGTTGAGCCATTTAATAATGATTGTCCTGTGTATCAGACCGGTACAGGTGAAATCAAATCATTAGTGGGCTGTGTGGGTGTTGCTATGGCACAAGTAATGAAGTATTACAATTATCCGACACAAGGGATAGGATCAAATAGCTATGTGACTAAAACTAGAAATATCAATGTGTCAGCCAATTTTGGAGCCACGACCTATGATTGGGCCAATATGCTTGATTCTTATAATGATCCCGATAGTTATACAGAAGCTAATTGGAAAGCGGTTGCCAAGTTGATGTATCAATGCGGTGTATCTGTCAATATGGATTATTGTAATGACGATCAGGGATCCAGTAGTGCTGTATCTCAGGAAATTGTAAAATCACTGGTCAATATCTTTGGTTATGATGCCAATATAAGTACTATATCCAGAGATTACTATTCTACCGGTGAATGGATGAATATTATAAAATCTGAATTAAGTCTATTGCACCCTATTATTTACAGTGGCTTTTCGGTAACTAGTACTGGACATTCTTTTGTAATTGATGGTTATGATAAGAACGATTTATTGCATGTTAAATGGGGGTATGGAGGAACTCTTAATGGGTATTTTAATCTAAGTATACTAAATCCGAATGACGGAGCTAACACGGGTTATAAGTATTCTGAGAACTACTATTTTAATCAAAGTATGTTGATTGGTATTCAGAAACCTACAGCAGGTAGTGTTTTTTATCCATTATTGACTTTGGAGAGTGAACTTTCTCCTTCAGTTGCATCATTTGGACGAGATAATCTTATTAGTATTGCGGAAGTCCCGTTGTCCAATAATGGTAGCTCCTTCAAGGGAAGTGTCTATAAAGCACTCTATCAGAATGGGCAATTCATCTCTTTAGTGGGATTAGAGTTTCCTTTGGATCTCGCTTTTGGAGAGGGAGTTCATTTGTCATATCCGGGATTTAAGATACCGTCAGGAATAGCTCCCGGTACGTATCAGCTCTATATGGTTGGTAAAGATCAACATCAAGACGATTGGTCCATATTGAGAAGCAAAGTTAATGTTTCAAACTATCTGAATGTTACGATCACAGAGTCTAATATCACGCTCACCAAACCAGTATTTGATTTTACTATCTCTGTGAATGACATTACAGTGGATCGTAAGATCTATTCAGGTCACACGGGTCATATCACCTATTCTATAGACAATGGTGCAGTTGAGTTTAACTATCTTCTTGGAGCAATCCTTGTATCCAATCAGGATCAACAGGGTAAAGGGGTGTTGTACATTCATGAGTATGTAGGAGCCAATGAAAGAAAAGAATGTACCCTTTCTAATATAGTAAATGTGGATCCCGGAGAATACACTGTATTGCCTGTTTATTCGATCAACAATGGAGATGACTGGATACTATTGCCAAGCACTGCCGGTGATAAAACCATCACAGTGTATGAAACTCCGGTTGGAGAAAGTGCTCTTACATTGACAGAAACACCCGCATTGGAGAAGTCTGTTTTATATCAAAGTGAGAATGCCACACTAACGGTCAAGATTAAAAACGAAGGTGTTATATATGAGAATGATGTGTATATTGTGGTCTTCAAAAACTTATATTCGCCGAGTGTAGCATTTCTTTCATTCCCTATATATCTTGATCAGGATGAAGAGAAGACCTTCTCTTTGACATTTACTCCACCTATCGAAGCACGTGATTATATTCTCTCACCTTATCACTATGCAAATGGTGGATATGCTCCTTTAAAAATGGGAAATACTCAACAATTTATCAGTTTTCAGGTAGCTGAAGGTACTGATGTTAAAGAGAATAGCATAGAGAATATATTATTGGTATATCCTTCAGGAACATCAGACATGCTGACGATAAAAGGTGCAAGTGAAATATCGCGCATTGATGTAGTAAGTTTGGCTGGTACAACTCTTTACACTGTGGATGCTGAAGATCTGAATGTGAAAGAATATTCACTTTCGACTAGTTCGCTTGCTTCGGGTCTGTATCTGTTGAGAGTAACTACAGCGCAAGGTATTGAAACGGTGAAGTTCAGTAAGAAATAACCTCACATTTGTTTATAAAGAAGATCCCTGTTTCAGCAAACTAGCTGAAACAGGGATCTTCTTTTTTATGCAATATAGTGTGTCTTAGTTTTCCCTTTTTGTGTGTTTAGCTCTGTTTTAAGCAGTTTGCCGTAATAGCTTTCTTGTGCTTTACTGGAAAACTCGTCAAACATAATCTTCTGTTCTTCGCTAAAGTCATACATCTGGTCCATCATAAGAAATGGGCCCCACCATGTCTTTTTATTTGCCAGAATAAGGTCTTTCATACGCACATCTACGGAATCAAAGATTGCTTTGTTGTCATTTTGCAATTTAACAAAAGCTTCAGTTTTGTATAAGCGATTTAATAAGGGAGTCATCGTGAGCGGTTTTGCGCAATCTTTAAAGCTTCAAGGATCTCTTTGTTTGATGTGTGATAATTGTCATATAAGACATTCAGTTCATCTAGAAAAGCTATTTTTTCTAAGTAAAGCGAATGAACCTCACTGCCTGTTACAACGATACTATCATACTGGTAGCTTAATTTTCCATCCACATCAGTAGAAGAGGCTTTGCCTTTGATGGTTACATCTCCTTTCTCAATCATTACTTTAATCGATCCCACTGTATTTATTGCTTCAATATTGAACAGTCTTGGTCCCTTTACAGAGCCTTTGAAAGTAAATGTTCCATCTTTTACTATTGATTCGGCTACCGGCAATTCGGATTTATGAGTTGCTCCGGGTACCAGTTCGACGATAGTGCCTTCCGGTAATCCTTCAATAGTTCCGGTTAAAGAGTAAGAAGTTGGTTTTGATGTACATGATATGGTTATTGTTACCAACAAAAGGAAAAATGCGATTGCTAATGAAGTTCTTTTCATTGTTTCTGTGTTTGATTATTTATTGAATGAACAAAGTAATAGAGAATGTTTTAGATGCACAAGGTGAATAGGTAAGAATTTAATTTATTAACTCGATTTTCCATATGATAATCAATTTGGTTTGTAACTTTGCAAAAATACAAATTCAATAATCTATGTTGACTTTTATCAAAGAACAATAGTTGTATTTACCCTTAAAGTTGATTTGGACAAGAAACTGCTATTCATACTATAGAATACCTATCTTTATTGTATTTCAATAAGACAGTAAATGCATTAATATTGTATCACATAGTTATTAATATAGCGTATATTCGTATCATTGATATAAAAAATACGATTATAACAAAGAATATTGTCATAAAACTTTTTGCAAATAATCTTTTTGTTATATCTTTGCACCGTAATGCAATCAAAAGGATAATTGCATAAGAAGATAAAGTATAAACAACTCTTCTGTAATAATGGAGAGACAAAATCAATAGTTATGTCAAGTTTACGTTTTAATGCTGTAGACAAAGCATTCTGCAGAAAGCCGGTAGCTACAGAAGCTCCTAGTAAATTAACTTCCGATTATTATGGGAAGAGTGTATTTAATCGTGCTCAGATGACAAAGTTTTTGTCAAAAGGTACAATGAAAATTCTATCTGATGCTATTGACAATGGAATGCCATTAAACAGGGACATTGCAGATCATGTAGCAGCCGGTATGAAAATGTGGGCACTTGAAATGGGGGCGACTCACTATACCCATTGGTTTCAGCCACTGACAGAAGGAACAGCTGAAAAGCATGACTCATTCATTGAATACGATGACAATGGCGGAGTGATTGAAGAGTTTTCCGGCAAATTGCTGGTACAACAGGAGCCGGATGCATCTAGTTTTCCGAGTGGTGGTATTCGTAACACCTTCGAAGCCAGAGGTTATACCGCTTGGGATCCTTCATCACCTGCATTTATAGTGGATGACACATTGTGTATTCCTACAATATTTATCTCTTATACAGGAGAAACATTGGATTATAAGACTCCTTTATTGAAGGCTTTAAATGCAATGGATAAAGCGGCTGTCGGTGTGTGCCAGTATTTTGATTCATCCGTAAAAAAGGTGACTTCTTTCCTAGGATGGGAACAGGAATATTTTCTTGTTGATGAAGAGTTGTATGCTACTCGTCCGGACTTAGTACTCACAGGTCGCACATTGATGGGACATGAAAGTGCGAAGAACCAGCAGCTGGAAGATCATTATTTTGGCGCGATTCCTGCACGTGTGGCTGCTTTTATGAGAGAGCTTGAATTTGAAGCTTATAAATACGGGATGCCTTTAAAGACTCGTCACAATGAAGTGGCTCCAAATCAGTTTGAGTTAGCACCTATTTACGAGGAAATGAACCTTGCTATTGACCACAACTTGTTGATCATGTCTATCATGGAACGTGTGGCTCAGCATCATCACTTCCGTGTATTATTGCACGAGAAGCCTTTTGCAGGAATTAATGGATCCGGAAAACATAATAACTGGTCATTGGGTACAGATACAGGAGTTGGATTGATGACTCCGGGTAAGACCCCAACTGAGAATCTTCAGTTCATTACATTCCTTGTGAATGCTTTGATGGCTGTGTATAAGCACAACGGATTATTGAAGGCAAGCGTTATGACTGCGCAAAATGCGCATCGTTTGGGAGCCAACGAAGCACCTCCTGCTATCATCTCTGTTTTCTTGGGTACTCAGATCAGCGCTATTCTTGATAAACTTGAAAATAGTAGCAGTGAAGAAGCAATCGTAATGGATGAGAAGAAAAAATTGAAATTGGCTATTGCTCACATTCCGGAAGTTTTGATGGATGCTACAGATAGAAACAGAACATCTCCATTTGCCTTTACAGGAAACCGTTTTGAGTTCAGAGCTGTTGGTTCTTCTGCAAACTGTTCGTCAGCAATGACTGCATTAACTGCAGCTGTAGCTTGTCAGTTAATTGAATTCAAAGCTGAAGTGGATGCATTAATTGCAGCAGGAAGCAGCCAGGAAAAAGCATTGTTTGACGTTATTAAGAACTATATCAAAGAGTCTAAGAAGATCCGATTCAATGGAAACGGATATAGCGAAGAATGGAAAGAAGAAGCAGCTAAACGTGGATTAGATTGTGAGACTTGTGTACCTGTTATTTATGATATGTATGTTACCAAAGAATCTGAGAAACTGTTTGAAAGTCTCGGAGTATTTACTGCTAAAGAACTTGAAGCTCGTAATGAGGTGAAGTGGGAGACTTATACCAAAAAGATTCAGATTGAGGCACGTGTATTGGGCGACTTGGTGATGAATCATATTATCCCGGTAGCAACCAGATATCAGTCAATGCTTTTGGATAATGTATTCAAGATTAAGAATGTGTATTCGGAAAAGAAAGCTTTCGAACTTTCTGCTCAGGATCGTCCAATCATTGAAGCAATTGCGGGACACATAGCAGCTATCAAAACAAAAGTGGATGCAATGGTAGAAGCACGCAAAGTAGCTAATAAGATCGAATGTGAAAGAACGAAGGCGTTGGCATATCATGATGAGGTATTCCCATATATGGCAGAGATTCGTTATCATGTTGATAAGTTAGAGCTTATTGTCGATAATGAAATGTGGCCATTGCCAAAATACAGAGAACTATTGTTCATCAGATAAATCAAATCAAGGATATGCCAATCGGAAAACAAAAACGATTGGCATATCCTTATTTCAGTTCATTTCAGTTTATTTTTTGTCAGGGATAACAAAAACACAACAATTATGCAGAAAAGATATCCTGTAGAAAAAGGATTATACACCCCCGAAACAGAGCATGATGCCTGTGGGGTAGGATTATTGGCTCATGTTCATGGAGTAAAATCTCATGAAATTGTAGAGAAAGGTCTACAAGTACTCGAAAATATGATTCATCGGGGAGCCGAAAGTTCGGATAACAAGACCGGTGACGGCGCGGGTATTTTATTACAAATTCCTCATGAATTTATATTACTTCAAGGTATAGCCGTTCCTGAAAAAGGAAGATATGGTACAGGTTTGGTCTTTTTACCTAAAGAGAAGCAAGATGCAGAGATTTGCATTCAGATTATACGGACTGTTGTTGCAGAACACGGACTTAAGCTACTTGCCATCAGAGATGTGCCTGTCAACAGTGACATATTGGGAGAGATTTCCCGTTCAAACGAACCAATCATTAAGCAATTGTTTATTTCCGGTTGCAACTCACAAGATGAGCTGGAGACAAAACTATATATCACACGAAAGAAAATTGAGAAATCAATCTTCCAGTCATCACTTACAGAAAAGAGAAGTTTTTATATTGTCTCTCTTTCTACCAGACGAATTATCTATAAAGGAATGCTTACCTCTACACAGTTGAGAGAGTATTTCCCTGATTTATCTAATCCAAACTTTACATCTGGTTTGGCACTGGTTCATTCACGTTTCAGTACCAATACATTCCCAACCTGGGATCTCGCACAGCCATTCCGTCTTCTCGGACACAATGGTGAGATCAATACCATCAAAGGGAACCGCTACTGGATGGAAGCCCGTGAGAGTATCTTAAAGGCAGATGTGCTTGGTGATATGTCGGCTCTTTTTCCGATTGTTCAACCGGGGATGAGTGACAGTGCATCATTAGATAATGTACTTGAGTTTTTCCTGATGTCGGGTAAGTCTCTTCCTCATGCACTTGCCATGCTGGTGCCGGAGAGCTTTAATGCGAAGAATCCAATATCTGCCGAACTGAAGTCTTTCTACGAATATCACAGTATTATCATGGAACCGTGGGATGGTCCTGCGACTCTTCTGTTTTCTGATGGGCGATATGCCGGTGGAATGCTCGACCGTAATGGATTGCGCCCGGCACGCTATTTGATTACAAACAATGATATTATGTTAGTCTCTTCTGAGGCCGGAGTCATTCCTTTCAAGCCGGAAGATGTGAAAGAAAAGGGACGCTTGCAACCCGGAAAGATGCTGATGATTGACACAGAAACTGGTAAGGTTCATTATGATGCTGAGTTGAAAGAGAAACTGGCCAAGGCTGCTCCATACAAAGAGTGGCTGGACAATAATCGAATCAACCTGGATCAGATCTCATCCGGACGTACTGTAAAATATGGTGTGGATCAGTATGAGAAACAACTTAGAGTGTTCGGTTACCATAAGGAAGATATTGAGAAGTTGATCATGCCGATGGCAGAAGAAGGCAAAGAGCCTATTTCATCCATGGGAAATGATACTCCTCTGGCTGTTCTTTCCAACAAGCCACAACGCCTTTTCAATTATTTCCGTCAGCTATTTGCACAGGTAACCAATCCGCCGATCGATTCCATTCGGGAAGAACTGGTCATGTCTTTGAGTTTGTATATCGGTGCTCAAGAGACCAACTTGCTGGAAGCGTCGCCTGATCTTTGCAAAATGGTACGCCTTCAATCGCCTGTATTGACTAACCTGCAATTAGATTTGTTGAAGAATCTTCGTTACAAAGGATTCAGATCTAAGACTTTGCCTTTGCTGTTTAATATCAACGAAGGAGCCAAAGGCTTGGAGAATGCAATAGAAGAGTTGTGTAAACAATCCGAGAAGTCTGTAGATGAAGCTTTCAATTATATTATACTAAGTGATCGCGGGGTCGATAAAGATCATGCGCCTATTCCTTCTTTATTGGCTGTGTCAGCAGTACATCATTATCTGATCGACAAACGCAAACGCATGCAGATTGCTATTGTCGTGGAAACTGCCGAACCCAGAGAAGTGATGCATTTTGCTCTTTTGTTTGGCTATGGTGCTACTGCTGTTAATCCTTATATGTCATTTGCAATTATTGAAGACCAGGTGAAAAAGCGCCTGTTGCAATTGGATTATCATACTGCAGAAAAGAACTATATCAAATCTATCAATAAAGGTTTGCTGAAGATTATGTCCAAGATGGGTATCTCCACGTTAAGAAGCTACCGTGGTGCACAAATCTTCGAGGCAATAGGTATCGGTTCCGAGGTGTTGAATGCTTATTTTCATGGTACTTACTCTAAGATTGAAGGTATTGATCTCGAAGATATTGCCAGGGAATCGATATTGCCTCATCAAGAAGCATATCAGGAAGATGGAAGTAAACTACTGACAAATCTTGGACAGTATGCATTTCGTAAAGATGGAGAGTATCATGCATGGAACCCTGAAACAATATCCTCTCTTCAGATTGCTACCCGTTTGGGAAGCTTCAAGAAATTCAAGGAGTATACCAAGTTCGTAGATGAAAAAGAGTCGCCTGTCTTCCTTCGTGACTTTATGAATGCGAAAAAGAGAGAACCTATCGATATATCTTTGGTAGAACCAGCTTCTGAAATTACCAAACGCTTTGTGACTGGTGCTATGTCTTATGGTTCTATCAGCATGGAAGCACATGAGGCGATGGCTATTGCCATGAACATTGTGGGAGGAAAGAGCAATACCGGTGAGGGTGGTGAAGATCCGAAACGTTTTCATATAGGAGAGGATGGATTAAATCGCAGAAGTGCAATCAAACAGATCGCATCTGGTCGTTTTGGTGTTACAGCAGAATATCTGATTAACGCTGACGAGATTCAAATCAAAATAGCTCAGGGTGCAAAACCCGGAGAGGGAGGCCAATTACCCGGCTACAAAGTAGATGAGATTATTGCCAAAACCCGACATTCTATACCGGGAATTTCCTTAATTTCACCTCCACCGCATCATGATATTTATTCTATTGAAGATCTTGCACAGCTTATCTTCGATATGAAGAACGTCAATCCGGATGCACGGGTTAGTGTCAAACTGGTTTCTGAAAGTGGAGTGGGCACTATTGCCGCAGGTGTGGCAAAGGCCAAAGCGGATATGATTCTGATAAGTGGTGCAGAAGGTGGTACAGGTGCAAGTCCCTCAAGTTCGATCAAGTATGCCGGACTTCCTACTGAAATTGGATTGGCAGAAGTACAGCAGACATTGGTCATGAACAACCTTCGTGGAAATGTCCGTGTGCAAACTGATGGTCAGCTGAAGACCGGAAAGGATATAATTATTGCTGCGATGTTAGGTGCTGAGGAGTATGGTTTTGCGACTAGTGCGCTGATCGTACTCGGATGTGTCATGATGCGTAAATGCCATTTGAATACGTGTCCGGTGGGAGTTGCCACGCAAGATGAAGCACTTCGTAAACGCTTTGTCGGACGTTATGAATATCTCGTAACCTTCTTCAATTTCTTAGCAGAAGATGTTCGTCTGCATTTAGCAGAGATGGGTTATACCAAGCTGGATGAGATCATTGGGCACCCCGAACTGATTGAATTCAAGCCTTCTGCAGTACATACTAAATTGCAAAAAGTAGATCTTTCTAAATTACTTTATGTACCTGAAGAGGCAGCTGTAAACGACGTGTTGTGTACAAAAGTGCAGGATCATAAGATCGAACATGTACAGGATCGCGATCTTATTAAGTTGTCAAAAGAAGCCATCGATACGCAGACTCCGATAGAGCTTAACCGTACAATCTGTAATACAGATCGTACAGTAGGAGCGATGCTTTCGGGTGTTATAGCTAAGAAGTATGGCAATGAAGGACTTGCTCCTGATACAATCCAGTGCACATTCAGAGGTACAGCCGGACAAAGTTTTGGTGCATTTCTTGCCAAGGGAGTTACTTTCCGTCTGGAAGGTGATAGCAATGACTATTTAGGTAAAGGTCTATCAGGTGGTAAAATAATTGTTGTTCCTCCAAAAGGAAGCACCTTCGCTCCTGAAAATAATATTATAGCAGGAAATACCTTGTTTTATGGTGCTACTACAGGTGAAGCTTATCTGAACGGTCGTGTCGGAGAACGCTTCTGCGTACGTAATTCAGGTGCTGTTGCTGTAGTTGAAGGAGTTGGTGATCACTGTTGTGAATATATGACCGGAGGTCGTGTCGTCGTGTTAGGTACCACCGGCCGTAACTTTGCGGCAGGTATGAGTGGTGGTATCGCTTACGTATGGAACAAAGAAGGTAACTTCGATTTCTTCTGTAATATGGAGATGATTGAACTGAAACTTTTGGAAGACGCTTCCGCTCGTAAAGAATTACATGAACTCATAAGCAAACACTATGCTTATACAGGTAGTCCGCTGGCAAGGAAAATGCTTGACAACTGGGATACTTATGTGGATCAATTCATCCGAATCATTCCAATTGAATACAAACGGGTATTACAAGAAGAAGAGATGAAGCAACTGCAACAGAAGATTGCAGAAGTTCAACGTGATTATTAATTAACAATTAAACGATTAAAGCTATGGGAAATCCAAAAGCATTCTTAACTATACATAGACAGGAAGCTGGCTACAGACCTGTCCACCAAAGAATTACTGATTTCGGAGAAGTAGAACAAACGCTCAATAGAAATGATCGGCAACGTCAGGCATCACGATGTATGGACTGTGGTGTTCCTTTCTGTCACTGGGCTTGTCCATTAGGAAATAAAATCCCGGAATGGCAAGATTTGATCTATAAAGGACGTTGGAAAGAAGCGGTAGATTCTTTGCATGCGACGAATAACTTTCCTGAGTTTACGGGACGAATCTGTCCTGAATTATGTGAGAAGAGCTGTGTGCTCAATATAGAGCAGGATCCTCTTACTTGTCGGGAAAATGAATGTGCTATCATCGAGCATGCCTTCGATGAAGGATATGTAACCGCCAATCCACCTACGCATCGCACCGGGAAGAAAGTTGCTGTGGTTGGTTCAGGTCCCGCCGGACTGGCAACTGCTGCTCAACTGAACAAAAAGGGACATACTGTGACTGTATTTGAAAAAGATGAAACCTTGGGAGGTTTGCTTCGTCTTGGTATTCCTGATTTCAAATTGAATAAGCTGATTATCGATCGCCGGCTGAACTTGTTGCGGGAAGAGGGAATAGTATTCTTACCCAACATGACAGTAGGAAAAGATATAACGAAAGATCAGCTGTTGAGCGACTATGATGCCATTTGTCTGACTACAGGTGCAGGTGCCCCCCGTGATCTGAAGATACCCGGAAGAGATTTGAAGGGCATTCATTTTGCTTTGGAACTTTTGCAACAACAGAACCGGATTATTGCCGGGGAAGAGTTTTCGAAAGATGAACTGATTTCTGCCAAAGGCAAACATGTGCTTGTCATTGGTGGAGGTGATACTGGTTCGGATTGTGTTGGAACTTCCACTCGTCATGGTGCGGCAAGTATTACTCAGATAGAGATATTGCCTAAGCCTCCGGTTGGTTTGAATCCGGATACCCCATGGCCAAACTATCCAAATGTGCTGAAGACCAGCAGTTCGCATAAAGAAGGTGGCGTGCGCAGATGGAGTCTTTCTTCCAAACAGTTTATCGGTGAGGATGGTAAAATCGTAGCCGTTGAGGTAGAGGAAGTAATCTGGGACAAGGATGAGACCGGCAGATGGATCATGAAAGAGACCGGAAAGAAAGAGTTGATAAAAGCAGATCTTGTTTTACTGGCTCTCGGATTTGTTCATCCTGTGCATGAGGGTCTATTGGACGATCTAAGTCTTTCCTATGATGCTCGTGGTAATGTAAGTGTTAATAAGGATCAGATGACCTCGTGTGATAAAGTGTTTGCTGCAGGAGATACTATAACAGGAGCTAGTCTGGTGGTACGTGCCATAGCTTCCGGAAGGAATCTGGCAGAAAGAGTTCATACGTATTTATCTATTTAGAATTATATAAGTAATAGAAATATAGGGAGATTCAGAATTTTAATTCTGTCTATGATTAAGTGTTGATTAGTTATCCCTAAGGGCTGTTTTCTACGTGAGTAGGGGGCAGCCTTCTTTCTTTTTTTAGTTCCTGTTTCAAATATCGTTTCTTTCCGTATATTTGCATCTTGAATGAATCAACCAATTCCTATTAAAACGCTGTACGTATCCTTGTTCAAATTCAACAATTGCATCAAATGAAAAACAGTTCTTTCTACATAGTAACGATACTGACTCTTCTGGTATCTGTATTGACCCCAATCAAACTGAGTGCGCAGCAACTGGATGTGAATGCTGATTTTGTCAGTTCATTTGTCTGGCGGGGATTCTTTCAGGGTAATGATGGTCCAGCCTTTCAACCTGCCTTGTCGTTGAGCACGGATCAGTTTAATATAGGTGTGTGGGGTTCCACTGATTTTAAATCAGCAAAAGAAATTGACCTTTTCATCGGTTATACTGTCGGACCATTGAGCCTGACTTTTACAGATTACTGGTGGGAGGGACAATATGCTGCTGGCTATTTCAATTATACCAAAAACAAAACAGACCATTGGGTTGAAGCATCTCTGGGGTATGACTTTCAGGAAGCATTACCACTTACACTGACTTGGAGTACCATGCTATATGGACCAGATACGAATGCCGGAGGGGAAAATATGTATTCCTCTTATCTGGAAGCAGTTTACTCAACGAGCATGAAAAGTGTCGATTTGGATATGGGTATCGGAGTGGTTCCTTTTAAGAGCAATTTCTACCATTGTAATGGATTTGCTGTCACAAATATATATCTGAAGGGAACCAAGAAACTCAAAATATCTGAGACATTTGAACTACCTCTGTTTGTTCAGGTTATCTTCAATCCGAGTGATGAACAGTCTCATTTGGTCGCTGGGTTTTCCTTTTGACATATTTTCCTTTGTAAATCTATAAGATGTATTCTCTACTATCTTCAATTAAATTGTCAGAATTTAGAGAATAATGTCAAACTTTTTTAGAAATATATAGCAATTGGAACAATTCAATGCTTACCTTTGTTCTCGGAATCAATAAAAAAGTAATACGACTATGTGTGGAATTGTAGGCTATATAGGCCCGCAACAAGCGTACCCTATATTAATCAAAGGGTTAAGACGTCTTGAATATCGCGGGTATGACAGTGCAGGAGTTGCGCTGATGAATGATAACCAAATCTTAAATGTCTATAAGGCGAAGGGAAAAGTCTCTGATTTGGAATCCAGTATTGAAAATAAAGATATATCGGGCACGATTGGTATTGCACATACCCGTTGGGCTACCCATGGTGAGCCTTGTCAGGCAAATGCACATCCTCATTATTCCTCTTCCGAAAATCTTGCGTTGATTCATAATGGCATCATAGAAAATTATGCGGTGCTCAAAGAGAATCTTCAATCAAAAGGATTTGTGTTTCATAGTACCACTGATACAGAGGTGCTTGTACAGCTTATCGAATATTTAAAAGAATCTCATCAGATTGATCTGCTTTCCGCCGTGCAGCTTGCTTTGCGCACAGTGGTAGGTGCTTATGCAATTGCTATTCTTGATAGAAACAATCCCGATGAGATTATAGCGGCTCGCAAGAGTAGTCCGCTGGTAGTAGGAGTTGGTGAAAACGAGTTTTTCCTTGCTTCGGATGCAACTCCGATTGTAGAATATACCAATAAAGTGATTTATCTTGATGATGAAGAGATAGCGGTAATCAATCGTAAAACAGGGCTGAAGATTGTGAACTTGAAGAATGTCGAGGTGGATCATACCATTCAGACTGTCTCTCTCAATCTGGGTCAACTGGAGAAAGGTGGCTTTCCGCATTTTATGTTAAAGGAGATTTTTGACCAGCCTTCGTGTATCATGGATTGTATGCGTGGTCGTATCAATGTAGAAGCTAATAACGTGGTGCTCTCCGCCGTGATTGATCACTCTGAGCGATTACTTGCTGCCAAACGGTTTATCATTGTTGCTTGTGGTACCTCCTGGCATGCGGCACTCATAGGAAAATATCTCATTGAGAGCTTCTGCAGAGTCCCTGTGGAAGTGGAGTATGCATCTGAGTTCCGCTACCGTGACCCAATATTAAGCAGCGAGGATGTGGTGATTGCAATCTCCCAGTCTGGCGAGACTGCAGATACACTTGCAGCCGTCGAAATGGCACGATCTAAGGGAGCTTTTATCTATGGTATCTGTAATTCCGTAGGTTCTTCAATAGCCAGAGCAACTCATACAGGTTCATATATTCATGTCGGACCAGAGATTGGGGTGGCTTCCACGAAAGCTTTTACCGGCCAGGTAACAGTTCTTACCATGTTGGCTCTTACATTGGGACGGCTTAAGAAAACGGTTAGTGAAGAAAGGTATCTTGAAACAGTGAAAGAACTGGCTTCAATTCCGGATAAGATGAAACATGTGCTTGAACTTAACGAAAAGATTAAAGCAGTTTCTCAGCCTTTTACGTATGCTCACAATTTTATCTATCTGGGAAGAGGATACAGTTATCCGGTGGCTTTGGAAGGTGCTTTGAAGTTAAAAGAGATTTCATACATACACGCGGAAGGATATCCTGCAGCAGAGATGAAACATGGTCCTATCGCACTGATAGATGCAGAAATGCCGGTAGTGGTCATAGCTACCAAAAACGGCATGTATGAAAAAGTGTTGAGTAATATTCAGGAGATCAAAGCCAGACAGGGCAAAGTCATTGCTTTGGTGACTGAGGGTGATACGGTTATTGCAAATGTGGTAGATGTATGTATTGAATTGCCCAAGACAATAGAATGTCTGGAACCATTGATCACTTCGTTACCACTTCAGTTGCTGGCTTATCATATTGCTGTATGCAAAGGGAAAAATGTGGATCAGCCACGTAATCTTGCTAAGTCAGTGACAGTAGAGTAAAATCAGAGGAAAGAATCTGGAACAGGAGCAATCAAAGAGATTTACTTTACAATCTCTTTGATTGCTCCTGTTTCTGTGTAAAATTCAAGTTTCACAAGTTTCTCGTTCTTACCCGGATTGAACAATTCGAGAGGCAGGTAACAGAGTTCTCCATACTGAGCAGTGAGATATTTCCCTTTGCACAATGTTTTTGTCTTATTATTGTAGATCTCAATAGAAGCTTCACCCGGCACAATATATGGCATGCCCAGTTTGCCGTTAATGATATCTTTATCCAGTTTCTTTTGATCCTTTTCAGTCAGTTGGCGTGTCTCAAAACGATCACCCTGCAGGTTTAGATAGATTGGTTCGCCACTCAGGTCTTCCTTATCTACTATTCCGTTAAAAGTAGAGAATCTGAACAGGATAGTTTTGATCACATCTTCTCCCGGCTCATAGTAGATTGTCTTGAGAGAAGAGGTGCGGGTCACTTTACCGACGAACTGAGCTACTAATCCTTGTTCCTCTTCTTCCAGAGTCTTTAACATCAGTTTTAAGGCTTCTCCATCACTTGGCATATTTTCCGCTTCGCCGGTAAGAATGTCCGTACGGCTTTCGCGCAAACGATAGATTTGTTGGGCCACAACTTCAGCCATTTTTGCTGTAGAGTTGGCCATTAGAAGATCTTCAGAAGAGATATTAATCACCGGACCTTTTTCTTCGGCAAGTGGGGTTATCTTTACCTGAGTTGCTGGCTGCTCCTGGTCGGCAGAGAGGTTAAAACCAACCATCACTCCATTGGAAGTCAAATCAACACGTGGAATAGAAGACTTGCCCACTTCTATCAGGTAGGTCCGAGTCTGGTCTGGAAGACCTACGGTTGAGGTAGCAATAGCTCCCATTTGATAATACACCTTACTATTCATCACGGCATCCTTCACACCCAGATACTTCTCGGCATAGAGCGCATAAGGTCCGGCTTCTTCGACCACCTTTATAGCCTCCACATCAATCTTGAGCATGGTGACTGGCAGAGAATAAACTACTCCGAGAGCATTTGAAGTTCCATTTTGTTTTGGGATGAATCGTATCTGTGCTTCAGCAATGAGTGATGAACAGAGGTAAATTCCTGCGAATAGAAAGAGCTTATGGTTCATAATTAATATTCCTTATAAGGTTGTTGTACATGCAAATGTACGAATAAGTCGGTAACTGTGATTGTATTTCGACTATATTTTTTTAAGTATCTATTTGTCTTGTTTCAGCAATTGCGTCTTCATGAATCCGCTATTGAAGAAGTGTTCCGAGTGATTCTGGTTAGGACGGGTCTCATAATACTGAAGCAATACTTCATTATTTAGATAGGTGTACTCCCAATCGAAATAAGAAGCGGCTTTTATGCGTACATGGTTACGTTTGTATTTCTTTGGTATGTTCAGAGGTACCGAGAAGTTGAATCCTCCGTTGGTTTTTCCTGCACCAAGTAATGCATATCCTCCGATAGTCACATTACGGAAGTGGCGGACAAGTTCGAAACGCATACCCTTTGCACCGGAGTAAAACTGTCCGCCGGTTACCGAAAGTTCGGCGTCAAGTGGTCGGTAGAAGTAGCGGATGTGTCCCAGATAGGAGAGGTCTGACATGCTTTGTGTCGTGTATTTAAAACCGTCCCATTCTGTATATCTGGTAAGACCCATATTTAAACCAATTTCAAGGTCTCCATTCAGAAAGAGACGTGAGAGATCTGCGTCCAAGCCTCGTCTGTAGCTGTTAAAGTTGCCAGCTGTCAGTCGCATATAGGTGGCTTTAGGTAATGTGATGTTCTGTTCGATAGTCATAAATCCGGGACGAACCTTTCCTCTTAGTGGACCAAAGTCATCGTTATAGAAAGGAATGATAACCTGTCCGCGAAAGTAATTACCTTTCCATAAAGAAAATTCTAAGGTGGGAGAGATGCTCATCAGGAAGTCATAGGTCTTGTAAAGTTTGGTATTGCTGAGAGACATCCCGGGTACAAGAACCAGATCTACCTTTCCAACAGAAGAATTGGACTGTCTCTCCTCTCTTATAACCTTGTATACTTCATCCGTATTGTTAGTAATCAAGATTCGATCATTCATCTCAGCTGCAGGAAGTTCACCTCTTTTATACGCTTTCCAATCGGCTACAGTTACTTCGGTTGAAAGCAGCGGATTCTTGTTTTTCAGTGTAACGATGTGCAGACGTCCATTGTCCGGTACAGCCCCGGCGGCAACTTCGATGGCGTTGTGCAGTTCATCAACATTCCATACATAGAGATTGTTTTCATAGGTCACATAGTAATCAGATCCACGCTGGACTACGGCTACATTCTCAAACCCATCAGCTACCATCCGCTCTTTGAGCAGATCCGTCCCATTCTGAGCATACAGCGATCCCATTGATATAAGCAGCAGACCGAGGGTCAGTGCTTTTCCCTTTTTGTGTAATGTGCGAATCATATCGTTTAAAATTAACTGATTATAGATCATTCAGTGGAGAGCGGAACGAACATCCGTTCTTCCATTCCGAGCATCCTAAGGCTGTTTTACCACGGATTATAAATCCTTTTCCACATAATGGACAGCGGTCGCCGGCTTTTATTGCAACAGTGTCAACGGGAGAAGCAGTCATGCGAGGAGCAAAGAGATCACCGATAATTTCAAGGGGTGCTACAGGTGTCTCCTTGACTTCTTTAGAAACGTCCAAGGCTTGCTTAGCATGTATGTTTGGCAAACTATCATCACTACGAGGCCATTCCCTTGCAGGGGTAGCTATTTTAAACTCTTTACTTTCAGCATTGAGTACAGCCCTCTCTGTTGGAGTGAGGAGATTTTCATCCGTTTTATTTATATCTTTCGAGCGATTTGAGGTTTCTGAAGCTTTACCGGTATTCTTCTTTTCCTTACTCTTCTTCTCTTTGACTTTTGTGGAAGAAGGTTGAGTGGAGTCATCTTTCTTCTTCTTAATACTTTTCTCAACTTTGGACGTATTCTCCTCTTCCATTTTCTGGTCGATAGTGATAGAGCGGTTGGAGTGATCCTCTTTCACGTGCTTCACGATTTCCCGCACCATCTCTTTCAGTTCGTCAAGAAAAGTCTTTGCCTCAAAGCCACCCCGTTCTATCAGGCGCAACTTCTTTTCCCATTGGCCGGTCAGTTCGGCAGATTTCAGCAACTCTTCATTGATGGTCTGAATCAGTTCGACTCCAGTGGCTGTTGCCGTAAGAGATTTCCGTTCTCTGCGTATATAATTCCTTTTGAACAACGTCTCAATCACCGCTGCACGTGTTGAAGGTCGGCCAATGCCATTTTCTTTCAATGCATCGCGCAGTTCATCATTATCAACCATCTTACCGGCGGTTTCCATGGCCCGTAGTAGTGTTGCCTCAGTATAAGGCTTTGGAGGTTGCGTCCACTTCTCTGTCAGTGCCGGTGCATGCGGACCTGTTTCATCTTTCTTAAAATCCGGTAGCAATCCTGCAGCATCATCCTCATTGCCTTCTTTCTCTTCCGGAGTTTCTTTTGCATAGATTACTCTCCATCCTAAATCAATAATCTGTTTGCCAGTCACCTTGAACTCAATCCCGGACGCTTCGCCCAGCACAGTGGTTGCTGAAAACGTGCAATCAGGATAGAACACAGAAATAAACCGTTTGGTGACCACGTCATATACTTTCTTCTCATTTTCTGACAAGTTGTGTGGATCAATACCTGTAGGAATGATGGCATGGTGATCCGTCACCTTTGTATTGTCAAACACCTTCTTGGACTTTGGAATCTTCTTTGTGAGCAACGTAGCAGTAAACTCGCTATATGCTTTAATACCTTTCAGAATACCCGGTATCTTATCGTAGATATCTTCGCTCAGGAAGGTCGTATCCACACGGGGATAGGTCGTCACCTTCTTCTCATACAGCGACTGGATTAGTTTGAGCGTGTCATCTGCCGAAAAAGAGAATTTCTTATTGCATTCCACTTGGAGCGAAGTAAGGTCAAAGAGTCGGAGAGGAGCTTCCTTTCCCTGTTTGGTAGTGATCTCAGTGATGGTAAAGAGAGAATCGCGGATAGCATCAAGTTGTTTTTCCCCTTCTTGCTGAGAAGAAAACCGTCCTTTTGAAGCAGAAAATGTTGTATTACGGTATACTGTTTTCAGTTCCCAATAAGGCTCAGGTTTGAAGTTTTCAATCTCCAACTGGCGGTTTACGATCAGAGCTAAGGTAGGAGTCTGAACCCTTCCGACAGATAAAATCTGTCTGTTTTGTCCGTATTTAAGTGTATAGAGTCGCGTAGCATTCATTCCAAGTACCCAATCGCCAATAGATCGTGATAGCCCTGCTTCATATAGTCGGTCAAACTCCTTTTGCGATTTCAGGTTATTAAAACCTTCGCGGATTGCCTCTTCTGTCAGAGAAGAGATCCAAAGCCTCATCACCGGACATTTACATTTGCTTTTTTGCAGTACCCAGCGCTGTATAAGTTCTCCTTCCTGACCGGCATCACCACAGTTAATCACCATGTCAGCCGATTTGACCAGCTGTTCGATAACCTTAAACTGTTTCTTTATACCGTCATTCTCAATTACTTTGATACCAAATCGTTCTGGTATCATTGGGAGTGCAGTCAATGACCAACGTTTCCATTCCGCATCATATTCTCCCGGCTCTTTGAGTGTACATAGATGTCCGAATGTCCAGGTTACCTGATATCCGTTGCCTTCTATATACCCATCTCTCCGGGTTCTTGCTCCAAGTATTTCCGCGATTTCCTTGGCCACACTTGGTTTCTCCGCGATGCATACTTTCATATTGTGATTGCTCTTCCTCTTGTTAAAAATGATCCAAAGTACAAAAATAGTCCGAAATAGCTTTCCGACCAAGAAGAACAGCTCCTAAATTCTGAATGAATACAAATCAGATCTCCTTCTATTTCATTGAAGAATTGTCTGTAAAGCTGAGTTATGAATTCTGAATGAGACCAAAAACAGACTAATTATGTGGTTTTTTCTTCGGTATTTAGCTAGAGTTACCTATGAATAGAAAAGTATAAATAGCTATATTCCAATAAAAAAAGAGATTTAATAGCCGAATAATCAAAATAACAACTTACTTTTGTATCGAATTATAATTTAGAAGATAGATGCCTAGCCTTTTCATTGATAAATTGAAGTATTCCCTCAATTCCGATGGTACTTCTGTGAGTGTAGCCCGTCAAAACAGATTTGTTTCCGGATTTGTTGTTATACCTTCCGTTGTTACTTACAAAGATATTGAATATACCGTTTCTTCCATTGCTATTTCTGCGTTTGATGGCTGTCAGGATCTTACTTCAATAACAATTCCATCCACTGTTCTTGCGATTGGCGACTGGGCATTTTCTGGTTGTCCTTCTATGTTGCAGATCGTCATTTCCGAAGAAAACCCCGCTTATACTGTTCAGAACGGAGTATTATTTGATAAGGAAAAAACCAAGCTCATTGCGTATCCTGCCGGAAGAGATGGTAGGAGCTACACTGTGCCGAATAGTGTTACTACTATCGGAGTTGCAGCCTTTGACTCTTGCGATACTATCTTTTCTATCAATATTCCTGAAGGACTCACAACTATTGAAAATCATGCATTTGGAGGATGTCGCCGTTTGAGCGATATCATTCTTCCTTCCACTCTTATTTATATAGGGAAATATGCATTTTACCGATGCAGCTCTTTGCGTTCAGTAGAAATACCTTCAGGAATTGTGCTTGTGGATAACTATACCTTCAGAGAATGTGAACAACTGTCCTCTGTGGTTATTCCCGAGAGTGTCACAGAAATTGGAAACAATGCTTTTGACAGTTGTGTAAATCTGAGAGAAGTTCATATCTGTCATGCTGTTCCTACCGAACTCTTCAGATATAGCTATCTAGGTGGATTGAACCGACCATTTTGCACCTTATATGTCCCAAAAGGCAAACAAGAAGACTATCTGCAATCTCCTCTCTGGTCACGTTTTGCCAGAATAAGAGAAGAAGATGTACAAGAATACGAGATACGCTCTTCTGTAACCCCCACGTCATCTATAGAATAATTATCGCGCTTCAGTCGTTTTTGGATAGCAATAGCTCTGATTGAATAAAGCACATCCTTTGCTTTGAGAGTTGGATATGCTCTCTTATTTTGGGAAGCTTTTGTTGCTCTTTCTCTGTGTCATTAAAGTGATTCATCAGTACTCCAACACCAGTTGTATCCTACTTTTAACATTTGAATTTGTTCTTCTTCAAAAAAAGAGGTTATTTTTGTGCTTTGAGTGTGCATTCTTCCTTAAAATCTGTTTTCCTGAAGTTTCTTGTTTTGATATCATATCCTTTTATCTAAAATTTGAGTAACATGAAAAAAACAGTCATTGTTTCCATCATCCTTTTGCTTTCTATTACCACACAAGCTTATGATTTTACGATCAATAAGATGAAATATACGCTTAATCTCGCCGATTCGACCGTCTCAGTGTCCGCTTTACTCTCATCTCCACCTTCCGGGAATATTGAGATTCCCTCTATTGTGGAATTCAATGGTAAGATTTACCAGGTTTCTGCCATCGCAAAATGTGGCTTTATTGGTTGTACAAGACTCAAATCCGTAATAATCAATGATGGTATCTCTGAAATTGGCAACATGGCTTTCCAGGATTGCTGTAATCTTGTTGCTGTTAAGATTCCATCCAGTGTCACGCAAATACAGAACGGCTCATTTGCCGGTTGCAGTGCTCTCTCTTATGTAGAAATTCCATCAGGAGTAACATCAATATGGGGGAGTGCCTTCTCCGATTGTTGCTCATTAACCTCAATAACTTTACCTGAAGGTTTGGTTTCTATTGGTAATCGTTCCTTTGAAGCCTGCGATCGACTCACTACGATAAATATTCCTTCCTCTGTGATTCGAATCGGGTCGGGTGCCTTTGGATATTGCGTTGCGATGAAAAAGTTTACGGTTGGACAGAATAATCTGAACTATACAGAAAAAGAGGGTGTATTGTTTACCAGTGATATGAAAACTCTTGTAGCCTATCCCAACGCTAAATCGAAGAAATATGCTATCCCTGAAGGCGTTACAACCATTGGAGAAGGATCGTATGAAGGCTGTATTAATCTCATCTCCCTCACGATTCCTTCTTCTCTCTACTGGATGCCCGGATTGGTATTCTGGGGCTGTTCTTCTTTGACTAAAATAATATTCAAGACAGCCACACCTCCCAAGGTGGACGTGACTATGCCAAGCATTATGAACAAGGATGCCTGTGCACTGGTAGTACCGAAAGGAACCAAATCAGCATTTGAAGAAGCTGATTTCTGGAAAGAATTTAAGAAGATTGACGACTAAAGATACCTCAGATAAATTTTGCTCCTCATTTTTTGGGTATGATGTTATCTTCCTGACTACTACAGATGGTTGTTTCTGATAAAGTTGTAAATTCCGAAAAATATTGTTATATTTGCAAGATACAAATAATTCTCGCAATTATGAGAAACATTACCTTCAATAATTTAAAGTACGACCTCTCTTTAGAAACAGCATCTGCATACTTAATACAGCAAAGCACTTCAGTCTCTGGCTCTATAGAAATACCCGGAAGTGTGAACTATGAAAAGAAAAACTTTTCAGTTAACGGAATTGCCGAACAAGCATTCCTGAATTGCGCGAAACTTTCTTTCGTGGCTATTTCAGAAGGGATTACTTCGATTGGCAATAGTGCTTTTCAGGGATGCACTTCACTTGCTTCGGTAACTATTCCTAAAGAAGTCACTTCCATTGGACAAAACGCTTTTCAAGATTGCAGTAGCATCGCATATCTTGCTTTTCCTGAAGGTGTTACAACAATTCATTCCAGTTTGTTTCAAGGTTGTAAAGGGCTTATATCTGTGTCGTTACCTTCAACCATTACTTCCATTGAAGATTGTGCCTTTCAAGGATGTGTTACTCTCAAAGAAATATATATCCTTAATGAGACTCCTCCTGATATGGGTTTTGAGGTCTTCACAGATGTTGTAAAATCATCTTGTAAGATATATGTACCCAAAGGATCTCTATGTGACTATAAAGAAGCAGAACTGTGGAAAGATTTTCCTTCAATTATAGAAGAATCCAATGAGTTTTATGTTGATAATCTGAAATATACAAAGAACTCAAATATTACGTCTGTTCAGTTGGTTCGTCAAAACACTTCTTTACAAGGTGTTCTTGTGATCCCTGAGAAGGTGACTTATCAACGTAAAACGTATGGAGTTACATCCATTGCGGCACAGGCATTTTATGATTGCAGCGGAATTACATCTGTGACCATTCCATCCGGAGTCAATGAGATTGGCGAATATGTTTTCAGAGATTGTGGCGGACTCACTTCGGTTTCTATTCCAGAAGGTATATCTTCTTTGGGACGTTATGCTTTTCAGGATTGTACCAATCTATCTTCAATAACAATCCCGGAAGGGGTTTCTTCGATTGGGGTATATGCCTTTCAACGTTGCAAAAGCCTTGTTTCTGTAACTATACCTTCAAGTGTATCTATCCTGGAGACATCCGCTTTTCAGGATTGCAGAAATCTGAAGGAAATCCATTTACTTTGTACAACTCCTCCTGTGACCAAACTCTATGTTTTTTCAGGAGTCAATACATCTATCTGCACTTTGTATGTTCCCGCCGGATCCTTGTCTGCTTATAAAGAAGCGAAAGAGTGGATGGAGTTTGCCAAGATTGTTGAAGAAGCAATCAGCTTTACCTATGATGGGATCAAGTATACAAAAAATGCAGATGCAAAGACGGTCATGGTGGCATTGCAAAGCACCACGCTTTCCGGCGATCTTGTGATTCCAAAGATTGCGTTACATGATGGAAAAGAGTATGCTGTTACATCGATTTCCTATCAAGCCTTCTCTGGTTGTAGCGGACTTACTTCTATTGTGTTGCCGGAGGGTGTCATTTGTATAGGAGAATCAGCCTTTAGTGGATGTAGCGAATTGACCACAATCACAATTCCTTCAACTGTTTCATCGATAGGATACAGTGCTTTTGGCGGTTGTAGCGCTCTAACTACATTGACGATTCCTGTTGGAGTTAAAGAGATTGGCGAACAAGCCTTTGCGGGTTGTGAACGCTTGAATCAGATTATAGTTGCTAATGGTCATACACTGTTTTCTGCTATCGATGGTGTTCTTTTTGATATTAAACAGTCGACTTTGATTGCCTATCCGATAGCAAGAAAAGCAGATATATATGTTATTCCCAATACTGTAACAACGATTGCTGCATCTGCTTTTCTGGGATGCACACTTCTTGGTTCTGTAAAGATACCAGATGGTGTAACCGTTATAGGTAATAATGCTTTTTCCGCTTGCTGCGGACTCACTAGTGTTAAGTTTCCATCCAGTGTCATCTCTATTGGAGAAGCAGCTTTTGAAGGATGCTGCGGTCTTACTGAAGTAATAATCCCTAAAGGAGTCACATCTATTCGTGAGGCTTCATTTTCTTATTGCTGCGGACTTACTTCCGTGATTATCTCTTCTGGTGTCACATCGATTCATGAACGCGCCTTCTATCATTGCAGTCGTCTTACCTCAATAACCATTCCGAAGGGAGTCACTTCTATCAGGGAGCGTGCCTTTTATAATTGCACTCGTCTGAAGACATTCTATTCTTTAAGTACGACACCTCCAGTAGTTAGCTCCTATGTGTTTGCGGGTGTAAACCGTAGTTCAACGCTGTATGTGCCTGGTGAATGTCGGACTGCTTACGAGGTAGCTGCCCGTTGGAAAGATTTCCCAAGCATCTTAGAATATATCAATGAGCCAGATGAATGAGAATACGATAAATATCCTACAAAAATTGCGGCAGAACAAGTAAATACTTGTCTGCCGCTTATTTTTTTATTGCTGTCAGAGTTAAAGTGCTATTGTTAAGAAATGCACTTAGAAAGTATTTGTAAGATTGAAAACAGGGTCAAGGAATTAAATAGATATGTAAGCTTTTTGTTCTTTATTCAAATTAAAGATAGTTAAATTATTTGTTTGTGAAAGGGTAACTCTTTATATTTGAGTATTTAACTTTAAGAATAATCTACAATGAAAAGATTTTTACACCTTTCCATGAGTCTGATATTTGCGATTGCAGTACAGGCAGAGAACTTTACAATCAATAATTTGAACTTCACGAGCAATGCTGACGAAACAACTGCATCTTTGAACGCTGCGGTCAGTACTCTATCAGGAGATGTTGTAATTCCTTCAGAAGTTACTTACAATAGTAAAACTTATTCTGTAACCTCTATTCAAGAGAGAGCTTTTTATTACTGCAGTGGGCTTATATCTGTAAGCATACCTTCCAGTATTAAGTCAATAGGGAATTCTGCATTTTACAATCTTAGTAATCTAACGTCTGTGACAATTGCTTCGGGACTTGAATCGATTGGTGACTACGCTTTTTATTCATGTAAAGCCCTGACAAATATATCTCTTCCGGAAGGGGTAAATACGATTGGAGAAAAGGCTTTTCTTAACTGTTCCGGAATAGAGTCTTTGTCTCTTTCAGAGGGTTTACTGACGATTGGAAAAGAAGCTTTCTCCAATTGTGTAAAGATACCTTATGTGAGCATTCCTTCGGGTGTATCCGAAATTGGAGATAAAGCTTTTTACGGATGTACTTTAGTTGCCAGCGTTGTAATTCCGGGAAGCGTTAAATCAATTGGTTCCAGTGCTTTTGGAAATTGTACTTCGCTTTCGTCTCTTCCTTTTTCAGAAGGTTTGGAGTGGATTGGTCATGGTGCTTTCGGTAATTGTCCAAGTCTTACGTCAATATCTATCCCGTCAAGCGTTGATTCTATCGGAGAAGCTTCTTTCGCATCATGTATAGGAATAACTTCGCTAACGTTGAATGAAGGACTTCAAGCAATAGGGAGTTATGCGTTTAGCTCCTGTACCGGACTTACTTCAGTTCATTTTCCTAATACTATTTCTCGTATCGGAATGAAAGTATTCTATGGCTGTTCAGGACTTTCTCAAGTATCTCTAAATGATAGTCTTAAATCAATGGGAGAGGGCTCTTTTTATGAATGTACAGCGCTAACCAACTTAACAATACCTTTTGGTATAACTTCCTTAGAAAAGGATTTCTTCTATGGGTGTACTGCTCTTTCTTCGGTGACTCTTCCTGAAACTGTTCGTTCCATTGGATCATATGCATTTCTAAACTGTTCTTCTTTGACATCTCTAACTCTTCCGGACAGTCTCAACTATCTTGGTGAAGCTACATTTGCCGGTTGTACCAGCCTCGCTTCTATATCCATCCCGGATAGTGTCAGATCAATTCTTGATGGTACATTTGAACAATGTACGAGCCTGGCATCAGTTACACTTCCAAAAGGACTACTTTCAATCGGATATAGGTCATTCTCAAAATGTTCGGCTCTTACATCACTAATTCTTCCTGAAGGACTACAATCGATTGGGGGATGGTGTTTTAATTTCTGTACCGGACTTGTTTCAGCACCAATACCTTCCACAGTTACATCTCTTGGAGAGAACGCCTTTTATTATTGTAGTGCTCTAACTTCTGCTGTGGTTCCCAAGGGGATTACAGGAATAAATGCTTCTGTATTTCACGGATGTGCTGCTCTGAATTCAATAAAAATACCTGAAGGAGTTACATACTTAGGTTCAGGATCCTTTAATAGCTGCTATTGGCTTAAAAATATAATTATCCCTTCCAGCGTAGATTCTATTGCATATGCTGCATTCTATTATATCAATATTATTAATTTGTATGTGTTGAATGAAACACCTCCTGTGTTAGGAAATAATGTTTTCTATAACAAAGCAACTTGCAGATTGATAGTTCCAATTGGTTGCAAAGAGGTTTATGAGGCAGCACCGGGCTGGGATGGATTTTCGGAAGTTGTGGAAATGGATTTTACTGGCGTTGAGTCAACTATTGATTCTCCAATCGAGATTATTAGTGAAGGAGATGGTATAGTGATAAAAGGAATCTCGTCTGGTGAAACTATCACGATATTCAGCATTGCTGGTGTGCAGTTGCAACGTATACAGACTGAAGGTGATGAGCAGTGGATTGAGCTTCCTAGAGGTATCTACTTTGTTAAGGTGGGTGAGAAGGTGCAAAAAGTGGCCTTGTAATCCTATTTATGCACAAATAATAATGCGGCAGAAGGAGTATCTTTCCCTGTCTATTACTAGTTGCAGTTTTGACATTATCTAAATTTTTGAATATGAAAAAGTTATTTCTTATTTCGATTAGCCTTCTTTTCTCTTTTGCAATACATGCGAGCTTTACTGTTGATGGTATTACTTATGAGAATGAATATCCTTACTATGACTATAAAGTGAATATACTATATTCTGATACTACTCTTTCAGGTGCAATGATTATTCCGGATAGTATTGAGTATGAGTCTGTGAAGTATGAAGTAACACGAATCTCTTATAAAGCTTTTGTAGACAATAAGCATATTACTACAATTTCAATCCCAGAGAGTGTAAAAAAGATTGATAATTACGCATTTGCTGGTTGTAATGCTCTTGTTGAGGTAACTTTATCAGATAGCTTAAGTTATATAGGGGATTATGTTTTTAAGAATTGCATCAGTCTATCTTCAATATCAATCCCGGCAAGTGTGACTTATATTGGTTATTATGCATTTTCAGGCTGTACCTCTCTCTCTTCTGTAATAATTTCAGAAGAAGGAGAAAAGAAGATAGGATGGGGTGTGTTTGAGAATTGTTCTGCTCTTGAGTCAATTGTGATTCCGGGAAGTGTTGTTTGGGTGCCTGGTGGTGCTTTCTCTAATTGTATTTCCCTTACTTCAGTGACAATTTTAGAAGGTGTTACATCTATAGGAGTAGGTTCTTTCATGCATTGCAAAGCTTTATCTTCAATAATAATTCCTTCGAGTGTTTCTTCAATTGGAAATACAGCATTCAGTTATTGTCAAAGTCTGGAATCTATTATACTACCTGAGAATATCACTTTAATTGATTCGCGCGTTTTTCAATACTGCACTAAACTTCACTCAGTGAAGATTCCTTCAAATATTACTTCGATAGGATATGCAGCCTTTGATAACTGTACCAGTTTAACTTCAATAAAAATACCTTCGAAAGTTGAATTAATCAGTGACTATTCTTTTTTCCAATGTGATGCTCTTACTTCTTTAATAATCCTTGAGGGTGTTAAGGAGATTGGAGACTATGCTTTTCAAGGTTGTGATTCTCTTTTGTATGTGTCTATTCCATCTTCTCTTAATTCAATTGGAAAAGATGCCTTTTATGGCTCCAAACATTTGTCTGAGATTCACGTATGTGGGGCAATACCACCAACTATCCTTGATAATCCGTTCAGCAGTGATGCTTATTCAAATTCGGTATTGTATGTTCCGATTGGCTCAAAGGATACTTATAAATCTGTTACTTACTGGAAATCATTTAGAAATATAATGGAAGAAGAAGTAACTGGTGTAGTAGGGACTGAAGCCCCATCCATTCTGATTCATACTGAAGGCGACTTCATTGTCATCAATGGTGCTCCACTTGGACTAACAATTACCATTTACAATGTATCTGGAACGCAACTAATAAAGGTGCAGACCAATGGTGACGAGCAGCAGATTGAGCTTCCTGCTGGATCTATATACTTTGTAAAGGTGGCTGATAAGGTGCAAAAAGTAATTCTGTAATTTAAGTATTTTCATATGGACCCATTCCTCTTTTCACTGCAGCGAAACGAGAAGAATACTGCAGCCCAAAGGGAAAATTGCTGCAACGAAACGAGGAGGGGGCCATTGTGCTAGCTTAATCAGAAAAAGATACTTATGTATAATCTGTATGAACCCATAGTGTACATTGTAAAGCCTCTTTGTTTTTATGTTATTGCAGAATGCTAATTATATTCTTGCAAGATTCGTTTTATTTATTCAAGTTAAACAATATGAATTTATAGTTTGCAAACTGGTAACTCTTTATATTTGAGTATCTAACTTTAAAAAAGATCAACTATGAAAAGATTTCTACTCCTTTCTATTACTCTTGTATTGACGATAGCAGTACAGGCAGTAGTGTTTGATATTGGTGTGTTAAGATTTATGGATCAAGATGCTACCACGGTCTTTGTATCGCAGATAAATCCATAGACAACAACCGGTGATATTGTGATTCCCTCAGAAGTGTCATATGAAGGGAAAACCTATACCGTTACGCACATTGGATATACAGCTTTCTACGGGTGTGTCAATTTGACTTCTGTAAAGATTCCATCTAGTGTGATTAAAATCCGTCAGTTGGCTTTTCAGGGATGCACTAATCTACGATCTGTTGAATTTCCTGAGAATATGGAAATGATTGATTATTTTGCCTTTGCTTATTCTGGTTTAAAGTCAATTACTATTCCTTCAGGAATTCTTACCATAGATCAGCAGGCTTTTTATCGTTGTGACAGTCTTACTACTGTCATCTTGCCTCAGGGACTAAAATCTATTAGGAAGAATGCTTTTGCTTCATGCGCAAAATTTGCTTCTGTTGAAATACCAGCAACAGTTGACAGTATTGGGGAGGGAGCCTTTACGCTTTGCACTACACTATCGTCTGTCGTTATTCCAGAGGGTGTTAAATGGATTGGCCCAACTGCATTTAGTTATTGTCCGTTAACTTCATTAACGATTCCTTCCAGTGTGGATTCAACTGGCAATGGGGCATTTTCTTTTAATAGTAAGCTGGTTTCTTTGATTATCCATAAAGGAATTAAAACGATTGGTGATTATACGTTTAATTCTTGTACAGGTCTTTCGGAAATACCTATCCCTGAGAGTGTCAATAAGATAGGTTCTGGAGCATTTCAAGGTTGTAAGTTCAAATCAATCACTCTTCCAGCCAGTGTTAAAACAATTGGAGAACATGCTTTTGATAATTGTGACTCTCTTACAGGAATTGTTTTACCAGAAGGGATTACCATGCTTCCGAGATATCTGTTTGAAAACTGCAAACTACTTCAAACAGTTCAGATACCAGAAGGGGTTACTTCTATTGGATATTGTTCTTTTGACAACTGCAAAAGTCTGACGTCTTTACCTCTACCTTCAACGGTAACCTATATTGATAACATGGCCTTTAACAACTGTATCAGTCTTAAATCCATTGTTATTCCTGATGGAATAACTACAATAAACAGGCAGCTATTTGGCACATGTAGTACTCTATCTTCTGTTATTCTCCCTCAAGGTTTGACTAAAATAAATCAGTATGCTTTTTATCGATGCAACAAACTGGACTCTTTGGTTCTTCCAGCAAATATTGATTCGATTGAAGCAAATGTATTTTTATACTTCCCGATTAAAAAACTCTATTCGATGAGTACGCTTCCTCCTGATTTAGATGATGAAGGATTTACCTATAAATCAGGTTGTACATTATATGTGCCTGCTGGTACTAAGTCGACCTATGAAGCTGCATCCGGTTGGGGAGGGTTTAAAGCAGTTGTCGAATTTGATCCTACAAATGTATCAACATTGTTGGATAACCCGATAGAAATAATTAATGATGGAAACGGGATCGTGGTAAAAGGAGCTCTTGCTGGTTCTTTTATTACTATTTACAATTTAGTAGGAGTAGAGCTTCTCAAGGTGAAATCAGAGGGCGAAGAGCAGCGGATTGAGCTTCCTGCTGGATCAATATACTTTGTAAAAGTGGCTGATAACGTGCAAAAAGTAGCCTTGTAATACACAATACAAACAGATAAAAATTGCGGCAGAAGGAGTAACTTCCTGTCTGCCGCATATTTGTTTCCAATAACTAAAGAATATTACATCGGATAATTATTTTTGGCATTTTTATATCATCTTTTTAATAATGTGAGACGTTTACTTTTCTTATTCTTGATATTGATACTGTTAATGTTCCCATTTACAGCGTTGAGAAGTGCAATCCTAAATGTTAGTACTCGGTTTGCAGTTCAGGGTCCATTAGCAACTTACTTCAGTGAATTTTCGCTGAGCGGTAAGCCCTTAGTATATAATACAAGAGAAGGATATAGTAACTATTTCTATTCTATTCCTCTTAACCTAATGGATAAAGATGTAGAACGTACAGTTTGTTTCACTCTTAGAAATGAAAAATACTCAGTCTGTATAGATGGCACAGAGATTACAAATGGATGCGATTGTCTGTTTCCATATACAAAGTCCGAGAGGACATTTGTAGTAACGATTCAATCCGGAGACAAAATTGTATCGGCAGTCACTCTTACTTTGACCGGACTACCAATTGTTCAGATTCAATATCAGGAAATAAATCGTGTTTCATATTCCGCAGGAAGTATTATAGTTAATGACCCCGGAAAAGCAAATGATACAGAAACTATTGATTCGGAATTTAGAATCAGGGGTGCTTCAGCTGCCAGTGAAGAAAAAAAATCCTTTTCTATCAAGTTGAAAGACTCACTCGGAAAAAAGTTAAACAAAAGTTTCTTTGGATTACGTGAGGATAATAATTGGATACTTGATGCTATGGCAATTGATCCTTCACGTATGCGCAATCGTGTAGCTACAGATCTTTGGAACGATTTTTCTATATTACCCGTTCATGCTAACAAAGAGAAAGGAGTGATAAATGGTACCAGAGGTCAATATGTTGAACTTTTTATCAATGATGTATATAATGGTCTCTATTGTATGACAGAAAAGGTTGATCGAAAACAACTCAAGTTGAAAGAATATGATGAATCCACATCAACGATACATGGCGTGCTTTTTAAGTCATTGAAGTGGACTTATTCAACCTATATGGGGCATCTTATCAGTGGAGAAGTATTTACTGGAGCTGTGCCGCCAGTTTATAACAATAACCTTGAATCATGGGATGGTTACGAGGTCAAATATCCTGACTATGATGAGTGTGAAAGGATTGATTGGCGCCCTCTGAATGATGCGGTCACATTTAATGCTACAACTGCTAATGACAGTGCTTGTTTCTCAGATGGGTACAATAGATATTTCGATATTCCCGTATGGATTGACTATTACCTCTTCATTGATCTGTTGTTGGCAACAGACAACCATGGGAAAAACATGTATTTGTATACCTATGATAAGAATAGTTCCTCTGTTTTGGGCGTTACACCTTGGGATCTTGATGGCGTATTTGGTCGTCGTTGGGATGCTTCTGTATCTTGGGGGACAGAGGGTGCAAGTTGCAGAGCAGAACAGAATTTTGATGCTTTTCTTATTGAAACCCTTGATGGCCAACATGGATTTATAAGAAACATGAAGAAGTATAATCCAGATAATTTCAATCAAAGATTGCACGAAAGATATGCAGAATTGCGCGAAAGCTTTTTTTCTTTTGAGAGCTTGAAACAGCGCTTCAATAACTACAAAGAGATCTTTGATAAAAGTGGGGCAGGTGCGCGGGAAAAGACTTTATGGAATGGGAAAAGAGTTCTTATCAATTTCGACGACGAACTTGATTATCTTTCATCTTGGATAAACACACGGCTGGATTATATGGATACCAATGAATATAATCTATCGAATCCGGATGTGGATTCACCTCAAACAAAAGATCTCTTTCTCAATATTTATCCCATTCCCGTATCTAATTTGCTGACAGTCTCTAATCTTTCACCAGGAATGAATATTGAGATCTTCGATTGCTTTGGACGGCTTATCTTCAATGAAAAATCAGAAGACTCAATGATCCAAATAGATATGAGCAAGCAGACTCCAGGTTTTTATTGCATCAAAGCAGGAGCTCTAATGTATAAGGTGATCAAAAAGTGATGCTTATTCTTAGTTTAGTGTGGAGTTGTAATAGACAGGCAGATCAGAAACCGGCAGATCATCTGCAGTGTATTCATTCTCAAGTTCCGGATGATCTTTGGCATTGAAAAGTTGTAGGGTGTACGTCTTCCCATCAAGGATTACTAATATGCGCTCATAATCTTTATTTAAAGTATTACTATTGTCTATTTAAGTGGCACTTCTGAGCTCCATGACGTCGCTTCCGTAAACTCGCGTGCAGCAAAGCACCAAACAAAAACTTTCTTCTTTTTCAAGAAATCCTTCTCCTGTTTACTGCGGCGATAAATATTAATCCGAGAAGGAGTTGCCCCCGAACCTCTTACTCCGATGACATCCACCGGCATACCTAAAGCAGCTGCCAACTGTGATGCCAGTCCTGCCTGAGAAGCATAAAGATCACCTCCGGTATCAAAGACCAAGGTGTGACTGTCGCCAAAAAGAAGTACCGGACTCGCTGCATCTTTCACCTCACCCTTCACATAATAGACAGTTCGCTCTTCTGAGGATGGCATTCCTTTAGCCATTTTATACAAGTCACCCTTAAAGCTGATCTTATCTTTTGTTACACTATATTTATTTTTTCCCTGCAGTTTGCTGTCCTTTTTCAGTTCGGTAGCCAGCACTTCAGCGACCACTTTACAACCTTCCCCTGAGAAGTGTGAATCGCCCAGACAATAGAGAGGTTCGCTGTTACTGTTTCGGGCTTTCAGTAGAGCATCAGTCAGATCCAGCACGTGCACACCTTCTTTGCGCAGCTCCTGATAAAACTTCTGCAAAGAAACATCATAGCGCTTCACAGGAAGTGATACACCAGCCAGTTTGTCGGGATAGATTACCGCTTTTGGAGGCACAGGCATCACAATAAGTTGAATATTCTCTTTATCCAACAGCGCTTTATAGGCGAGTATGGCTTTCAGTGGATCTTTTGCTTTAGGATCAGTGGCTTGAGCTGTCTTTGCAGATTGCTCACTCCAGAAATCACCGACTGAGAGATGTCGCAATTCACTTTTTAGGAAGCACCAGTTATCCTTGCCATTTACTGCGATCTCAGAGGAGCTCGCACCTGTAGCACATGCTTTCTGGAATGCAGCCTGGTCTTGTGCATATGATGATACCAGACATGATCCAAGAAAACCGGCAATAGTCAACACTTTCATTCTATTCATAGGTCTTGTATTATTTCGTTGTTAGTTTACCCCATAAAGGTTCTTCGAGTTGCAGACTCATATCATTCAATTCATTCCTGTTTAGCGCACCCATTTCAGGCTCTGCAAGTTGCCAGTTTGAGAGTTGCAGTGTTACCCGTTCGCCCACTCTCAGATAAGATGCAGGAGTCAGTTTGCGCCCCTTCATCCCCAACATATACACCACAGCATCTTGTCCAATCTCACTTCCGTCCAATTGTTGCAGATCGGTCAGATGCAACGCAAATACATGATCCGCATACGTTACTTTATCCGGATGTGGAGAAGCCGAACGATCTGCGATAGTAGCAGTTACAGTCATTGAATCTCCTGCAGCCAATGTCAGGAAGTTAGTAGGGAGTGCTTCTCCCAGAGTAAGATCCAGTGGCTTCCAGTTACCGGAAGTCAGTTCGCGCATGGCAAACTCCCAGACGACAACACGTTTACCTGCCAGGCGATCTCTTCCTTTGAGCAGTTCCTTCTGGAGCATCAATCGTGTCGCGATACTACCCTCATCATTTCTGCGGATTGCATCTACCGGTTGTTGAAGATAGTAGGAGAGCTGTTCGGAAAAGCCGCCGGAGTTACCCCATCCCATACCTTCGAGCGAATAAATGTTGCTGAAACTATCACCCATGAAGAGTACCGAAGATTCTCGTGAAGGTTGCCAGTACTCTCCTGATTCAGTCAATACCGGATGAAGAAGAGCACTCTCTTCTGATATAGCAGCTACGGAGTAAGGCATCTTCAACATGGTATAAATATCACCATACTGTTGCTGCGTCATAGTATCCCGCGTCAAGACTGTTGTATTTTCATCCGCAAGTCCTTCTGAAGAGAGATACCGCGCTAGTTCACCGGCAACACGTTCCATGGCCTCTGGCGACCAGTGTGTATCCGTTTTTAGGAATGCAAACATTCCCGCTATCTTCATGTTATGTAAAGTCTGAGTCACGTCCAATATACGAATCCCTTTGTCACTCAAACGATCTCTCCATAGCTGGTATGTACTATTATTCATAACAGAGGCTGAAGCATCCAATCGTCCGGTCAGATACTCCGGGTAGATCATAGGCTTTAGCGGTACCGGCATCAGCACCAGTTCGATGTTTCGTTGTTTCAACTGTGCGGCAAAGTCCGCAATACATTCTATAGATGACATGTCAATCCTTTTGCCCGTCAGGTATATAATATCCGGTGCATAATACAGCCATCCTTCTTTACCCATGATTGCCTTCTCATTTCCCGTGCCCATCAAAGCAGTCAGAGACCATTGGAAAGGAGCAGGGAAGATATCACGTAAAAAGGACTCTTCTTCCAGTTGCTTTTCCCAATCACTTTTCCATCCAATCACTGCTTTATTATATGAAAAGACACGCTGTATCAAAGGCTTCTCAGTCATAGATTCAGAAGCTGTAAAAGGTAATATTGTCCGTTTACCTTGCAAATAATCCAACCCTACTTGCACCAACGGAACAAGAATCAGAATCGCAACAAACACGATGCTTGCCCATTTGGCGTCTTTGTGACTGATAGAAGTCCGTTCGATCTCTTCGCGAGCTTCAATCTCTCTGCTCAGTGTTACTTTCTTTCCTTCTTTCATCGTCATCAGAATATAAAATAGATAAACGGATTATACGATTGAGTAGTCAGTGCAGCCACAGCTACCACAAATACAAGTGAGATTACGATCCATTTGCCAGTTCCAATCTCACGCGTCCAGGTCCAGGCAGGAGGAGCCAGTGCCACAATCAATGCAGTCAGTAACAAGCAGATGATATGATACGGCGTATACATCATTCCTGATATCAGTTGTGCATTTAATCCGTAGCTGGATGTCCCAAACATGCTTCCTAAATAGCTCAAAGCATCGGGTAGCGAAGCTGATCGGAAGAACACCCAGGCAAGTAGCACTATAAGATACGTATATCCCCATCTCAGTGATTTCACTAGCATATCCTCAGGCTTCCTTAATCCTGTGTATCGTTCGATAGCCAGTACTATCCCATGGATGGTGCCCCAGATGACAAATGTCCAGGCAGCACCATGCCATAATCCTCCGAGAAACATGACCAGAAACAAGTTGATGTAGGTTCGCGCCGTGCCCTTTCGATTTCCTCCCAGTGGGATGTAAAGATAATCCCTTAGCCAGGTAGAAAGTGAGATGTGCCACCTTCGCCAAAACTCGGTAATTGAGAGCGATTTATACGGGCAATCAAAGTTCTTCGGAAAGACAAAACCCAGCATCAACCCCAAGCCAATAGCCATATTTGAATACCCGGAAAAGTCGAAGAATATCTGAAAAGAGTAGGAGACAACTCCTATCCAAGAGTCAATCATCATCCTGGCAGGGGTGTCAAAAGCAAGATCAGCCAGCTTACCACACGGGTTTGCCAACAAGATCTTTTGTCCCATCCCCATCACAAAGAAAGCAATGCCTCGCGCAAATTTCTCCCACGTGTAGGTGCGGAATACCAGTTGATCAGCAACCTCTTGAAAACGAACAATTGGTCCGGCCACCAACTGTGGATACATTGATACATAGCAGGAGAAATCGATGAAAGAGGTTATGCCCTTTGCATCCCCGCGATAGACGTCGATCGCATAACTCATCGATTGAAATGTGTAAAAACTGATTCCCAGAGGCAATACGATATGCAGTGACGGCAACAGCCAAGAGTTGGATAACATGAGCGATTCCATCAGGAAATTCCAGTTTTCAATACCAAAGTTACAGTACTTAAAAAAGCCCAGCAAGGAAAGATTGGAAATCACAGAGACAGCTACTGCCCACTTCTGTTTGGAGGTACGGACTCCATCTCGGGGAAACACTTTGATATCCTCCTTTTTAACCTTGGGATAACCAATAAGTACTAGTCCGCAACAATAATCAATCAGGGTAGAAACCAAAAGCAGAACCACAAACAACGGATTGGTCCA
The DNA here is from genome assembly GCA_963677415.2 of Bacteroidales bacterium. GTDB lineage: Bacteria > Bacteroidota > Bacteroidia > Bacteroidales > JAQUTK01 > JAQUTK01. The sequence goes on along the minus strand of CAXXFJ010000002.1, from coordinate 12,791 downwards.
TCCATAAAAAAGGTAACTCAACAAGGTTAATAAGGCATGTCTTGCCTTTCCATGCACAGCGTAATAGAGGCAAATTGCCAAAGGCAAAAACCAAAACAAAAAGAGATGACTGCTAAAAACCATATACTTCTTATTATATATTAGACGGAACCTCTGTCCAGTAATCTCCAGACATTAGCCACTTTTTTTATTTCCCGTTTACGAATCATATGGGCAGCGATCTTGCCCATTTCTTCAAAGTCTGTCGTCAGTGTCGTGATGCCACCTATCAGCACCTCTTTCATCGGCGTATCATCCAGACTCATCAGACCCACATCCTCACTCACTATCCAATTGTTTTGATCTATCACTTTCAATACAGATGCGATGTCCCGTTCCGAAATAGCCATGTAGCAATGATCGCGTTCAATCAGACTCACATCAAAGTTGCGCTCTACAAATACGGGGAGGTGAAACTCCTCTGAGAACCTCAAACTACCGATAAAGAAATCGTTTGGGATATACTGAAAATTGTCATTGTACACGATATGCAGGCCACGGTACTTTTTTAGTTTTGGATATAATTTCTTTAGACCTTCATAGCAGTCTGATGCAAAATCCTGATATACGGCAGCACAGGGGCGATCGTATCCATAAGGAAGGGCATCTAGCAAAAGTAACCGATCGGGCGAAATTTTATCCAGTGAAGCTGATACATCGCAATTGAAATGTGGCATCAGCACATAGTAGTCATATTTTCCTTTTGCATTTGTAATTAACAGATCAAACAACTTAGGATTGTAGTAATGAAAAGCAATATCTATCTGATACTTGCTACCCAGACTTGCGAGCAGTGATTTGTACAACGTCTCTTTATACTGGTTCATCGCATCAAATAATACAAAGATACGCAAAGTATCCATGGTTCGTAATGCATTTACAAAATACCCCTTACCGGGCTTTGAGACTATAATCCTTTTGTTGATGAGTACCCGATATGCAGCCAGTACTGAATCTCTTGATATATGATATTCCCTGCTGGCATTGGTTATAGAAGGAAGCTGGCTTCCTACTGGGATGGATTTGTTTAATATGGCAGAATTGATATAATCGGCGAACTGATTATATACTGTCTCGGACGATTGTTTATCAATACTAAAAGGGACCTCACTCATGATATTAATGATATTACTCGCTAACCGTTATGAACTGTTATGTCTCAAAAGTAGTTTGATATATTGGTAATGCAAAGGCAAAAGTATTCTTTAACCTGCATTTATAATTAAATAACACTAGGGTTGTTCCTCTTCCAGATTTATAAAACAAAGTAATAACAGATGGCTTCCAATCATTTGCTACAAGTGGTGCTATGTTTTCTGTTTGAAAGAGATGCAGGTAACGAATCCCCATTGTTCTAAATCACCGATTTGTATAGATCTCCAATCTTAGAAAAAGACGACCTGAAAGGAGCCGGATTTCGTCTAAATGATTTTGCAAATTCATCAGGTTGTTTTTGTCATCGGATGCCTATGCAATAAACATTTCATCAGGACGAAATTTGTCATGCATACGGACGCATTTTGTGAAAGCATAACTCGTTACTTATCAGCAGTATAGAATAGATGAAAAATCCACTAAAGTGACTATCTTTTGTTTTTATATACCAAATATGGAAGGATCATACACTTTATTCAAAAAGACCAAATTGTTCTAAAACACCGATTTTAGTATTTCTACACTAAGATGTAAGGAGTTCAAAAATCCATTTCTTATACCAAATATTGTCGACCTACATATGCAAAGTGTAACCTTCAAAATAATTGGGCTAATATGCAGTTTAATTTTTGTATGCCCTACAAGTTAATAAATAAAATATTTGATGTATCTTTGATCAAGATCAGAGCTTTGGACAATTAAATACTGAAAAGAACCATGAGAAGAATATCACATTTCATACAGTTCCTCTTTGCATTTCCATTAATAGTATCTTTCCTTTCATGCAATACTAATTCATCTAAAAAACAGACGAAAGGTGAAACAAAAACATTCGTCGCCTCGCTGCCGGTTCCTGAAGGATATGTGCGGTTTACGAAGGATGGTTCAGGGGCTTTCTCTCTTTCATATCCACAAACATGGTCGATTGGTGAGAACAGTAATCCCAACGTGAGTGTCATTTTGATAGAGCCGGAGCGTGTTGCCAACTTCCTGACAAATCTCAATGTGGTAGTGGTCGGTGCGAATCAAAGTGTTGATGAAGTCTTCAGCCAGATGACCGAAGATCAGATGAAAGAAGGGATGCCAGCAGACTATCGACTTATTGCTAAGTCCAAAGAGAAGGTGAATGGTAAAGATTGTGTGAAGTTGGTAGCAGGCTATTCGATGCCTGGCAATACGATAAGGCAGGTTCAGTACATTGTTGTGAAAGAAGCTGCTTCACTTTATTTTATCACTTTTTCCATGGATGCAGAGCGCTATCAGTTGGAGCAATCTACTATGGAAAACATAATGAATACATTAGAGTTTTGAGAAAAGATTATAAAAATAAGAAATTATAGTTACTTTTGCAATAAACAGTGTTGGCAAGTACTTTGTTTGTAGAAAGAAGAATGTGATAACCACATTGAATAAACACAATAATAGACTCTGATAATGAAAGATTTGAATGCAGTAAGTCAGCTAAGTGAACGCGAGCTTCGACTGATTTTTGAGCTTATGCCCAATGGGTTTGCTCTTTTTGAAATGATATACGATGCAGATAATCAACCTGTAGCTTTTCGATGTCTGGAGATGAATCCGGCTTTTGAAAAGCTTACCGGTCTTCATTTTAATAATCTACTTGGGCATGCCGTGACGGAGATATTACCTGATACAGAGGATTCTCTTCATTCTCAGCTTACTCTGTGCAATGAAGTAGCCAACGGAGGGGGGCCGCAATCAATTGAGTTGCATTCAAAAGAACTTGAAAAAGACTATCTCGTTTATACGTTTTCACCTGAGAAAGGTCGTTTTGTCACAATCTTTTCTGATATCTCTGAGATTAAACGTTCGGAAACTCAGATCCGTAAGCTCTCAGAAGCGGTAACTCAAAGCCCTGCCAGTATTGTAATTACTGACCTGGATGGCAATATCGAATATGTCAATCCCCGATTTACTGAAGAAACCGGATATACACAAGAAGAAGCTTTAGGACAGAACCCCAGGGTGCTTAAGTCCGGCGAACAAAGTACAGCGTACTATAAAAACTTGTGGGACACCATCAGCTCAGGCAGTAAATGGACCGGAGAGTTTCATAACAAAAAGAAGAACGGGGAACTATATTGGGAAGCTGCTGTGATAGCTCCGATAAAAAATGAGCAAGGAGAAGTGACCAATTATCTGGCCGTCAAAGAAGATATCACTGCTATGAAAGAGTTACAAAAAGCTCTGGAGAAAGCAAAAGATAAAGCTGAAGAGAGTGAAAGGCTCAAAGCTGCTTTCCTTGCAAATATGAGTCATGAGATTCGCACACCGATGAATGGGATTCTTGGTTTTGCAGATCTGTTGAAAGAGCCAAATTTGTCACTCGAAGAAAAGGTCGAATACGTTACAATTATCGAGGAAAGCGGCCATCGTATGCTCAATATTATTAACGACCTGATCAATATATCCAAAGTTGAGTCAGGACAGATGCAAATAAATCTTTCAGATTCAAATATTAATGATCAGATACGGATTATTCAAAGCTTCTTCAAACTGGAAGCGAAGCAGAAAGGTCTTGAATTGAATAGCGTATGTCCGCTTGAGTCAGACCTTTCCATTATCAATACTGATCGTGAGAAATTGTATGCTGTGTTGACCAATCTTATAAAGAATGCTATTAAATTTACAACTAAAGGATCTATATCTATTGGTTATATCATCAAAGATAAGATGATGGAATTTTATGTGAAAGATACGGGCAGAGGAATTCCTTCAGACAAACTCACTGTCGTTTTTGATCGGTTTCAGCAGGTGGACACTCAGCTTTCCAATGGCATTGAGGGGTCGGGACTTGGTCTTACCATTTCAAAAGCATATATTGAGATGCTTGGTGGAAAGATCTGGGTTGATTCGGAAATAGGAGAGGGCTCCACTTTTTATTTTACACTTCCTTATAATCCCCAACTGCAGGTCGTAAAGCAGGATGACTCTGCCGAGTCTGAGCCGATCACTTGTCTGTTGCCTGAAAAAGTAACACTGCTCATTGCCGATGATGATGATGATGCCCGAAAGTATCTCAAAGAACTCTTTAAAAGTTATAACTTCAAAATCCTGACAGCTATCACAGGATTGGAAGCTTTGGAAAAATGTAAGTCCAATCTAGATATTAATCTTGTATTGATGGATATCAAGATGCCCGTCATGGATGGATATACTGCCGCCAAACTGATCAAAGAAGAGAAACCTTCACTGCCGGTCATTGCGCTTTCTGCAATTTCGATTGATACGGAGCAATATAGCGACGCGTTTGACGAATTTATTATAAAACCTCTGTTGTCCAATAGAGTTCCTCTTTTATTGGACAAATATCTGTGCAATGAGATAAACGATGCGTAATTGAATATCTGCATGTGCGATTTAATTATTTATTAACCATGCTCTTACTTGCGACAAACTGTTTGCAATGCAATACGATACATAAGAAAAGCGGCAACGCGAACTCTTCGTTCGCATTGCCGCTTTTCGGTTTACAAACTACATTGTTACTACTTGAACTTCACCTCGAATGTAATAACATTAAAGTCCGGCATTTGGGTTGGTTTGCTGATAACCAGACCACTCTCACCCTGTATCCATTGAATCTTCTCTTTGCTACCCAGTAACTTCACGGATGCAATGGCTTTATCCGTGTATTTTGATGATTTACCCAACGCTTCTATTGATATTTTCTCCATTGGTTTGCTCATGCAAAAGACATAAAGATTTCTATCCTTTGTCGTAAAGCGGAAATCCGAAGAACTATACGCTCTTACATCTTTCGTACCACCAAACTGACCTCTTTCTTTGTTGATTGTAGTTGGGCCTTCGCCGTAAATCTTCCATGGACGAGTGCCATAGATGGCATCACCATTGACCGCAATCCACTTGCCAATGCCATCCAGGATCTCCAATACATCCGGCTCGAGATCACCTTCCGGCGTTTGAACCACATTTATGAGCAGGTTGCCATTTTTGCTGACGATATCAATCAGCATCTGAACCACCTCATCGGCTGTTTTGTATTTCTGTCCGGTGCGGTAATACCAGTCGCCAATGGAAGTATCAGTCTGCCATGGATATTTGCTGAGGGTATCGGCAACGCCCCGTTCTATGTCCTGTGCAAACCGTCCGTTGGATGGCTCTTTACATGTATAGACAGCTTCCAGTTTGCCTTTGTTCTTTACCATATCCTGATTGTAATAATGTGCCACCAGACTTTGTCCGACTGCATCAAAAGGCATCTTGCTATCCGAATATAGCAGATCAGGCTGATACATATCCACGAGCTCTTTGATCCTTTCAAACCATTCCTGATGCCACTTTGGATTAGTTGTCAGCCAGCCCTTATCATCATCAGCTGCTTTTCCATGATATAAATCTGCATATTGTGGATCATTGCCATCGTAGAGCACACCCATCTTATCGCCTTTCTTATCCGCGCCGTAGGCAGTCTGAAACCAGGTATAACTGGCTGCCAAATGTTCGGAAACGCCAAAACGAAGGCCTTCTTTCTTTGCCGCCTTCTGCCATAGGCCAACCACATCCTTGTGAGGACCCATGTTCACAGAGTTCCAACGATGAATCTTAGAATTCCAAAGAAAGAAGTTGTCATGATGCGTACCCATACTCACAAAATACTTTGCCCCCGTCTTTTTGTAAAGCTTCATTAGTTGCTCAGGATTCCATCGTTCCGCTTTCCATAATGGAATAATATCCTTGTAACCAAACTCAGATGGATGACCGTAATTCTTTACATGATAATTGTAGTCTGCATCGCCTTCTTGATACATCTTCTTAGCATACCAGTCGCCTTGACGTGGCACTGCCTGAGGTCCCCAGTGGGCCCAGATTCCAAACTTTGCATCCCTGAACCATTCAGGATATTGATACTGTTGTAGTGATTCATTCGAAGCGGCAAACTTGCCCTCCGTAATCTCTTGCCCAGAAGAAGAAAATGCACTTCCTGATAGGATAAGAGCTGAAATGAGACCTAAGAATTGTCTTTTCATGTTGAATATGTGTTTTATAATACCGGATGCAAAGAAATAATTAATTCTTGATGAAGTAATAAATTAAGCGCATATTAACGATTTATAGCAAAAGGATTAGGATTATCATTCTCTTCGAGGCCTGTTCCGCTATTGATTAGTCTTTTAACACAAATGTTTCAAAATAATTTAATCTCCACTAATGAAGTCAGATATAAAAGAAGGCTGCCCGATGCTCACGCATCAGACAGCCCCAGAGATTAACTCAGTCAACAATTATTAATTATATGCGCTTTCTCCGTGTTCGTAGATATCCAGACCTTCTTCTTCAATCCGTTTATCAACTCGTAATCCATGTACGATATCCAAACCTTTGAAGATGATAAACCCTGCTATTATTGCCCAGAATGCAATAACGAGAGCTCCGAAAATCTGTGCCAATAATAAGTCTGTTCCTCCACCATAAAATAGACCACTTTCAGTAGCAAAGAAACCAGTCAGAATAGTACCTAAAGTACCGCAAACACCGTGAACTGAAGATGCACCAACAGGGTCATCAATTTTTAGTACTCTATCGATAAATTCTACAGAAAAGACCATTATAGTTCCGCAGATCAAACCGATCAACACTGCACCTACAGGAGAAACCAGGTCACAACCAGCTGTAATACCAACCAATCCGGCAAGAGCACCATTTAATGTCAAAGACAAAGAAGGTTTTTTGTATTTAATCCATGCAAGCATCATAGAAGCTAAAGCACCCGCTGCACCTGCTAAGTTTGTAGTCAGGAAGATATGAGAGATCGCTGTGCGGTTTGCTTCACCTGAAGCAGCCAACTGTGAACCAGGATTAAATCCGAACCATCCAAACCATAAGATAAATACTCCTAATGAGGCGAGAGTCAAGCTATGACCAGGTATTGCCATTGAACGACCAGCTTTGTATTTACCAATACGCGGGCCGAGGATAATAGCTCCGATGAGAGCAATCCAACCGCCCACAGAGTGAACGATAGCAGAACCTGCGAAATCGTGGAAAGTAGTTCCGAAAGTAGTCATCATAAAACTAGTTGCTTCGCCATTCATCAACCAACCACCACCCCAAGTCCAGTGACCGGATACTGGATACACAATCAGACTTATTAATAAGGAATAAACCAAGTACATGGAAAATTTTGTACGTTCAGCCATTGCTCCAGACACAATAGTGGCGGCTGTAGCACAGAACACTGTTTGGAATATCAGAAAACCTTCAACAGGTAGACCTGTCTCCATGAAGGAAAGATCAAAAAAGTGTGGTGTTCCGACAAATGAACCTACACCGAACATAAGTCCGAATCCTATTGCCCAGAAGCCCAATGAACCTATGACAAAGTCCATCAAGTTCTTCATTAAAATATTAGAAGTGTTTTTTGTGCGGGTAAAACCAGCCTCGACCAAAGCGAATCCTGGTTGCATAAAAAACACCAGTGCTGCTGCAAGCAGCATCCATACAGTATCTAATGATTTCGCCAAGTCTACTATACTCTCGGCTGGAGTCATTGTTGCTTCGGCATCTTGTGCCATCGCAGTTGTTGCACAAAGTGCAAGGAGGGGCAAAGTTGCTTTTGCATACTTTGCGAAGCTATATTTCTTAAACATATTCATACTTCTTTAATGATTATACTAAATACCTGGAAGACGTTATAAATTTATTTGAACCTGATTATTTTTCCTGTTCCGCGTTATAAAGAGAGATATCTCCACTTTCTCCGGTACGAATCCGGATTGCATTTTCCACTGGGATAACAAAAATACGGCCATCTCCAATTTCACCGGTATATGCAGACTTCTGAATAGCCTTTATGGTTTTATCAACATTCTTTTCACGCACTACAATAGAAATCAAAATACGTTCGATATAACTTGTGTCGTACACAACACCTCTGTAAATACGCCCCTGGCGAGCTTTTCCTACTCCTCTTACTTCATAGTAAGAGAACCATTCTATATCGACAGCTTCAAGTGCTTCCTTTACGTCGTCAAACTTTGTTTTACGAATAATTGCTTCAATCTTTTTCATAAGAAATTAATTTTATAGATCCAGTTTAATAATCCTATACAGAAATGATAGAATAATGATTTAAAATGTCACACCCACTACCAGATGAGTTTGTTCTGCTCTTGGGTTAAATATAGCCTGAACATAAACAGGTAGTGAAAAAGAGTCTGTGAATTTAACTTCTTTGGTCCCTTTTACGAAGACATTAGTAACAGCTAAATCACTACATCCATATAGGTCGCTTTTGAAAGGAACGACGCCCAATCCTAAATCAACAGCTACATCCTCAACTTTTGTTGAATACTTTGCTTCAAAATACGATGAATACATAGCGTCACCATTAGAATCTTTGTCTTTACCAAGTAGCATTGTACTCCAGGTAAGGCTTAAAGGAAGAGTTTCTCCAAAGTTGTATCCCAAAGAAGCCTCAAACCAATGGTTAGTCGTATTATCTTTGTAATCAAAGTATTTACCGACTCCCTGACCTTCCCACCAATAATCTGTAACAGTCAAGCTGAGGTTGCCAATGGAATAACCAGCATAAAGATCGAATTCTTTGGCAGCATTAAAATCTGTGGAACCCCAAGCCCCAACTGTAAAATTTCCTGTAGTTAAAGACAATGTTGGTTGAAACGCAGGACCTGCATTGCCCTGAAATACTCCGCGCCATACATACGAACTAACTAAATCAGCACCCACATTCACACTTTGAGCTTTTACATTCTCTGATGCCGACATACCTACTGCTACAGCTAGTAAGGTTACTTTTAAAATAGAGATCTTTTTCATTTGATTTACTTTTTACGTTTACACTAATACAATTCAATTAATACTATCATTATTCTACCATTTCGAATGCAAAGTAATACATAATGTCAGGTATTGGCAATAAATAATATCATAATGTTGCTACAATTATGTAACTAATAGCAATATGAAATTTTAGTATTGAAGTTCTGTTTCAAATTGAAAGAATAATAATGTAATTTGTAACAGATTGAAATTTCTCAAAAAAGGAAGCCGTCCGCTGCTCACGCAGAAGACGGCTCTGAAGGGATTAATTTATCAACAATTATTTACTGGCAATTCAATCATGCCTGCAAAAATCCCTTATTTCTCTATTTTGTAGTTGTTCAAGCAAATATGGATCACCCCTTAGGGCTTCCATTTACTGAATCTATCTACTGCTTGTAATATCTCTTTACGGTCATTTAATGCAGAAAGTCGAATATAACCCTCGCCACCAGGACCAAATTTAACACCAGGAGTTCCTGTTACATTCACTTCGTATAGAAGTCGGTCAAACATTTTCCAGGATGAAAGACCATCCGGGGCCTTAAACCAGACGAATGGCGAATTTATTCCCCCGAAGACTTTTAGTCCGATATTCTCAAGCGCTTCACGCAAATGTATAGCGTTCGTCATATAATCCTTGACAAGTTCATGTACTTCCTCTCTTCCTTTCGGAGAATAAACCGCTTCAATTGCTTTCTGTATTATATAAGGTGTACCATTAAACTTTGTCAATTGTCTTCTCTTCCATAATCCATTAAGCATGACAGGTGTGCCATCCATTTTTGAATAGGCGATCAGCTCCTTAGGAACAACCGTATATCCACATCTTGCACCTGTAAACCCGGCGGATTTAGAGAAACTTTTGAATTCTACAGCCACCTTTTTAGCTCCTTTGATCTCGTAGATGCTATGCGGCACATTCGGATCCGTGATAAAAGCCTCATAGGCAGCATCAAAAAAGATCAATACATTGTTCTTGATCGCATAATCTACCCAAACCTTCAGTTGGCGTTTATTTAATGCTGTACCTGTTGGATTATTGGGAAAACAGAGATACACGATGTCAACCTTCTGTGATGGAAGTTCAGGTATGAAATCAGTTTCCGATGTACAAGGAATATAGACTATGTTATTCCAACGTCCGTCAGTTCCCGGTTCTCCTGCTCTGCATCCAATTACATTACTGTCCACGTATACAGGAAAAGCCAGATCCATCACAGCAATACGATTATCCTTACTTAATATCTCACCAAAATTGGCAATGTCACTTTTCGATCCGTTACTGATAAACACTTCATCAGGCTCCAGATAAACCTTTCGGGACTCATAATCAAACTTTATAATCTTATCAATAAGAAAACGATATCCTTGCTCGGGTCCATACCCTTTGAAAGAAACAGCATGTGACATTTCCTCTGTAGCCTTTAGCATAGCACTAATAACCTCACTGGAAAGAGGCAAAGAAACATCACTGTTTCCCAAGTTAATGATACTCGCAAGAGGGTGAACCACTTTATACGCATTCGCCTTTTTAGTAATATCTGGGAAATAACTATTCTCCGGTAGTTTTAAGAAGTTGTCATTGATAAGTGCCATACTTGTTTTCTGAGTTAATATTCCAAATGACTTCGAGTTACCAGTCGCTTACCAGGGGGTAATAATTCCTATTCGATTATTTAAAGATCAAAACCTGTTGATATCTAAAATTCGAATTGTTTTCGTTGAATCAATATGAAATCATTACTGCGCAAATATATAACAAAAAGATTACATAATAACATTATGCATCTCATTATTCTATTTTATCTTCGAGATTAACGACATATAGTATCTATTCTGTGTGGAAATATTCATGATTTGTTATCCTGATGAAATAATGTCAATATCCGACGTAAAGGCTTTTTGAAGTCTTGTCACCATGTTTTTGCAGATTAGTTCATATCCTTGATATAAAAGAGATTCGCTCTGCTTTTTAATTACCTCAACAAGCCATTCATCTATTTCAATGCAGATTTTCGACCTTCTGAATGAGTTGTATTGTATTTATATATGACAATTCAACGCAAACTGATTGTGTTTTTTTGTCAACATTGTTTGGGCTACACAAAATATTGAGTATTTTTGCACATCATTCGTGGTAAAATCTGTTTAAAAGTTTTATTGTTGAATATTTAATTTATTTTTGTGTGATTAATCGTCTGATGTATAATACATGATATCATTTTCGGTAGATAATTTGACCTTTCATACAAATGGTGAAGGTTTATCTGTAAGCCTGGGAAAGCAAAGCTATTATCTTCCCGGAGATATAGTCATCCCTTCGAGAGTTACATACGAAGGAGTGCAATACATAGTTACTGAGATAGACAGAGACTCCTTTAAGGACTGTAATGACCTTACTTCCGTAATAATCCCTTCAAGTATATATTCGATTGGTGATCATGCTTTTGGATATTGTATCAACTTAACATCAATAACTATTCCACAGAGTGTCTCTTTGATAGGAAATGGAGCTTTCACATGCTGTAGAGCACTTTTGTCTGTAACGATTCCCTCTGGAGTCACTTTGATAGGAGATCGCGTTTTTGATCATTGTACAGCGCTCTCCTCGGTGACTTTCCACTCAAAAGTCTCTTCAATAGGGACTTGTGCCTTTTCATTTTGCAGAGCACTTACTTCCCTGACTCTTCCGGAAGGGTTACTTTCTATAGATGTTTCTGCATTTTCTTATTGTAACAGTCTGACTTCAATCAAAATTCCTTCAAGTGTTATCTATATAGGAGATTCTGCTTTTGAAAATTGCAATAATCTTGACTCAGTTTTTGGAGCTGAAAAGGTTATCTCAGTTGGTGTTGATGCTTTTAAAGGCACATTTTGGTTTCTAAATCAGCCTGTTGGATTATTATATATTGGAAAGTTAGCCTACAAATATTTTGAAGGAACAGAAGAAAATAGAACTCCGGTAATAATCAAAAAGGGCACTAAAGCCATATCGAGTCAGGCATTTAAAGATTGTGAGAAAGTTACTTCCATTGCTATTCCATCCAGTGTTAAGTCGATTGGATTTGAATCTTTTGCTAATTGTCACTCTCTTACCTCAATTATCGTACCAGAAGGGGTAATATGGATAGGAGCACACTCATTCAGTGGCTGTACCTCTTTAAGTTCACTAACGATACCTTCGACTCTGAAATTGATTGGAGTACTAGCCTTTCAGGACTGTGTGAATCTGAAATCAATATTCTCTCTAAATAAAAAACCTCCCAGAATCAGATTTTCTTTTTCCAATATTGAGAAAGCTTCCTGTATATTATATGTACCGAAAGGATCACAAGTAACATATATCAAAGCTGAATGGTGGCGAAAATTTAAAAATGTAGTTGAGCAAGACGAGGATCTTGATTCCAAGCTTGAGAGTTGTTCATTATCCACCTCAAATGATGATGAAATCCCTGCTAATTATACCCTGTTCGGAGAGAAGATAATGCTCAGTACTCCTTCAGAACATGAGAATATAATCCTGTCATCCGTAACTAGAACAAGTGATACAGAAGAAAAGCCCATTTTTGTTGTTGATGGTATTAGCTATGTCTTGGATGAAGAAGGGGAATCTGTGAGTGTAGCAGAACAGGATGTTGAATTCCTGTCCGGCAACCTCTTGATTCCTTCCGACATTACCTATGATGGTGTGACATATCAAGTCAGTTCCCTTGGTAGATCTGCATTTCAAGGATATGATAATCTTCTTTCAGTAAAGATATCTGAAGGAA
>CAXXFJ010000001.1:0-12910 GCA_963677415.2 Bacteroidales bacterium | reverse complement strand
GGCCCACTTGCTGTCTTTGTCCGTGAAATGGGTGTAAGGTATTTTCTCACTGTCCCACATGGCATCATAGCGATTGTCTTTTCCCCAGGCTGCATTGGCCAGAATGTGGGGTACGCCTTTGATGTGGTAATACTCCATGATATCAATCTCTCCGCAAGATGGCCATTGCATGCCGCTTCCCAAAGTCCAGATAGCAGGCCATGAGCCTTTTGCCACCGGTATGCGGGCTTTCACTTCGAATCGACCGTAGAGAAATTCCTTCTTTCGGGCTGTTGTTACAGACGAGGAGGTATATTCGATGAATTCACGCTTCTTGCGCCAGTCTCTGCTGCCTGCCTCATAAAGTGGATTCTTTCGTCCTTTTTCCTTCCGGGCTTCGATGATAAGATTCCCGCCTGAGCAGTTGGCATTATCCGACTGGTACCACTGGGCTTCTTCATTGCGGGCATATCCATTTTCATAGTTCCAAACAGAGGAGTCCAACTTACCTTCTGTGTTGAACTCATCGCTCCATACTAATTTCCATTCTGTGTTTTGCTGTCCAAAGAGGCTTCCTGAAAGGATCAGTAGTATTGATAGCATTCTTAGTTTTTTGTTTGTCATGATGTTGTTTTTCATATAATGGTTTATATAGGATGCAAATGTAGAGAATGTTAGTATATAAACAAATAAACAGATAATTATCTTTGAAAGCTGTTGGGGATATTTTGATGCGATAGTATGTAAATATTGGAATAAAATTTTGAAAGAAGAACAAGGTATAGTACTTTTATGTCGTAAAATCTATGATTATGAAAAATATATTTATCCTTGCAGTTCTTGTTTTATCAATCACTTCATGCATCCCGCCGGAAAGCCACAATGAAATTCTGTCGGAGGAGAACTATGCTGATTCTGTCAAAGGAGATACAAAGATTATTGTATCCAGCGCAGATGCCTCTTCTTATCAAATAAAAGAAGGTATAGAGAAATCTTATGATGGGGATTTTTCTACTATGTATCATTCCAACTACAATAATAAAGGTAGTCATTATTTCCCTATTACATTGACATTAAACTTCACGGATGCGGATCGGATTGATTATTTTGTTTATACTCCACGTCAGTCGGTAAAGAACGGATGTTTTAAAGAGGTGGAAGTCTTGTATAAGTTACAGGGACAAGCGGATTATATTTCATACCGTTCTTTTGATTTTGGAGGATCAACAGACGCTTCCTGTATCAGTTTTTCTGAGCCTCTGATTAATCCGGTGAGCATTCGTTTTGTTGTTCACTCTGGCTCAGCCAATTCTTCTGCTGACGGACAGGGCTTTGCCAGCTGTATGGAGATGGAGTTTTTCAAGTCTGAGGTTGGTGCAGATCCAGCTTTTTCAATCTTTGCTGATAGACTGATGACTACTTTAAAACCTAAAGTTAAACGGAAACAGATTGATACTATTTCGAACTTATTTGTTCGCGCTTTGGCAACTCAAATTCTTTCAGGCAGCTACTCCTTAGATTTTCGTTTGGCAGATTATAAAGCGTATAAGAACCCATCTACAATTGGAGCGGAGCTTCACATAGGCGATGGATACAGCAAATATGAGAATATGACCGGTATTTATTTGCCTATAGGAAAACATGTGGTCATCGTGGATAACCTGGCTGAAGGTAAACAATTGAGTTTGTGGATACCGAGATTGACTACTCCGGATTATTGGGGTGTGGAGAACGTTAGCTTTGTTTTGAAAAATGGTATTAATGTGATAAACAATACTTCATGGGACGGACTTGCATATCTGAATTATTACTCGGAGACTCCAGAGAAAGAGAATGTGGTGAAGGTTCATTTCCCTCTTGCGTCGGTGAATGGGTACTTCGATATTACCAAACATAAGGATGAGGACTTTAACAGAATGTTGGATAATGCGGTAAGCCAATCTTTGATTGCCGCGGAAGACATATTCAGGTGATGTATCCTGTATCTGCTTTGAAAAAATATACTTACGGAAGCGGTGTTGAGTTGATCAACAACTATGACTCACTGGTGACCCGTCAGTATCGTATCATGGGTTTTGAAAAATATAAGAAGGTGCCTGATAATCGCATTTTGGCTCGTGTAAACCATGCATATTACATGTACCGTGATGATAATGGTGTGTCATACAAAAATGACGTCATGATGAACGTGGCTGATCCTGATGTTGTAATTAGTGGTGATCCTTGCTGGGGGTTCAGTCATGAGGTCGGTCATGTGCATCAACTTCAACCTTATTTTAACTGGGGTGGTATGGGTGAGACGAGTAACAATCTTGTTACTATGTATGTGATAAGATCATTTGGTATTGTCAGTCGTTTGACTCCTTATTATCAGAAAGCTCGTGCTTTCAGCATCGGTAAAAATAAATCTTATCTACAAAATGAAGATGTCTTTCAACGCTTGGTTCCGTTTTGGCAGTTGCAATTGTTTTTTGCTTCAGAGAAAGGTGGATATCCGGATTTTTATCCTGATTTGTATGAGACGTTGCGACATACAGTAGATGAAAATCCTTCTTGGAAGAAACTCAATAGGAGGACAGGGCTATCAAAGTTTCAGCTGAACTTTGTGAAAATGGCGTGTAAGGTAAGTAAGACGGATTTGACGGATTTTTTCGATAAATGGGGCTTCTTCTATGTGGGGAAATTTTCAACGAAAGATATCGCTACCTATAATAATGCATACACCTATATAATGACTCAGGCGCAGGTGGATGCCTGCAAGGCAGAGATTGCTGCAATGAAATTACCGAAACCAAAGGATAAAACCACCGGATTGGAATTTGACCTGACTCAGATGAAAGATTGATTCTGACGAATTTTTGGATGATGCTTCAGCAGGAGAAATATGAAGCAGCAAAGAGATGGCAAAATGACGGCAAGCGGGACGGATAATCTGCTTGCCGTCATCCTGTTTATTTCTCTCTTACTCTTTTGTATTCTTATCGTTTTTGGCCTTTATTATTCTTTTGAGGAGACTGCCGCTGTTGAGATTGCTTTTTGCTTACTTTTTGCTGCTGCTGTTGACGACCTTGCTGCTGTTGTGTAACTTGCTGCTTGTTTTTCTGTTGCTGGCTGGCTGGCTGTGAAGAACCTCGTACTTCCGATTTTTTTACTGTCGTGTTTGCCGGGTGTCCTTTATTCTCCGAGGCAAAATGACTTCGATCTTTACTGGCAGCTTGCTGTCGATTTGCTTGTGCTGACGTAGGTTGTGAGTGCTTTTCGCCCATTGCGACCCGTTCTCTTGCATTTGGCATTGCTTTTTCACCGCCTGGTCCATTGTAGCTGGGGCGATTTTTTGAGCTATTCTTTCGGATGTATTTACGATCTACATACGTGTTGTGTACAACGTTTCTATTTACGTTCATAGCAGCTGTATTATACTCAAAGTGCTTGTCTTTCCATCTACCGCCATGAAATCCCTGACCATAATAGCCATGTCCATAGTTCACGCCACCATAGTATCCAATGTTGGTCCTCAATAGCCGTTATGAAAACGATAATAGCCATCACTGAATCCCCAATAATTAAGGTGTCCAGTAATTTTATTCTCATTGTTTATTGTATGTATGGTATTGCAAGAGATTTGTATGGAAATGTACGGTGTTTTGAAATGAATATACTAATTTTGTTTTACTTATCAAATGATTATGCATTTGGCAAGTAGTATGCTAGATATATGTGTTGATAATAATACTTTAATAAAACATTGAGAATGAGAAAAAGACTTTTATTGCTTGCTGTTCTTGTGATTACTGCTACTGCTGTGTCACAAAGCTGCAAATGGAATCCGCAGGAGATAAAGCAAAGTGGAAATAGCTTAGCTGATTACGTAAAAGGGGATACAAAAGTTGCGGTATCCAATGCAACGACTACCTCTAATAACAGAAGAATAGAGAGTATCGAAAAGTCTTTTGACGGAGACTTTGCTACGATGTATCACTCTGCTTATGATAACAGCAGTGCGTCTTATTTTCCAATCACATTGACATACAATTTTAAGGATGCGGATAAGATCGACTACCTTATTTATAATCCGAGGCAGGATGGTGTTAACGGACGTTTCAAAGAGGTGGACGTGCAGTATAAGCTGAAGGGACAAACGGACTTTACTTCGTACAGCTCTTTCAATTTTGGTGGATCAAGTAGTGCGTCTTGCATTTCTTTTGATGGGGGATTAGTCCATCCGGAAAGCATTCGTCTGATTGTGAAATCGGGGGTTGGTGACGGTAATGGTTTTGCCAGCTGTGTGGAGATGGAATTCTTCAAAGCTACGACTGAGGTAGATTCTGCTTTTTCAATCTTTGCTGATAAACTGATGACTACTTTAAAACCGGGTATTACACAGAAAAAGGTAGATAAGATATCTAATTTGTTTGTCAAAACCCTTGCAACTCAGATTCTTTCAGGTAAGTATTCTCTGGACTACCGTTTGGCTGGCTATAAAGCATATAAGAATCCTTCCACACTAGGAGAAGAGCTTCATATTGGCGACGGATACAGTCAATATGAGAATATGACCGGTATTTATCTTCCAAAAGGAAAACATGTAGTTATTGTGGATAATCTTGGGAAGGGCAAACAGTTGAGTTTGTGGATACCTCGATTGACTAATCCGGATAGCTGGGGGATAGAGAACGTGGGCTTTGCTTTGAAAAATGGTATGAATGTAATTAATAATACTTCATGGGATGGGCTTGCGTATCTGAATTATTACTCGGAGACGCCAGCGAAAGAGAACGTGGTTAAAGTGCATTTCCCTCTGGCTGCCGTGAATGGCTATTTTGATATTACCAAAAATAATGACCAGGACTTTAACCAATTGCTGGATAGTGCAGTAGGCCCCATACTGGATTGCCGCGGTAGACATATTCAGGTGATGTATCCTGTATCAGGGTTGAAACAATATGCCTATGGAAGAGGGGTAGAGTTGATCAGTAACTATGACTCACTGGTGACCCGACAATATCGTATCATAGGTTTGGAAAAATATAAGAAAGTGCCTGATAACCGGATTCTGGCACGTGTAAACCATGCGTATTACATGTTTCGTGATGGAAATGGTGTGGCTTACAAGTATGATGTAATGAAATTGGTTGCTGACCCGAAAGTGGTGATTTCCGGTGATCCTTGCTGGGGATTCAGTCATGAGGTGGGACACGTGCATCAGTTGCGTAAGTATTTGTCTTGGGGTGGTCTGGGGGAGACCAGCAATAATATTGTGTCGATGTATGTGACAAGATCTTTTGGCGTAAAAAGTCGTTTGACTCCTTATTATCAGCCGGCTCGTGATTCTATCATTGGAAGGAATATCTCCTATCTGCAAGACAAGGATGTGTTCCGACGTTTGGTTCCATTCTGGCAGTTGCAATTGTACTTCGCATCAGAGAAAGGGGGATATAAGGATTTCTATCCTGATTTGTACGAGTTGTTGCGTCATACGGAGGAACTAGAACCGGCATTGAAGACTGGATCGCACAATCTGACAGAGTATCAGTTGAACTTTGTGAAGAAGGCTTGTCAGGTAAGTAAGACAGACTTGACAGACTTTTTTCAGAAATGGGGTTTCTTCTATATTGGATCTTTTACAATTGATGATTATGGAGCATATACCTATACAATGACTCAGACGCAGGTGGATGCCTGCAAGGCTGAGATTGCTGCTATGAAATTACCGAAACCGAAGGATAAAACTACCGGACTGGAATTTGACCTGACTAAGATGGAAGATTGATTTTCAAGACTTTCGGATGATGCTTCAGTTAGGAAAATGATTATCTTTGCTGCTAAATATATAGACTATGGAAGAGATAAAGTTTAAGCATATGGTTCCCATTCAGTTGCGTTTTAGTGACTTTGATCAGATGGGTCTCGTTTATAATGGGGTGTACTTAACGTTTTTTGATCTGGGAAAGACATATTATTTTAATGATGTCATTCCTGGTATGAATGCGCATAAGGATATGGGAGTGGTTGTTGCCAAAAATAATGTGAACTACTATGTGCCTGTTTATCCGAAAGAAAATGTGGCTGTAGAAACGACTGTGGTGCAAATGGGCCATAAAAGCTTCAAGTTGAATCAACGACTGATTGAAATGGAAACGCATGAGGTGAAGAGCTTTTGCGAAACAGTGGTGGTTTGCTTTGATGTTAAAAAGCGGATATCCACAGTCATTTCTGAAGAATGGAGAAAAGCAATCTCTGATTTTGAGGGCAGAGATCTTAGCAAAGTTGTTTGACAAGGGGTGTTTGGGTATATATAAAGAGAAAATAGTGGATTATTGTATTTGCGAGAGAGTGTGTTGTTTGGAGATTGGAGTCACTTTAAATGATGTTAGGCGGGTCATTACTATTCAGATGCGTTAATGATAAGGTGTCACGTGTAAAACTATTTATACTTATTGTATAGAAATGTAAAGACTTTAGTTCCATTTTGAATGCAGACCTATCGCTGTAAATATAAAATAGGTTAAATCTAAATTTAATGCCTTGTTTAAACTTTGAAGATCCAAAATATTATTTGTAGCTTTACACACTATATTAACTATTTAGACTATGAAAAATTTCAAACTCTTAAATTTCTTTACTACAGCGGTGCTATTTCTTTTTGCCGCTCTGGAAGTGGATGCTTTCGATATCAATCGTATCCCACGTCCGATGCCCACAGGTACCACTAGTCCTCTTCCCGAAGGATGGGCATTTAAAGATGTAGGCAATATCACTCCACAGACAGATTGGTGCTACAATTCGGTGACAGGGCAGTATTATCTGAAATCGTATGGAAATAATGTATGGGACTCTGATGACCAGTTTGGTTTCATCTATTTCCAGACAGATGAAGATAAACAGGTAGTGACTCGTATCATGGATGCTGAAGTTCTGAAGGATAAATCTCAGAAAGGTTTTATCATGCTCCGATCCGGGCTGTCAAATAATGCGTCCATGGTGTATGAGGAGACTAAATATACGAGTAATGGTCAGGTTTGCTTTAACGTCCGTCGTCTTAACGGAGGTGGTTGTGAAACACCAGGAGGTTGCCGGCAGTCAAATATGAATACATCAACTCAGACAACGCCTTTCCCGCGCTGGATGAAGTTTATTCGCCAAGGTTTGTATGTGGCATGTTATCATAGAGATGATGTAGAGGGTGCTCCTTGGGTGAAGATTGACCAAGTTGTAAAATTACAATTAAGTGGGAAAGCATATATGGGTATTGGTGCTTGCGGACATTTGGCCGATCATGCTGATAATCCTGTGCCTACTGTCATGTTATTTGATAATCTGGCTGTTACTGATATTGAGTTGCCTTACGAGGTATTGGGTGATGAGACTGTGGACGCGGAATTTGCCTCGTACCTGAAACCAAATAAATCCAAAGATATTGATATCACAAAGGTGTTTGGCCATGCATTGGGCGAATATTTTACAGTCGAAGCCGAGTCAGTGGATAAGACGGTTGCCGATGTCTATTTTTGGGAGAAGGCCGCCACCTCTGGTCAGATTGCTAACGATGCTGAAGAGTGGCGTAAATTTGTGCATATTACCGGTCTCCGTGAAGGGGTAACTACCATCAAACTGACTTGTACGATAGCCGGCTATACAATGACAACCGACTATTCACTGAATGTGTCTGACGGAAAGTCTAAGCCGAAGACGGCTAACACTTCTGCTCCTTTCGGATGGGAACTAAAAAATATGCAGGTTCCGGTTGAACCTAATCTCGTATGGGGAGAAGAGTTTGTGACAAAGAATCTGAGTATAAGTAAGAAGTTTCCTATATTTATTGGTAGCTGGGAATACAACTGGGGTGGGGTTGGAGTAGGTAATAAATCGCGGCTTTTGGGTAATAGTGCTCCGACCACCATTACGACATCTGAGATGTATGTTGCAGGTGCTGAATCGTATCTGTTCCGTGATGAGCGGATAAAATACACGAAAGCAGCGGGATATGCGAAGGATACCACACGTGCTGAGGTAGGCGGGTCTGCCGGGACTGCGATTGACATTGCTTTCTTGACCAAAAATGATACAGCTACTTATACAGGAGGCGCACAGGAACTCGTGTTTAAAGTTTCGAAAGATGCGAACGGAGCTGTGGTTTGGAATGAATGTCAAGGCTTCTGGACAGAACGTATTGGTTATCTGGATCGCACCACCGGTAAGGCAGTGCGCGGTTTCCCGTATATAACTAATATTCAAGCGGGCGATTGGGTGTCGTATACAGTGTATGCTCCGCGTGCCGGTTATTATACCATCTCTCCTGTTGCTGCATGTAAAAATGCTAACAAGAGTATTGAGGTTCAGGTCAACGGAGTCGTTCAGATTATGAATCTTTCCATCACAAAAGGACTGAATGGTTCGGATTGGAAGAAAGGTGGCACGGATAAGATTTTGTTGAGTCAGGGCAAGAACCTCCTGAAATTTGTGGCTAATGATGCAGACTTTAACCTGTTGGGTTTCAAGATTCTATTTAGTGTAGCAAGTAAGGAGCCTTATGCAGGTCTTACTTTAGATTCGACTAAGTATGTTCTCCCGGATGAAAAGGTGGATTTGAACCTGATGACTGATGAAGAAAAGATCACGTTTGACTCTATTCAGAGCATTTACCCTACAACGACTGACTCTGTCATGCTGGCTTCCATGGATTCCATCATTCTAAATTATCCGAAAATAAAAGTTTTTAATCAGGATACGTTGATCAACCGATACAAGACTCAGTTGGACAGTATGCAGGTTCCTTATCTTACATTGTCTGAAAAGAAATCAGCGCTGGATACCATCAAACTTAAACTGACGAATTCGATTGAGTCGCTGTCGTTTATAACGACTCAACAGCAGGTTATGAAGCATATTGACGTGACCAGCTATCTATTCAAGAGAGGGTTCGACCCCACTAAGCCGATTGAAGTGTCAATGAAGATTGACTCTATTGCAAATTCCGGACGCGGCACGTATATGGGTATCATGCTCCGTACGTTGCTGGATGGTCAGGTATCGCCTAACTCTCCGGAGATATCGTATGGTATGGGATCTTTTGAAGGTGGTCGTTTGAGTTATCGTTGGGGATACAATTACGAATACAAGAAGATGGATAATGAAAACATAGCTCAGCAGGTTTTTATCAAGCTTCGTCTTAACTTCTATGCTCCCGATTATCTGACTGCTTATTATTCGTACGATAACCTCTTCTGGTGGGAATTTCTGTCTGATCCATTGAAGATTAGCTTCCTCTCCGGTAATGGTTTGGATGATAATATCGCGATCGGTTTGTATCTTACTGGTGGTACTTTCGCAAGTGATGCTGTACTGGCACTTGGAAAAGCAAAGAACTTTTCCATCAAACAGTATGAGAGTGTCGATCAGTTTGATGATTACCTTTCTCAGGCTGACATGGAGAATATGAAACTGACTATGAGTACGACAACGGTATCGGGAAGCACTCCGGTGACTATGACTTATAATGTGATTAAACCAGGACAGGTATCATTGAAGGTATATGATGTATATGGAGTATTGAAGCAGACGATTATGGATGAATACAAGACATTCAGTAAGGACGCTGTGACAACGACTACTTCGTTTACAGGATTGGGCGAGTCTGGTATCTATCTTTTGAGGTTGGAAGGTCCGAACAATGAGCAGTATATACGTTTCAGATACAATGCTGAATAAGCGCTCTTATTAATATTTTTAAGGAGAGGCCTTGAATGAAAATTCAAGGCCTCTTTTTGTAGTTGAGTATTTCAGTGTAATTGTTTCAAGTAGTATCTGGAGTTGCTAAGGGAGATGCTTGTGAGGGCTATATTTCCAGGAGAACATTGAATTCTCTGTAAGAATGAGTCTCAAAGAATAAAATATTGTATCTTTGCATTTCAAATGAACCTATTTTAAAGATGATCAATAGAATACTTATTAGAATCAAAACGGTACAAATCCTATATTCGTTTTATCAGGGTGGAAACTCAAATCCTTCAATTGCTCAGAAGGAACTTCTTTTTAGCCTTGAGAAATCATACGAGTTGTATAACGCATTATTACATCTGATCGTCGAACTGACTACTTTTGCTCGTCGCCGTCTTGAATATGGGAGAATTAAACTAATGGCAACGACTGATGAGCTGGCTCCTAACACTCGTTTTATTGATAATAAGTTTGCAGATCTGATGGCAAAGAATACGGATCTCAATGCGTATGTGGATGAGAAATGTATCACTTGGGATGAGAACTTTCTGAAAAGTATGCTGGCAAAGATCACTTCGTCGGATCTATATAAGGAATATATGAAGTCGACGGACTACTCATTTAAGACTGATCAGGAATTCTGGCGCAAGATATGCAAAAATATTCTATTTGTAGATGATGATCTGACTGCTTTTCTGGAAGAGAAGTCTATCTATTGGAATGACGATCTGGAGATTGTCAGTACGTTTGTGCTGAAGACTATCAAACGGATGGATCCCGAGCAGGGTGCCGAACAGGAACTTCTTCCGATGTTCAGAGATGATGAAGATAAGGATTATGCTTGCAAACTCCTTCGCGATGTGATTAAGAATGAGAAAGAGTATCGCGAAATGATCAATGTAAGCATAAAGAATTGGGATATTGAACGTATCGCTTTGATGGATATCGTGATTATGGATGTAGCTATAGCTGAATTGATCAACTTTCCGACTATTCCGGTGAATGTGACGTTTAATGAGTTTCTGGAAATTGCCAAAGATTATAGTACTGAAAAGAGCAGTACTTTTATTAATGGAGTCCTGGATAATATCGTAGTCAAACTTAAAAGTGAAAACCGATTGCTGAAGAATTAATTTGTTCAGCATATTTTATAGAGTCTATTAATTTTTAAAACACAAAGTATTATGATTTCAACTATTTTATTGCAAGCTGCAGGAAGTAATGGTACAATGAATCTGATCATTATCGTTGCAATGGTCGTTATTATGTATGTTTTCATGATTCGTCCGCAACAGAAGAAACAAAAAGAAATTGCCAAGTTCAGATCTGGACTTTCAGTTGGTGACAAGGTAATTACAGCCGGTGGTATCCATGGCAAGATTAAAGATATCAAGGAGACTGTTATTGTTATTGAGATTGCCGACAATGTTCGCATTTCTGTAGATCGTAATTCTATTTATGCATCTTCTGCTGACGCACAGCAAACTACAAAATAAATGATCCCATGAGAATGGACGAACTGTCAAAGACGCTCATTCATGAAGAGAATAAGGTCGGTAAATTCTTTAAGAGTCATTCTTTTAAGGAGTTGCTGACCTTTATTGTTTTTGTCTTTCTTTCATTTATTCTCTGGTTTACTCAAAAGTCCAAAGATAACTATGACGCTACCTTTGAGGTTCCTATCAATTATGTAAATCTCCCGGAAAAGTATCTCCTGACTTCGCAACCTCCACTCTATTTTCAAGTGAGAGTTCAGGATCAGGGTTTGGAACTTCTCTCTCTGGCCGGGAAGAGTTTTTCTCCCATTGAAATAGATTTAAGCAAGGAAGAATTTGATGAGACTGGTAAGAAGTCCATTCCATCGCGAACATACGATGCAGAGATTCGTAAACGCTTTAAGTCGAATACAAAACTACTTAGTATCGGACCCGATAATCTGATTCTCAATTACTCGTTGGAAAAGCAGAAGAAACTGCCTGTACGCGTCAATGTTGAGGTTCAGTTTGAATCACAATATTGCCTGAACGGAAAAATTTCAGCCGATCCTCCTTCTGTAATTGCATATGGAAGCCATGAGGCTCTGGATACATTGAAAGAAGCATCTACTGTACTTTTTCAAAAAGAACAAGTGAAAGACTCGTTGACTTTCAAGGCAGCTTTGCAAGCTCCTGACGGGATCCGTTTTGTGCCTGATTATGTTGATGTAAGTATTCCGGTCGAAGCGTTTACTGAAACTTTCCTTGAATTGCCTGTTATTGGCGTGAATTTCCCGTCACATCTGCGGCTGGTCACTTTCCCACCTCAGGTAAGGGTGACATACTGTGTAGTACTCAGTAAGTATGCTTTAGTGAAAGAGAGTGATTTTTCTTTGGCAATAGACTATCATAACCTTGTGAATGACCGAACTGGGAATATGCAGAAAGTAAATATTTTGTCTATACCGAGCTATCTCTTTAATGTAAGAATCTATCCGGAAGAAGCTGAATGCCTGATAGAAGAAGTGCCAACAGCTGAATCCGAACATGACAATGCAGGGGAGAGTATGAGTGTGACTCGAAAGAAACTCACCGCTGCACTTGCAACAGTTAATAAATGAAATTGACATGAATAAGATAGGGCTCACAGGAGGAATTGGAAGTGGAAAGTCTGTCGTGTCCGATATATTCAGACTCATGGGTGTTCCTGTTTATAATGCTGATACTGAGTCAAAACGTATAGTTGATGAAGATCCAGAAGTAAGATCAGGGCTCATCGCTCTCTTTGGTACAGCGCTGTATGATGCCGAAGGACGATTGGATAGACAGCTTTTGGCTGAACAAATTTTTACAAACAAGCAATCTCTTCATCAAGTCAATGGGATTATTCACCCTGCTGTATCAAACGACTTTTTAGCTTGGTGTAATATGCAAAGTGCTTCTGTGGCTGCCATTGAAAGTGCTATTCTTTTCGAGTCGGGCATTGATCGGTTTGTGAATATCAAGATTAATGTTTCTGCTCCTGCTGACCAATGCCTCACCCGTGTGATGCATCGTGACGGCTTGTCACGGCAGCAAATCTGCAATCGCATGGACAATCAGATGTCTGACTCTCAGCGAAACTCGCTTGCAGACTATTCTATCCTTAACGATGGGATTCATGCATTAATTCCTCAAGTGAAACACATTCTCAATCTCCTGAAATAACTCCCTTTACCTCTGCACACTCTCCGATAAAC